>NZ_LZJK01000096.1 GCF_001667945.1 Mycolicibacter sinensis | reverse complement strand
CACCTCGTGCAGCAGACGCGTGCTGCTGGCCGGTTGGGAGGAGTTCGACGAGCCGGTCGACCGGATCGTGTCCATCGCGGCAAACATCGACTCCACATGGACGGCCTGGTTCTTGCTCAGCGTCAGGCCGATCACGTTCACGTTGTACTTCTCGATGGCCCGGCGCATGGTGGCACCCCAGCCGCAGCCGATGTCGAGCAACGTCATGCCCGGCCGCAGACCCAATTTGCCCAGCGAAAGGTCGATCTTGGCGAGTTGGGCCTCCTCCAGGGTCATGTCGTAGCGCCGGAAGTAGGCGCAGCTGTAGGTCTGGGACGGATCGAGGAAGAGCCGATAGAAATCGTCGGACAGGTCGTAATGGGCTTGCACGTCGGCGAAATGCGGGGTCAGGCGGTGAGTCATGGGCGGTGGCCTTTCGGTCCGTGGGGGCCTTGTCAGTGCCGCCCATAGGACCGTCCCTCCCGGCCGGCCGAAGCCGCATACCCGCTGTCGGCCGCGGCAAACGCCGACGCGGGTAAACAACAGGAGAACGGATGCGCGCAACCGCACTTGCGCCGCAATGAGATTCGGCCCGGTACGGCCGCCAAGGCCCTCCGCCGGGTTACAGGCCGGCGGGGAAGCCCGGAAGTGCGGGGATGGCTGGGATCCCGCCGGACAGCCCCGGGATACCGGCTGACATGCCCGGGATCTGCGGCAGTTCCGGTACCTGGCCGCTGGCCAACTGCGACAGCATCTGCGGGCAGTAGGCCTGCACCGCGATCTCGGTGAACAGCTGCGCCATCTCCGGTGACATGGCCGGACCGCCGCCGAGTCCGGCGATCGGGGATGCCACCGAGGCGGCGGTGCCGGCGGGCTCGGTCAGCATGGGGCAGACGGACTGGCCGAGCGCGGCCGTCGCGGCCGGGTCACCGACCGGGACCCCCGCCCCGGCCAGATCGGACAGGAACGAGGTGTCGACCGGACTCGCCTGCGCCGGTATCGCCAGCCAGACGGAGGTGATCATGCCCGCCCATATCGTGCCGGCCGCCGCCATCGCGGTCACCGTCGGTACCGCCGCTCGCACGCGGTTATGCCCCATGTCGGTCCCCCCATGTTCGTATGGGGTACCCGGACAGCCCCCGTCAGCTGCAACTCTGCAGCAGCACCGTCACGTCGACGATACGGCCAGGTCACGCTTCGGGTACGGCGCTGTCGCCGCAGCGCCGGCGAAGTCGCACCAAACTGCGGCCGGGGATGTGGTCAGGCGGCGCCTGACAGCGTTGCCCGCACACACACCGTGATGTAGGGCAGGGCCAGCCCGGTCGCACCGACCAGCGCCGGATGGGTGGCCAGCAGTTGCCGAACCTGATCCAGGGTCTTGGTGCGCACCGCGTCCGGGGAGGTGATGCAGTAGCTGCGGGAGGCGACCAGGTCGATCAGCGCCTGCGGGGTCAGGTAGTTGGTCCACTCCACCTGATGGCCCTCGATGTCGCCGAACGGTTCGGGCAGTTGCACGCCGGCATCCACCGCGTCGCGGGCGTCTTCGCGGCCGATGATCGTGCCCAGCTCCTTGACCCAGCCCAGCCGTTCGTCGCGGGTGTTCCACACCAGGCCCAGCCGGCCGCCGGGCCGCAGCACCCGCAGCAGTTCGGGGATGGCGCGCGCCGGGTCGAACCAGTGCCAGGCCTGGGCCACCAGCACCGCGTCGACGCTGTTGTCCGGCAGCGGGATCTGCTCGGCGGTCCCGAGCAGGGCCGGGGTGTCGGGCAGCGCCGCGGCCAGCACCTCGAGCATTTCGGCGATCGGGTCCACGGCTACGACATCCAGGCCCCGTTCCACCAGCCGGGCGGTCAGCTTGCCGGTGCCCGCGCCCAGGTCGAGGACATCCCGGGCGTTCGGTGGCAGCAGCCAGTCGATGGCCTCCGGGGGATAGGACGGGCGGCCACGCTCGTAGGCGGCGGCCTGCGAGCCGAACGACAGCGATCGGTCCTGCCGCGCCCCGGAGCTCACCGCCGGCGGTCCCCGGCCGGGCCCGCCAGCTCCAGGGTCTGGCGGATCAGCTCGCCGACGCGGTCGGTCTCCAGCAGGAAGCCGTCATGCCCGCACTCGGAGTCGACCACCTGCAGGCCGTCGCAGCCGGGCAGCAGCTCGGCCAGCTCCGCCTGCAGGCGCAGCGGATACAGCCGGTCGGAGGTGATCCCAGCGACCACCGCCGGCACCGGGCAGCCGCGCAAAGCGGCCGCGACGCCACCTCGGCCGCGGCCCACGTCGAAGGAGGACAGTGAATCGGTCAGCGTCACATAACTGCCCGCGTCGAACCGGGCCACCAGCTTGCCGCCCTGGTAGCCCAGGTAGCTCTCCACCGCGTAGCGGCCGCCGTCGGCCGGGTCCTCGCCGTCCTGGGCGGCGTTGCCGAACCGCCGGTCCAGCTCGGCTTCACCGCGGTAGGTCAGGTGCGCAATGCGCCGGGCGATCGCCAGCCCGGTGTCGGGACTGCGGCCGGTGCCGTGGTAGTCGCCGCCGCACCAGTTCGGGTCGGCCTTGATCGCGGCGATCTGGGTGCTCTGCGTGCCGATCTGGTCGGCGGTGGCCCGGGCGCCGACGGCCAACAGCAGACCCGCGCCCACCTTGTCGGGGTGGCCGATCATCCACTCCAGCCCGCGGGCGCCGCCCATCGAACCGCCCAGCACCGCGGCCACCTCGGTGATGCCGAGCGCAGCCAGCGCGGCGATGTCGGCTTCCACCTGGTCGCGAATCGAGATGGCGGGAAATCGTGAACCCCAGGGCTTTCCGTCGCGGGCCAGCGAACTCGGGCCGGTCGATCCGCGGCAGCCACCCAACACGTTGGTGGCCACCGCGCACCAGCGGTCGGTGTCGATCGGGGCACCGGGCCCGACGATTCCGTCCCACCAGCCCGCGGTGGGATGCCCGGGGCCGGCGGGCCCGGTGACGTGCGAGTCCCCGGTCAGCGCGTGCAGCACCATCACGACGTTGTCGCGTTGCGGCGACAGCTCACCCCAGCGCTGCACGGCGATATGGGCGTCGTCGAGCACCGCCCCGCTCTCCAGGCGCAGCGAGCCGATCCCGACCACGCCGGTCTCTCCCTCGGCGGGCAGCACCTGCCTGGACACGTCGGAGATCGTCATCGCCGACCGCCTCAACGCGCCGCCAGCGCCGAGGAGTCGCCGAGCTGAGCGGCCGCCGCGGCGAATCCGAGCTCCAGGTCGGCCAGGATGTCCTCGATACCCTCGATGCCGACCGCCAGCCGCACCAGGCCCGGGGTGACACCGGTGCTCAGCAGCTCGTCCCCGGACAGCTGGCTATGTGTGGTGGAGGCCGGGTGGATCACCAGCGAGCGCACGTCACCGATGTTGGCGACGTGGCTGTGCAGCTTCAGCGCGTTGACGAAGGCCTTCCCAGCCTCGATCCCGCCGGCGACCTCGAAGGAGAGCACGCCCCCGACGCCCTTGGGGGCCAGCTGCTGTGCCCGCTGATACCACGGTGAGCTGGGCAGCCCGGCGTAGTTGACGCTGAGCACGTCGTCGCGGGCGGCCAGGAACTCCGCGACCCGCTGGGCGTTGGCGACGTGGCGCTCGACCCGCAGGCTCAGCGTCTCCAGGCCCTGCGCGATCAGGAAGGCGTTGAACGGGGAGGCCACCGACCCGTAGTCGCGCATCAGCTGGGCGCGGATCTTGATCGCGTACGCCGGCTCGCCCAGGTCGGCGTAGACCAGGCCGTTGTAGCTCGGGTCCGGCGTGGTGAAGCCGGGGTGACGGCCCTGGGTCCAGTCGAAGTTGCCGCTGTCCACGATCACGCCGGCGATCGCGGTGCCGTGCCCGCCCAGGTACTTGGTGGCCGAGTGCACGACGATGTCGGCGCCCTGGCTGATCGGCTGGATCAGGTACGGGGTGGCGATGGTGTTGTCGACGATCAGCGGCACCCCGTGCTCGTGGGCCACCTGCGAGACGCCGGGGGTGTCGAGGATGTCGATCTTCGGGTTGGAGATGGTCTCGGCGTAGAACGCCTTGGTGTTCGGCCGCACCGCCGCGGCCCAGGACTCCAGGTTGTCGGGGTCCTCGACGAAGCTGACCTCGATGCCCAGCTTGGGCAGTGAGTACCGGAACAGGTTGTAGGTGCCGCCGTACAGCCGCGGGCTGGCCACGATGTGATCGCCGGCGCCGGCCAGGTTGAAGATCGCGAACGTGCTGGCAGCCTGCCCGGCCGACAGCAGGGTGGCGCCCACCCCACCCTCGAGTGCGGCGATGCGCTCCTCGATGACCGCGCTGGTCGGGTTGGTCAGGCGGGTGTAGATGTTGCCCGGCTCGGCCAGTGCGAAGCGAGCAGCGGCCTCGTCGGTGTCGCTGAACAGATACGACGTGGTCTGGTAGATCGGCAGGGCGCGCGACCCGGTCTCCGGGTCACCGGCGTGGCCGACGTGGATCTGCTTGGTCTCGAACGACCAGTTGTTACCGGCGGTCATGGTGTGAATGCTTTCTTCGTGAGGTGTTATCGCTGGTGCAGGAGTGGGGTTAGCGACAACAGCAACGGGCGAGCGGGCACAAGGAGGCACGCATCAGGTTCCCCTGTCTACTCGGGGGGCCCGTTGTGGCGGACCCGCGCTTGCCGCGTAGCCGGTGGTGGCTACTCAACCCGGTCAATCACCCGGGGCACCCCACCGCGGTTGGAGGGTTGCCGGCCAGCAAGCCGGGGCTTAGCGCTGGCACTCATGACCGTGTCGCAGCCTATCGCATCCCGCGCGGCTGTCGCCACCTGCTCACCGCCGGTGGCCGCCATTACGCGGTGCGGGATACTGGGGCCGCCGTGTACAACGCGGAGCAAAACGACACACGAACCCTGACGCCGGGAGAACAGCCATGTGCGCCGACCAGCCGACCATCATCTACACGCTGACCGACGAGGCGCCGCTGCTGGCGACGTATTCGTTCCTGCCGATCGTGCAGGCCTTCACCGGGCCGGCGGGTATCGACGTCAAACCCAGTGACATCTCGCTGGCGGCCCGCATCCTGGCCGAGTTCCCCGACGTCCTGACCGAAGCACAGCGGGTGCCCGACAACCTGGCCGAACTCGGCCGGCTCACCGGACTGCCCGACACCACGATCATCAAGCTGCCCAACATCAGCGCCTCGGTGCCGCAGCTGGTCGCCGCCATCAAAGAACTGCAGGGCAAGGGATTCAACCTGCCGGACTATCCCGCGGACCCCAAGACCGACGACGAGCGCGACATCCACGACCGCTACGCCAAGTGCCTGGGCAGCGCGGTGAACCCGGTTCTGCGGGAAGGCAACTCGGACCGGCGTGCGCCCAAGGCGGTCAAAGAGTACGCGCGCAAGCATCCGCACAGCATGGGGGAGTGGTCGCAGGCGTCGCGCACGCACGTGGCCACCATGCGCCACGGCGACTTCTACCACGGCGAGAAGTCGATGACCCTGGATCGCGACCGCGACGTCAAGATGGTGCTGAACACCAAGGGCGGCAAGACGATTGTGCTCAAGGAGAAGGTGTCGCTGCTCGACGGCGACATCATCGACTCGATGTTCATGAGCGTCAAAGCGCTGCGCGAGTTCTACGAAGAGCAGATGGAAGACGCCCGCAAGACCGGCGTGATGTTCTCGCTGCACGTCAAGGCCACCATGATGAAGGTCAGCCACCCGATCGTGTTCGGCCACGCCATCAAGGTCTTCTACAAGGACGCGTTCGCCAAGCACCAGAAGCTCTTCGACGACTTGGGCGTCAACGTCAACAACGGCCTATCTGACCTCTACAGCAAGATCGAGACGCTGCCGGCCTCGCAACGCGAGGAGATCATCGAGGACATGCACGCCTGCCACGAGCACCGTCCCGAGCTGGCGATGGTCGACTCGGCCAACGGCATCACCAACTTCCACTCGCCCTCGGACGTGATCGTCGACGCCTCGATGCCGGCGATGATCCGGGCCGGCGGCAAGATGTACGGCGCCGACGGGCGGCAGAAGGACACCAAGGCCGTCAACCCCGAGTCCACCTTCGCCCGCATCTATCAGGAGCTGATCAACTTCTGCAAGACCCACGGCCAGTTCGACCCGGCCACCATGGGCACCGTCCCCAACGTCGGGTTGATGGCGCAAAAGGCCGAGGAGTACGGCAGCCACGACAAGACGTTCGAGGTTCCCGAGGCCGGCGTCGCCGACGTCGTCGACCTGGCCACCGGTGAGGTGCTGATGAGCCAGAACGTGGAGGCCGGCGACATCTGGCGGCTGTGCCGGGTCACCGACGCCGCCATCCGGGACTGGGTGAAGCTGGCCGTGCAGCGGGCGAAGGCCTCCGGCATGACGGTGGTGTTCTGGCTCGACACCGAGCGTCCGCACGAGGCGGAGCTGCGCAAGAAGGTCAAGGCCTACCTCAAGGACTACGACACCGAGGGCCTGGAGATCCAGATCATGCCGCAGGTGTGGGCCATGCGCTACACCCTGGAGCGGCTGATCCGCGGTCAGGACACCATCGCCGCCACCGGCAACATCCTGCGCGACTACCTCACCGACCTGTTCCCGATCCTGGAGCTGGGCACCAGCGCCAAGATGCTGTCGATCGTGCCGCTGATGGCCGGCGGCGGCATGTATGAGACCGGGGCGGGCGGCTCGGCGCCCAAGCACGTCAAGCAGCTGGTCGAGGAGAACCACCTGCGCTGGGATTCGCTCGGCGAATTCCTCGCGCTGGCAGCAAGTTTCGACGACCTGGGCGTCAAGACCGGCAATGTGGGCGCCAAGATCCTGGGGGCCACGCTGGACTCGGCGATCGGCAAGCTGCTCGACGCCAACAAGAGCCCGTCGCGCAAGACCGGTGAGCTCGACAACCGCGGCAGCCAGTTCTTCCTGGCCAAGTACTGGGCCGAGGAACTCGCCGCGCAGACCGAGGATCCCGCGCTGGCCAAGCACTTCGCCGCGGTGGCGGATGCGCTGACCAAGAACCAGGACGTCATTCTCAACGAACTGACCGTGGTGCAGGGCAAGCCGGTGGACATCGGCGGCTACTACGCGCCCGACCACGACATGACGGCGGCGGTGATGCGGCCCAGCCCGACGCTGAACGCCGCGATCGACGCCAAGGCCTGACGTCCGGAGCGCCTGACCCCCCGGCCGAACGTGAAGACAGCTTCACGTTCGAGCGCGAGAGTGAGCCCAACTTCACGCTGAGCGGGGGCTAGCGTGCGACAATGCGCCGGTAAGGCGACGACGATGTAGGAAGCCGGTGCGAATCCGGCGGTTCAGCGAAGCTGGAACCGCCGCTTCAATTCCGGAGCGGTCCCGCCACTGTGATCGGGGGAATGAGCTTCACCCGAGAGCCAGACACTCACGTCGTCGCATCCTGCGATTCGGGGCGGGGACCCCAGAGAGCTGGCAAACGTGACGGCGCCGATGTGGATCGCCTCTCCACCGGAAGTCCACTCGACGTTGCTATCGGCCGGCCCCGGCGCCGGTCCGCTGTTGGCCTCGGCGGCGGCGTGGACGGCGCTGAGCACCGAATACACCGAGATCGCCGACGAACTGGCGGCGCTGCTGGCTGCGGTGCAGACCGGGGCGTGGCAGGGCCCGTCCGCCGAGGCGTACGCGGCGGCCAACGCGCCGTATCTGGCCTGGCTGACCCAGGCCGGTGCCACCAGCGCGGCGATCGCGGCCCAGCAGCAGACCGCGGCCACGGCCTACACCAGCGCCCTGGCGGCGATGCCGACACTGGCTGAATTGGCGGCCAACCACGCCACCCATGCGGTGCTGGTCGCCACCAACTTCTTCGGTGTCAACACCATCCCGATCGCTGTGAATGAGGCCGACTACGGCCGGATGTGGATCCAGGCCGCCACCGTGATGGCCACCTATCAGGCGGTGGCCGGGGCGGCGGTGGCGTCGAGTCCGCAGACGGTCGCGGCGCCGCAGATCGCCAAAGTCGGATCAGCCGACTCCAGCCAGCCGCAGCTGCCGCCGGACCGCCAGAACGACATCATGGAGTGGCTGCAGAACAGCGGCTACACCGACTTCTACAACAACGTGTTGCAGCCGATGATCAACGAACTGGCCAGCAACTCCTACTTCCAGTCGATCTTCGCCGGGTTCGACCCCTGGCTGACGATCACCGGAAACCCGTTGAGCTTCTTGAGTCCCTACAACATCGCGTTCGCACTGGGCTACCCGATGGACTTCGGCTCGTTCGCCGCCTACCTGTCGCAGACGTTCGCGTTCATCGCCGCCGACCTCACCGCGGCGTTTGCCTCCGGCAATCCCGGCACCATCGCCTCGACGCTGTTGTTCACCGCCGTCGAGGCCATCGGCACCATCATCACCGACGTGATCGCCCTGCTCAAGACGCTGCTGGAGCAGGCGGTGGTGCTGATCCCGATGGTGCTGCCGATGCTGACCACCGCGCTGGCGCCGCTGGCCGCCGCGCCGCTGGCCGGGCTGGCGGGGCTGTCCGGCCTGGCCGGTCTGCACGCCGTTCCGGTGCCGCTGGCCCCGGCGCCGCCGCCGTTCGCCGGGCTGACGGTGGCGCCCACCCCACCGGTCCCGGCGCCCGCGCCGGCGCCCGCAGCGGCACCGGCTCCCGACCCGGCGCCGCTGCCGGCCGCACCCGGGTCCCCACCGCCGCCGCCCGCGCCGCCGCTGTCTCCAGTGGAGGGCCTGTCCGCCATGTATATGGTCGCCGGCCTGGGCCAGCAGGCCCGCCGGGCGGCCGGGACCAGCGTGCGCCGTCGCACAGCACCCGAACCCGACACCGCCGAGGCGCCCGCGGAGGCCGTTGCCGCAGAGGAGAACACCAGGGCCCGTCGGCGCCGCAAGGCCAAGGCCGACCTGCTCGGCCGCGGCTATGAGTACATGGACCTCGAAGAACCGGTGCTGCCGAGCGGGCTGACCGCGCTGTCCGGAGACGCCTTCGGCGGCGGGGCCACCACGCCGATGACGCCGCGCACCTGGATGCCGGAGTATCAGCGCGGCCTGCGGTAGGACTCCAGGTAAGACGGCAGCGCGATGGCCGGGTCAAGGTCGGCGGCCGGCTCCGGCGGCCCGGCCTCCAGGCGCAGCGGAACCACGCCGGCCCAGTGCGGCAACGCGATGTCCTCGGGTTCGTCGTTGGGGCCGCCGTCACGCACCGAGGCGGACACTTTGACGAGGTCGAGGGCCAGAACGGCCGTTGCGGCCAGCTCCCGGCGGTTGGGTGGCCGGGCGTCGGTGGACCGTCCGGGCGCGACGTGATCGAGCAGCGCATCCAGCCCGAGGCGCTTCTCGGCGTCGTCCTCGACCAGCCGGGCGTTTCCGATGACAACCACCGAGCGGTAGGCCATCGAGTGGTGCAGCGCCGAGCGGGCCAACACCAGCCCGTCGACCAGGGTGGCGGTGACGCAGACCGGCAGACCGGCGGGGCCGGCGGCCAGCACCGGGCCGCTGCCGGTGGAGCCGTGCAGATACAGCGTCTCGTCGACCCGGGCATGGGTGGTGGGCAGCACCACCGGATGGCCCTCGCGGGCATAACCCAGATGGCAGATCAGGGCCTCGTCCAGGATGCGGTGCACGGTGTCGCGGTCGTAGCGGGCCCGTTCCCGGTAGCGGGTGGGGATGGTCTGCGGTGTCGGCGCGTAGGTCACGGGCTTGCCTCCGTTAATGTACTAGTGCAATATTATGGCTGTGCCAGTACAATACAGGATCAGCGGTGGCGGTGCCGAGGCGATCGCGGCCAGCGTCGAAGAGGGCATCGCCGCCGGCGCACTGGCGCCCGGCGCCGCGTTGCCGGCGATTCGCGAGCTGGCGCAGCAGCTCGGGGTGAACCCGAACACGGTGGCCGCCGCCTACCGGTTATTGCGTGACCGCGGCGCCGTTGAGAGCGCGGGCCGCCGCGGCACCCGGGTGCGCGACCGGCCGGCGACCACACCGCGCTCGTTGCGTGGGCTCGCGGTACCTCCGGGCGTGCGGGACCTTTCCACCGGAAACCCGAATCCTGCACTGTTGCCCGCGATTTCGGTAGCGCCCGGGCCAGTGGTGCTCTACGGGGATCCGCCGATCACGCCCGCGTTGGCCGAGCTTGCCGCGGCCGAACTGGCCGCCGACGGGGTGCCGGCCGACCACCTCGCGGCCACCTCCGGAGCGCTGGACGGCATCGAGCGGGTGCTCGCTGCTCACCTGCGCCCCGGTGACCGGGTGGCCGTCGAAGACCCGGGATGGCCCAACCTGATTGACCTGCTTGCTGCGCTGGGGCTCGTCCCCGAACCGGTCGGGGTCGACGACGACGGTCCGCTGCCCGCCGATCTGGCCCGCGCGCTGGGACGCGGGGTGCGTGCGGTGGTGGTGACCAGCCGCGCCCAGAATCCCACCGGTGCAGCGGTTTCCGCTGACCGCGCAGATGACCTGCGGGCTCTGCTGGACGGATCCGATGTGCTGCTCATCGAAGACGACCACTGTGCGGCTATCGCCGGCGTGCCGCTGCACACACTGGCCGGAGTGAGCCGGCACTGGGCGTTCATCCGGTCGGCGGCCAAGGCCTACGGTCCGGATCTGCGCCTGGCCGTGCTGGCCGGGGATCAACGCACCGTGGAACGGGTGGCCGGCCGGCTGCGGCTGGGGCCGGGCTGGGTCAGTCACCTACTGCAGAATCTGACGGTCGGGCTGTGGCGCGACCCCGCGGTGGCCCGGCAGGTGGCCGACGCCGAAAGCGCCTACGGCGCCGCCCGCGCCGGGCTGTGCGCGGCGCTGGCCGCCCGAGATGTGGTGGCGCACGGCCGGTCCGGGCTCAACGTGTGGGTCCCGGTGCCCGACGAGGCGGTGGCCATGACGGCGCTGTTTGCGGCGGGCTGGGCGGCGGCACCGGGGGCGCGGTTCCGGATCCGGTGCGCTCCGGGCCTGCGGGTCACCATCGCCGAGCTGGCGCCCGCCGATATCGACCCGCTCGCCGATGCGGTCGCCGCTGCAGTGCGCGGCCCCGGGCGGTCCAGCGTCTAGCCGCGCACGGCGACCGGCGAGGCTCGGCGGCCGTGCGATAATGCGCCGGTAAGGCAACGATGGTGCAGGAAGCCGGTGTGAATCCGGCACGGTCCCGCCACTGTGATCGGGGAGCGACCCTCAACAGCCACGGCTCCAGGTGGAGTTGGAAGGCGAGGCGAGCGGTGATCCGAGAGTCAGGACACTCACATCGTCGCGTCCTGCGACCCGGGGCGGTGTACCCCGAGAGAGCTGATCACCTTGACTGCGCCTATCTGGGTGGCGTCGCCCCCTGAGATCCATTCGTCCCTGTTGTCCGCCGGCCCCGGAGCCGGCCCGCTGCTGGCCTCCGCGGCGGCTTGGAGCGCCCTGGCCGTCGAGTACACGGCGATCGCCGACGAACTGACCACCGTGTTGGCCGCGGTGCAGGCCGGCGCGTGGCAGGGCCCGTCGGCGGAGGCGTTCGTGGCCGCCAACGCGCCCTATCTGGCGTGGCTGCTGCGGGCCGGTGGGGATGCGACCGTGACGGCCGCGCAGCACCAGAGCGCGGCGGCGGCCTACACCAGCGCGCTGGCGGCGATGCCGACGCTGGCCGAACTGGCCGCCAACCACGCCACCCACGGGGTGCTGGTGGGCACCAATTTCTTTGGTATCAACACGATTCCGATCGCCTTGAACGAGGCCGACTACGCGCGGATGTGGCTGCAGGCCGCCACCGTGATGACGGTCTATCAGGCGACGGCGAGCACCGCGGTGGCCGCGGCCCCGCAGACCGAGCCGGCGCCCGCGGTGCTCAAAGCGCCCGGGAGCGCCGACGCGTCGGCCCCACAGCCGCCGCAGTGGTTCCTCGACTTCGCCAAATGGCTAGAAGGACTGGTGCCACATCCGCCCTATCCCGACAGCGGCCAATACCCGCTGTACGCCGAGCTGGTGGACTTCTTCAACAAGATCGGCTACACGGGAATCGCGGACCCGCTGGCCAAGTTCTTCGCCGAGCTCGCCGGCTCGGGCGTGCTGCCGCCACCGGGGGTCCCCGGGTCCTGGCTGGCCTGGACGGGCAACCCGCTGAGCTATCTCAATCCTGCCAACCTGGCCTACATCTTCTCGGTGCCGCTGGACCCGGGGTCCTACTTCGCGTTCACCAGCATCGTCATCGTCGACGACCTGCTGGCGATCATGTACACCGCCCTGTTCAACCCCCAGGCGCTGGGGCTGGTCGTGCCGATGGCGATGGTCGAGATCGTCGGGTCGACGATCGGCAACACCATCCAGGCGCTGAACTACCTGATCACCCAGACGGCGCTGATCCCGGCGCTGTTACCGGCGCTTGCCGCCACGTCCGTGCTGGCTCCGGCCGGGGTGATCGGCGGTCTGGGGATCGGGGCGCTGGCACATCACGCGGTGGCCGCCGCGGTGCCACCGCCCGCCTCTCCGCCGCCCGGGCTGGTGATGGCCCAGCCGCCGGCACCGGCACCGGCTCCCGCACCGGCCCCGTCACCGACCCCGGCACCGCCGGCCGCACCCGCCGCAGCCGCCGCCCCGCCGCCCAGCGCGCCGCCGCCGACACCGGCCGGGCCGCCCCCGGTGACCATGCCGGCCTACATGTACCTGGTCGGCGGCCTGGACATGGGTGCTCGACGGGCATCGGGGACCAGCGCCCGCAAGAAGCCGGTGCCCAAACCGGACAGTGCCGATGTTCCCGCCGCGGAATCGGCGGAAGAGGTTGCGCCCCAGCGGCGTCGGCGCAAGGCGAAGGTCGGCATGCTGGGTCGCGGGCACGAGTACATGGATTTGGAGCCTGAGCCCGTTGCGGCGCTGCCCTCGGATCGGGGCACCGGTTCGCACGGCTTCGCCGGCGCCACCCGGCGGGTGACCACCGCGCGTCCGGCCGGGCTGACCGCACTGGCCGACGACGGGTTCGGCGGCGGCGCGGTCAGCCCGATGATGCCGAACACCTGGCCGGCCGACCCGGACTGACCTGGCGGCGGCGCCCGGCACCGCCGCGCTTGGCAGCGGCGCTAGCCGCCGCAGCGAATCCGGTTCCCGCTGCGGTCCAACGGGTCCGGGCCCAGGCCCAGGTACTTCGCGCGCAACTTGTCCCAGAGTTCCAGCTGGCCCCACTCGGGCTCTTCGCGCATCTGCTGATCGTTGGTGAGGAAGGGGTTCGGCAGCATGATCGTCATCATCTGCTCGTCGCGCCCGTTGAACAGCCGCACGCCCCATGACATCGGGTTGCCGTCCTTGCCGATCCGCCGGTACAGCTCGGCGCGGCTGCACCGGCGAATCCGGCCCAGCTCCGAACCGCTGGCCCGGTGCTTGCCGATGCACAGGTGAAAGTGCCAGCGGCCGAAATCGACGGTGGCATACCCGTCGAGCATCGCGATCTTGCGCGGCGCGTTAGGGGCGGCGACCTCCCAGGCGGCGCCCTGCATGATGATGCCGAACCAGATCTCGTCCCAGTACTCGTCGAAGCACAGGTGCAGCAGCTCCAGCAGGCTCTGCTGATCGGCGGGCAACGGCCACAGTTGTTCGCGGCCGCGGTCTTCGGTGTCGACGATCGGAGGATCGGCGACGACGGTGTTCTCGGTCATGTGGGTGCCTTCCTGTTCCTCGGGATTTCGGGTTTGTGGTCCAAGGCGCAGTCGACGCACAGTCCGCCGCCGGGAGTGCGGTAGAACAGGCAGCAGGTGGTGCGCCGGTAGTCGGTGTGAGCGCCGTTGAAACGGATTGCGCCGGAGAGCCGTTCGTCTTCGCACACGTCGCGGGCAAGACCCCAGCCCGACTCGGTGGCCAGGGCCCGGGCGGCACCGAGAGCGGCGGAGGCGGCATTTCCGTACAGCAGCTTCTCCGAGATCGGACCGAGCCGGCGCAGCGCAGCGGCCAGCGGGGTCAGGTGTCGGCCCAGGACTGTCTCGGCCAGTAGCGTGTCCAGGTCGTCGCCGTGCCAGCCCATCGGCTCCGGTAGGTGCAGTCGAACCGTGCCGCCGGATTCGTTGTACCACAGGTGATCAGGGTCCAGATCCAGCAATAGCCCGTGCTCGGCGAGTGCGCCCAGTCCGATCGACCACAGCCGGGCGGCGAATCCGAGGAAGAAGGTCGACGCCGCAACCCGGTGATCGGATGCTCCGATGCGCTGCCCGACGTTGCCGACAGCTCGGGCGAGCATCATTTGATCGCTGTAGAGCCGCGTGACCGGGCGCCAGTCGCCGTCTAAGGTTCCGGTGGACACCGCGAAATACGGGCTGACGGTGGACAAGTCGGCCAGGGCCGACACCACCTGATCCTGGGGCGCCAAGCGGCGGTGCGGTTCGGCGGGAAGGGAGCGCAGCAGCTGTGGCAGGTCACGTAGCGCGGTGCGGGTGGTCGACGGCGCGGTGCGCAGTGCGACCGCATCGGGAGCGGTTGCGCTGACCATGATTTCGGCGGGTTCGCCGACATCCCAGCCCTCCCGCGACAGCACCCGGGTCAGTGCGGCACGCAACGGCTCGCCGGCGTCAACGCGGGCGGATCGGCGCGCACCGCCGGCGGTGCCGAACGCGAACATGCCGCTGGCCGGGTCAAAGCGCAGCGTGTCGGTGTCGAACATCGCCGCGATGCGCCCGGACAACATCAGCTCCTCACCCACGGTGTCCACCAGCGTTCCCGCGGGATCCAGCAGCCACACCCGATCGGCCACGCGCAGCGCCAACTCCAGGTCGTGAGTGCTGAGCACCACCGCCAGCTGCTGGTCACGGGCCAGCTCACGGAGCAAACCGAACAATCCGGCCCGCGAGGACACGTCCAGGAACGCGGTCGGCTCGTCGAGGATCAACAGGCCCGGCTGCTGCGCCAGGGCGCGTGCGGTCAGCACCCGCTGGCATTCCCCGTCGGACAATTCCGCCGCCGGCCGCGCGGCCAGATGCTGCGCGCCGGTCGCTCGCAGCGCCCAGTCGATGATCTCGTCGTCTTCGGGGCGCAGCCGGGCGCCCAGGCCCAGGTGCGGGATGCGGCCCAGCCCGACCAGCGCCCGGGCCGACAGCAGGCCCGGGTCGATTCGCCCGGTCAACACCACCGCGATCCGACGGGCCAGCTCGTCGCGCGGCAACCCGGTCAGGTCAGCGCCGTCCAGCAGCACCCGGCCGCCCAGCGCGGGCTGCAGCCCGGCCAGCGTGCGGATCAGGGTGGACTTGCCGGCGCCGTTGGGGCCGATCAGCACGGTCAGCTCACCGCGGCGGGCCCGGGCATTCAGGCCGGTCGCCACGGTGGTCGATCGGCGCCGATGGCGGTAACCGATCGTCAGGTCGGCCAGCTGCACGGCCGCTGTTGGGGGCGTCATGACGGCATCCCCGACCCGCGGCGGGCCCGCAACAGCACCGCGATCACCACCGGCGCCCCCACCAGCGCGGTGACGGCATTGATCGGGATGACCAGGTTGCTGTCGGGCACCTGGCTGACGATGCCGCACCCCAGCGCGGCGACCGCACCCAGCAGCACCACCGTCGGCAGCACCACCCGGTGATCCGAGGTGCCCACGGCGATGCGCGCCACGTGCGGCACCACCAGCCCGAGAAACGCGATCGGCCCGCAGAACGCGGTCGTCACCCCCGCCAGCAGCGACGCCGAGGCGACCGTGACGATACGGGCCCGGTGCACGTTGATACCCATTGTGGCCGCGTAACTCTCACCGAGCAGCAGCGCGTTGAGCGGCCGAATCGTCATCGCTGCGGTGACCAGTCCGACGGCCACCAGCGGCAGCAGCAACCGCAGATCGGCCCAGCCGGTCGCGGCGAAACTGCCCAGCCCCCACAGCAGGTATTGCTGCACCCGCTGCGGATCGGAGTAGACCAGCGCCAGACTCACCAGCGCGGTGCTGGCCGCACCCAGCATCACCCCGATCAACAGCAGCGTCGCCGCCGAGCGGGTCCAGCGGGAGAGGCCCAGCACCAACGTCAGCATCGCCGCGGCGCCCACGGCTGCCGCGACGACCTGACCGGTCCGGCTGGCCCCGGCGGTGCTGAAACCGGCCGCACCGCCGGCCAACACCACCAGCGCCACACCGAGGCTGGCCCCGGAGCTGACCCCGAGGATGTAGGGGTCGGCCAGGGTGTTGCGGAACAGGGTCTGCAGCTGCAGGCCGGCGACCCCCAGGGCAGCCCCGGCGGCCAGCGCGGTGAGCACTCGCGGCAGCCGCATGCTCGTCACGATCACCTGCCAGCGCGCATCCGACGGCTGGGCGCCGAACAGCACCCGGACGGTGTCGGCCAGCGGCACCCGCACCGGACCCAGCGCCAGACCCAGCAGGGCCAGCGCCAGCACCGCGGCCCCCAGCCCGGCCAGCACCAGCGTGGTGCGCGGCGGTCTCGTCGTCATCGCCGCACCTGACGGTAGAACTCGAAGGAGTGGCCCGGGGCGAGCTGCGGGTGCAGGATCGCGATCAGGTCACCGAGCAGCAGATCCGGTCGCGCCGTGCCCCGTTCCCAATACAGGTTGCCGCCCCCGGGGGTCATCGCCTGGGTCGCCGACCACACCTGCCCGGTGCGCACCGCGGCCAGTTCACCGTACCGGCTGTCGCGGGCCACCGCGTCGCCGAGCGTTTCCCAAGCGTCGGTGACCAGCCACAGCGGTGCGTTCCCGGCCCGGGTGTACACCGACTCGAAATTCAGCTGCCGGGTCTCGGCGCCGTCGTCGGCCAGCCAGGGATAGCTGCCGCCGGCGTCGGCCACCAGCCGGCCCGAGTAGCTGGCCCCGGTGGGCATGGCCCAGTTGCCCGAATACATGGTGCCCACCAGCACCTCGGCCGGCGCCGCCTGCGCGGCCTGGGCGGCCAGCGCGCGGTAGCGGTCGCGGATGTCCTGGTAGGTCTGCGCGGCCTGTCGCTCGGTGCCGGTCAGCGCCGCGAACACCTTGACCCACTCGGCCCGGCCCAGCGGGGTCGGCTCCAGCCACTCGGCGTCGGCGAGCACCGGGATGCCGGCCTCACGCAGCTTGGGATAGCCGGGGTCGTCCATGCCCTCGGTGACCAGCACGTCGGGCCCGGCGTGCAGCACGCTCTCGATGTTGAGCTGTCCGCCCGGCGCGTAGCCGACGGTCGCACCGGCATGGATGCGGTCCCGGATCTGCGGGTCGGCCACCGCGGCCGGGTTTGCCACCCCGGTGACGACCCCGGCCTGGCCCAGCTCGCTGATCATCGCCAGATGCGTCGTCGACCCCGAGTACAAGCTGCGCACCGGGACCGTGATCTGTTGGGCGCGAGCCAGTTCACCGGTCAGCGCCGGAGCCGGTGTCCCGCAGCGCACCAGCACATACGACACCGGTTTGCCGCCGAGGTAGGGGCGGTGCACGGTCAGGATCTGATAGCTGCGGTGATACTCGAGTCGGAAATTGGTGGCTTCGGCCAGCGTCGACTTGTCCGGAAAGTAGTCGGCGTGCGGGTCGAAGTCGGTGATGCAGCCGGGCCGGGCCTGTCGGGGGGGCGGGGTGTCGGAGCAGCCGGCCACGCCGGCGACCAACGCCAGGACCAGCGCGAGCGCAGGGACTACCGCACGGGACATGGGCGTGCATCAGCTTCCTCGGGGTACACCGCCCCGGTTCGCAGGACGCGAGGACGTGAGTCTCCTGGCTCTCGGATCACTGTTCGCCTCGCCTTCCAGCCCCACAAGCGGCGGGCCGTGGCTGATGAGGGTCACTCCCCGATGACAGTGGCGGGACCGCGCCGGATTCCCACCGGCTTCCTCATTTCGTCATCGCCTTACCGGCGACATTCTTGCACGCCGCGCTGCGTTAGGCTGGCGGCCGTCTCGTGGCGTCAGGAACCCGGTGCGAATCCGGGGCGGTTCCGCCACTGTGAGGGGCGCTGACAGGCACAGCTCCTCGAGCCAGATACTGGCCGCGGGACTTCCGACGACGAGGGGCGCGAACCCCTCAGGAGGCCTGCCTTATGCGGCGCATTGCGCTTCTGTCCACCTCGGATACCGACCTGTTGTCGGCACGTGCCAGTGGGGCGGCCTACCGGCTCGGCAACCCGGCACGTCACGACATCGAACCGCTGGTCGACGGAGTCGACGTCGTGGTGCTGCGGATCCTGGGGTCCTCGGCGGAGATCGCCGACGAACTGAAGCTGCTGCGGGCGACCGGCCTGCCGCTGGTGGTGCTCGGTGGGGAGCGGTCACCCAACGCCGAGTTGATGGAGTGCTCGACGGTCCCGATCGGGTTGGCCGCCCAGGCGCACGCCTATCTCGCCGAGGGCGGGCCGGGCAACCTGGCCCAGCTGCATGCGTTCCTGTGCGACACCGTGCTTTTGACCGGTGAGGGTTTCGACGAGCCGGCGGTGATCCCGGAATGGGGGTACGCGGAGCGGGAGCCGGTCAGCGCACCCGACCGGGTGCGGATCGGGGTGCTGTACTACCGCGCCCATGAGGTCAGCGGCAACGCCGGTTTCGCGCACGCCCTGGCCGACGCCATCGATGCCACCGGCCGAGCGGTCGGGATACCGATCTTCGCCGCCTCGCTGCGCAACGCCCCCGACGAGCTCTACACGGCGTTGGGCACGCTGGATGCGGTGGTGGTCTGCATGCTGGCCGCTGGCGGGGCGATGAACGCCACCGCGACCGTCAGCGCCGGCGACGACGACGGCGCGTGGGACATCGAACGCGTTGCCGCGCTGGACATTCCGGTGTTCCAGGGCCTGTGCCTGGCGTCGTCGCGGGCGGACTGGCAGGCCAACGACGACGGCGTCACCCCGCTGGATTCGGCCACCCAGATCGCGATCCCGGAGTTCGACGGCCGGATCATCACGGTGCCGTTCTCCTTCAAGGAGATCGACGACGACGGGCTGCCGCACTACGCCGCCGATGCCGAGCGGTGTGCACGGGTTGCCGGTGTGGTGGTGAAGCATGCTGTGCTGCGCCACATCCCGAACCGTGACAAGAAGCTGGCGCTGGTGCTCTCGGCCTATCCCACCAAGCACTCCCGGGTCGGCAATGCGGTCGGCCTGGACACTCCGGCGTCGGCGGTGCGGCTGCTGCGCCGGCTGGCCGCCGCGGGCTACGACGTCGGCGACGGCTTCGGGGTGCTCGACATCGAGGACGAAGCCGAGGCCGGGGATCGGCTGATCCACACCCTGATCGCGGCCGGCGGCCAGGACGAGGACTGGCTTTCTGCGGCGCAGCTGACCGAGGCGCAGGTGCGGGTGACCGCTGATCAGTACGCGTCCTGGACCGCCGACTTGCCCGACGCGCTGCGCGACGCGATGACGACGGCCTGGGGCCCCGCACCCGGCAAGCTGTTCGTCAACGCCGCCGGTGAGATCGTGCTGGCCGCCCTGCGATCCGGCAACATCGTGCTGATGATCCAGCCGCCGCGCGGGTTCGGGGAGAACCCGGTGGCGATCTACCATGACCCGGAGCTGCCTCCGAGTCACCACTACCTGGCCGCCTATCGTTGGCTGGCACATGGATTCGGTGCGCACGCGGTGATCCACCTGGGCAAGCACGGCTCGATGGAGTGGCTGCCCGGCAAGACCGCGGCGTTGTCTTCCGCCTGCGCCACCGACGCGATGATCGCCGACCTGCCGTTGATCTACCCGTTCCTGGTCAACGACCCCGGCGAGGGCGCTCAGGCCAAACGCCGGGCGCACGCCACCATCGTCGACCACCTGATCCCGCCGATGGCGCGTGCGGAGTCCTACGGCGACATCGCGCGGCTCGAGCAACTGCTCGACGAGTACGGCAACATCGCCACCATGGATCCCGGCAAACTGCCGGCGATCCGCGGCGAGATCTGGAACCTGATGCGCGCCGCGGAGATGCACCGCGACCTGGGGCTCGACGAGCGGCCCGAGGATGAGGAATTCGACGACTTCCTGCTGCACGTCGACGGCTGGCTCTGCGAGATCAAAGACGCCCAGATCCGCGACGGCCTGCACGTGCTGGGCGGCGCCCCGACCGGTCTCGAGCGGGTGAACCTGGTGCTGGCGATCCTGCGGGCCCCGCAGGTCTGGGGCGGGGTGGACCACGCGGTGCCCGGCCTGCGGGCCGCTTTGGGACTCAAAGAAGATGCCCCGGGGGCCGCCGTCGACGAGATCGAGGAGCGCGCCCGGTCGCTGGTGCAAGCCATGGAGGCCGCCGGCTGGGAGGTCGGGGCCGCCGATTCGCTGCACCCCGACCCCGAGGTGTGCCGGGTGCTGAGATTCGCCGCCACCGAAGTGGTTCCGCGGCTCGCCGGCACGGCGGCCGAGCTGGACTCGGTGCTGCACGCACTGGCCGGGGGGTTCGTGCGGCCCGGGCCGTCGGGGTCGCCGCTGCGCGGCCTGGTCAACGTGCTGCCCACCGGACGCAACTTCTACACCGTCGACCCGCGGGCGGTGCCGTCGCGGCTGGCGTGGCAGACCGGGCAGGCGATGGCCGACTCGCTGGTGCGACGCTACCTCGACGACACCGGACGCTATCCGGAGTCGGTGGGGCTGTCGGTGTGGGGCACCTCGGCGATGCGCACCTCCGGCGACGACGTCGCCGAGGTGCTGGCCCTGCTCGGGGTGCGGCCCGACTGGGATGAGGCCTCCCGGCGGGTGTCGCGGCTGGAGATCATCTCGCTTGAGGAGCTCGGGCGGCCCAGAATCGATGTGACGGTGCGGATCTCGGGGTTCTTCCGGGACGCTTTCCCGCACGTGGTGACGATGCTCGACGACGCCGTGCAGATGGTCGCGACCCTCGACGAGCCGGACGAGCAGAACTTCGTGGCCGCCCACGCCCGCGCCGACCTGGCCGCCCACGGCGACCTGCGCCGGGCCACCACCCGGGTATTCGGGTCGGCGCCCGGCTCTTACGGGGCCGGCATCCTGCAGGTGATCGAGTCCGGAACCTGGCGCGACGACAAGGATCTGGCCGAGGTCTACACCACCTGGGGCGGGTTCGCCTACGGCCGCGGACTCGACGGCTGTGCCGCAGCCGATGACATGCGCACCAACTATCGCCGGATCAAGGTGGCCGCCAAGAACATCGATACCCGCGAGCATGACATCGCCGACTCCGATGATTACTTCGTCTACCACGGCGGCATGATCGCGACGGTGCGGGCGCTGTCCGGGTCCGACCCGAAAGCCTATGTGGGCGACTCGACATCGACGGATGCCGTGCGCACCCGCACCCTGGCCGAGGAGACCGCCCGGGTGTTTCGGGCCCGGGTGGTCAACCCGCGCTGGATCTCCGCCATGCGCCGGCACGGCTACAAGGGCGCCTTCGAACTGGCCGCCACCGTCGACTACCTGTTCGGTTTCGACGCCACCGCCGGGGTGGTGCACGACTGGATGTATGAGAAGCTCGCCGCCGAATACGTGCTGGACCCGGTCACCCGCGAGTTCCTCGACAAGTCCAATCCGTGGGCGCTGCAGGGCATCGTGGAGCGGTTGACCGAGGCCGCCGACCGAGGGCTGTGGGCGGACCCGGATCCTGAGACCATGGCAGCATTGCAACAGGCCTACCTGGAGGTCGAAGGAGACCTGGAGGATCGGTGAAAGTCTGGATTCTCGGGATCGGGATGGGCCCGCAGCACGTCACGCCCGAGGTGGCCGACGCACTGCAGACGGTCGACTATGTGCTGGCAGCCGAGAAGAGCGACGCCGACGGGCTACTGGCGCTGCGGCGGGCTGTCGTCGACGCCTATGCCGGGTCGGTGCCGATCGTTACCGTGGCCGATCCGGCCCGCGACCGCTCGCCGGAGCTGACCGGGACCGGCTACACCCGGGCGGTGGCCGACTGGCATGCCGCCCGGGCCGCGCGCTATGCGGACGTCTTGCGGGCGCGGGGCGGCACCGCCGCGTTCCTGGTCTGGGGTGACCCGGCGTTGTACGATTCGACGATCCGCATCGTCGAGCGGGTGAAAGCCCTTGGAGTGCAGCTAGATTACGACGTAATGCCCGGGATCAGCGCTCCGCAGCTGCTGGCCGCCCGGCATCGGATCGTGCTGCATGAGGTGGGCCGGCCGGTGCACATCACCACCGGTCGGCGGCTTTCCGAGGCCGTCACCGCTGGACAGGACAACATCGTCGCGATGCTCAACCCGGACGGGCTGGACCTTTCCGCGGTGGCCGATTGGACGATCTGGTGGGGCGCCAACCTCGGTGCGGCAGGGGAGCGGCTGGTCAGCGGCCGGGTTTCTGACGTCGTCGACAAGATCGCGGCTGCCCGCCACGCCGCGAAGGCTGAGGCGGGCTGGGTGATGGACGTGTTCCTGGTGCGGCGGACCTGATGGCCGGTCTGCTGATCGCCGGAACCACCAGCGACGCCGGCAAGACCGTGGTCACCACCGGGCTGTGTCGGGCGTTGGCCCGCCGCGGAGTGCGGGTGGCGCCGTACAAGGCGCAGAACATGTCGAACAACTCGATGGTGGTTGTCGGCGCGGATGGTGTCGGCGCCGAAATCGGCCGGGCGCAATGGATTCAGTCGCTGGCCGCCCGAGCCGTTCCCGAGCCGGCAATGAACCCGGTATTGCTCAAACCCGGCAGTGACCAGCGCAGCCATGTGGTGCTGATGGGCCGGCCCTGGGGTGAGCTGTCGTCGTCGAACTGGATGCACGGTCGAGCCGAATTGGCTGCGGCCGCGCACGGCGCCTACGACGATCTTGCCGGGCGCTACGAGGTGGTGCTCGCCGAGGGCGCCGGCAGCCCGACCGAAATCAATCTGCGCACCGGCGATTACGTCAACATGGGCTTGGCGCGACACGCCGGCCTGCCGGTGCTGGTCGTCGGCGATGTGGACCGGGGCGGGGTGTTCGCCGCGTTCTTCGGCACCGTCGCGCTGCTCTCGGCCGAAGACCAGGCCCTGGTGGCGGGATTCATCGTGAACAAGTTCCGCGGGCAGCAGCGGTTGCTCGAACCGGGCCTGGCCGACCTGGAACAGCTCACCGGCCGAAGGGTTTTCGGCACCCTGCCGTGGCACCCCGGGTTGTGGCTGGACTCCGAGGACGCACTTGACCTGGAGGGCCGGCGCTCGACGCGCACCGGCGCGCGGCGGGTGGCGGTGATCCGGCTGCCGCGGATCAGCAATTTCACCGACCTGGACGCTCTCGGCTTGGAACCCGACCTGGACGTGGTGTTCGCCTCCGACCCGCGGGGGGTGTCCGATGCCGATCTGGTGGTGCTGCCGGGAACCCGCGCCACCATGTCCGATCTGGCCTGGCTGCGCTCGCGCGGACTGGATGGTGCGATCGCCGCGCACACCGCCGCGGGCAAGCCGGTGCTGGGGATCTGCGGGGGCTTCCAGATGCTGGGCCGGACGATCAGCGACCCCGACGGCGTGGAGGGACCGCCGGGCGAAGTGGCCGGTCTGGGCCTGCTGGATGTCGAAACCTGTTTCGGCGCAGATAAAGTGCTGCGGGTCTCCGGCGGCGGATACGAGATCCACCACGGCCGGATCACCCGCGGTGACGGTGCCGAGGAGTTTCCCGGCGGCGCCCGCAGCGGCCAGGTGTTCGGCACCATGCGACACGGGAGCTTCGAAGCCGACGCGCCGCGCGCAGCGTTCCTGGCCGAAACGCTCGGCCTGGCGCCATCGGGGGCGTCGTTTCCCGCCGCTCGCGAATACCGACTCGACCTGCTGGCCGATCTGATCGAAGAGCACCTGGACGTCGACGCCGTGCTGAAGTTGGCGCTCGGCGGCCCGCCGCCGGGACTGCCGTTTCTGCCGCCGGGGGCACCGTGACGCACGTGCTGCTGCTCGGGGGCACCGCCGAAGCCCGTGCGTTGGCCGACCGACTGGTTGCCGCCGGGGTCGACGTGACGACGTCGCTGGCCGGCCGGGTGGCCAATCCGCGGCTGCCGGCCGGGGCGGTGCGGGTCGGTGGTTTTGGTGGGATCGACGGCCTGCGTGCGGCATTGGCCGACTACGACGCCGTCGTCGACGCCACCCATCCGTTCGCGACCACCATGTCACGCAACGCGGCCGCCGCCTGTTCGGCTGCCGGCCGGCCACTGCTGCGGCTGGAGCGGCCCGGCTGGGGGGAGCGGGCCAGACCGTCCTGGCAGTGGGTCGACTCGCACGAGCAGGCCGCCGCCCGCGCGGCCCGGCTGGGCCGGCGGCCGGTGCTCACCATCGGGCGCCAGCAGCTGGCGTCCTACCTGGTGGCGCTGGCACAGGCGGCGGTGTTGGCGCGGGTCGTGGACCCGCCGTCGATCACGGTGCCGCCCACCTGGACGGTGGTCACCGACCGGGGGCCGTATGCGCTGCCCGGCGAGCTGGCGCTGCTGCGCGAGCACCGCGCCGACGTGGTGGTGACGAAGGATTCCGGCGGCGAGTACACCTGGCCGAAGATGCTGGCCGCCGACGAACTCGGGCTGCCGGTGGTCATTGTGCGCCGTCCGGACCGGCCGGCCGGCGTGCGATGCGTGTACGACGTCGAGCAGGCGCTGGCCTGGGTGCTAACCGGCGATTGACCAGACTTGCAGGGCCGCGCCGCCGGTGAGCAGCGCGGCGACCTTGACCACTTCCAGGCCGGCGTAGGCGTAGTGGGCGTGCGAGCGGTCGAGCATCCCGCCAGGCGTTGTGGCCTCGGCGGCGGCCAGCACCGCGTCGGATCGGCGGCGCAGCCGGGGCCGGACGAGCAGCGACTGAACCGCCAGCACGGTCACCGCCACACCGACCGCCGCCAGCGCGAGCCGGCCCGGCGGATCGACGGCGACCGTGAGCACCACGACGGCCGCCAGCACGATCTCGACCGCGTTGAGCGCCCGGAACACCAGCCGGCCGATGCCCAGCCCCAGGTGCACGGTGATTCCCGGCGCCCGGAATTTCAGCGGCGCCTCCAGAAACGAGATCGCGAGCACCATGCCCAGCCAGGCGAAGACGACTGCCGCTGCGATCGCACCCATCTCGCCGCGCCTCCCGAGTTATCTGTGTCTGCCGGTTGCAGAAAACGTATCTGTGCAACTCGGTCACAGACAAGTGCGGAGGGGGGTAATGCTCGACACAGGACGTCCGGCACACTGGCAGCCGTGATTGTCGAGCATGGAGTGCTGCCCATCCGCCCCGGCGCCGAGGCCGAGTTCGAAGCGGCGTTCGCCAAAGCGCGGCCGTTGATCGCCGCGCAGCCGGGCTTCCTCGGGATCTCGATGTCCCGTTCGATCGAGTCGCCGAACCTTTATCTGCTGCTGGTGCAGTGGGAGACTGTCGAGGCGCACACCGAGGGTTTTCGTAAGTCGCCGGAGTTTGCGCAGTGGCGGGCGCTGCTGCACGAGTTCTACGAGTCCCCGCCGGTGATCGAGCACTTCGTCGAAATCGAGTAAGGGGTGATGTGGCCGTGGACGCGAAGCGGACCCTGGAATTCAATGCCCGCAACATCGCGGAGTTCCGCAGCAACGGCGGGAAACTGGGCGGCGCGTTCGAGGGTGCGCCGGTCCTGCTGCTGACCACCACCGGCGCCAAATCCGGGCAGCCGCGCACCAGCCCGATGATGTATCTGCCCGAGGGGGAGCGGATCATCGTGTTCGCCTCCAACGAAGGCAAGGACCGCCATCCCAGCTGGTATCACAACCTGCGGGCGAACCCGTCGGCCACGGCCGAGATCGGCACCGAGACCTTTCCCGTCACCGCCACCGAGATCACCGGCGCAGAACACGACCGGCTCTACGACATCCAGGCCGAACGCTACCCGGGTTTCGCCACCTACCGGGAGCGCACCGATCGGGTCATCCCCGTCATCGAGCTGACCAGAACCACGTAGCATTTCGACCCATGGCTCGCTGCGCCTACGCGCATGACGCGGTCGTCGTGCTGCACCCCGGTGGTAGCCCCGACGCTCCCGGCGGTGCCATCGCCCAAGCACTGTGCGGGAGCTGGGATCACCTGCCGCCCTGCCCGCTTGCGCCGCACCACGTCGCCAACCAAGTCGTCGGCGACGACCTGGTATTGCGGGTCCTGTTCGCCGCCGAAGCCGCCGACGAATCGCGCGTCCGGCGCCTCATCGACGAGGCGCTCGCTGCCGGAGAACTGACCGGTCCCGACGGGCTGGTGACGAATTGGCGGCTGAAATCTGCCGCTGCCGGCCAGGTCCGGCCCAGCGAGCAAAGCCATGCTGCCGAACTGATCGCACACGACTGAACGGCGCTCAGGACTCCGCGAGTTCCTTGACCCTGGGGTCGACTGGCCGGCCGGTGACCTTGCTGGCGGCCACAGCGGCTCGGGCGGCTGCCTTGGCGACATCGAGGTCGGACATGTAATCCCGGCGTTTCGAGGGCTCAGGCCTGTCTTCGGCTGCCATGGCTGTCCTCCTTGCCCGCAGCGGCCAAAGCCGCGTATTCCGCAATGACCTGAACGATAGAGCCGTCATCGACGGTCACCAGTTTAGACCGCATCAGCGTGGCCAGCAGGGACCAGCCGAGTCCGGCCTGGCTGTTGCTCTGGTCGAACGTCCGCTCAAAAGCCCAGGTGGTGCGTCGCCACCATTCGCTACGCCGGTCGGCCCGGTTCTTCTGCTGCCAGGTGACGACGACGCCGACGGTCGCCAGACCGCCGACGATCAACGTCACCCAGGATTGTGGGGGCACGAACCTGACGCTAAAGCCGGCCAGGCCCACCAACAACGCCTAGAGCCGGGTTACGTCCGCGCACCCAGAATCACCGCGCCGGCCACCGCACCGACGCCCACCCGCCGGGCCAGCCGCACCGCCCGCGGAATGTCGGCGGGAACCGGAGCCCGCCCGTGTCCCATCAGGGCACGGTCCTCACGGCGATTGCCGTAATAGTGGTTGACGCCGCCGAGCTGCAAGCCCAGCGCCCCGGCGAAAGCGGCCTCGACCACCCCGGCGTTGGGACTGGGGTGATGCCGGGCGTCGCGACGCCACGCCCGCAGCGCGCCAAGGGAATCCGGCCCCAAGGCGGCGGCCAGGACTCCGCTCAGCCGGGAGCCCGGCAGGCCCAGCACGTCATCCAGCCGGGCCGCCGCCCAGCCGAAGCGGCCGTAGCGAGGGTTGCGGTGGCCGATCATCGCGTCCAGGGTGTTGACGGCACGATGCGCCACCAGACCCGGAATCCCCGCCACTGCACCCCACACAAGGGATGCCACCACCGCATCGGAGGTGTTCTCCGCGACGGATTCGACGACAGCCCGGGCGATCTCGTCGGGTCCCAGCGCGGCGGTGTCACGCCCGACCAGGTTCCGCACCTGAACGCGCGCCCGGTCAAGGTCTCCGGCGGCCAGCAAGTCATGCACCGCGCACGCCTCCCGCTCCAGGGATCGCCCGCCGAGCACCGCCCAGGTCGCCAGGGCGGTCAGCGCGGTATGCGCCAACGGGTTTCGGGCGCAGCGTTCAGTGGCATAGGCCAGCCCGGTGACCCCTGCGAGCAGCACCAGAGTGTGGGCGACACCGCTGGCGCGGCTGTCGCGGTAGAGCCGCTGCTCCAACGCCAGCGCGCACGTCCCGAATCCGGCGACCGGGTGCCGTCGGCGCGGATCCGCCCAGGCGCGGTCGGCGGTGTAGCCGAGCAGCAACCCGAAAGCCCGGGCCGCCATCACCGCAGAATCCGGTCGAGGGCGGTCAGCAGCCGAGCCGTCACCTCCGGGGGGCGGGCCGCGATCCGCACCCAGCTGTCGTCGAGGCCCGGGAAGGTGTCGGCCCGCCGCACCGCGATACCGTTGTCCCGCAACGCCGCATGGACGCCTGCGCCCACACGGGCCAGCACATACGGGGCGACACCGGCGACGAACGGCACCCCGCGCTCGCTGAGTGCCGTGCCCAACTGATCCCGCCACTGCGCCAACCGGCCTGCCCGGCACTCGCTTTCGGCCAGCGCCCGCTCATCAGAGCAGGCCAGCATGGCGGCCAGCGCCGGCGCCGACACCGACCAGGGAATCTGCAGCCGCGCCGCATCGGCGATCAACGACGGATCGCCTACCAGATACCCCGCCCGCACCCCGGGAATCGACCAGTGCTTGGTCAGGCTGCGGCTCACCAGCAGACCCGGCTGTGGCGAACCAGCCAAACCTTCCGGCTCACCGGGAACAGCGTCCAGAAACGCCTCGTCAACCAGAACCACCCGCTCGGCCCGCATCAGCGAAAGCAACACCGAAGCCGGATGCAGCACCCCGGTCGGGTTGGTCGGGTTGCCGACGACGACGAGGTCCGCGTCGTCGGGCACCGCGGTGGGGTGCAGGGCGAAACCGTCGTCGGCCCGGCACAGCACGGTCTCGACGGTGTGGCCGGCGGCGATCAGCGCGGCGTGCGGCCCGGTGTACTGCGGGTGGACCACCACCGGCCGTCGCCACCGGCGCAGCCGGGCCACCAGATCAAAGGCCTCCGAGGCGCCCGCGGTGGGCAGCACTGCATCGGCGCCAACGCCATGCCGGGCGGCCAGGGCATCACGGGCGGCGGACGCATCCGGATAAGCCGAGGCGTCATCCAGCGAGGCGTGCAGGGCGGCCTCGAGCCAGTCCGGGCGCGGCCCGCCGACGACGTTCACCGCGAAATCCACCAGCCCGGGCCGCGCCTCGGTATCGCCGTGATGGTGCAGGTCCGGGCCGGTGAACTCATGCACGGCGTCGGCGAAACGCTGAGCCAGCCGCGGATACCCGGCCCAGTGGATATGCAGATACGACGCGTGCAGCCGCGGCCCGGCCACACCGTCCGGGCCGTCCGGCAGCTGCCAGGCGGGACTCACCGGCTCCTCGAAAGTGGCTCGGGTGCGGTGGAATTCATGCCCGGTGACCCGCAAGCCGGCCTCCGCGAGCAGCGAATCGGCCGGTGCGACGGCATCCCGGTAGCCCAGGGTCAGCCGCGGCGACATCTGCGCGGCCCCGGCCAGCGCCCCCACGCCGGGCGCCTCGCCGACACTGCGGCACAGGTAGGCCAACCCGCCGCATTCGGCGACGGTCGGCACCCCGGCGGCAATAGCCGCCCGCAGTGCACCCAACAGTGCGGTGTTGGCGGCAAGCTGTCCGGCGTACACCTCCGGGAACCCGCCGCCCAGGTAGATCCCCGCCGTCCCGGCCGGCAGGCGGGAGTCGGTGAGCGGGTCGAAGCAGACCACCTCGCAACCTGCGGCGCGCAGCAGTTCGAACGTCTCGGTGTAGCCGAACGTGAACGCTCGCCCGCCGGCGACCGCCACCACCGGACGCGCCGACGACGCGGCGCATACCTCGGCGGCCGGATCCCACGCGGTGCCAACCAGATCCGGTGCCTGGCGCGCCACGGCCGTCACCGCGTCGAGGTCGACATGCTGCTCGATCAGCTCGGCCAGCCTGGCCAGCATGGCACCGGACTCGTCGCGTTCGGCGGCCGGCACCAGCCCGAGATGCCGCGACGGGGTCTGCACACCCGCATCACGGGGCAGCACCCCGAGCAGCGGAATACCGCTCGGGCGCAAGGCAGCGACGACCTCGTCGGCGTGCCGGGCGCTGGCGGCCTGGTTGAGGATCACCCCGGCCACGTGCACCTCCGGGTCGAAACCAGCCAGCCCCGCCACCACCGCCGCGTGAGTGCGCGCGGCA
The DNA here is from genome assembly GCF_001667945.1 of Mycolicibacter sinensis. Lineage (GTDB taxonomy): Bacteria > Actinomycetota > Actinomycetes > Mycobacteriales > Mycobacteriaceae > Mycobacterium > Mycobacterium sinense_B. Next base: position 13,088 of record NZ_LZJK01000096.1, on the reverse strand, counting down.
TGCGAGATGTCGACGACCAGCACCACCGGGGAGGCGGTCAGCGCCGCGACGTGGGCGGTGGAGGCCTCACCGTCAGAACCGAGTCGGCCGTCGAAAAGCCCCATCACGCCTTCGATTACGGCGATATCCGCGCCGGCGGCACCGTGCAGCAGCAGCGGCACGATCCGGTCCGCACCGACCAGCACCGGGTCCAGGTTGCGGGCCGGGCGCCCGGTGGCCAGCGCGTGATAGCCCGGATCGATGTAGTCCGGGCCGACCTTGTGCCCGCTGACCTGCAGGCCGCGCGCGGCCAGCGCCGCCATCAGCCCGACCGCCACGGTGGTCTTGCCGTGCCCGGATGCGGGCGCGGCGACAACGACGCGGGGGAGACTTACCATTCGATCCCGCGCTGGCCCTTCTGGCCGGCGTCCATCGGATGCTTGACCTTGGTCATCTCGGTGACCAGGTCGGCGATCTCGACCAGCCGCGGATGAGCGCGGCGGCCGGTGATGATCACATGCTGGTGGCCCGGCCGGTTGGCCAGGGTCGTCACCACGTCGTCGATGTCCACCCAGCCCCAGTTGATCGGGTAGGTGAACTCGTCGAGCACGTACAGGTCGTGGGTCTGCTCGGCGAGACGGCGTTTGATCTCGGTCCAGCCGGCCAGCGCGTCGCCGGCGTGGTCCTCGGTGCTGCCGGACTTGCGGCTCCACGACCAGCCCGAGCCCATCTTGTGCCACTGCACCGGGCCGCCCACACCGGTCTCGTCGTGCAGGGTGCCGAGCCGCTCCAGCACCGCCTGCTCGCCGACCCGCCATTTCGCGGACTTCACGAACTGGAACACCCCGATCCGAAAGCCCTGATTCCAACCGCGCAGCGCCATCCCGAACGCCGCGGTGGACTTGCCCTTGCCGTCGCCGGTGTGCACCATCAGCAGCGGCCGGTTGCGGCGCTGCCGGGTGGTCAGGTTGTCGTCGGGCACCGTCAGCGGTTGTCCTTGCGGCATCAGGCGGCTCCCTTTCCGGTGGCGTCCCGGACGATGTCGGCCAGCGCCTCGGCACTGAGCTGCGGCAGCGGAACGTATTCGGCCCGCAGATGCTCAGCCAGTGTGCGCGCCAACCCGAGCCGCATCCGGCCGCTCTCACAGTCCACGACGACCGTCGAAAAACCTTGGGCGGCAAGCGCAAGAGCGGCCTGGCGGGACCGTTCGACAGGGTTGATACCGGCGGTGGCCCGGCCGTCGGTGAGCACCACCAGCAGCGGACGGCAGGCCGGCTCGCGTAGCCGTTCGCGGCGGATCACCTCGGCGGCTTGCAGCAGCCCTTCCGCCAGCGGCGTGCGGCCACCGGCGGGCAACTGCTCGAGGCGCGCCGCGGCGATCTCCACCGACCCGGTCGCGGGCAGCGCCACCTCGGCATGCGTGTCGCGAAACGTCACCACCGCGACCCGGTCCCGGCGGCGGTAGGCGTCCAGCAGCAGGGACAGGATCGCGGTCTTGACATGCCGCATCCGCTCGGCGGCGGCCATCGACCCGGAGGTGTCGACTACGAACAGCACCAGGTTCGCCTCGCGGCCCTCCCGCACGGCGCGGCGAAGGTCGTTGGCCTGCAGCACCATCGGCCCACCCACCCGGCCGCGGCTGCCCTGATGCGGGGCGGCGGCCCGCACTGTCTCGAACAGGTGGAGCCCCCCGGTGGTGCCGGCGGCGGTGGCGCCCACGCGGCGCCCGGAGCTGGTGCGGGCCCGGCTGCGCCGTCCGGCGCGCCCGGCACCCACCCCGTCGACGGTGAAAAGCCGTGCCCGGTAAGGGGTATCTGCGCCGACGGTCGAGGTGCTGTCGGCTTTGTTCGGCGCCGGACCGTTCGGGCCGGCTGGGGCGGTGTGGCCGCCATCGGGTTCGGGGCCCTCGGGGTCCGGGTCGGGTTCAGGATCCTCCGGCGGCAGCAACTCGTCGAGTTCGGCCTCGTCGAAGCCGGGGGCGTCAAACGGCTTGCGCCGCCGGCGATGCGGCAGCGCCAACCGGGCGGCGACCCGCAGATCTTCGATGTTGACCGCGTCGCGGCCCTGCCATGCCGCATGGGCGACCGCGGTGCGGGCACAGACGATGTCGCCGCGCAGGCCGTCCACGTCGAACGCCGCGCAGATCTCGCCGATCTTGACCAGTGCGGCGTCGGTGAGCTGCACGTGCGAAAGCAACTGCTGCGCAGCACGGATCCGCGTGCGCAACCGTTCCTCGGCGGCGGCGTACCCCGCTGCGAAACCCTCCGGGTCGGCGTCGAAGGCCAGCCGGCGGCGTACCGCTTCGGCACGCACCGCCGGATCACGCGGCGCGGCGACCTCCACGGTCAACCCGAACCGATCCAGCAGTTGCGGGCGCAACTCGCCCTCCTCGGGATTCATCGTCCCGACGATCACGAAACGCGCCGCGTGGGTGACCGAGACGCCGTCGCGTTCGACCGTCAGTCGTCCCATGGCAGCCGCATCCAGCAGCAGGTCCACCAGGTGGTCGGCGAGCAGGTTGACCTCGTCGACGTAGAGGATGCCGCGGTTGGCCCGGGCCAGCAGGCCGGGCTCGAACTCCACTACGCCGGCGCCCAGCGCCCGCTCCAGGTGGATCGACCCCACCACCCGGTCCTCGGTGGCGCCGACCGGCAGCTCCACCAGCCGCACCGGGCGGGTCTGCACGGGGGCGTCGGCGGGGAACGGGCCGTCGGGGGAGAGCGGGTTGGCCTCGGCGGGATCGGAGGAGAACCGGTCGTCGGCGACCACGTCGATGGCGGGGAGCACCTGGGTCAGCGCCCGGACCAGCGTCGACTTGGCGGTGCCCTTCTCGCCGCGGATGAGCACCCCACCGATGCCGGGGGAGATCGCGCTCAGGACGAGCGCCAGCGCCATGTCGTCGAGGCCGCCCGGGGCGTCCGGGTCGCCGCCGAGGACGGCGGGGAAGGGGTAGAGCTGTTGCATTGAGGCTCCGCTCGTGATGCCGGTGTTGGCAACGCGAAGCCGGTATTCGGACTGACCGCGACGCACCGAAATGCGCCGCGGAACACCGTAGCGGGCCTGTGTCGGAGTCACACCGACTTCCCTGGCACTTCGCGCCGATACCCTAACACCAACCGAAAGGACACCCACAGATGACCGCACCCGAAGCAGACCTGACCGGATGGACCCCGGCACCGTTCACCGGTGGCGGTTTCACCCACGACGTGTACCGTAAGGGCGAGGGCCCCGGGGTGGTGCTGATCCCCGAGATCCCGGGTCTGCACCCCGGGGTGCTGGGTTTGGGAAATCACTTGATGGACAACGGATTCACCGTCGCCATTCCCTCCTTGTTCGGCGAGCCCGGTAAGGCGATCACGCCCGGCTACGCGCTGAGCACCATCGCGCGGGCCTGCGTGACGCGGGAGTTCGCCGCGTTCGCCACCGGCAAGCAGCGCCCGGTCACCCAGTTTCTGCGGGCGCTGGCCCGTGACCTCAACGAGACGACGCCGGGCAAGGGCGTCGGGGTGATCGGCCAGTGCTTCACCGGCGGTTTCGCGCTGGCCGCCGCGGTCGATGACGCCGTGCTGGCGCCGGTGCTCAGCCAGCCGTCGGTGCCGCTTCCGCTGACGTTGAAACAGCGCCGCGACCCGGGGCTCTCCGAGGTCGAGCTGGGTGTGGTCGCCGACCGCGCCGCCAACGACGGGCTGTGCGCGCTCGGCCTGCGGTTCAGTGAGGACAAGATGGCCCCGGGGGATCGCTTCGCGACGCTGAAGGCGCGGCTGGGCGACGCGTTCGAGGTGATCGAGATCGATTCGTCGCCGGGCAATCCGCATGGGCTGTCCCGGATGGCGCACTCGGTGCTCACCGACCAGGTCCGCGAAATCGACGGCCACCCGGCCTACGAGGCGCGCAAGCGCGTGGTGCAGTTCCTCACCGAGCGGTTGAGGTAACGGAGCGCACCTCGGTCCCGAGAGCTTGTCGATGTTTCCCATACAGCACCGTCGTAGGGCGGGCGGGGCTCGAACCCACGACCAACCGATGATGAATCCGGAATTAGTCCGTTAATGAATCAGCCCTCCACGCCAACATGGGGTGACGACAGAGTGTCGGTGCTCTTCACGGCCGGTGGGCAAGCATCGTGGGGACACGGCTGTGCCCGTCGATGAAGGTGCGGAGCGCGGGATCGAGAAAACCCGAAACGCCGAGCAGATCTGCGTACCGGCCTGCGATATCTTCGGACCAGACACGGTGATGATGGCCGATCCGATTGCGAAACTCACGGAGACGGCTTATCGGGTCATGGATGGTTCCCAGATTCCGGTTCGGGGCGTGAGGAAACGCCGACACGAGGTCCGGCCACAGAAACGTCTGCTTTTTAGACACCATCTGATGCCAGAATCCGAACGATAGCTCGGAGATAATCTGGCCGGAGTTCAGGCTCTTCCGGTTCCTCCGGACACGACGCTTGGCTTCATCGACGTCGACATAGGGTCGACGATGCCTTCCCAACCCACCCGCATCTCGCCCGAGTTCACAGGCGTCATCGAAGATCCAGTGCCCGCTGCGTCCGAGTTGCGTGTGCCGTTGGGACATGCGGCGGTCGACGGCGTTGCGAAATGCCACTTCGAAGTAGGCGAATGACTCCCAGAATGCGGCTGACACGGCGGTGTTCCAACGGTAGAGTTCCATCGCCCGCGATTTGTCACCACCCGTGAAGGCCAGGTAGTGGCCAAGACGTGCCGGACCGAAGTGGTGGTCGTAGAACGCCCAATTGCCCACGAAACCCTTCTATCTGTACTATCGAAGCCGAACACCCCGGAACCGTCCCTGTAGTCCTCCCCGGAGGGCCGATCAAACGGCCGGGGTTCTGTCTTTCCGGAGGTAGCCTCCGACTTTCCCCGCGGCGGCAATCGTGATGCCCCCGCGCGATCGGCATCTCTGTGTCACGGCACGGTGACTATCCCACATCGGGCCGGCTGTTGACCGGCATTCGGGCTGAGGCTAGGAGGACAAAGAACTGCCCAGGATCGTGGATCACCTCGTAGCGCACCTTCGAGGCACTGCGTATGGCCGGACCAACTCGGTAGAGACCGCCCCCGGCGGTACGGAATGTCGGACCATTGCCGTAAGAACTAGTCCATGAAGATTGTCTTCCTGCACGGTATCGGCGACGGCGACCCCAATAAGAGTTGGTTGCGGGGCCTCAACCAAGGACTACAAGCAGCTGGACATCTACCGATTGATGAACGGGACGTCATAGCGCCCTCATACGCGTCGATCCTGGCCACCAAGGGTATTTCGGCGAAGATACCCGACGTGACGTACCGACCCAAAGACGACCGGAAGAGTCGGCGGGAGTTTGAGCGTCGCCAGGCCGCGGTGCAGCGATTCATCCAGCGAGAAGACACCGCTGCGGGGTTCGGCTTCAACAAGTTCCCCAAGCCGTGGATGGACGTCGCCGTCGACCTCGGTGTTCAACGGCTCCGAATGATGGACCTCGACTACGTCGAGAATTACGTGAACAACGAGGGCGTCCGGGGCGCGGTTCTGCGGTGCATCCTCGATCAGCTCCCGGTGCGGAGGGAAATCATCCTCATCGGCCACAGCCTGGGCAGCGTGATCGCGATCGACCTGCTTGATCACCTGCCCGAGAAGCTACATGTACGCCGGTTCATCACCGCTGGCAGCCCAGCCAATAGCCCATCGCTCTACCGGGGCAGGGAACGGTTGTTGAAGAAGTTCCCGTACGCGCGGGTCGATGACTGGACGAACATCTTCAACCACCGCGACATCGTCACCAGCGGGCGAGGGCTGGCCTCGGTATTCCCGGGCGCACAGGACTTCGCGCTGAACGCGGCCGGGTTCCTCGTACATGGCGCGGAGGAATACCTCAGAGACCCAGTCGTCACCAAGCTCGTGGCCCAGGTTCTCTATCCGTCCAAGGAACCGGTTCCCGCAAGATACGACTTGGCGATCCGACTGAGTGACAAGGACCTGGCGACCCTGGTCAGGCTCCGGTTCGCTCACGCCGTCGGCAAGCACATCAAAGATGAGGAACGCAGGACCCGCTATATGGATGCCTTGAAGCTGATTCAGGATGACCTGGCCGCTCAAGCAGAACAGATAGCGCGGAACAGCGTTCCGCTGCCGTCAGAGTGGTACGACGTCATCGACGGAAAGGTTCCGCCGCTGCCGGAACGGTTCGACCTGCGTGATGTGGTCAGCATGCTGGTCTCCCTGGCGGCGACGAATTTCATCGAGCCGTATGAGATCGACACCGGCGATGCGCAGAAGGAGGCCATCGGTGACATGCTCCTGGCCCTGGGCATGCCGCGTAAGCACCGGGTGCAGATCATCAGCGCTCTAGAGGATGTTGAAGCTGCACTCAACCGCAGTGGCGGACTCCCTTGGGGCCGGATCGGAATCGCCGCTGCAGGACTGGCGCTACTGGCCGCCGGTCCGGTCGGCCTGGCCATGGCAGCCCTTGCATCGGCCTTCGGGGCTGCTGCGATCACCGGTGGGTTGGCGGCATTCGGCCCAGGGGGGATGATCGGCGGACTGGCCACCCTCGGTGGGCTCGCTGCCAGCGGTGCCGGCCTGGCAGCTGGGGCGGCATTCAACGACACCAGCCCGGAACGAGTGATGCTCAACGTCACCCAACTCACGCTCCGGGTTGCCGCCGCACGGGCCCATCAATTACTTCAGCTACCCGAGGACACCCAACTGTGGGGTCAGCTCACCCTCCTGGAGACCCAGATCGCCGCTGAACTCAACCGGCTCGAACCGTTCAGCGACCCTGGCTGCCCACGGATCAAACAGCTGCACGCCGCGTTGACTGTGATCCGAAAGCTGCTGCGGTTCCTCATCGATAAACGGCTCGGGCAAGCGACCGCCATCAACGGGGACGGGACTGAGATCCACAGTCACAGCAGTGAGCCTGCGGTGCTGCCCGGATAAGTTGGGTTCTTCTCCCGTTAGCATCGGTGCCGTGTTCGTACCGGATCGCATCACGGTCATCGGTATCGGCGCCGACGGGTGGGACGGGGTGACCGAGGCTGCGCGGGCGGCAATCATGGCCGCCGACGCCGTGGTCGGCGCGCCGCGGCAGCTGGCGATGCTGCCGGAATCAACCGGGCAGCAGCGGCACAGTTGGCCCTCACCGCTGCGCGCCGGGCTGCCCGCGCTGTTCGACGGCCTGGCCGGCCAACGGGTGGTCGCGCTGGCCTCCGGCGATCCCCTGCTGTCCGGTGTGGGCAACACCCTGATCGAGCTGTTCGGTACCGACAAGGTCACCGTGATCCCGGCCGTTTCCTCGGTGGCCCTGGCCCGGGCCCGGTTGGGCTGGCCGGCCGAGTCGGCGGCGGTCGTCCGGGCTGGCGATGTCCATGCGGTGCTGCGCGAGTTGGCGCCGGGCCGGCGGGTGCTGGTGCTCTCCGCCGATGAGACCATCCCCCGGCAGCTGGCGGCCCTACTCGTAGACCGTGGCTACGGGGCAAGCCGGATGGTGGTGCTCGGCGACCTGGGCGGGGCGGGCGAATCCACGCTGGACTCCACTGCGGCCACGTTCACCGGACCGGCCCCGCGGCTCAACATCGCCGCCCTGGAGCTGGCCGGTCCGCTGCTGACCGGCTGGGCGCCCGGCCTGCCCGATGACGCCTACGACCACGACGGGCAGCTCACCAAACGCGACCTGCGGGCCTCCGCGCTGGCACGCCTGGCCCCGGCGCCGGGACAGCTGCTGTGGGATGTCGGCGCGGGTGCCGGCTCGATCGGTATCGAGTGGATGCGCGCCCACCCGAGTTGCCGGGCCATCGCCATCGAAGCCAACTCGGCTAGGGCGCAGCGTATCTCGGGCAACGCGGCCAACCTCGGGGTGCCCGCGCTGCAGGTGGTATGCGCCGAGGCCCCGACGGCGCTGGCAGGGCTACCTACACCGGACGCCATCTTCATCGGGGGCGGGCTGAGCCGGCCCGGGGTGCTCGACGCCTGCCTGGTCGCGCTGCGGCCCGGCGGGCGACTGGTCGCCCACGCCGTCACGCTGGAAACCGAGGCGCAGCTGGCCCTGGCCTACGCCGAGCGCGGCGGCGAGCTGACCCGTATCCAGGTCGAACACGCTGCCCCGCTCGGTGCTTTGACCGGCTGGCGGCCCGCCCGCGCGGTCACCCAGTGGGCGCTAACCCTGCCCGCTTGACGACGAAGAACAGCCTGCCCGCCGAACGTGTAACCATTGCGAGTTTCCGCGAGATTTTTCGCAGTGGTTACACGTTCGGCGGGTCAGTGTCTTGCGACTAGAGTCCCCGGTCCCGCGCCGGGTCGTAGAGGTGGCTCTCCCCGGCACACGGGTCGGGCAGGTCGGCAACCGCTCGGCCCACCAGAATGACTGCGGCCGAACGCAATCCCGCCGCCTCGACGGCATCGGCGATGTCGGCGACGGTGCCGCGCAGCACCAGTTCGTCGGGCTGTGACGCGCGGTAGACCACCGCGACCGGGCAGTCCGCACCGTAGTCGGATTCCAGCTGGCTCATCAGTTCTCGGGTCCGGGTGATCGCCAGGTGCAGCACCAGGCTGGCCCCGGTCGCGGCGAACGCAGCCAGTGATTCGGACTCCGGCATCGCGGTGGAGGCGGCTTGCGCCCGGGTCAGCACCACCGACTGCGTCACCAGCGGCACCGTGAGCTCACGCCCGACCGCCGCGGCCGCTGCCGCATAGGCCGGCACTCCGGGCGTGATCTCCCACGGCACCCCGGCGGCATCGAGCCGGCGGGTCTGCTCGAAGACCGCGCTGTAGAGCGACGGATCACCCGACACCAGCCGCACCACCCGCCGGCCCGCCCGGGAGGCGGTGATCAGCCGGTTCACGATCGAGTCCAGGTCCAGATCGGCGGTGTCGACGAGTTCTGCTGTGCCGCAGCACTCTTCGAGTACCTGCGGATCCAGGTAGCTGCCCGGGTAGAGCACCACCTCGGCGTCGGCCAGCAGGCGTGTCGCCCGCACCGTCAGCAGATCCGCGGCGCCCGGTCCGGCGCCGACGAACCGCACCGTCACCGCACCCACCGCGGGGTCCATACCCGGCCCGACGACGCCACCCGCGTCGACGACGCCCCCACCAGGACAAGGCATTTCATGTCGATCGCGTCGGTGTCCAGCTCACCCAGCGTGGTGACCGTGAGCGCCTCGGACTCCCGGCCGACGTCGCGGCCGACCACCACCACGGTCTGCGGGGCGCGGTGCTCCAGCAGCACTTTGCGGGCCATCGCGATCTGGTCGGGTCTTGCCCGCGAGGCCGGGTTGTAGATCGCCAGCACCAGATCGGCCTGCGCGATCGCGGCCAGCCGCGCCTCGATCACCTCCCACGGCTTGAGCCGGTCCGACAGGCTCAGCACCGCGAAGTCGGCCCCGATCGGAGCGCCGGCCGCCGCGGCCACCGCCTGCACCGCCGACACGCCGGGCAGGACCCGCACCGAAACATGCTGGTATTGCTCATCGGAGGCCGCTTCGAACACGGCGGCGGCCATACCGAAGACCCCGGCGTCCCCGCCGGAGACCACCGCCACCTTCTCACCGCGGGCCGCCAGATCCAGCGCGAAGCGGGCCCGATCCAGCTCGACGGTGTTGCCCGAGGAGTGCCGCTGCAACCCGGCTCGCTGCGGGATCCGCGCGAGGTAGGGGCCATAGCCCACCACGTGGTCGACGGTGGCCAGTGCCGCGACCGCCTCGCCGGTCAGCCACTCGCCGGGCCCCGGGCCCAGCCCGATCACCAGCAACTCGGCCGGCTCGGCGACCGGCTCGACAACGGCCGGGACCGCATCGGCCGGCGTCCGGGACCGCTGCCCGTTGCGGGAATCCCCGTCGACCACGATCAGCGACAGATACGGCACCTCGTCGGCCTCGCCCATGGCGGCAACCGGCAGCCAGCGCTGTTGCGGATGGCTGGCCCGTTCGACGTAGTAGGCGTGCTCCAACCGGCCGGCGGCGGCCAGCGCGCGGCGCACGGCCGGGAAGGTGCGGCCCAGCTTCATGATGATCGCGCCGTCAGTGTCGGCCAGCCGCATCGCCAGCTCGTGCTCGGCCAGAGTGCCCGGCAGCACGGTCAGCACGTCGGTCTGGCGCACCAACGGCATCCCGAGTGCGGCGGTGGCGGCGCTGAACGCCGGCACGCCGGGGATGATCTCGGTGTCGAAGCGCGTCGACAGCCGGTCGTGCATGTACATGAACGAGCCGTAGAACAGCGGATCGCCCTCGGTCAGCAGCGCGACCGTGCGGCCCGCATCCAGGTGGGCGGCCAGCCGTGCCGCCGAGGCCTCGTAGAAGTCGGCGAGCGCTCCGGCGTAGCCGCCGGGGTGGTCGGTGACGCCGGTGGTGACCGGGTAGCGCAGCTCCTCCTCGAGAACGCCGGGACGGATCAGATCAGCGGCGATGGTGCGCGCATACGACGCCTTGTTGACCCCGGCGTGATAGGCCACCACGTCGGCGTCGGCGATGATCCGCGCGGCCTTGCGGGTGATCAGCTCCGGGTCACCGGGCCCGAGGCCCACCCCGTAGAACGTGCCGGTCATTCGGCATCCGAGGCGAGGGCGTTCAACGCCGAGGAGGTGATCGCCGAGCCGCCGCGCCGGCCGCGCACCGTCACGAACGGGATGTCGATGCCGTGCTCGGCGTGCAGTGCGGCCAACGCCTCCTTGGACTCGGCGGCGCCGATGAACCCCACCGGGCAGCCGACGATCACCGCGGGGCGCGGCCCCCCGTCGAGGATCAGCTCCAGCAGATGGAACAGCGCGGTGGGGGCGTTGCCGATCGCGACGACGGCACCGGCGAGCTCCGGCTCCCACAAGGAGACCGCCGCCGCCGAACGGGTGGTGCCCCACTTGCGGGCCAGCTCGGGCACCCGTTCGTCGCGCAGGTAGCAGCGCACCGCGTTGCCGGCGGGCAGCCGCCCGGCGGTCACCCCGACCGCCACCATCCGGGCATCGCAGAGGATCGGTGCGCCGGCGTCGAGGGCGGCGCGGCCGGCGGGCACCGCCTCGGGGTGGATCAGCAGTTCCTTGGCGACGTCGGTCTGCCCGGCGCCGTGGATCATCCGCACCGCGAGCCGCTCCGCACTCGCCGGGATATGCGACAGGTCGGACTCGCGGCGGATGGTGGCGAACGATTCGACGTAGATGGCCGGGCCGTCGTCGAGGTAGTCGTAGCGCTTGGTGGGTCTGTTCAAGCCAACTCCTACGCAGGGACGAAGATGCCGTGCCACGGGGTCACGACGAGCTCGGCGGCATCCAGCAGGGTGCGTCCGAATGCGGCTGTCAACACCCCGTCAGGCACCGGCACATGGGTGCCGCCAGGCACCGGACCGTAGGGTAGCGGACCCGACGGTCCGGGCAGGCGGGCGTCGGCCGTGACGGCAGGCGCAAGCGGGCCGGAAAGTTCCCGGATATGCCAGGGGGCGTCGGGTCCGTCGCCGCGGGCGGCCTGGAACGCCGCCGCCACCGCGGCCACCCGTTCGGCGGCGTCGGCGAGGTTGAGCACGGCGCCCCAGCTCTCCCCGACCCGCAGCTGTGCTTCGGTGTCGCTGAGCGCCACCAGGCCGGTGTCGGCGGTCCGGTCGATCAGGTCGCCGCGGCCGTCGTCGAGGACGAACAGGAAGCGTCCCGGCAACCGGGCCAGCCGCGAGTCGGCGCAGAGCAGCGCGTCGAGCCGCTCCGCCACCGGGCGTAGGTCGACGCGCCCGCCGGCATGTCCGGTCTGCGGGGAGACCAGGATGTTGCGGATCAGCTCGTGGCTGCGTGACGGTAGCAGCCCGGTGGCTTCGATGGCGGCCACGACAGCCGGATCGAGGCGCCCGTCGCGCCCGGGCAGGCCCCGCAGTTGCAGGTTGGCCCGGGTGGTCAGGTGAACGGAGCCGTCGGAGAACTCGGCGCTGGCGTCGAGCAGTCGCGCCAGCGAGGCCGCCGAAAGCCGGCCACCGACCAGCCGCAGCCGCGCCAGCAGCCCGTCCTCAGCCGGCCACGGGCGCAGCACGCCCGGGCACCGGTCGGCACGGGTGCGGTGGTTGGCGCTGGGAAGGGCTGACACTGCGGGCTACATGACCTCTCGGGCTCGCCGAAACCTTACCGCCCCCGCCCACCGCGGCCTCGTTGTCACGCTAAGCCCAGATCATATTCCGCACAACCCGTGATGATCGGAAAATTTTCTATCGGCAGTCGCCCCAATGTGATTGCCGATGCGCAAGTGGAAATGCCAGCGACCGAAGTCGACGGTGGCGTAGCCGTCCGCCACCGACATCCGCTCGGGCGCATTCGGCGCAACCACTTCCCAAGCGGCGCCGTGGAGGATGGTGCCGAACCAGATCTCCGGCTTCGACGACGGCTGGTTCGGCGATAACGGCCTGAGTCATGTCGAGCCACCTCTGCTGTCCGGTCGACAGCGCATTGCAGCCACACCGGCCAGCTTGAGTCGCCACGCCGCGTTACCCGGTCGGCGGCCTGTTTGGCGCTGCTGGAGCGTACTGCTGAACCGGCGGGAATCAGCGGTTTTCTCGGTCAGCGGGGCCGCGGCCGTCGTCGAGGACGAACAGGAAGCGTCCCGGCAACCGGGCCAGCCGCGAGTCGGCGCAGAGCAGCGCGTCGAGCCGCTCCGCCACCGGGCGTAGGTCGACGCGCCCGCCGGCATGTCCGGTCTGCGGGGAGACCAGGATGTTGCGGATCAGCTCGTGGCTGCGTGACGGTAGCAGCCCGGTGGCTTCGATGGCGGCCACGACAGCCGGATCGAGGCGCCCGTCGCGCCCGGGCAGGCCCCGCAGTTGCAGGTTGGCCCGGGTGGTCAGGTGAACGGAGCCGTCGGAGAACTCGGCGCTGGCGTCGAGCAGTCGCGCCAGCGAGGCCGCCGAAAGCCGGCCACCGACCAGCCGCAGCCGCGCCAGCAGCCCGTCCTCAGCCGGCCACGGGCGCAGCACGCCCGGGCACCGGTCGGCACGGGTGCGGTGGTTGGCGCTGGGAAGGGCTGACACTGCGGGCTACATGACCTCTCGGGCTCGCCGAAACCTTACCGCCCCCGCCCACCGGGGCCTCGTTGTCACGCTAAGCCCAGATCATATTCCGCACAACCCGTGATGATCGGAAAATTTTCTATCGGCAG
>NZ_LZJK01000095.1 GCF_001667945.1 Mycolicibacter sinensis | reverse complement strand
ACCAGCAGCAGCACGATTTCGGTGATCGCCGAATCGGTTTCGGCGATGGTGAAACTGTGTCGGGGGTCGATCAGGAAGTAGTTGAGCAGCAGGCCCGAGACCACAGCCGACAGCATTGCGGGGGCGACGCCGCCGAGGAGGGCGACCACCAGCACGCCGACGAAGAACAGCGCGCTCTCTCCGCCTAGGCGCAGCACCGGATCCAGCCATGCGGTTGTGATCCAGCAGACTAGCGACGGCACGAGCACCGCCGCTAGCCATGGCAGCACACGGCGTTGCCGAGCCGAGAGCGCTCCGCCGCGAAAGCCTTGCCCGGACTCTTCATGAGTCACTATGTGGACATCGATCTTCCCGGACAGCCGCACCACCGTCGCACCGATACCCTCGTCGAGCAAACGTGCCCAGCGGGACCGCCGCGACGTCCCGATCACCAGCTGGGTGGCGTTGACGTCCCGGGCGAAATCCAACAGCGCGGTCGGCACATCGTCGCCGACGACGACGTGCAGCGAGACGCCGAGGCTGGCCGCCAACTCGCGGATCTTGCCGATCCGGGCATCGGGCAAGGGCGAGCGCCCGTCACCGCGCAGCACGTGCAGCGCCAGCAACTCGGCGCTGGACTTCGACGCGATCCGCGAGGCTCGGCGGACCAGCGTCTCCGATTCCGGGCCGCCGGTGACGGCCACGACCACCCGCTCGCGCGCCTCCCAGGTTGCGGTGATCTTTTTGTCGGCGCGGTAGGTGGCCAGGGCGGCGTCTACCTGGTCGGCCACCCAAAGTAGCGCCAATTCCCTTAGCGCAGTGAGGTTTCCGCTGCGGAAGTAGTTGGACAGCGCTGCGTCGACCTGCTCCGGCGCGTAGACGTTGCCGTGGGCGAGCCTGCGGCGCAACGCTTCGGGTGCGATGTCGACCAGCTCGATCTGTGCGGCCTGACGGACGAACGAATCCGGCACCGTCTCTTGCTGCTGTATTCCGGTGATCTCGGCGACGACGTCGTTGAGGCTCTCCAACTGCTGCACGTTGACGGTGGAGATCACCGTGATTCCGGCGTCGAGCAGCTCCTCGACGTCCTGCCAGCGCTTGGGATTACGGCTGCCCGGGGCGTTGGTGTGCGCCAGATCGTCGACCAGGACCACTTCAGGGTGCCGGGCCAACACCGCGGAGACGTCGAGTTCGCCGCCCACAGCGCCGATTATCTCAATGCCCTCAAGCAGTTCGGCGGTCTTGGTGCGGCCGTGGGTCTCGATCGCGGCGGCGACCACATCGGTGCCGCGTTCGGCCCGGCGGTGGGCTTCGCCGAGCATCGC
>NZ_LZJK01000094.1 GCF_001667945.1 Mycolicibacter sinensis | reverse complement strand
GACCCCGACCGCGCCGGACCGTCAACCCTGATCCGGGCCGGCGGTCAGGCGCTGCTGATCGACTGCGGGCGCGGGGTGTTGCAGCGCCTGGCCGCCGCCGGGGCGTCGGCCAACACGCTGTCGGCGCTGCTGCTCACCCACTTGCACAGTGACCACATCGCCGACCTCGGTGACCTGCTGATCACCCGGTGGGTCACCACGTTTACACCCGACCCCGCGCCCGCAGTCGATCAGCAGCGCCTGACCGCCGGCCCGGATCAGGGTTGACGGTCCGGCGCGGTCGGGGTCGGGGATCGGGCTTCCGGTGCCCAGCAGGGTGATCTCGATCGTCATGACGTCACATATGCCACAGATCGCCGCTCCGCGGTGGACGATCGGCCAAGTTTCAAGATCGCCTCCCCGCGTCCGGAAAATGGCCTAGCCTGGTGTGAAGCAGATCACTGCGGCGGGAGGCGTCAATGCGCATCGCGGATGTATTGCGGAACAAGGGCGCGGCGGTGGTGACCATCCATCCGGATGCCACCGTCATGGAGTTGCTGGCGGGTTTGGCCGAGCACAACATCGGCGCCATGGTGGTGATGGGACCCGACGGTCTGGAGGGGGTGGCCTCCGAGCGGGATGTGGTACGCCAGTTGCACGTCCACGGTGCCAGCCTGCTGGCGCGGCCGGTGTCGGCGATCATGACCCGATTGGTGGCGACCTGCACCAAATCCGACACCGCCGACGAGGTCAGCATGCTGATGACCGAGCACAGGGCGCGCCACATCCCGGTGCTCGAAGACGGCCGGCTGGCCGGGATCGTGAGCATCGGCGACGTGGTGAAGTCGCGGATGGAGGAGCTGCAGGCCGAGCGCGCGCAGCTGCGCTCCTACATCAGCCAGGGGTAGCGGCGAACGCCACGCCGGAGCCGCCGGTCGTGGCGGGGTGCTGCCTGGGTTAGCGGTCGCCGCCCGCGGTAGGGCTCAACTCCACGCGTAGTCGCTGCGCAGCCGGGCGGCCACCACCTCGAACACCGTGCGTTCCAGGATGGCGCCTTCGCGCCGGATCGACTCCTCGGGGACGTCGAGCACGCGGTCCAGCCGTACCCAGCTGAGCCGGCGGCCTTCATCCCAGCTGCCCGCGCCGATCCCCAGCCAGTTGGCGTCTTCGGCGTGACGCGGCTGGCTGGACAACATCAGTCCCAGCAGCATGCTGCGGTCCCGTCCGACAACCAACACCGGCCGGTCCTTGCCCTGATCCGGATCGTCCTCGTAGGCCACCCAGGTCCAGACGATCTCGCCCGGGTCGGCGCGGCCGTTGAGGTCAGGGGCGTAGACCAGGCGGCGGGCACGGTGCGCGGTGGGGACGCTGCTGTTGGTGACCGGTCGGCCCGCCGGGATCGCCGGGGAGGCAACGGACCCTGCGCTGCTGAGGACCTCCAGGCCGATCTTGATGCCCTGCTCGATGCCGCGTTGGATGCGCTGCTGCACCAGCGGCGCCTGCTCGAGTTGGCGGATGAACCGTGGGGCTTCGTTGAACACCAAGTTCTCCGCGAAACGCTGCACCGTCTGCCACGGGGTCTTCCGTGGGGAAGCCATGATCGCAGCATAGGCGAAGTGTGCTTCGACGCGGACGTGCTGCGTCGTCAGCAGCACTACGGCCGCCAAATTTTATTGACGTAAACGTCAACACTGCGCACCGGGAATCTGTACGAAAACTGATGTGCCACTTGTATTGTCCCCAGAACGGCATCGGCGTACGGTCGGAGAATATTCGTTAATACGGGGGGGGCTTCTAAACGGAGGGGCGTAGCGGCTCGCGAGAGTTAGTCCGCCGCGATCATGCCCTGACAAGGGGAGGGGCCATGGTTGTTTCATCCAGCGTGCGACGTGTCGCTCTCCTGCGTGCGCCCACGGCTTAGCAGGAGGTATATGGGTTGCGCAATTATCCCGGGTTCTGCCCGCAACGATATTGGTGAAAACGACGCGGCCCCTTGGCTTTCCGTCGCGAAGGGGTAATTCTCCGGCCGCAAGAGACAAGCAGTAGACATCTGAAAGGCATTGAGCATGAACACGCGCAAACTCGGTGTGGTCGGCGGCTTCACCGCCGGTGCGGCATTCGCATTGGCGCCCCTGGCAGCTGCCGACACCGACCCGTTGGCCCCCGTCGTGGCCAGCGAGGTGCAGTCGATGAATTTTCTGTTCGTAACCGACACCGTCCTAGGGGGTGTCCCCGGGAGCGCGCTCACCGAGGGGCCGCAGGGCTTCGCGATCATTAAGCCGGAGGCCGTATCGACGGTTCAGGACAATGGCTCGACGATGTTCGATCACCTGGTCTACGGACTCAACCCGTCGCTCGCCGGGCTCGCCTCCGACCCGGGCGCCTACAGCGTCTTCAACGGCGCGGTGGTCGCCTACGACGACGGCCTCAACTCGCTGATGTACGCGCTGGCGAACAACGGTGCTGTGCTCGATTGGGACAGCGGTGACCTGTTCGGCGGGGCCAGCGCGATGGAGATTGCCAACGGGGCCGCCAGCGGATGGGAAGAGTCCGGGTTGTACTTCCAGGCCAGCCTGGCCGACTTGTTGGGCTACCTCGGCGTCTTCGTGCCCTAGCCGTCCCTGAGAACCGAATGCCGGGGAGCGCACTTCCGGGGATTCGCCTTGCCGCCCGGCACGTCCCGGCGTTAACTTAGTGTTTTGGTGGGTGCGTCGCTCTTGCTGCGGGTTTGCAGCTGCATGTGAGCCGATCGTCCGGCCCCAAGGCGTGACCCAGGCTGCTTTTCGACGTGCCGATGATCCAACACACAGCACTTCCTGTAAGTGTCGGAGTTGCCCTTAACAAGGCGAGCTGTTAGGTTTTCATCAGCTTTCAGCGACGTGCTGGGGGACATCCGACGGCCGGCCTGGCTGGCGGAGGACATCGGGAAAGGCTATTGAGCATGAGCATTCGCAAGATCGGGGTAATCGGCAGCTTCGCGGCCGGTGCAGCCCTCGCATTGGCCCCGCTGGCGGCCGCCGACGACGACACGACCGAGTTCAACTGGAGCGGCATCGTCAACAGCCAGCACCAGTCGATGAACTGGCTCTTCAACACCGGTGCTGCCCTTACGGGCGCCAAGGAAGACGTCCTCCCGCCCACCGAAACCTACCCGTTCGCGACCATCACCCACGACAACTTGCTGGAGCAGGCGGCGTTCGGCCAGCTGATCTATGGCGTGAACTGGGAAGACGAGATGTCGTCAGGCGCCTCCGGCTCCTACAACCTGCTCAACGGCGCGCTGATGGAGTTCAACAACGGCAGCAACACCCTCCTGTGGGCGCTGATGAACGACGGCGAAAACCTCGACTGGGACAGCGGTGCGCTGTTCGGCGGGAGCGCCGCGGAGGCCATCGCCGCTGCTGCTGCCGAATCCGGCGACGGCTGGGGGCAGGCCAGTGACTACTTCGAGCTCGGTTTCAACGACATCCTGGGCTACTTCGGCATGGACTCGATCGACGCCTAAATCGTCGTAGGAACGCAAACCCCCGGAGGCTGCGCCCTCCGGGGGTTTCGTTTTGTTGCCCCGGCCTCGCTACCCTGACTAGACAGCAAGCCACCCGCTCACCAGGAGATTCCCATCAGCAGCTTCGCCGACCAGACCTTCACCGCGCCGGCGCAGATACGGAACTTCTGCATCATCGCCCACATCGACCACGGCAAGTCCACCCTGGCCGACCGGATGTTGCAGCTGACCGGCGTCGTCGACGACCGGTCGATGCGCGCCCAGTACCTGGACCGGATGGACATCGAGCGCGAGCGCGGCATCACCATCAAGGCGCAGAACGTCCGGTTGCCGTGGGAAACCAACGGCCAAAAACATGTCCTGCACCTGATCGACACCCCCGGCCACGTCGACTTCACCTACGAGGTGTCCCGGGCGCTGGAGGCCTGCGAGGGCGCCATCCTGCTGGTCGACGCCGCCCAGGGCATCGAAGCCCAGACCCTGGCCAACTTGTACCTGGCGCTGGACCGCGACCTGACCATCATCCCGGTGCTCAACAAGATCGACCTGCCCGCCGCGGATCCGGAGCGCTACGCCGCCGAGCTGGCTCACATCATCGGCTGCGAACCCGAGGATGTGCTGAAGGTCTCCGGCAAGACCGGCGAAGGCGTGGCCGAGCTGCTCGACGAAGTCGTCAGGCAGGTGCCGCCGCCCACCGGCGACGCCGACGCGCCCACCCGGGCGATGATCTTCGACTCCGTCTACGACATCTACCGCGGCGTGGTCACCTACGTCCGCGTCGTCGACGGCCGGATCACCCCGCGCGAGAAGATCGCGATGATGTCCACCGGCGCCACCCACGAGCTGCTCGAAGTCGGCATCGTCTCACCGGAGCCGAAAGCCACCCAGGGTCTCGGGGTCGGCGAGGTCGGCTACCTGATCACCGGGGTGAAGGATGTGCGCCAATCCAAGGTCGGCGACACCGTCACCACCGCGCGGGCCGGCGCCACCGAGGCGCTCACCGGCTATCGCGAACCCAAGCCCATGGTCTACTCCGGGCTGTATCCGGTGGACGGATCCGATTACCCGAATCTGCGTGATGCCCTGGACAAGCTGCAGCTCAACGACGCCGCGCTGACCTACGAACCGGAGACGTCGGTGGCGCTGGGCTTCGGCTTCCGGTGCGGCTTTTTGGGTCTGCTGCACATGGAGATCACCCGCGAACGCCTGGAACGCGAATTCGACCTGGACCTGATCTCCACCTCGCCCAACGTCGTCTACCGGGTGATCAAAGAAGGAAAAGGCGGCGAGGCCGACGAAATCATCGTCACCAACCCGTCGGACTGGCCGGAAGGCAAGGTCCGCAACGTCTTTGAACCCGTCGTCAAGACCACCATCATCGCGCCCAGCGAGTTCGTCGGCGCCATCATGGAGCTGTGCCAGTCCCGGCGCGGCGAGCTCGGTGGGATGGACTACCTCTCGCCGGAACGGGTCGAGCTGCGCTACACGATGCCGTTGGGCGAGATCATCTTCGACTTCTTCGACTCGCTGAAATCGCGCACCCGCGGCTACGCCAGCCTGGACTACGAGGAAGCCGGCGAGCAGGAGGCCGATCTGGTCAAGGTCGACATCCTGCTGCAAGGCGAGGCGGTGGACGCCTTCAGTGCGATCGTGCACAAGGACTCGGCGTCGGCCTACGGCAACAAGATGACGACCAAGCTCAAGGAGCTGATCCCGCGCCAGCAGTTCGAGGTGCCGGTGCAGGCCGCGATCGGCTCGAAAATCATTGCCCGGGAAAACATTCGGGCCATCCGCAAGGACGTGCTGTCCAAGTGCTACGGCGGTGACATCACCCGTAAGCGCAAGCTGCTGGAAAAGCAGAAGGAAGGCAAGAAGCGGATGAAGACCATTGGCCGCGTCGATGTGCCGCAGGAGGCGTTCGTTGCGGCACTGTCCACCGATAGCGGCGCTGCCGCCGGGGAGAAGGCTAAAAAGTAGTGGCCGCCCGGGCCGGAAGAACCGCTGCCGCAGCGGCGGCGCTCGTGCTGTTGGTCAGCGGGTGCACCACGGTGGTCTCCGGAACCGTCAGGCCGGCACCGGGACTGGCGCCCACCCCGGTCACCGGAATGGCAGTCCGGCAGGTGCTGCTCGACGACGCCGAGCTGTCGAAGCTGGCCGGTCAGCCCTTCCGCAGCGACCCCAACCTGCCGCCGCGGTTCGGTGGCATCGATGATCTGCCCGATGCCTGGGACGAGGCGGCCCCGGAAGACTGTGTCGGCGCCGCGGTGGGCGGACAGAAGAGCGTCTACGGCGCGGCCGGCGTACAAGATGTCGCCCACGAATTCTGGGACAGCACCTCCGCCGCCGACGACTCGCCGCTGACCGGAGTGGGTGAGGCGGTGATCGCACTGGCCACCGCTTCCGACGCCGACGCGCTGTTCGCGAAGTTCTCGCAGCAGTGGGGCCACTGCGACGGGGTCACGGTGGTCCGAAACGGTGAGGGCAGCGACGCCAGCGGCGAGATCACCGACGTCTCCATCACCGACACGGTGCTCACCGCCACCGTGCGGACCACCGTGGACGGTGAGGTGGGCTTGCGGGTGACGCGGGCGCTGGCGGCGCGGGTGAACTGCCTCGTCGACGTCGACGTGTTCTGGTTCGTCGGCGAGGACGACCACGCCGACGCCCCACCGCCGGGGGACACCACCGCCGCCGACCTGGCGCGGGCGATGCTGGACAAGATCCGCGGCCTCAGCGGTTAATTCCTGGCCGAACGTGAAGATGGCTTCACGGTGGACAGCGAACGTGAAGTCACCTTCACGCTGGGCCGCGCCGGTGATGGCCCGTCAGTTGGGGGCGTTCGCCGGCTGGAACCCCCCGGTGGAGTCGGCCTCCTCCTCGGCGCGGATCACGTGCACGACGGCGTTGATCAGCGCCAGGTGGGTGAACGCCTGCGGGAAGTTGCCCAGGTGCCGGCCGGTGCGGGGCTCGATCTCCTCGGCGTAGAGGTGCAGCGGGCTGGCGAAGGAGAGCAGCCGCTCACACAGATGCTTGGCCTGGCTGACCTCGCCGATCTCCACCAGCGCCGAGACCAACCAGAACGAGCAGATGGTGAAGGTGCCCTCGGTGCCCGACAGTCCGTCGTCGGTCTCCTCGGTGCGGTAGCGCAGCACCAGACCGTCCTCGGTGAGTTCCTCGGCGATCGCCATCACGGTGGCGCGCACCCGCGGATCGTCGGCCGGCAGGAACCGGGTGAGCACCACCAGCAGCAGCGAGGCGTCCAGCGCATCGCTGCCGTAGCTCTGGGTCAGCACGCCGCGGGAATCCACCCCATTGGCCAGCACGTCGGCCTTGATCTCCTCGGCGATCGCCCGCCACTGCCGGGCATACGACACTTCGCCCTGCAGCTCGGCCAGCTTCGAGCCGCGATCCAGCGCCACCCAACACATCACCTTCGATGAGGTGAAGTGCTGCGGTTCACCGCGGACTTCCCAGATGCCGCGATCAGGCTCGCGCCAGTGCTCGATCGCCTCTTCCACCTGACGCTTGAGCACCGGCCACAGGGTTTCGGGGATCTGCTCGCGGGACTTGGCGTGCAGGTAGACCGAGTCCAGCATGGTGCCCCAGATGTCGTGCTGACGCTGGTTGTAGGCGCCGTTGCCGATCCGCACCGGGCGGGCGTTGTCGTAGCCGGACAGGTGCTCGAGTTCCTCTTCGGCCAGTTCGTGTTCGCCGCCCACGCCGTACATCACCTGCAGTGGACGCTGCTGGCCGTTGTTGGCGCCGGACACGTCGGCGATGAACGAGAAGAAGTCGTCGGCCTCGCGGTCCAGCCCGAGCGTGTAGAGGCCCCACAGTGCGAACGTCGAATCCCGCACCCAGGCGTAGCGGTAATCCCAGTTGCGTTCGCCCTGCGGAGTTTCCGGCAGCGACGTGGTCGCTGCGGCCAGCAGCGCGCCGGTCGGCGAATAGGTCAGCCCCTTGAGCGTCAGCGCGCTGCGCTGCAGATAGACCCGCCACGGATGGTCGGGGAAGTTGCCGATGTTGATCCACTGTCGCCAACACTCGGTGGTATTCCACATTTTGTCGGCGGCTTCGGCGTAGGTCTGCGGCGCGGGGTGTTTGGACCAGCTCAACGCCACGAAGACGTCGTCGCCCTCGGTCAGCCGGGTGCGGGCTCGCGCCTCGCGGCCTTCCAGGCCCAGCCGCAGATTCGTCGTCAACCGCAGTGTCGGGTGGGCGTCCGGGTCTTGGCGGGCTCGCGCGATCGCTTCGCCGTAGGCGTTGGACGAGTATTCCCAGGTGGCGCTGGTGCGGTGATAGTCGAACGCCGGCTCGCAGCTCATGGTCAACTCGACGGTGCCGCTGACGCAGCGCACAGTGCGCAGCAGGATGTGCTCGGCGTCCCAGTCGGTGGGCGTGCGCCGGTGGGTCTGGGACCGCGCCTCGATGTCGTGCCACTTGCCCATCACCAGTGCGTCACGCACGATCAGCCAGCCGGTGTGGGTCTGCCAGGTGGTCTCCATGATCGGACTGCCGGGAAGGTAGCGCCGCGCGGCGGGCACCGAAACCCCGTACGGCCCGAGCCGAAAGTGCCCCGCGCCGCGGTCCAGGATGGAACCGAAGACGCTGGGGGAGTCGGGCCGCGGCACGCACATCCACTCCACCGAGCCGGCCGCTGAGATCAGGCAGTTGGTTTCGCAATCCGACAGGAACGCGTAGTCAGCGATCGGGGGAAACGAGTTGCGGACCTGGCCCGGCGCCGCCGAATAGGGCACCGGTGCGGTGGCCGACAGCGGCGGGGTCACCCTGGCGGCGACGCGGACGTCCGAGGCTGGTGCAGTGACTTCGGGGGCGGTCTTGTCGGGTGCATCGCCCGGCGGGGTGTGCAGGACCATTCCGACATCATCTCTGGCGGCTTGGCGCACGTCCACCTGACCCGCCGCCTCCTGGTTTCGGCTGGCGTCAGGCATCGGTCGATGGCGGCCGACCCGCTGCGCCCGGCTCCGCCGTGCTTGCGATCGCCACGGTGCCGATGGCGCCGACCCGCTGCGATCGCCGCTAAAGTGGGCGAGATGGTTGGCTTCCTGAGCTGGTGGGACGGCGTGGAGCTGTGGCTGTCGGGGCTCGGTTTCGTGGTCCAGACCGCGGTGGTGATGCCGGTGGTGCTGGCGCTGGCCTACGGCCTGGCGGTGGTGCTGGACGCTGCGCTGGGGCAGGGCATCCGGGTGCTCGAACGCGTCCGGCACGACGACGGCGGGGCACGCTAGATGCCGCGCTCGCAGGTGACGTTGATTCTGGTCGGTTTGATCGTGTTGGTGATCGTCAGCTGGCTGTTGACCCGCTGAACCGCGGGGTTTATGCCGCGGTTCCAGCTTCGGCTCTCCTCCGTCGAGCCTCGCTGAACCGCGGGGTTTATGCCGCGGTTCCAGCTTCGGCTCTCCTCCGTCGCTGAACCGCGGGTTCTGTTACGCTTCCCGGCATGCTCGCAGCGTCCGGTAATGGAGAGTGCCACGTCTTGGCCCTCATTGCCGTGGGAAATTGCGCTGTGGCCGACGTGCACTGTTGTCGCTGAACACCCGCCCGTCGCCGCCTTGATGTCGTAATGCCCGGCAGGTCATCCATGGGGCAACCATCTCCGCGAAGCGACAGGACCGAATCTGCTCAGCCTGCACTGAAAGGTCATCAATGCTTCACACCGTCAGAGGCGCCGCCCTGGCGCTGACCGCTGTTTTGATCGCCGGCTGCGGCGGGGGGCCCAGCGACGTGGTCGGTGGTGCCGAGCGGTCCGATGCACACACCACCCTGACGCTGGTGGCCTACGCGGTTCCCGAACCCGGCTGGAGCAAGGTGATCCCGGCGTTCTACGGCACCGAGGAGGGTGCCGACGTGCAGGTCGTCACTTCTTACGGCGCTTCGGGGGACCAGTCCCGCGGCGTCGCCAACGGCAAACCGGCCGACATCGTGAATTTCTCGGTGGAGCCCGACATCACCCGGCTGGTCAAGGCCGGCAAGGTGGCCGAGGACTGGAATGCCGACGTCACCAAAGGCATCCCGTTCGGTTCGGTGGTCACCCTGGTGGTGCGGCAGGGCAATCCCAAGCACATCAAGGACTGGGACGACCTGTTGGCCCCCGGCGTCGAGGTGATCACCCCCAGCCCACTGAGCTCCGGATCGGCCAAGTGGAATCTGCTGGCTCCCTACGCCGTCAAGAGCCAGGGCGGCAAGGATCCGCAGGCCGGCCTGGATTTCGTCGACAAGCTGGTCAGTGATCACGTCAAGCTGCGCCCGGGCTCCGGGCGAGAGGCCACCGACGTGTTCCTGCAGGGCAGCGGCGACGTGCTGATCAGCTACGAGAACGAGGCGATCGCCGTCGAGCGCAAGGGCAAACCGGTGGAGCATGTGAACCCGGCGCAGACCTTCAAGATCGAGAACCCGCTGGCGGTGGTGTCCTCCAGCCGGCACCTCGAGGCCGTCACCGCGTTCAAGAACTTCCAGTACACGACCGTGGCGCAACGCCTGTGGGCGCAGGCGGGCTTCCGTCCGGCCGACCCGGGCATCGCGGCCGAGTTCCGCGAGGAGTTCCCGGCGCCGGACAAGCTCTGGACGATCGCGGATCTGGGCGGGTGGGACGTCGTTGACACCGGCCTGTTCGACAAGGAAAACGGCACCATCACCAAGATCTACACCCGGGTCACCGGATGACGGCGATCGTGGTCAGCGAGGCGACCCGGCCCGGCGAGGGTGGGCCGCCGGTGCATGCCGGGTTCCGGCGCGAAGGCGTCTCACTGCGGGTCGGTGCCGCGGTGGTCTGGCTGTCGCTGATCGTGCTGGCGCCGCTGGCCGCGATCGCCTGGCAGGCCGCCGGCGGCGGTTGGCAGGCGTTCCGCCTGGCGGTCACCTCGCACGCCGCGCTGGAGTCCTTCCGCGTGACGTTGACGATCGCGGCCGGCGTCACCGTGGTCAACCTGGTGTTCGGCCTGCTGATCGCTTGGGTGCTGGTGCGTGACGATTTCGTCGGTAAGCGCTTCATCGACGTGATCATCGACCTGCCGTTCGCGTTGCCCACCATCGTCGCCAGTCTGGTGATGCTGGCGTTGTACGGTCCGGCCAGCCCGGTGCACGTGCATCTGCAGCACACCGCCGCCGGCGTCGGCCTAGCGCTGGCGTTTGTCACGCTGCCGTTCGTGGTGCGCGCCGTGCAACCGGTGCTGCTGGAGATCGATCGGGAGGTCGAGGAAGCCGCGGCGTCGCTGGGCGCCTCCGGCGCGACGATCTTTCGCACGGTGGTGCTGCCGTCGCTGACCCCGGCGCTGCTGACCGGTGCGGGCCTGGCGTTCTCCCGGGCAATCGGCGAGTTCGGTTCGGTGGTGCTGATCGGCGGGGCGGTGCCCGGCAAGACCGAGGTCTCCTCACAGTGGATCCGCACTTTGATCGAGAACGACGACCGCACCGGTGCCGCAGCGATCTCCCTGGTGCTGCTCGGAATTTCGTTCCTGGTGCTGCTGGCGCTGCGGGTGCTGGGCGCGCGGGTGACCAAGCGGCAGGAGCGGTCGGCATGACTCCGTCGCGCAAAGTCCGTTACCTCATCCGGTTCGTGGCGCTGGCTTACATCAGCCTGCTGTTGATCGTTCCGGTGTCGTTGATCCTGTGGCGCAGTTTCGCCCCCGGATTCGGGCAGTTCTTCGCCTACATCTCCACCCCGGCGGCCATCTCGGCGTTGCAGCTGTCGCTGCTGGTGGTGGCGATTGTGGTGCCGCTGAACGTCATCTTCGGTATCCCGACGGCACTGGTGCTGGCCCGCAACAAGTTCCGCGGCAAGGGCGCACTGCAGGCGATCATCGACCTGCCGTTCGCGGTGTCGCCGGTGATCGTCGGTGTCGCGCTGATCGTGCTGTGGGGCTCGGCCGGGTTGCTGGGCTTCGTGGAGAACGACTGGGGTCTCAAGATCATTTTCGGCCTGCCGGGCATCGTGCTGGCCAGCATCTTCGTGACGCTGCCGTTCGTCATCCGGGAAGTCGAACCGGTGCTGCACGAACTGGGCACCGACATGGAGGAAGCGGCAGCGACGCTGGGTTCGAGTTGGTGGCAGACGTTCTGGCGGATCACGCTGCCGTCGATCCGGTGGGGCCTGACGTACGGGATCGTGCTGACCGTGGCGCGCACCCTCGGCGAGTACGGCGCTGTGCTGATCGTCTCGTCGAACCTGCCCGGCAAGTCCCAGACGCTGACGCTGCTGGTCTCCGACCGTTACAACCGCGGCGCTGAATACGGCGCCTACGCCTTGTCCACACTGCTGATGACGGTGTCGGTACTGGTGTTGATCGTTCAGGTGGTGCTCGACATGCGGCGTGCCGGAAAGGGGAGCAGATGAGCCACGCGATCACCGTGCGCGGAGCCAACAAGCGCTACGGAGACTTCGTCGCCCTCGACAACGTCGACTTCGCGGTGCCGTCCGGTTCGCTCACCGCGCTGCTCGGCCCCAGCGGTTCGGGCAAGTCGACCCTGCTGCGGGCGATCGCCGGCCTGGATCACCCCGACAGCGGCACCGTCACCATCAACGGTGTCGACGTCACCGGGGTTCCGCCGCAGCGGCGCGGCATCGGCTTCGTGTTCCAGCATTACGCAGCGTTCAAACACATGACGGTGCGCGACAACGTGGCGTTTGGGCTCAAGATCCGCAAGCGGCCCAAGTCCGAGGTCAAGGAGAAGGTGGACAACCTGCTGGAAGTGGTGGGACTCAGCGGTTTTCAGACCCGCTACCCCAACCAGCTCTCCGGCGGGCAGCGGCAGCGGATGGCGTTGGCGCGGGCGCTGGCGGTGGATCCGCAGGTGCTGCTGCTCGACGAGCCGTTCGGCGCCCTGGATGCGAAGGTCCGCGAGGATCTGCGGGCCTGGCTGCGCCGCCTGCATGACGAGGTGAACGTCACCACGGTGCTGGTCACCCACGACCAGGCGGAGGCGCTGGACGTCGCCGACCGGATCGCCGTGCTCAATCAGGGCCGCATCGAGCAGCTCGGCACCCCGACCGAGGTCTATGACGCCCCGGCGAACGCCTTCGTGATGTCGTTTCTCGGCGCGGTGTCCTCGCTCAACGGCACCCTGGTGCGCCCGCACGACATCCGGGTCGGACGCACCCCCGAGATGGCGGTGGCCAACATCGACGGCACCGCCGAGTCCACCGGGGTGTTGCGCGCCGTGGTCGACCGGGTGGTGGCCTTGGGCTTCGAGGTGCGGGTGGAACTGACCAACGCCGCGACCAAGGTGCCGTTCACCGCGCAGATCACCCGAGGCGACGCCGAGGCGCTCGCGTTGGCCGAAGGCGACACGGTCTATGTGCGGGCGACCCGGGTGCCACCGCTGAAGGAAGTGCCCGTCACGGACGCACCGATGCCTGCTTAGCGCCGGAATTGCGCTGAGGCAGCGACAATCGCCGAATCAGCGGCGTGGCTGCGATCTCGCCGCGTCAGGCGGCGGCGTGGCCCGCGTTGAGCGCCGCTTCGACCCGGTCCAGCACGGTCGCCGCCACCAGACGGTGCGCGCCGAGCGGCTCGGCCATCGCGATTCCGGCTCGCTGGGCATAGGCGGCGATCCCGTCGGTGATCCTGCCGTGCGCTAAGAACCACGGTGCGATCATCAGCCTGGTGGCCCCGCGCGCCTTGAGGCGTTCAACGGCTTCGGGCACTGACGGTCCCTGCGTGGCGAAGGCCACTTCCACTCCAGCCCAACGGGTTCCGCGAGACAACGGTGTGGCGACGCGGGCGGTGCGCGCATTGGCGGCAGCGTGCGAGGAACCCACCGCGACCACCACCACGCCGAGCTCCGGGTCGAACCGGGATGCCCCCGCGGCCGTCAGCCGCTCACCGAGCACCTGCACCAGCCGGTCATCCTCGCCCAGGGTCGGCGCCACCTGCACCGCAGCCCCGCACTGCGCGATCACTCCCGGGATGTCGATGCGGGCGTGATAGGCGCTGGCCAGCAGGAACGGGACCACGATGGTCGGGCCGCTGGAGCTGGTGTCCAGCACATCGCGCAGGCTGGGCGTGCTGTGCTCGCAGAACGCCGCGCGCACTGTGAATTCCGGTGCGACCCGACGAAGATGCCCGGCGATCGCGTGGGTGTTGGCCGCCGAGCGCGGATCCCGGCTGCCGTGCGCCGTCAAGACCAGCGTCGTCATGCGCCGCTCCTCGCCCCCTCGCCGCTGCGCGGCTGGGGGTGCCCCCAGATCGCTGCGCTCTGCATCGTCGCGACGCGCGTGGTCACGAGGCGTGCAGCCCGCATTCGGTCTTGGCCAGGCCCGCCCAGCGTCCGCTGCGCGGATCGGCGCCTGCCGCGGGTTTGATGGTGCACGGTGCGCACCCGATCGACGGGTATCCCTCGTCGATCAGCGGGTTGACCAGCACATTGTTGGCGGCGATGTAGGCGTTCATGTCCTCGTCGGTCCACGCCGCCAGCGGGTTGACCTTCACCAGGCCGAACTGCTCGTCGAAGCTGATCAGCGGAGCATTGGCGCGGGTCGGCGCCTCCACCCGGCGCAGCCCGGTCACCCACGCCGAGTAGCCGCGCAGCGTGCGGGCCAAGGGCTCAACCTTGCGCAGCCGGCAGCACAGCGCCGGGTTGGATGCGAACAGGTCTTTGCCGTGCGCGGCGTCCTGTTCCGCCACGGTCTGATCGGGCGTGACGTTGACCAACGAGATGTCGTACATCGCCTCCACCGCATCGCGGGTGCCGATGGTTTCAGCGAAGTGATAGCCGGTGTCGAGGAACAGCACCGGAACCCCGGCGCGAACCTTGGCTGCCAGGTCCACCAGCACCGCGTCGGCCATATTGGACGCCACCACGTAGTTGCAGGTCGCGCCGCCACGGGGCCCGTTCACCCCGCCGAAGTTCGCGTCGGTCCACTCCAGCAGTTCGGTAGCAGTGGCACCGTCGAGCTCCGCGGCGCCCTTGGCGGCCAGCTCACGCAGTTCGTCCTCGGTGTGGGGCCTCATCGCAGGTCGCCCTCGTCGGCCCGCACCGCCCACTGGGCGAATCGCTCACCGGCGTTGCGGCCCTTGATGAAGTTGCGTACCACCCGGTCGATGTAGTCGCCGAGCTCGTCGCTGAACACCTTGTGCTGGCGCAGTTTACGGCCGAACCCGCTGTCGGCGCCCAGGCTGCCGCCCAGGTGCACCTGAAAGCCCGGGACCGAATTGCCGTTGCCGTCGTCGATCATCTGGCCCTTGAATCCGATGTCGGCCACTTGGATTCGGGCACACGAGTTCGGGCACCCGTTGATGTTGACGGTGATCGGCACGTCCAGCAGTGCGTTGAGATCATCGAGGCGCTTTTCGAGCTCGGGCACCAGAGACTGCGCACGCACCCGCGTCTCGACGAATGAGAGCTTGCAGAACTCCAACCCGGTGCAGGCCATCAGGTTGCGTCGCCACGGTGACGGGTTGGCCGGCAGGCCCAGCGCGTCCAGTTCGGTGAGCAGCCCGTCGAGCTTCTCGTCGGGAACGTCGAGAATGATCAGCTTCTGGTACGGGGTGAACCGTGCCCGGTCCGAACCGACCTGCTCCATCAGCTCGGCCACCTTGAGCAGCGTCGCCCCGTTCACCCGACCGGAGATCGGGGCCACCCCGACCGCGTTGCGGCCGTTGCGGGTCTTTTGCACCCCGACGTGGTCGATGGTGGCGGTGGGCTGGGCGGGAGCCGGCCCGTCGATCAGTTTGCGGCCCAGGAATTCGGTCTCGAGAACATCGCGGAACTTTTCCGGGCCCCAGTCCTTGAGCAGGAACTTCAGCCGGGCCTTGGACCGCAACCGGCGGTAGCCGTAGTCGCGGAACAACCGGGTGACGGCCTCCCAGACGTCGGGCACCTCCTCGAGCGGGACCCACGCGCCGAGGCGCTGCGCCAGCATCGGGTTGGTCGACAGGCCGCCGCCCACCCACAGGTCCAGGCCGGGGCCGTGCTCGGGGTGGTTGACGCCGATGAAAGAGATGTCGTTGATCTCGTGGGCGACGTCGGGCAGTCCCGACACCGCGGTCTTGTACTTGCGCGGCAGGTTGGCGTACTCGGCTTTGCCGATGTAGCGCCGGACGATCTCGTCCAGGGCGGGGGAGGCGTCGAGCACCTCATCGAGTGACTCCCCGGCCAGCGGTGAGCCCAGCATGCCGCGCGGGCAGTCGCCGCACGCCTCCATGGTCTGCAGCCCGACCGCGGCCAGCCGGTCCCAGATCTCGGGAACCTTCTCGATCTCGATCCAGTGGTATTGCAGGTTGTTGCGGTCGGAGATATCGGCGGTGCCGCGGGCGTACTCCACCGAGATCTCGCCGAGGGTCCGCATCGCGGCGGCCGACAAGGCCTTGCCGTCGCAGCGCACCCGCATCATGAAGTACTTGGCCTCCAGCAGGTCGGCGTTCTCGTCGCCGGTGAAGGTGCCGTCGTAGCCCTGCTCGCGCTGGGTGTAGAGCCCCATCCAGCGGAATCGGCCGCGCAGGTCGTCCTTGGTGATGGAATCGAAGCCCTGCTTGGAGTAGACCTCGAGGATTCGTTCCCGGACGTTGAGGGCCGGGTCATCCTGCTTGAACTGCTCGTTGTGGTTGACCGGTTCGGTTTCGCCGAGCGCCCACTGGGCCTCGCTGCGCTTGGCCCTGCTCGGAGGAGCGGACGAAGTGGCGGTCATGATTCTCCTTCACAAAGGAGCTGGCGGGATTGACGCGGATAACCGGCGACTGTCTCCGGCGGCGCAGATCCGGCGGCCAGCTGGAAAGTACAGGTGGGCGGTTCTACGACATCAAGGCAGACAGCGACAGCTGCAAACCCGCTTGAGATCGATGTGCCGCCGAGCCACCAAGGCAACCCCGGACGCGGTGCAGTAGGCGGCAGTCACGCGGCCGATTATGCCATGGATGCCGAAAATCTTCCTTACCGGCGCAAAGTTGTGATCAGCGTGCGCAAAACTCATTGGGGGCCCGACGGCGACGCGGTCGGGGCGGGAGGGCCGGATCGGGACAGACCGGGACCGTGCGGACCCGGATGCGGAGCCGCACGCAACAGCTGATTGGAAGCTGATTGGAAGGCGGGTGGGACAGGTGAGTGTCGTCGACTTCGGGTGGGAGTTGTGGGAACCGCCGCCGGTACCGGAACCGTCCCCGCGGGCTAACGGACGCGCCGTGCTGCGGCGCTGGCTGGCGATCGCAACGCTGCTGGCCGGCGTGGGCGGCGGCGGCTGGTTGGCCGTCCAGCACTACGAAACCCACCAGGCCGGGGAGCAGGCGCTGCAGGCCGCCCAGGCATATGTGTTGCGGCTGACGGACATTGATGCCGACGACGTCGACCGCAGCTTCGCCAACATCGCCGAAGGGTCCACCGGTGAGTTCAACCGCATGCACGTCCGGTCCGGGGCGAAGCTGCGTCAGCTGCTGATCGACAACAAGGCGACCGCGCGCGGCCACGTCGCCGAAGCGGTGGTCAAATCCGCCGATCGAAGCCACGCCGTGGTGGTGTTGATGGTCAACCAGGCGGTGCGCAACGCCGACAACCCCGAACCGGTGATGGACCGCAGCCGGATCCGGATGACCATGGACAAGGTCGACGGCCGCTGGCTGGCCAGCAAGGTGGAGTTGGTATGAGGAAATTCACAGCGCTGACCGCCGGCGTGCTGCTGGTCGGTGCCGCCGAACTGACCGGCGCCGCCAACGCCGATCCGATCAACTGGGAAGCCATCGCCAGATGCGAATCCGGCGGCAATTGGGCGGCCGACAGCGGTAACGGCGACTACGGCGGCTTGCAGATCAGTGCGGCCGCCTGGGACGCCAACGGCGGGGTCGGGTTGCCGTCGCAGGCCAGCCCGCAGCAGCAGATCGCCGTCGCCAAGCGCATCATGGCCAACCAGGGGCCCGGTGCCTGGCCGACCTGCGCGTCCCGCGGTGTTTCTGCCACCAGCGGCGCCGGGGCGGCGCCGGTGGGGTCGCTGACCCACTATCTGTCGGCGCTGTTCGACGACACCGCGGGACTGGACGCTCAGGCCGGCTGAGGCGCACTGCGCCGCCCCGCGGCCCGTGGGATGATCGGGCCCTATGATGCCCACCCCGACCGCGGCGACGCTGCCCGAGGTGCACCGCGGCCATGACGGCCCGTTCGGGGTGTATGTGCACGTGCCGTTCTGTTTCACCCGCTGCGGCTACTGCGACTTCAACACCTACACTCCGGCGGAGTTGGGCGGCGCCAACCCCGACGCCTGGGTGGCGGCGCTCGCCCGGGAACTGGAGTTGGCCGCCGTTCGCCTGGGAGGCCCGCGCGCTGACACCGTATTCGTCGGCGGCGGCACGCCGTCGCTGCTGGGCGGTGCGCGGTTGGCACTGGTGCTCGAGCACGTGCGGGAACACTTCGGACTGGCCGACGACGCCGAGGTCACCACCGAGGCGAACCCGGAGTCGACGTCGCCGGAGTTCTTCGACACCATCCGCGCCGCCGGCTATACCCGGGTGTCGTTGGGAATGCAGTCGGTGTCCCCGCGGGTGCTGGCGACCCTGGACCGCATCCACTCGCCGGGCCGCCCGGTGGCCGCCGCACGGGAAGCGTTGGCCGCGAGCTTCGAACACCTCAACATCGACCTGATATACGGCACCCCCGGCGAGACCGACGACGATCTGCTGCGTTCGGTGGATGCCGCCCTGGAAGCAGGTGTCGATCACGTCTCGGCCTACGGCCTGATCGTCGAGGACGGCACCGCGCTGGCCCGGCGGGTGCGGCGCGGGGAACTGCCCACCCCCGACAACGACGTGCTGGCGCATCGCTACGAACTGGTCGACGACACCCTGCGTGCCGCCGGGATGGACTGGTACGAAGTGTCCAACTGGAGCCGGCCGGGCGCGGCCTGCCGACATAATCTCGGCTACTGGGGCGGTGGCCGGTGGTGGGGCGCAGGCCCGGGCGCGCACGGTTACGACGGCGCCCTGCGCTATTGGAATGTCAAGCACCCCAACACCTACGCGCAACTCCTGGGGGAGATGACGTTGCCCGTCGCGGGCTTCGAGGAACTCACCGCATCCGACCGGCACACCGAAGAGGTGATGCTGCGCATGCGGATGCGCCAGGGATTGCCGCTGGCGGTTCTGGATCCGGCCGAACGCGAACGCGCCAGAATGGCTGTCGGTGACGGTCTGTTGTGCACCGAGGGGGACCGGCTGGTGCTGACCGACCGCGGCCGGCTGCTGGCCGACGCGGTGGTGCGTTCGCTGCTGGGCTAACCGGGGTCAGGCTTTCGCGGCGGGTTCGATGGGGGCGCTGTACCGAGCTCGGCCACCTGGTGTGGTGCCCGGCCTACGGGCAGCAACGGTGGGGCTGGTCAGCCGCTGAACCAGCCGCGGCCGCCGTCCCAGCTGCCGCAGATGCCCTGGATGCAGCCGTGGCCGAAGCCGCCCTGGCCGGGAATGAAGCCGCCGCAGCCCTGCCAGCCGGCGTCGTGGCCGCAGCCGCTGCCGCCGCCGTTGCCATCGGGGCCGCCGGCACCGTGCGGTTGGGCGACGACGCTGTGGTTTGCCGAACCCGCAGGTGCGGTCGCCAGTATCACGCCGGTCGGGGCGAGGGCGATCGCCGTTGCGGCTCCGGCAACGAACATCGGTGCGATGAGTTTCCGAATACTTAGCATGACTCTATATTCCACACGAATGCGGTCGCTGCCAACCGTTGTGTGGGGACCGATACCGAATCGTGAACGCCTGTAACACATCACCACTACCGCTCAGCGGTGCTCGACGTCACCGACCTCGGCGAGCCCCGGGCGGCGCCGGCTGGATCCAAATCTGCGGACAATCACGCATCGAAGTAGCGCAAGATCTGCCGTGGAATCGTCACGGACACGGGATTCACAGCAATCCTGCCTTGGCGTTCGCGGGAAAGCTTCCCGGCGGCCGTTTGCGCCTCCGTAGCACTGCCAAAGACATTGATAGCCAACATGGTTCAGGATGGTCGGAGGTGCGGGTCCGACCGGCCGGGACGGAAGATACAGCCGGTTAGCAATATCGCGACACGTTATTTGCTTGGATGCCGCAAATGCGGATACACTGCGCTTTCGAGTCCGCAAACGAGGAGTCGTGGCGCAGTCAGATGGAGGGCCGATCGGATGGCAGTTCAACGGGCGCAAGGCGCCGAGGACCGGGCCCGCGGGGCCGGCGGGCGGGTGCTGGACTTTCTCGGGCGCCAAGCGTGGATGGACCGGCCGAGCTACCGGCTGGAAAACGTGCTCAGCTTCGCGTTCAACGCGTTCGGCGGGGCGCGGAACCGGGTGACCAATTTCTTGAACGGCGTCTGGCTCGGCCACCCCGTGCATCCGCCGCTGGCGTCGCTGACCACCGGTGCCCTCGGGACGACGGTGGCCCTGGATGCGCTGGGCCTGCTGCCGGGCAGGGCGTCGACCGAGGCGCTCGACGCGTCGCGATTCGCCCAGCGCGCCCTGGGCCTGGGGATCTTGGCCAACTTCGCCTCCGCGGCCACCGGCGTGACCGACTGGCAGCACACCCACGAATCCGACCGGCGGATCGGCCTGGTGCACGGGGTGCTGAACCTCGTCGCCACGGGCCTTTACATCCAGTCCTGGCGGGACCGGCGCCGTGGCCGGCACGGGCGGGGCATCGTGACCAGTGCGGTCGGCTACGCAATCACCAGCGGCAGCGGGTTTTTGGGCGGTGCGCTGGTGTTCGGCTCCGGGATCGGTATGGACCAGTCCGGTGAACGCCTGCGTATTGACACGTGGACGCCGCTGCTGCCGGAGGCCGAACTTCCGGCCGGCAACAAGCCCACGCGGGTCGATGTCGACGGTGTCGGGGTGGTGTTGTGCCGTGACGGCGACAACGTCTCGGCGTTTGCCGCCCGGTGCCCGCACCTGGCAGCCCCGATGGAGGACGGTTGGGTCGACCGCGGCCGTCTGGTCTGCCCGTGGCATGGCTCGCAGTTCGACCTGCACACCGGTGTGGTGCTGCGCGGACCGGCCGCCGCCCCATTGCCCTGCTACCAGGCGCGGGTGAAAGACGGGATGGTCGAGCTGCGCGAGGGTGTAGCGACTCCGCTCGGCGTCGGCCGGGTGAGGTACCTGGACCCGAAACCCGGCCAGTGTCCGGAAATCGCATCGGCGGAGGAGATCGCACAGTGAGCAACGCCTACGACGTTTTACGCGATCACCACAACGTGCTGCGCGGCTTGGGCGCCAGGTTCAGGGCCGCCCCGGTCGGATCGGCCGAGCGTCAGGAGATCCTCGATGAACTGCTGCGGGAGTTCACCATCCACATGAAGATCGAGGACGACATCTACTACCCGGCCTTGGCGGCGGCCAGCAGGCTCATCGCGATCGCGCACGCCGAGCACCGGCAGATCTACGACCAGCTCGCCGTCGCGCTGCGGACGCCGGCCGGCTCGCCACGGCACGTCGAGGAGTGGGATTCCTTCCTCACCGTGTTGGAAGCCCACGCTGACGAAGAGGAGCGTGACCTGGTACCGCCGCCCGCGCCGGTGGAGCTGACCGAGGCCGAGTTGGAAGAGCTGGGCAATCGGATGGCCGCCGAGATGGAGCGGCAGCGCAACTCCAAGTTCGAGCAGCTCCGCGTGAAGGTGCGAGCCAGGCTGCTGCAGGCGTTGTAACCGGCGGCCGGGCCACGATCATGGGCCGGGCGGGCACTGGTTGATAGGTTAGGCTACATTTACTAATTGTGTCCGAGCTCGGTGTCGAAACGGTTCCCGAAACGTCGCGGTCGGTTCTGCTTCCGCCGGGCGTCGACCCGGCCGATCTGGCAGCCGAACTGGCGGCGGCGCTGCCGGAGTGCGACGGCGAGGAGTACCTGCTCTACGAGCGCGACGGTAGCTGGACGTTGGCTATCGGCGTGCGCGCCGCAGTCGAGCTGGACAGCGACGAATTGCGCACCGTCCGGGACGGGGTGATCCGTCGCGAGTCCTGGCAGGGCCGGCCCGCCGTGGTGCTCGGCGAGGCGGTGGATCGGCTGCTGCTGGAGACGGACCAGGCGTTCGGCTGGGTCGCCTTCGAGTTTGGTGCCTACCACTTCGGGCTGCAGGATCGGCTGGCCCCGAAAACCGCTCTGGCGCGAGTGTTCTGGCCGCGCACCCGCATCGTGGTCACCGCCGAGAAGGTGCAGATGTTCGGCGCCGGCGACCGAGACGCCGCGGCGCTGGAGCGGCTGCTGGCCGACGGCGTCCCGGCCCTCGCTGAGCCGACCCGGATCGAGGTGGATGCCGACGCCGCCGGCTATCGTCAGCGGGTTGCCACTGCAGTCGGCGAGATCTGCGCCGGCCGTTATCGCAAGGTGATCCTGTCGCGCTGCGTCGACGTGCCGTTCGTGCTGGACTTTCCGTCGACCTATCGGCTGGGGCGGCGGCACAACACCCCGGCCCGGTCGTTTCTGTTGCGGCTCGGTGGGATTCGCGCGCTCGGCTACAGTCCGGAACTGGTGGCCGAGGTGCGTGAGGACGGCGTGGTGGTCACTGAGCCGCTTGCCGGGACACGGGCGCGCACCGGCGATCCCGCGGTCGACGGGCCGGTTCGCGCCGAGCTGCAGTCCGACGCCAAAGAGATTGTGGAGCACGCGATCTCGGTGCGCACCTCGATGGATGAGATCGGCGAGGTCGCCGAACCCGGTAGCGCCGCGGTCACCGACTTCATGACGGTGCGGGAGCGGGGGAGCGTTCAGCATCTGGGCTCGACGGTCTCCGGTCGGCTGGACCCGTCGCGGGATCGGATGGACGCACTGGAGGCGCTGTTCCCGGCGGTCACCGCGTCGGGCATTCCCAAGCCCGCCGGGTTCGACGCCATCCTGCGCCTCGATGACTGCCCGCGGGGCCTGTATTCCGGTGCGGTCGTGATGTTTACCGCCGCCGGCGGGCTGGATGCCGCGTTGACACTGCGCGCCGCCTACGAGCGCGACGGACGGACCTGGTTGCGGGCCGGTGCAGGTGTCATCGACGTATCCCGTCCCGAGCGGGAGTTCGAGGAGACCTGCGAGAAGCTGGCGACGCTGGCGCCGTACCTGATCGCTCACCGCTGAGCCGCGCTGTGACGTTCCTGCACGCAGATACCCCGCCGGGTATCATGGTGGTTTCGCGGAGAGGAGCTCACATGGTAGGCGACGACGACAGCGTCAAGTCGGTGTTGAACCGGTTGCGCCGCGCGCACGGCCAGCTCGCCGGGGTGATCGCAATGATCGAGAGCGGCCGGGACTGCAAGGACGTGGTCACCCAGCTGGCTGCGGTCTCGCGGGCGCTGGACCGGGCGGGTTTCAAGATCGTCGCCAGCGGGCTGCGGGAATGCCTCGCCGGAGAGTCCGGCAGCGGCAACGCTCCGTTGTCCGAGGATGAACTCGAGAAGCTGTTCCTCGCGCTGGCCTGACCCGCCGGTCAGTGCAGCAGCGAATCGGCGAGCAGGCCGCTGACCATCGACTCGATGGTGGACTCGATGGACGACGCCAGGGTGGCGGTGACCGATGCGACCGCCTGGGTGCGGAACCGCACAAGCATGCCGATCAGCTCGGCGATCTCGGTGTCGGCCGGCAGCGGCGAACCGGGCTGAATGCGGGTCAGCACGTGTTCAGCGCCGGCCCGCACCAGCATCTGGCTGATGGCGTCGATGTGCGGTAGCGACTGCTCATAGAGGTCGATGAGCTTGTCGATGCCAATGCCGTAGCCGCGGACCTCATTGAAGGCATCGATCAATTTGGGGCGGGTGATGGTGGCCAGCGAGTCGTCGGCCCCACCGAGGCGGATCACTCCGAGCTCTACCAATCGCCGCATCGCCGGCGGGTCACCGATGCGTCGCTCGGCCTCGGCGCGAGACACCGTCTCAGGCCGCTCGGTGGTCCAGGTACCGGCGATCGCACTCTCCAGGCCCAGGATGTCACCCAGGTCCTTGCCCTGTTCCCAGGCGCCCACCATCTCCTTGACGTGGGCGATGGTGTAGCCGCGGTCGAGCATCGAGGTGATCAGGCGCAGCCGGGTCAAGTGGGTGTCGTTGTATAGCGCGATCCGCCCGACTCGTCGCGGCGGCGGCAGCAGATCCCGGTCCCGATACACCCGAACGTTGCGGGTGGTGGTGCCGGCCAACCGCGCCAAGTCGTCGATCCGGTACTCCCGCGACGCCGTGTTGCCGCCCGGGTGGCGCACCACGATCTCGAAGAGCTGGGTCACCGCAGCCTCGATCACCTCGCGAGACTCGCGCCGCACCCGGCGGGGGACCCGCCGCAGGTTGGCCAGCACGCCGGCGATGGAGTCGGGCTTGGCGGGACGGTCCGGTGCGCTCATGCCACCGCGTGGTAATCGGAGAGGCGAAAACTGCGCATCTGCCGAAGATACTGCGTTGCAAACCCTGGGTACATCGACGCGTTGAAACCGTCCTCGGTCAGATACCAGCTGCGACAGCCCGACATCCAGGTTGTTCTGCCCAGGCGTCGCTGGATCCGTTCGTTGTGCCGGCGCTGCACGTTGTCCCGCACGTCCAGGTAGCGCAGGTTCCGGCCGCGGATCGCGCCGACGGCGCGCACCACGTAGTCGATTTGACCTTCGACGTACACCAGCAGTGAATTATGGCCGGGCCCGGAGTTGGGGCCGGTCATGAAGAACAGATTCGGGTAGCCGTGTGCCTGAATGCTTTTGAAGGCCTTGCCACCGCCGCTCCAGTCGGTGGCCAGTGACCTGCCGCCCAGCCCCGTGACCGGAAACGGAGGTCCGGTCAGGTGCACGTCGTAGCCGGTCGCAAACACCATGGCGTCGAGGTGGTGTTCCACGCCGTCGCTGGTGCGGATGCCGGCCGGGCTGATCGTGGCGATCGGCCAGTCGATCAGCTTGCAGTTGTCGCGCTGCAGCGCCGGGTAGTAGTCACTGGAGATCAGCATGCGCTTGCAGCCGGGTGTGAAGTCCGGGGTGAGCTGGCGGCGTAGCCACGGATCCTTGACCGTCGCCCGTAGGTGGGCTTTGCCGAGTTGCGCGACCAGGCCGCTGAGCGGGGTGTTCCACACCAGTGCGGTGGCGCTGGCCTCATGCCCCCAAAACAGGGCCTGCCGGGCGAGCTGTTGGGCGGCGGGGACCTTGGCGAACAACGCCTGGACGCTCGCCGGCATCGCCATGTCCAGGCGGGGCATCACCCAGCCTGGGGTGCGCTGAAAGACTTTGACGAATCCGGCCTGCTCGACCAGCTCCGGGATGATCTGCACCGCGCTGGCGCCGGTGCCGATGACCGCGACCTTCTTGCCGGTGAAGTCGTAGTGGGGGTCCCAGCGGGCGCTGTGGATCTTGTGGCCGGTGTAGGTCTCCAGGCCGCGGATGGCCGGGAAGCTGGCGTCGGGCAGCGGGCCCGAGGCCAGCACCACGGTGCGGGCCCGAAACTTCTTACGCCCGGCCGAAACCGTCCACGTGCCCTTGCCTTCGTCGAATGCCAGTCCGGTGACCTCGGTGCCGAACCGGATGTGCCGGCGCAGGTCGAAGCGGTCGACCATGTCCTCGATATGCGCACAGATCTCGTCCGCCGATGGGTAGGCCCGCGACCAAGCCGGATTGGCGACGAACGAGAACGAATAGAGCAGCGACGGAATGTCGCACGCCGCACCGGGATAGCGGGTGTCGCGCCAGGTGCCACCGACCCGGTCGCTGCGTTCCAGGATCACGATCTCGTCATCGCCGGCAAGTCCCGACTCGGCGAGTTTGATCGCTGCGCCGATCCCGCTGAAGCCGGCGCCCACGATCAGTGTCTGGTAGACGTGCGCGCGCGCCACGTCAGGCCGCCGGCTCATGGGTGAGCTCTTTGAACCAGCTCGGGATGGGCTTGAGCAGTCGCTTGGGATAGAAGCCGGAGACCCACACCGCCGGGTTGGCCAGCAGGTGATACGGGCTGTCCGGGTTGGCCATCCAGCCCGAGTAGCGCTTGACCACCTGGTAGGCCGGTACCCGACGGGTGTGTTCGCCGCGTTCACCGAGCTGCGTGAAACGCATCAACGCCGAGTAGAGCCGCTGGGGATCCAAACCCATCCCGATCACCTCGTTGCGGATCCGGTTGAGCAGCGGAATCGAGATCAGTGCCCCGACGATCAGGGACGGGGAGGCGACGGTGCCGACGAACTCGATGGCCAGCCGGCGGGCGTCGGCGTGCCCGATCATCTCCAGCACCTCGAAATCAACGGCGATGTGGCGGGATTCGTCGTTGTTGATCTTCTCGAACACCTGGTGACAGACCGGGTCGTCGACCTCGTCGAGCAGAAACTTGAGCAGCGCCCCGTCGAGTGCGACCTCCAGCATCGGAATCACCGTGCCCAGCACCGACAGCGGCAGGTCGTCGGAGTAGTCGTCGAGCCACTGCATCGCCAGCCGGATGTTGACGTTGGGCTCGGGCATCTCGCCGTCTTCGAGCATGCCCCAGCGCTTCATCAGCGCCAGCTCGGCGTTGGCGTGACGTTGCTCCTCGGCATGGAAGTAGCGGTAAATCTCGGCCAGCGTCGCGGTGGGCGCCTTGCGCGCCATGGCCGCGAAGCCGCGGGCGCCGATGTTCTCGATCCAGCACAGGTCTGCCATGAATTTCTTGAGTTTCGGCGCCATCTCGGGGCGGATCAGCTCGGCTCCCGGTGCGTCCCAGTCGATATCGGCCAGCGCCCACTGCCGGTCCTTGATCTTGGCGAGCATGACGTCCATGTCGAGAGCCATCTGCTTCTCCTTCAGTCGGTCCGGCCCGGCAAAGCCGCGCTCGCACGGAATGCCAGCCCGATGGTTCGAGTGAATGTCTCTGGTGCGAAACGTTTGATGTTCCAACCGATCTTGGCGTCCAGCTGCGGCATGCAATAGAGGCCACCGCGGTCGTTGGTGTCCAGGCAGTCGCGGGCAACGCGCTGCGCCGACAGCCCGGTCCAGCGCATCAACAGGTTGGCGGCCTCGCTGGATTGCGCGCTGATCCGGCCGGATTCGACGATGTTGGTCTTGACGAACGTCGGGCACAGCACGGTGACACCGATTCCCGTCCCGGATAATTCGGCCGCCAGGGTCTCCGACAGGGACAGCACCCCGGCCTTGCTGACGTTGTAGGCCGCCATATCCGGGGCGGCACCGAACGACGCGGCGGAGGCGACGTTGATGATGCCGCGGGGTTGATCGAACCGCGCCTCACGCAGGAGCGGGGTGAAGACGTGACAGCCGTGGATCGGGCCCCACAGGTTGATGCCCAGGGTCCAGTCCCAGTCGTCCAGCGCCATCTCGCCGATGGGCTGCCCGCCGGCGCCGACACCGGCGTTGTTGATCACCAGGCTGGGGGGTCCGCCGAACCAGACCTGCGCAGCTTCGGCCAGCGCGGTGACGGCATCGATCTGCGAGACATCGCACTGGACGGCGGTGGCACGCCCGCCCGTGGCGGCGATGGTGTCGACGGTGCGCTGAGCGGCGTCATCGTCGATGTCGCTGCAGACCACGGCGCTGCCGCGGCGCGCGAGTTCGATGGAGAAGGCGGCGCCGATGCCGCTGCCGGCGCCGGTGACGACCGCGGAGGCTCCATGGCTGCGTTTCGGCGATCGCCCGAGAATCATGTGATCGAGTCAACTGCCAATGGTGACATTAGTCAATGGCAATGTTGTGGGCCGGGTTCGGACAGTAACGCCCAAACCCGGCCCGTTGCCCACACGCGACGGCGCAGGCGGTGGTACCGCTAGCTGAAGAGGCCGGTGAGCCAGTCCAGGTCGAACAGGTTGGCGTCCGCGAGCGCCCCGCCGGCGTCGGGGTCCACGACCTCGTCCACCGGCAGGTTCGCGGTCAACGCCTCGGCGATCTTGCTCGGCAGGTAGTCGAGGAAGTAGGAGACGGTGCCCTGCTCGGTGAGCAGGCCCCACCACTGGCCGGTGTTCTCGCCGGTTTCGGAGTCCCAGGTGATGTAGCCGTTGAGCAGTGCGTCGAACGGGTCCTGCGCCACGTGCTCGATGCCGTCGGGTACGCCGGTCAGATTCTCCGACAACGCGAATTGGAAGCCGGTGAGCGGTTCGAACAGGTACTTGAAGGAGGTCTTCCAGAAGTTGAAGTCGCCGAAGACTTCCTGCACGTTTGCCCAAACATGGGTCATGTCGGCGCCGATGCCCATGACGCCGGGCACAAATTCGCCGGTGCCACGCACGGTGTGGTCGAAGAGCGGCTGGAAGATGCCGTTCATATTGTACAGGATGTCGTTGTTGATCAGGTTCCAGGCGCTGAGGGTGTCGCCCTGCTGGAGGAACTCGGTGACCTGCGGGATCAGGTTCTCCAGGCCGATGACCCGGCCGCCACCGGACCACATGACTTCGAGGCCTTCCTGCACCCCGGCGAAGCTGTTCTGGGCGACTTCGCTGTAGTAGCTGCCGAGTTCGCCGAGGGCCGTGCTGAGCGGGTTCGGCTGGTTGAGCAGGTCCGTCAGGTACTCGAGGTTCTCCGAGGTGGTGTTCGCCAGCTGCACGGCAGCTTGGTGTGCCCCCAGCGGGATCAGCGGCGCGACCGGGTTGACGGCGATCACACCGGCACCGGCCAGCGCGACACCGACGGCCAGGAGCCGGTTGGTGCGGGGGGTAGAAAGAAAGTCGGATGCGGCACCGCGATCGAGGGATCCGTCCGCAAGAGCGAGCTTCATTGCTTCTCCTTATCGTGACCTCATCTGGCGTGAGGTTGCTGTGCATTTAGAACGCGGGCTTACCTTAGACAGATCCGTGAGCGCGAGGCAAGCCTTACCTAACCATGTGTCGACGGTCACAAACTAGGGTAAGGCTAACCTTACTTTCGATGGTCGTGTAGCGTCCCTCGACATGAGTTCTTC
The DNA here is from genome assembly GCF_001667945.1 of Mycolicibacter sinensis. GTDB lineage: Bacteria > Actinomycetota > Actinomycetes > Mycobacteriales > Mycobacteriaceae > Mycobacterium > Mycobacterium sinense_B. The sequence goes on along the minus strand of NZ_LZJK01000094.1, from coordinate 14,052 downwards.
GCCGAACGATGCCGTCAGCGCCGCGCTGCGTGAGATCCTGCGCGACGACCTGAATGTCGACCTCAACCGGGTGACACCGCAGTCGCGGCTGGTCGACGACGTAGGCCTGGACTCGGTGGCCTTCGCGATCGGCATGGTCGCCATCGAGGACAAGCTCGGCGTGGCACTGTCCGAGGAAGACCTGCTGACCTGCGACACGGTGGGGGACCTCGAGGCCGCCATCCGGGCGAAAGCGCCCGCCGACGCGTGAGCGTGCTGGCAAGCGCCCTGACCCGGGCGATGACCACCTCGAACCAGGACCTGGTGATCTTCGATTCCGGCAGCGGTACCTGGCAGCATCACCCGTGGGCGCAGGTGCACTCCCGCGCCCAAAGCGTGGCGGCGAAGATTCTCGACTCGGATCGCACCGGCGCGGTCGGGCTGGTCGGGGAGCCGACGGTCGAGCTGGTCGCCGCGATCCAGGGCGCCTGGCTGGCCGGGCGCAGTGTGTCGATCCTGCCCGGACCGGTCCGTGGCTCGGAACCGCAGCAGTGGGCCCGCGCCACGCTGAACCGGTTCAGCGGCATCGGTGTCGACACCGTCTTCAGTCACGGCGCACCGCTGCAGTTGCTGGATGAGCCCGACGCCGGGCTCGCGGTGCACGACGTCGCCGCCGCGGCCACCGAGCGTTCGGCCGCCTTCACGCCGGTAGCCGCCGCACCGGAGGCGCCGGCGGTGCTGCAGGGCACGGCCGGGTCCACCGGAACCCCGCGCACCGCACAGCTGTCGCCGGCCGCGGTGCTGAGCAACGTCAGCGGGCTGCTGGCCCACGTCGATATCGAACCGTCCTCCGACGCCGGTTGTTCGTGGCTGCCGCTCTACCACGACATGGGCCTGACCTTCCTGCTCAGCGGTGCGCTGGCGGGATGCCCGGTGTGGCTGGCGCCCACCGCGGCATTCGCGGCCTCGCCGTTTCGCTGGCTGACGTGGCTGCACGAGAGCGCGGCGACCATGACCGCGGCGCCCAACTTCGCCTACAGCGTGTTGGGCAAATACGCGCGCCGGATCCCGGACGTCGACCTGGGCCGGGTGCGGGTGGCGATCAACGGCGGCGAACCGGTCGACTGTGCGGCGCTGCAGCGGTTCGTCACCGAGCTGGCGAAGTTCGGTCTGGACCCGGGTGCGGTCACCCCGTCGTACGGGCTTGCGGAGGCCACCTGCGCGGTGACTGCGCCACGGCCGGGCACCGGCCTGCGCTATGACGAAATCGCCGGCGCCGGAGATGATTCCGCGCCGCGTCAGCACGCGATCCTGGGGGTGCCGATCCCGGGCATGCAAGTCCGTATCGCGCCGGCCCCCGAGCACGACGTCGACCTAGGTCGCGAGGTCGGCGAGATCGAGATCCGCGGCACCTCGATGATGTCCGGCTACGTCGGCGAACCGGCCCACGACCCGGACTCCTGGTTCCCCACCGGTGACCTCGGCTACCTCACCGACGAGGGCCTGGTGGTCTGCGGTCGCGCCAAGGAGATCATCTCGGTGGCCGGACGCAACGTGTTCCCCACCGAGATCGAACGGGTCGCCGCCGAGATTCGGGGCGTGCGGGAAGGGGCGGTGGTGGCCTTTGGAACCAGTGAGGCCACCGATGACGTCCGCCCGGGCCTGATCGTCGTCGCCGAATTCCGGGGCCCCGACGAGGCCGGCGCCCGCAGCGATCTGGTCGCCCGGGTCGCCTCGGAGTGCGGGGTGGTCCCGGCCAAGGTGGTGTTCCTGGCGCCCGGATCCCTGCCCCGGACATCATCGGGCAAGTTGCGGCGGCTGGAGGTCAAACGCAACCTGGAGGTTATGACGTGACTGGCTCGGACATCGACACCTATCGCGGCCTGCTTGACGAGGTCTTCGACCAGCAGGTGGTGGATTGGACGGCAGAAGCCGAAGTCAGTGGGCGCTTTCCGCGCAAACTGATCGAGCACCTCGGCCAGGCAGGGGTTTTCACCCAGAAGTGGGCTGACGCCACGCCCACCGACGTGGCCAAACTACTGGAGCTGGCATACGCGCTGGGGAGGCTGGGGTCGGCCGGCATCGGCGTGGGGGTGAGCCTGCAGGATTCGTCGATCGCGATCCTGCACCGGTTCGCGCGATCGGAGTACCTCAAGGCCATCTGCCAGCAGGCCATCCGGGGCGAGGTGGTGCTGTGCATCGGCGCCTCGGAGGAGTCGGGGGGATCGGACCTCCAGCGGGTGCAGACCGAGGCGCGTTCGGTGCGTGACGGTTTCGAGGTGCGCGGCCGCAAGAAGTTCGTCTCGCTGTCGCCCATCTCCGATCACATCCTGGTGCTGGCGCGCAGCATGGACCACGACGAGAACAGCCGGCACGGCAACGTCATGATGATCGCGGTGCCGACCGAGCAGGTGCAGGTGCACGAGCCGTTCAGCAAAGTCGGAGCGGCGCCGCTGGACACCGCCCCGGTCGACATCGACACCTGGGTGCCCGCCGACGCTCTGATCGCCCGCCCGGGCACCGGACTGGCCGCGATCTCCTGGGGGCTGGCGCACGAACGCATGTCGATCTCCGGGCAGGTCGCCTCGTCGTGTCAGAAGGTGCTCGGCATCACCCACGCCCGCATGATGCACCGCAAGCAGTTCGGCTCGAGCCTTTTCGAGCACCAGGCGTTGCGGTTGCGGCTGGCCGACCTGCAAGCGCGGGTCGATCTACTCCGGCACGGGCTCAACGGTTTCGCCGCCGAGGGTCGGCTCGACCTGCGGACCTCCGCGGCGATGAAGGTCACCGCGGCGCGGCTGGGAGAAGAGGTGATCGCCGAGTGCATGCATATCTTCGGTGGCGCCGGCTACCTGGTCGACGAGACACCGATCGGACGCTGGTGGCGCGACATGAAACTGGCTCGGATCGGCGGCGGCACCGATGAGGTGCTCTGGGAACTGGTAGCCGCCGGGATGCGCCCCGACTACGACGGCTACGCCGAGCTGTTCGACAGCGGGTCGTCGGGGTAGCGCAGCACCGCGTACAGCGCCATCCGGCGATAACCCATGTCGTGTTCGCCGAGGAAGGTGCCGCCGACATATTCGGCCAGCCGCCGCATCGCGGTGTTGCGGTACTCGGGTTCGAACATCATCCGCCGGCACTGCGGCTCCACGTCGAAGACGTAGGACATGATTCGCGGCAACAAGATCGCCGCGAACCCCCGGTTGACCACCGTCGTATCGGCGACGGCCGCGTGAATGCCCAGGTCATGCGGATCGGCCGCGTAGTAGCGGGCGATGGAATCCTTTGCGGCCCTGTAGATTTCGATGTAGCCGCCGTCTTCTCCGTGGCGGCTGACGATCAACGGCCGGGAATAGCTGCCGGCGACCTGGGCGCCCAGATAGGCGTGCCAGCGCTCCGGCGGCCAGGCCGATTCCCAGGTCTGCGCCAGATGGGGCCGGTTCATCCATTCCGAGACCATCTCCGCATCGGCGTCCGGGTCGGCCACCCGGATCGCATAGGGCTCGGCCAGCACCGGGATCGGGGGCGCCGGGACGCGGCGAATCTCGTCGGAGATGTCTGTCAGTTCCCGGTGCAGGATCGGTGGGGCGTCAGTCATAACGAACGGTGAGCCTACCCGAGGGCCTACCCGGTTTAGTGAGGGTAGGGTAACCTAGGTCGGGCTTGGCGGCGCGAGCGCCGGGTCCCACCCCGCGGGGCGGGAAACCGTTGGCGAAAGGACCTTGATGGCGCGCGGTTTGCAGGGCGCGATACTGCGGGGCTTCGGCGCCCGCGACCACATCGCAACGGTGCTCGAGACCAGCTGGATCGCCCCGCACTGCATCAGAGTCTGGATGCATTCACCGACCCTGTTCACCGACGCCACCGTCGAACCCAGTGCGTGGCTGCGGTTCTGGTTCCCCGATCCGGACGGCTCGAACACCGAGTTCCAGCGCGCCTACACCATCGCCGAGGGAGACGCGGAAACCGGACGCTTCGCGGTGGACATGGTGCTGCACGAACCAGCCGGGCCCGCGACCCGGTGGGCGCGCACCGTTGAGCCCGGAGCGCGCATCGCGGCGATGTCGCTGATGGGCTCGGCGCGTTTCGAGGTGCCCGACGAGCCGCCCGCCGGCTACCTGTTGATGGGCGACTCGGCGTCGATCCCGGGGATCAACGCCATCATCGGAACCATCCCCTCCGACGTGCCGATCGAGCTGTACCTCGAGCAGCACGAGGACAACGACCTGTTGATCCCGCTGCGCGAGCATCCCCGCCTGCGGGTGCACTGGGTACTGCGCCGCGACGCAAACTCCCTGGCCGCCGCCCTCGAATCCCGCGACTGGTCGGACTGGTATGCCTGGGCGACCCCGGAAGCCGCGACGCTCAAGGCCTTGCGGGCGCGGCTGCGTGACGAGTTCGGCTTCCCCAAATCCGAAATCCACGCGCAGGCCTACTGGAATGCCGGACGCGCCATGGGCACCCAACGCGCCCTGGAAACTGCGATGGCCGAACCGGAACCGTCGTCACTGAACGACGAGCAGGTCGTCGCTGAAGGCGAGCCACAGCGTGGTCGCTGGCGCGCCCAGGCCGCGGGCCGGCTGCTGGGCCGGCTGAAGATCCCGCTGATCGTCTCGGGCGTGCTGCAGGCTGTCATCACGCTGCTGCAGCTGGCCCCGTTCGTGCTGCTGGTGGAGCTGGCTCGGTTGCTGGTCTCCGGCGCCGACGAGTCGCGGCTGTGGACGCTTGCCATCGCGGCGATCTCCCTGCTCGGCCTGGGTACGCTGCTGGGGGCGGGACTGACGCTGTGGCTGCACGTGATCGACGCCCGGTTCGCCAGCGGGTTACGGAACCGGCTGCTCAGCAAGCTCTCTCGGCTGCCGCTGGGCTGGTTCACCGCCCGCGGCTCCGGATCGATCAAGCAACTCATCGCCGACGACACCTTGTCCCTGCACTATCTGGTCACCCACGCCATCCCGGACGCCGTCGCCGCGGTCGTCGCACCGGTGGCGGTGCTGGTCTATCTGCTCGTGGTGGATTGGCGGGTGGCGCTGGTGCTGTTCGTCCCGGTGCTGATCTATCTGGTGCTGATGTCGGTGATGATGACCCAGTCCGGGCCCAAGATCAGCCAGGCGCAGCGCTGGGCGGAACGGATGAACGGCGAAGCCGGTACCTACCTGGAGGGCCAGCCGGTGATCCGGGTGTTCGGTGGTGCTGCCGCCTCTACCTTCCGCCGGCAGTTGGACGACTACATCACTTTCCTGGTGGATTGGCAGCGCCCATTCATCGGCAAGAAGACACTGATGGACTTGGTCACCCGCCCGTCGACCTTCCTGTGGTTGATCGTGCTGACCGGCACCCCGCTGATCGTGACCGGTCGGATGGACCCGGTGAACTTGCTGCCGTTCCTGTTGCTGGGCACCACCTTCGGCGCCCGGCTGTTGGGCATCGGGTTGGGGGTCGGCGGTATCCGCGGCGGGATGCTGGCAGCCCGGCGGTTGCAGATCGCGCTGGACGAGCCCGAGCTGGTGGTAGGTGAGCCGGAATCGGCGCCGGCGCAGACCTCGTCCGGGACGGTGCGCTTCGAGTCCGTCAGCTTCGGTTACCGCCCCGGCGTGCCGGTGATCTCCGATGTGTCGCTGACGCTGCGGCCGGGCACGGTGACCGCGCTGGTCGGCCCGTCGGGGTCCGGCAAGTCGACACTGGCCGCGCTGCTGGCCCGCTTCCACGACGTCGAGTCGGGCGTGATTTCGGTTGACGGGCAGGATATTCGGTCATTGTCCGCCGATGAGCTCTACCGCCGGGTCGGTTTCGTGTTGCAGGAGACCCAGCTGGTGCACGGCAGCGTGCGGGACAACATCGCGCTGGCCGTCCCGGACGCCACTGACGAGCAGGTGTGGGCCGCCGCCCGCGAAGCACAGATCCACGAGCGCATCCTGCGACTGCCCGACGGCTATGACACCGTGCTGGGCGCGGCCGCCGCGCTCTCCGGCGGTGAGCGCCAACGGCTCACCATCGCCCGCGCCATCCTCGCCGATACGCCCGTGCTCATTCTGGACGAGGCCACCGCATTCGCCGACCCGGAATCGGAATACCTGGTGCAGCAGGCCCTGAACCGGCTGACCAAGGACCGCACCGTGCTCGTCATCGCCCACCGTCTGCACACGATCACCGGCGCCGACCAGATCGTGGTACTCGATCACGGCGCCATCGCCGAACAGGGCACCCACGATGAGTTGCTCGCCGCGGGCGGACGCTACCTGCAGCTGTGGGAGACCGGGCGCCGGGCCGTGGCCGCCGGAGCGGAGGCGACACGGTGATCCGCACCCTGATCCGGCTGATTCCGCACGACCGCCGCGGCCGGCTGTTCAGCTACACCGGGCTGACGCTGTTATCGGTGGCGGTGCGCGCGGTAGGAACCGTACTGCTGGTCCCGTTGGTGGCGGCGCTGTTCTCCGAGAACCCGCGCGGTGCGCTAACCTGGCTGGGCTGGCTGACCGTGGCGACGGTAGCCGGCTGGGTGATCGACTTCACCTGCGCGCGAATCGGATTCGATCTCGGATTCGCCGTCCTCGATCACACCCAACATGACGTCGCCGACCGGCTGCCGGCAATCCGGTTGGACTGGTTCACGCCCGCCAACACCGCCGACGCGCGGCAGGCGATCGCCGCCACCGGACCCGAACTCGTCAGCCTGGTTGTCAACCTGCTGACCCCGCTGATCAGCGCCGTCCTGCTGCCGCCGGCGATCGCGGTGGCGCTGCTCGGGGTGTCGTGGCAGCTGGGTCTGGCCGCCCTGGGCGGCGTGCCGCTGTTGCTGGGGGCGCTGTGGGCGGCCAATCGGCTCAGCGCCCGCGCGGATGCCACCGCCGGGGAAGCCAACACCGCGCTGACCGAGCGCATCATCGAGTTCGCCCGCACCCAGCAGGCACTGCGCGCGGCACGGCGGGTCGAACCCGAACGCAGCACCGTCGGTGCAGCCCTGGCCGCCCAGCACGGCGCGGCGATGCGGCTGCTGCTCATGCAGATTCCGGGTCAGCTGCTGTTCAGCCTGGCCAGCCAGGGCGCGCTGATCCTGCTCGCCGGCGCCACCACCGTGCTGACTGTGACCGGCACTTTGAGCGTTCCCGAAGCCATCGCGCTGATCGTCGTGACCGCCCGCTACCTGGAACCCTTCACCGTCATCAGCGAACTGGCGCCGGCGCTGGAGTCGACGCGGGCGAGCCTCGAGCGGATCCGGGCCGTGCTCACCGCACCGGTGCTGACGGTGGGAGACGGCGCGCTGCCCGACGGTGCCAAGGCGCCCCGCATCGAGTTCGACAATGTCACCTTCGGCTACGACGCGGCCGGTACGCCGGTGCTCGACCGGGTCAGTTTTGTGCTGGAGCCGGGCACCACGACCGCCATCGTGGGGCCGTCCGGTTCGGGCAAGAGCACCATCCTGGCCCTGATCGCCGGCCTACACGAACCGACCAGCGGGCGGGTTCTGCTCGACGGTGTGGACGCCACCGAGCTGACTGCTGCGGCGCGGCGCACGGCGAGCAGCATGGTGTTTCAGCATCCCTACTTGTTGGACGGCACGATCCGGGACAACATCCTGGTGGGAGACCCCGGCGCCGATCCGGAGGCGTTCGGGCGGGCGGTCGAACTCGCCCGGGTAGACGAGCTGACCGGCCGGTTGCCCGATGGCGCCGAGTCGGTGGTCGGGGAGGCCGGCGCGGCGCTGTCCGGCGGGGAACGCCAACGGGTCAGCATCGCGCGAGCCCTGCTCAAGCCGGCACCGGTACTGCTGGTCGACGAGGCGACCAGCGCCCTGGACACCGAGAACGAGGCGGCGATCGTCGACGCGCTCAGCGCCGAACTGCGCCCGCGCACCCGGGTGATCGTCGCGCACCGGCTGGCGAGCATCGCCCAAGCCGATCGGGTGCTGTTCCTCGACGACGGCCAGGTCGTCGAGGACGGCACCATTGACCAATTACGGTCTGCCGGTGGGCGTTTCGACGAGTTCTGGCGGCAGCAACACGATGCCGCCGGCTGGCGGATCAGTACCGCGTGAACGCCGAGGACGATCCCGAGGTCCGGATCCGGGAACTGGAGCGCCCGCTGTCGGACTTCGCCGAGGCTGCGGAACTGACCGTTCCGTCGGTGGGCGTCGAGGGGCAGGTGTCGTCGCCGCCGGGACGGGGGATCGCTGTCGCGATCGGTGTGATTGCGGCGGCTCTCGTGATCGCCGCCGGCGGGGCGGTGTTCCTGATCATCGGCGGCTCGACGAGCACGGCACCGGGGCACCCAGGCGCTGCCCGGGATCCGGCGCCCGAACCAGCTCCGCCGTCTGCGCCTGCGCCGCCCGTAGCGGCGTCGCCGGCCATCGCGGTGCCTGATCGCGACGTCACCATCACCATCCTCGGGGCGGGCGAGAACAAGACGTTGGCCTGCTCCGGGCGTTACGTCTCGGTGAGCGGGGTCAACAACACCGTCGTACTCACCGGCCAATGCGCCGGTCTGACCGTGTCGGGAATCGGCAACGTCATCACCGTCGACTCGACGCCCAAGGTCGCGGCATCTGGCCTCAACAACCGGGTGACCTACCGCTTCGGGAAGCCGGAGGTGATTACGTCGGGGTCCGACAACGTCGTCGCGCGAGGCTGAGGCGTCGACTTCGGCTCAGCTGAGCTGGCGGGCCAGAGCCTTCTTGTCGATCTTGCCGACCGCCGTCGTCGGCAGCGTGGGCAGCGTCGCCAGCTGATCGACGCGGACGTGGGTGGCCGTGCCTTGGGCTTCGAGATGCTGGTTCAGCTCTGCCAGCGACAGCGGTGCCCCATGGAAAACAACCGCGACGCAGACCTTTTCACCCAAGTACTGATCCGGCAGGCCGATAGCGGCAGCCGATCGGATCGCCGGATGGCTCAGCAGGTGCGTCTCCAGCTCATCGGCCGCGATGTTCTCGCCGCCGCGGACGATGACGTCCTTGATCCGCCCGGTCACCTCCAGATAGCCGTTTGGCCGGCGGCGAACCCGATCCCCGCTGCGGTAGAAGCCGTCCGGGCTGAAAGATCGCTCATTGGCCTCCGGCGCGTTGTAGTAGCCGTTGATCGTGTACGGCCCGCGGACCAGCAGCTCGCCCTCGGTCGTTTCGGTGCCGTCCTCGTCGACCACCCGCAGTTCGTCGTCGGCGCAGAGCGGCCGGCCCTGGCTGGTGTCCAGCAGCTCGGCGGCGTCGCCGGGCCGGGTGTAGCAGAGCAGCCCTTCGGCCATGCCGAACACCTGTTGCAAGCCCGGGGTCAGCACCTCGCGGATCCGGCGGGCGTCGCCGGCGGCCAGCTTGGCGCCACCCACCTGCAGCAGCCGCAGCGTCGCGGGCTTCTGCGGTTCCCAATCGCAGGCCTGCGCCCACAGCGTGGCCAGTGCCGGCACCAGTGCGGTGACCGTTACCCGATGCCGGGCGATGGTGGCGAAGGCTGCCTCCGGGCTGGGATCGGCGCCGAAGACGGTGGCCGCACCCACCGACATGGCGCCCAGCAGGCCGGGACAGGCCAACGGGAAGTTGTGGGCGGCCGGCAACACCGCCAGGTAGACGTCATCGGCGGTCAGCTCGCACAACGCCGCGCTGGCGGTGGCGTTGTAGCGGTAGTCGTCGTGGGTGCGGGGAATCAGCTTGGGCAGGCCCGTGGTGCCGCCGGAGACCAGCAGCACCGCAGGCGCGGCCGGATCCGGGCTGAATCGCGGCGCCGGCGGGTCGGCGGCCGTGCCGTCGATGATGATCCGCCGCAGCCCCAGTTCGGCGGCCATCGCCGGGTAGTCGAATCCCGCTGTGGCGTCTGGGATTACGATCCCGACCGCGTCGCTGACGGCGGCCAGATGCGCGATCTCGGCGGCGCGGTGCCCGGGCAGGCACAGCACCGGGATCGCGCCTACTCGCAGCAGCCCGAACAGCGCCACCGCGAACGGACAGCCGTTGGGCAGTTGTAGCAGCACTCGATCGCCGGGGGCGATATCCAGTCGGTGCAGGCCTGCCGCTGCCTTTTCGGCCGCGGCGTCCAGTTGTGCGTACGACAGGGTCGTGTCGGCGTCGACGACCGCCACACGGTCTGGCCAGCGCGCGGCGGCATCGTCGAGCAGCGACGCCAGCGGGCGGCCCTGCCAGTAGCCGGCGGCGCGGTAGGCGGCGGCCCGCTCGGGCGGAAACGGTATGAACCCGTGCATGTGACTCCCTGGCTTGCCGACGGTGGACCGTAGATAGAGTAGCTTCGACGAAATTAGGGCAGCCTTTACTAACGAAGGGTGGGGTGAGCGCGGTGGGGCCGGACGATATTCGCGCGCAGGTCGCTGAGCTGCTTGGCGTCCCGGCCGGCACCCTCGATACCGATGCTGACCTGGTCGGACAGGGCCTGGACTCGATCCGGATGATGAGCCTGGCGGGCCAATGGCGGCGCCGGGGCCTGGACGTCGACTTCGCCGCGCTGGCCGCCGAACCCACCGTCGCCGCCTGGACCGCCCTGGTTACCGGTGCGTCGTCGTTGCCCACCCCGGGCCCCGAACCCGAGGACGACACCGCGCCGTTCCCGCTGGCGCCGATGCAGCACGCGATGTGGGTGGGCCGCGACGACGACGTGGCACTCGGCGGCGTAGCCGGACACCTCTACGTCGAATTTGACGGGCCCGGACTCGATCCCGAGCGGTTGGCTGCCGCCGCCGAGGCGCTGGCCGCCCGGCACCCGATGCTGCGGGTGGAGTTCCTGCCCGACGGCACGCAGCAGATCCGGGCCGATGCCGGCTTGCCGGTCGCGGTGCAGGATCTGCGCGGGCTCGACGCCGACGAGGTTTCAGCGCGGCTTGCTTTGACCCGCGATGCCAAATCGCACCAGCAACTCGACGGCGCCGTCTTCGAACTCACCGTGTCGCTGCTCCCCGACGGCACCGCACGGCTGCACGTCGACCTAGACATGCAGGCCGCCGACGCGATGAGCTACCGCACCCTGATGGCCGACCTGGCCGCCGCCTACCGAGGCGCGACGCTGCCCGCACTGGGCTATACCTATCGGCAATACCGGCTTTCGATGGCCGATCGGCAGCTCGACGACAGTCACCGGCAGTGGTGGACGCAGCGCATCCCCGAGCTGCCCGACCCGCCCAAGCTCCCGCCACCGGCCGGTGCCCCCGGCGATTCACACCGCAGCACCCGGCGCTGGTACTGGCTGGACCCGGCCGCGCGCGACGCACTGTTCGAACAGGCCCGCGCCCACGGTGTCACCCCGGCGATGACGCTGGCGGCCTCGTTCTCACACACCTTGGCCTGCTGGTCGGACGCACCGCGCTTCCTGTTGAACGTGCCGCTCTTCGGCCGGGAACCGCTGCACGACGACGTTGACCGGCTGGTCGGCGACTTCACCTCGTCGCTGCTACTGGAGGTGGACCTGAGCTCTGCGGCCACCGGTGCACAGCGTGCCCACGCCGTGCAGGACGCCATGCGCACCGCTGCCGCGCACGCCGACTACCCGGGCCTGGCGGTGCTGCGTGATCTGGGCCGCCACCGCGGCACCCAGGTGCTGGCGCCGGTGGTGTTCACCAGTGCGCTCGGGCTCGGCGAGTTGTTCGCCGCCGAGGTCACCCAGACCTTCGGCACCCCGGTGTGGATCATCTCCCAAGGCCCCCAGGTGCTATTGGACGCGCAGGTGACCGAGTTCGACGGCGGCGTGCTGGTGAATTGGGATGTCCGCGAAGAGATGTTCCCGCCCGGCGTGATCGACGCCATGTTCGCCCACCACATCGCCGACCTGACCCGGCTGGCCCGGGGTGACGGCTGGGACGAGCCGGCCCCGGATGCGTTGCCGCCAGCCCAGGCCCAGGCACGTGCCGCGGTCAATGCCGGCACCGCTGAACCGAGCGGGGAAACCTTGCAGGACAGGTTCTTTCGACATGCCGCGGTGGCGTCCGACGCGGTCGCGGTGCTACACGATGGCGGCGAGCTGAGCTACGGGGAGCTGCGGGCCCAGGCGCTCGCGGTGGCTTCTGCGCTCCACGAACGCGGGGTGCAGCGCGGTGACACCGTGGCGCTGCTCGGGCCCAAGGGCGTCGAGCAGATTCCGGCACTGCTGGGCATCCTGGCCGCCGGTGCGGTGTATCTTCCGATTGCTGCGGATCAGCCGCGCGAGCGGGTGGACCGCATCCTGGCCCTGGGCGGCGCGGTTATGGCGTTGGTGACCGGGGAAACGGTGCCGGCGCTGCCGATTCCGGTGGTGAGTGTGCAGGATTGCCTGCAACGGCCCGCTGCAGTGGACCCGGTTCGCACCGATCCGTCCGAGCTGGCCTACGTGGTGTTCACCTCGGGTTCCACCGGCGAACCCAAGGGCGTTGAACTCACCCACGACGCCGCGATGAACACCATCGAAACCCTCAGTGCCCGCTTCGGATTCGGCCCGGACGATCGCAGCCTGGCGCTGCTGACCTTGGATGCCGACATGTCGGTGCTCGACGTCTTCGCCATGCTGCGCGCCGGGGGAGCGATCGTGATGGTCGACGAGGCCGACCGCCGCAGCCCCGAGGTCTGGGCGCAGTTGGTGCAGCAGCACCGCGTCAGCGTGCTCAATCTGATGCCCGGCGCGCTGGAGATGCTGGCAGCAATCGGCGCCGAATTGCCTTCGGTGCGTGCGGTGTTGACCGGCGGTGACTGGGTACGCCCCGAGCTGGCGTGCCGCTTTGCCGCCGTCGCGCCTGGGGTGCGGTTCGCCGGGTTGGGTGGTGCGACTGAAACCGCCATCCACGCCACCATCTGCGAGGTCGACGGCGATCCGCCGGCCGACTGGGCCTCAGTGCCCTACGGCACCCCGCTGCCTAACATCGCCTGCCGCGTCGTCGGCGCCGACGGCACCGACCGCCCGGATTGGGTGACCGGGGAGCTGTGGGTCACCGGACGCGGCATCGCCTCCGGATACCGGGGGCGGCCCGACCTGACCGCTGAGAAGTTCGTCGAGCACGACGGCCGGATCTGGTATCGCACCGGCGATCTGGCCCGCTACCGGCCGGGCGGCATCCTGGAATTCGTCGGCCGCGCCGATCACCGGGTCAAGATCAGCGGGTACCGCATCGAACTCGGCGAGGTCGAAGCGGCGCTGCGACGGTTGGCGGGGGTCGCCGAGGCCGTGGTGGTCGCGCTGCCTGAGGCCGCGGGCCGCGAGGTGCTGGCGGCGGCGGTCCGGGTTGATGATCCGGCGGTCGACGTTGCCGGCCTGCGGGCCGGGTTGGCCGAAGCGCTGCCCGAGCACATGATCCCGCGGCAGCTGCAGGTGGTTTCGGCGATTCCTTACACGGTGGCCGGCAAGATCGACCGGCGCGCGGTGACGGCCGAGCTGGCCGCGGGATACGCCGCCGGCGACGGCTACCGGGAGCCGGAGGGTCCGTTGCAGCGCGCCCTGGCCGCGATCATCGCCGACGTGCTCGGTGCCGATCGGGTCGGTGCCGACGATGACTTCTTCGCGCTCGGCGGGGATTCGGTGCTGGCCACCGCCGCAGTGGCACGCATCCGCACCTGGCTGGATGCCCCCGGCGTGGTGGTCGCTGACATCTTCGCGACGCGGACAGTGGCGGGGCTGGCTTCGCGACTGGCCGCTGGTGAGACCGATCCGGACCGATTGGATGCGGTCGCGGAGGTTTATCTGGAAGTGGCGCAGTTGGATTCGGCGGAGGTGGCCGAGGCGCTAGCGGAGGTCGAGTGACCTCTTCGCCGCAACTCGGCTAGCAGGCACCACGGTCGTTCTGGCTAGCGATCAACCTGCGCATGGTTACTGTTCCCGGCGTTTTCACTGCACAGGGGAAAGGGGTCGTCAGTGTGACAGCGACTTGCAGATGGCAGCGAGGGATGTAACGAACCGCCCTATGCGCCAGCGAGTTCGAGCGACGATATCGTGCGGTGCTGGCTGGTCCGGGGATGACCGCTCTAGTTCGTTGACGGTGGTGGTTGGGGTTGGAAGGGTTGGTACCACCACCATTGGGCGCGTTCGCCGGTTGGTCCGGGGCGCGGTGGGACGGTGGGCGGGGGTTGTTTGGGTGGCCGGGCTAGTGATGCCGGGGTCAGTGGTCGGTTGGTGTGGTCGG
>NZ_LZJK01000093.1 GCF_001667945.1 Mycolicibacter sinensis | reverse complement strand
GCGGCGCCGGGGGCGACGGCGGTGCGGGCGGGCTGTTGTTCGGCCGTGGCGGCGACGGCGGCGCCGGCGGCGAGGGCGGCGCCGGCGGATTCGGCGGCGCGGGCGGCTGGCTGGGCGCCGCGGGCATCAGCGCAGCGCCCTACGTCGATCACACCCAGTGGGTGACCTACGAAGACGGGACCAGCCTTCGGGTCTACCCGACCGACACCGGCCGAACCGAGGCCGGCGAGCCCGGCACCCTGCGCCAGGGCGAGCACGCCTGGTCGGAGGTGGTGAACCGCCACCCGGACGCCGACACACCCGGCATGCGCGAACAGTTCCTGTGCCACTGGCAGTTTGCCGAATTCATCCAGCCCGGCAAGACCAGTTGGAATCTGGAGCCGTGGCGACCGGTCGTCAGCACCTTGACCCTGTTGGCCAACGGCTGCAATCCCGGCGGCGCCGAAGAACCGTTCTAGACCTGGGGCGGCGACTTGCGGCGCCCGGCGCTAAATCCAGACGCCCTTGCCGACCGCGA
>NZ_LZJK01000092.1 GCF_001667945.1 Mycolicibacter sinensis | reverse complement strand
CGGCCAGCCGGCGCGCCGAGGCCGCGGCCTCCACCCGGGCCCACCCGGCAATGGCCGCCACCAGCAGGTTGTCGTCGGCCTCCGCCAACGACGCCGGCCCCGGCAAACCGTTATCGAACATGTGTTCGATTGTACACCGGTCCGCCGACGGCTGCATACCGCTCGACCGCCCTAGGCTTCCCCGCATGGACCAGCAGCTGCATTTCCTCACCATCGCCGCGACCGATCTCGGCGCCACCCGCCGCTTCTACGCTGCCTTGGGCTGGCGTCCGCGGCTGGATGTCGAGGGCGAGATCGTCTTCTATCAGAGCGCGCCCGGGCAGCTACTCGGCTTCTTCGATGCCGCCAAGTTCAACGAAGATCTGGCATTGCCCGGTGACCATTCGCGGGTCTCCGGAATCACTCTGGCGCACAACGTCGACAGTCCCCAAGAGGTGACGGCGCTGACCGAGGCGATGGCCGCCGCCGGCGGCACCGTCCTCAAAGCTCCGCAACCGGGCCGGTTCGGCGGTGTGTTCCACGCTCATGTCCGAGACCCCAACGGCCTGATCTGGGAGATCGCCCACAACCCGAATTGGCGAATCGAGCCGGATGGCACGGTACGGCTTGGCTGACGCCGTAGGGTGACGCGGGAAGGCGGTCGAAAGGAACGACACGACGATGCCCACTCTGCTGAGCATGGCGCTGGGCGCGGCACCGATCTTCGGTGGAGCCCTACTGACCGCGGCGGCGGGCCAGCTCAAGGGCCCAGATCTGCGCGGCCTGATCAAACAAGACCTCGACCTGCTCGACCGGATCCCGGCCGAACAGACCAAGCGGCGGGCCGAACTGCAACGCACCATCGACGAGCGGATTGACGACCTGGTCGCCGCGTCCGACCGGACCCGGGCGTTGCGCGCCGCGGCGCTGTCCTATCAGGGCAACTGGCGCGACGTGGTGCTGTTCGCCTGCTCGGTACTGTTCACCTACGTCTGGTGGCACATCAACCATGAGCGCGGCAACTGGCTGCCCATGTTCGTCGTGCTGGTCGTTGTCTGCGTTACGACCGCGGTCTACGCGTTGCGTGGGACGCTGCGCAGCCTGGCGCATAGCCGGCGGGGCCGCGCATGACGAAAATCGTGGAGATTCCCCGGCGGCACAACCCTTTTCCGACGGCCGGGGTGGTTCGCGACCGCAATGGTGTCCCGTGCTATCAGCAGCTGCCGGCCACTCTGCTCGACCTGCTGGCTGAGCAGGTCGAGCGCCGCCCCGACAGCGAGGCCGTGGTGGAGCTGGGAGCCGGTGCGCTGACCTACCGGCAGCTGTGGCAGCGGGCGGCGCGGGTGGCCGGCGGGCTGCGCGCCGAGGGGCTTGGGCGCGGCGACCGGGTCGGTGTGCGCTATCCCGCTGGGCTGCACTGGGTGCTGGCATTCTGGGGGACGCTGATGGCCGGCGGCATACCGGTGGCCGTCAACACCCGTTCGGCCGCACCGGAGGTCGACTTCGTGCTTGCCGACGCCGGAGTGCGGGTGGATCTCGCGCCCGGCACCGCGCTGCCCGACGGCCGGCCGTATGTGGTCGACGGGCTGGAGCCGCCCGACACTGCGGCGCTGTTCTACACCTCCGGCACCACCGGGCGTCCCAAGGGGGTGCCCACCACCCACGAGGCGTTTGTGACCAACGCCGAGAACATGATGCGCGCCATGGGGCAGTCCCGGCAGCTCGGTGAGGAGTTGCGCACCTTGATCTCGGTGCCGTTGTTCCACGTGACCGGCTGCAACTCGCAATTGCTGGTCGCCGCCTACACCGGCGGAGCGGCGGTGATCATGCCGGCGCTGAACCTCCCCGAACTGCTCACCACCGTGCCGGCACAAAAGATTTCGTCACTGATCACCGTTCCTGCGATCTACGCACTGCTGCTGCGGCACCCCGGCTTCGCCGGCGTCGACGTCTCCGGGGTGCGCTGGGTCGGTTACGGCGGCGCCCCGACGGCGCCGGCCCTGGTGCGTGCGCTGCGCGACGCGTTCGGCGCCGCAACGGTGTTCAACGGCTACGGCATGACCGAAACGGCGTCGCTGATGACGGTGCTGCCGGACTCCGATGCGGTCGCCCACGCGGACTCGGTGGGCTACGCGGTTCCCTCCGGAGACATCGGTGTCGCCCCGCTCGGTGACGACCCGACCACCGGCGAGCTGGTGGTGCGCGGCGCGAACGTGATGCGCGGCTACTGGAATAGGCCCGATGCGACCGCCGCCACCATCATCGACGGGTGGCTGCACACCGGCGATGTGGTCCGCGTCGACGACGCCGGGCGGGTGCACATCATCGACCGGCTCAAAGACATCATCATCCGCGGCGGCGAAAACATCTCCAGTGTGGAGGTGGAGGCGGCGCTGCTGTCGGCGCCCGGGGTCGCCGACGCGTGCGTGCTGGCGGTGCCTGACGACGTGATGGGCGAGAAGGTCGGCGCGGTGCTCTACGGCGACGACGTCGATGTGGCCGCGGTGCTCGACCACTGCCGAAGTCAGCTCGCGGACTTCAAGGTGCCGCAGTACATCACCGTGGTCGCCGAGGAACTGCCGCGCACCGCCAGCGGCAAACTGCTCAAGACACAGTTGCGTGCGCAGGTGCAGTGGGGTGCCCCGTTACGGTGAGCACCGCCGATGCCTCGCTGAAGACGGTGCTGATCGCCAACCGTGGCGAGATCGCGCTGCGGATCATCCGCACCGCAACCGACCTGAGCTACCACACGATTGCGGTCTATGCCGAAGATGACGCGGACAGCCCGCACGTGTACGCCGCTGACGAGGCCGTCGGCTTACCCGGCGCAGGTCCGTCGGCCTACCTCGATCAGGCCGCCGTCCTGGCCGCCGCCACCAAGACCGATGCTGACCTGATCCATCCAGGCTACGGATTCCTCTCGGAGAACGCCGAATTCGCCCGAACGGTTGCGGCAGCGGGCCGTACCTTCGTCGGGCCGGCCCCTGAACTGCTGGACATGTTCGGTGACAAGTCCGCCGCGCGCGGCGCCGCGATCACCGCCGGGCTGCCGGTGCCGGCCGCCACCGACGGGGCGGTCGGCCCAGAACAGATCCATGAGTTCTTTCGCGCCCATCCGGGTGGCATCATGCTCAAAGCACTGGCCGGCGGCGGGGGCCGGGGCATACGCACGGTCCGCGCTGCCGACCAGCTCGACGACGCCTACCGTTGGTGCTCGGCCGAGGCCCGACTGGGGTTCGGCGCCGCGGCGGTGTTCGCCGAGGAACTCGTCGAGGGCGCTCGCCACATCGAGGTGCAGATCGTCGCCGACGGCGTGCGCGCCCTGGCGGTCGGTGATCGCGACTGCAGCATCCAGCGCCGCTACCAGAAGCTGATCGAGATCGCGCCGGCGCCGGGGCTTTCCGATCAGGTGCGTACCGCATTGCACGGCGCAGCGGCCCGACTGTGCGCAGCCGTCGGGTACCGGGGCCTGGCCACGGTGGAATTCCTGGTCACCGGTGACGATTTCGTCTTCCTCGAGGTCAACCCGCGCATTCAGGTGGAACACCCGATCACCGAGGTGGTCACCGGAATCGACCTGGTGGCGGCCGGATTCCAGATCGCCGAAGGCGCCGCACTCGACGACCTGGTTCTGCCGACCGAGGCACATGGGATCGCGGTCGAATGCCGAGTCAACACCGAAACGGTGGCCGCCGACGGCACGGTGCAACCCTGTGTCGGCACCTTGACGGCGTTCACCCCTCCGAGCGGGCCAGGCATCCGGGTCGACACCTACGCCCGGCCGGGCCTGACCATCGGGCCCCGCTACGATTCGCTGCTGGCCAAGGTGATCACCCACGTGCACGGCACCTCGCTGACCGCAGCGCTGCGCAAGGCGCGAACTGCGGTGGCGGAGTTGGCGATCGCCGGTGTCGGCACCAATGCCGGCCTGCTGGAGGCAGTGCTGTCCGACGCGGCGCTGGGGACCGGCGTGGTGACGACCGATTGGCTGGACCGCCGACTGCCTGCACTGGTGGGCGCCGCGGCGCCCAGGCAGGACGAACACCCGCCCCGCGCAACGCCTCTGAACCCGGGCGAACAGGTGCTGTACGCGCCGATGGCCGGCACCGTTGTCGAGGTGACGCCGGACGTGGTGCTGGAGGCGATGAAGATGCAACATGTGCTGACCGCACCCGGCGCGACGGTGCGCGCCCTGGTCGGCCCGGGGCAGGTCGTCGGCGCCGGAGACCCGGTGCTGGTGTTCGTTTCGGCCGGCGACGAGAGTACCGCCGGGCCCGGTGCGGGCCCGCAGCTGGATTCGCCACGCACCGACCTCGACGAGGTCGCCCACCGGCACCGGCTCGCCCGCGACGAAGGCCGTCCCGAGGTGGTCGCCAAGCGCCACCGCCAGGGCCGGCGCACCGCCCGGGAGAACATCGCCGATCTGGTCGACCCCGGCAGCTTCGTCGAATACGGGGCGCTGGCGGTGGCGGCGCAGCGCAGCCGGCGCGCGGAGGAGGACCTGATCACCAACACGCCGGCCGACGGCCTGGTCGCCGGGTTGGCGACCATCGGTGCGGCGCCGGTGGCAGTGGCCTCCTATGACTACACCGTGCTGGCCGGCACCCAGGGCATGCGCAACCACGCCAAGACCGACCGGCTTTTCGAGGTGGCCGCCCGCCGACGACTTCCGGTGGTGCTGTTCGCCGAAGGGGGCGGCGGCCGGCCCGGTGACACCGATGTCGCCGGGATGGCCGGGCTGGACCTGATGACGTTTCGTGCGCTGGCCGCGCTCAACGGCCAGGTGCCGCTGGTGGCGATCGTCTCCGGCCGCTGCTTCGCTGGTAACGCGGCGCTGGCCGGGGTGTGCGACGTGATCATCGCGACCCCCGATGCCAACATCGGAATGGGCGGCCCGGCGATGATCGAAGGTGGCGGGCTGGGCGTCTACCGGCCCGAGGAGATCGGGCCGATCGAGGTGCAGCGCCGCAACGGGGTGGTTGCACTGGCGGCACGCGACGAGACCGAAGCGGTGACCCTGGCGAAGCGCTACCTGTCCTACTTTCGTCCCACGGTGACCGACTTCGCTGAGCCCGATCCGAGACTGGCGCGGCATGTGGTGCCGCAGAACCGGTTGCGGGCCTACGACGTACGGGCAGCGATCGATGCGATCGTCGACGTCGGTTCGGTGCTGGAACTGCGACCGGATTACGGGATCGGGGTAGTGACCGCCCTGGTGCGCGTGCACGGGGTCGCCTACGGATTGCTGGCCAACAACAGCCACCATCTCGGCGGCGCGATCGATGCGGAGGCGGCCGACAAGACCGCTGATTTCTTCGCGCTGTGTGAGGCGTTCCGGCTGCCGGTGGTGACGCTGTGCGACACGCCGGGATTCATGGTCGGTCCGGATGCCGAGCGGCAGGCCACCGTGCGCCGGTTCAGCCGGATGTTCATCGCCGGAGCCCGGTTGACCGTCCCGATGGGCATGATCGTGCTGCGCAAGGGCTACGGGCTGGGTGCGATGGCGATGGCGGGCGGTTCATTTCACGCCCCACAGTTCACCGTCGCGTGGCCGACCGGCGAGATCGGCGGTATGGGGTTGGAAGGAGCGGTGCGGCTCGGTTTCCGCAAAGAACTTGCGGATGCCGCCGACCCGGATCAGCGCCAACAGCTCTTCGATCAGCTGGTGGAGGCGGCCTACCGGCGCGGGCGGGCATTGAGCGCGGCGATGACCTTCGAACTCGACGATGTGATCGACCCAGCGCAATCGCGGGCCTGGATCGCCAGCCTGTCCGACGGGTAGCTGTCGGTGCCCTGCGCTACGTTGCGCGCATGGACACGGCCCTGTTGATCCTCCTGACCTCACTCGCGTTGCTGGCGGTGATCCTGCAGGTGGTAGTGCTGCTGCGTCCGAGTGGCGTGGCGATCTCACCGGAACAGCTCGCCGTGCTACGCGGCGACAGTGAACGCGTGGAGCGAACGCTGCGCGAAGAGCAACATGCCGGGCGGGCCGAACTTGCCCAGGCCTTCCACCAGTGGCAGACCACGTTGCACCGGTTCGGTGCGAACCTGGATCACCAGTTCAAGAGCCTGCAAAGCGACAACACCGCGCAGCTGGAGAAGATGCGCGCGACGGTGGACGAGAAGCTGCAGGCGACCCTGGAAACCCGGCTGGCCCAATCCTTCACACAGATCTCCGAACGCCTGGAAGCGGTGCAGCGGGGCCTCGGCGAGATGCAGACCCTGGCCACCGGCGTGGGCGACTTGAAGCGGGTGCTGACCAACGTCAAAGCCCGCGGCATCTTCGGCGAGACGCAACTGGCCGCGCTGCTGGCCGAGACGCTGACGCCCGAGCAGTACGCCACCAACGTCGTCACCGTCCCGGGATCGGTTGCGCGAGTGGAGTTCGCGATCCGGCTGCCCGGCGGAACCGGCGCCGGGGAGGTGCTGTTGCCGATCGACGCCAAGTTCCCGCGTGAGGATTTCGAGCGCCTGCTCGACGCGCAGGAGAATGCCGACATCGCGGGGGAGGCGGCCGCGCGGCAGGCCTTGATCCGGCGGATCGAAGCCGAAGCCGGCGACATCTGCGACAAGTACCTTGCGCCGCCGCACACCACCGACTTCGCAATCCTGTTCCTCGCCACCGAGAGCCTCTACGCCGAGGTCCTGCGCCAACCGGGGCTGTTCGAGCAGATCCAGGCCAAATACAACGTCACCCTCGCCGGGCCCACCACGTTGGCCGCGCTGCTCAACAGCCTGCGGATGGGCTTTCGCACCCTGGCGATCGAGCGGCGCAGCAGCGAAGTGTGGCAGGTGCTCGGCGCCGTCAAAACCGAGTTCGGCAAGTTCGCGGCCGTCCTGGAGAAGACCCGCAAGCAACTCGACACCGCCCGCAACACCATCGACTCCGCCGGCGTGCGAACCCGGGCCATCGAGCGCACGCTGCGCGGGGTGGAGTCACTGCCCGAACCGGAGGCCCAAGCCATGCTGGGCGAACTGGCCCACGGCGCCGAAGCAAGGGCTGAACTTGACGTCGGGTTCAGCTAGAATCCCTGAGATGGATTCCGTCCCGGCACGCCAGCTGCCGGCCACCGTGCGCGGGGCGCGGACCCGAGCCGCGCTGGTCGCGGCGGCCCGCAAGGTATTCGAGCGCGACGGCTACCTCGACGCCAAACTCACCGACATCACCAAGGCGGCCGGCTGCGCCACCGGGTCGTTCTACACCTACTTCGGGAACAAGGAAGAGATCTTCGCCGCCGTCCTCGAGCAGGCGCAGCAGGACATGATGCATCCGGGCATGGGCCGGGTGGCCGGCACCGACGATCCGTACGCGGTCCTGGAGGCGAGCAATCGCGCTTATTTGGAAGCCTATCGGCGCAACGCGAGGCTGATGGGTCTGCTTGAGCAGGTGGCCCAGGTGGATCCGAAGTTCCGTGCCTTCCGGGCGCAGCGCGCCGATGCGTTCGTCCACCGCAATGCCGCCGGCATCGCCGACCTGCAGGAGCGCGGGATCGCCACCGCCGACGTCGATCCGCTGCTGGCCTCGCGGGCGCTCTCGGGGATGGTCAGCCGGCTGGCGTACGGCATCTTCGTGCTCGAGGAGGCCACCGACAGCACCGGCGCCGACTTCGACGCGCTGGTCACCACCGTCACCCGGCTCTGGGCGAATGCCCTGCAATTCCGCCCGAACGCTAATTGAACATGAGACCGGATTCAACTAGGGTCACTGACGCTGCGAACGCCAAGAGCAAGGACTGCCCATGAAGGTTGCGGAACGGGTTGCCATCGTCACCGGCGGCGGAGGCGGCATCGGCGGCGCCTTGGCTGCAGCGCTCGCCAAGGCCGGGGCCAAGGTGGTGGTGGCCGACCTCGATGCCCAGGCCGCGACGGCGGTGGCCGACGCCATCAACGCCGAGCAGCCGGGCGCGGCGGTCGGTCATGGCGGCGACGTCGCCGACACCGAGGTGATCCGCGAGCTGATCGCGCTGGCCGAGCACCATTTCGGGCCGGTCGACATGTACTTCGCCAACGCCGGAATCACCGGCGCCCCCGGCCTGGAGGCCGGCGAAGCCGACTGGGACCAGGCCCTCGACGTCAATCTGCGGGCCCATATCCGCGCCGCGCAGCTGTTGGTGCCGGATTGGGTGCAGCGCGGCGAGGGGTATTTCGTGTCCACCGCGTCGGCGGCCGGTCTGCTCACTCAACTGGGCGGCGCCACGTATGCGGTCACCAAACACGCGGCCGTCGGATTCGCCGAATGGCTCAACATCACCTACGGCGATCAGGGAGTGCGGGTCAGCTGCCTGTGCCCGATGGGCGTCAACACCAAGCTGTTGTACGCCGGTGAGCAATCCGGTGACCCGCTGGGGGACCTGGCCACCCGGGCGGTCACCGCCGCCGGCGAGGTGCTCGAACCGGCGGCCGTCGCCGACGAGGTGCTGGCAGCCGTCGACGAGGAACGCTTCCTGATCCTGCCGCATCCGGCGGTGCTGGAGATGTACCGGTTCAAGGGAACCGATTACGACCGCTGGTTGCGGGGCATGCGCCGCTACCAGCGCGGCCTGCTCAACACGTAAGCGTCCTAGGTGAGGAGCCTGCATGTCCCTGTTTGAAATGTCAGAGCGCGCAACGAAATACCGTTCCGATCTGCTGGAGTTCATGGAAAGCTGCGTCTACCCGGCCGAACCGGTCTACGAGCAGCAGATGGCCGAATCCGGCAACCCGCATTTTCAGCCCCCCATCCTGGAAGAGCTGAAAGCGCAGGCGCGCGAGCGCGGCCTGTGGAACCTGTTTCACCCGCACCCGGAATGGGGGCCGGGCCTGACCAACCTCGAATACGCGCCGCTGGCTGAGATCATGGGCCGCAGTCCACATCTGGCACCCGAAGCCTGCAACTGTAACGCTCCCGACACCGGCAATATGGAGGTCTTCACCCTCTTCGGCACCGACGAGCACAAGGAGAAGTACCTCAAGCCGCTGCTGGACGGCACCATCCGGTCGGCGTTCGTGATGACCGAACCGCAGGTGGCCAGCTCGGATGCCACCAACGTTCAGCTGGCCATGGTCAAACAGGGTGATGAATACATCCTCAACGGACGTAAGTGGTTCGCCTCCAACGCGTTACACGCCAACTGCAAGGTCATGATCGTGATGGGCAAGACCGACCCCAACACTGCCACGCATCGGCAGCAGTCGATGATGGTGGTTCCCATCGACGCCCCGGGTGTCACCATCATGCGGGGCCTGCCGGTCTTCGGCTATCAGGACCGGGAGGGTCACGCCGAGATCGACTTCCATGACGTTCGGGTGCCGGCCAAAGACGTGCTCAAGGGCGAAGGCGAGGGGTTCGCGATCGCCCAGGCCCGGCTCGGACCGGGCCGCATCCACCACTGCATGCGGGCCATCGGCATGGCCGAGCGGGCACTGGAATTGCTGTGCAAGCGGGCCCAGTCCCGGGTGACGTTCGGCAAGCCGATCTCCGACAACGCCAACATCCGCGACTGGATCGCCGAGGCGCGCATCGACATCGAGATGATCCGCCTGCTCACCCTCAAAGCCGCCTATCTGATGGACACCGTGGGCAACAAGGCCGCACAGGTCGAGATCGCGGCGATCAAGGTCGCCGCACCCGACATCGCGCTGAAGATCGTCGACCGGGCCATCCAGGTGCACGGTGCCGGTGGCGTCACCGACGACTTCCCGCTGGCCGGCTTCTGGGCGCACCTGCGCACCCTGCGGCTCGCCGACGGCCCCGACGAGGTGCACAAGCGCGCCATCGCCCGCCAGGAACTTGCCAAGTACAAGGAAGCACGATGACCACACCGGACCTCACACGACGCACCGCGATCATCACCGGCGGATCCCGCGGTATCGGGCTGGCGATCGGCCAGCGCCTGGCCGCCGCCGGCGCCAACGTGGTTCTCACCTCACGCGATCAGGACAGCGCTGACGCCGCGGCAGCCCAGGTCAAGGGCAACGCGCTCGGTGTGGCCGCGCACGTCGCCGAAGACGATGCCGCCCAGCGGTGCATCGATCTGACCCTGGAGCGGTTCGGCAGCATCGACATCCTGGTCAACAACGCCGGCACCAATCCCGCGTTCGGACCCCTGATCGACCAGGACCACGGCCGGTTCGCCAAGATCTTCGACATCAACCTGTGGGGGCCGCTGCTGTGGACGTCGTGCGCGGTCAAGGCGTGGATGGGCGAGCACGGCGGCAGTGTGGTCAACACCGCCTCGATCGGCGGGATGAGTTTTTCACCGCTGATGGGCATGTACAACGCCACCAAGGCTGCGCTGATCCACGTCACCAAGCAACTGGCGCTGGAACTCTCGCCGGGGGTGCGGGTCAACGCCCTCTGCCCGGGCGTGGTGCGCACCAAGCTGGCCGAGGTGCTCTGGAAGGAACACGAGCAGGCTCTGTCGACGAAGATACCGCTGGGCCGGATCGGCGAGCCCGTCGACGTCGCCGACGCGGTCGCGTTCCTGGTCTCCGATGCCGCGAGCTGGATCACCGGGCAGACCCTGGTGATCGACGGCGGCCAAATCCTCGGAGAGGCAAGCGGGTTCCGGGTGGGCTTCGGTGGCTGATGTGCTCGGCATCGACCCGCCGATGGTCGCGCGCTGGATCGCGCAGTTGGGCATTCCGGTCACCCGCCCTTTGAAATTCGAGCGGATCGGAATCGGGCAGTCGAACCTGACCTACCTGGTCTCCGACGCGGCCGATCACCGCTGGGTGCTGCGCCGCCCGCCGCTGGGCAAGCTGCTGGCATCGGCCCACGACGTCGCCCGGGAGGCGCGGATCCTCTCGGCTTTAGAGGACACCGACGTGCCCACCCCGCGGGTCTACGGGCTGACGCGCGACGCGCAAGACACCCCGCTGCTGTTGATGGAGTTCGTCGACGGGGTGGTGGCCGACCGGATGTCGGTGGCTGAGTCGCTGACGCCGCAGCGGCGCCGGCAGATCGGGCTGTCAATGCCCAAGACCCTGGCCAAGATTCACGCCGTCGACATCACCGCAGTCGGCCTCGATGATCTGGCCAGCCACAAGCCGTACGCCCAGCGTCAGCTCAAGCGCTGGTCCGGGCAGTGGGAGAAATCCAAGACGCGGGAGCTGCCGGCGCTTGACGACCTGACCCGGCGGCTGATCGCGGCCGCGCCGCCACAGCAGGAACTCACCTTGGTGCACGGCGACTTTCACCTGCGCAACGTGATCACCTCACCGCGCAGCGGCGAGGTGGTCGCCGTGCTGGACTGGGAGCTGTCCACCCTCGGCGACCCGCTCGCCGACATGGGCAGCCTACTGGCGTACTGGCCGCAGCCGGGCGAGGAGGACATCGCCGGGGAGTTCGTCCTGAGCACCCTGGACGGCTTCCCCGACCGCGCCGAGTTGGCCCGGGTGTACCTGGAGCTGACCGGGCGCGACGCGGCGACACTGGCCTACTGGCATGCTCTGGGACTGTGGAAGGTCGCGATCATCGCCGAGGGGATCGTACGGCGGGTGCTGGACAACCCGGAGAACAAGGCCGCTGCGGGAACCCCGATCACGGCGTGGATCGACGCGCTGGTGGACAAGGCCCGCGAGGTAGCCGAGCAAGCGGGCATCTGATACCGGAGCCCGACATGGTCGACGGGGTGCCGCGCGGCAGGATCGCGGTGGCGTCGCTGATCGGCACCACCATCGAGTTCTACGACTTCTACGTCTATGCCGCCGCGGCGGTCACCGTCTTCCCGCAGCTGTTCTTCCCGCCGGGAGACCCAGGCGCGGCGCTGCTGGCATCGTTGGCCACGTTCGGACTGGCATTCGTGGCCCGGCCGGTGGGCTCGATCCTGTTCGGCCACTTCGGTGATCGGCTCGGCCGAAAGACCACGCTGGTCGCCTCGCTGCTGGTGATGGGCGTGGCGACATTCACGATCGGGCTGCTGCCGACCTATCACCACATCGGCCTGGCGGCACCGGTCTTGCTGGCCGTCTTGCGGTTCTGCCAAGGGCTGGCCCTCGGTGGTGAATGGAGCGGCGCGGCCTTGCTGGCCGCCGAGACCGCCAAGCCGGGCCGGCGGGCCGCCGCGGGAATCTGGCCGCAGCTGGGCGCGCCGCTGGGGTTCCTGCTCGCCACCGCGATCTTCCTGGTCCTGCTGCGATGGCCGGAGCAGTTCCTCACCTGGGGGTGGCGGATTCCATTCCTGCTGAGCGCCGTGATGGTGGCCGTCGGGCTGTACGTTCGGGTACGGCTTACCGAGACCCCGGTCTTCGCGCAGGCCATTGAAACCGGCCAGCGCGTCGGCGCGCCGATCGCCGAAGTGATTCGCGGCAGCTGGCGGCAGCTGATCATCGGCACGCTGGTGATGGTGGCGACCTACACGCTGTTCTACACCGTGACCACCTGGACGCTGAGCTACGGCACCGCTCAGCGCGCGCCGGAGGGCGCCGGGCTGGGGTACAGCTACGCCGACTTCCTGGGACTGCAACTGGTTGCGGTGGCGTTCTTTGCGGCCGTACTACCGATGTCGGGAGCGCTGGCCGACCGATTCGGCCGGCGCCCGGTGCTGCTGGTTTTCACCGCCGCAATCATGGTGTACGGAACCACCTTCGGCGCCTTCTTGAAACCGAACACCTCGTCCGGCGCGATCCTGGCGTTCCTGATCGTCGGGATGACGTTGATGGGCTTGGCGTTCGGCCCGATGAGCGCGGTCCTGCCGGAGTTGTTTGCTACCAACGTCCGTTACACCGGCTCCGGTGTCGCCTACAACGCGGCCAGCGTCCTGGGGGCGGCGGTGGCACCGTTCATCGCCACCTGGCTGGCCACCGAGCACGGCGTGCGCTGGGTGGGCGTCTACCTGTCGATTGCGGCCGGGTGCTCCTTCGTTGCGCTGTTGGTGATGCGCGAGACCCGCCACACCGCGCTCAATGGCGTCGGGATCGCCGACCACGTCGGTGACGCGCTGCATCCGGGCTGACCTGGCACTGATGTCAGCGGCGTGGCGCGCCGAACCAGCGGGTCAGCGCGGCCTTCAGCGCAGGCGGCTGGCCGGGGCCGAAACCATCGGTTGCCCAAGCGATATAGCCGTCCGGACGGATCAGCATCGCCGCCGCCGGGGGCGCGGGCATGGCAGCGGTGACAGCGTCGACGCGATCGGCCCACGGGAGGGCGACGGGCGCCGCGGCGCCGTGGACCAAGTCGAGCAGCACCGCGCGCCCCCGGTGCAACAGGTCGGCAACCCGGCGGCCGTCGTCGAAGGCGAGGTCGGGGACATGCCAGCCGGACAACCGGTGATCGTCTCCGACGTCGTAGCGGACATCGCTGCCGGCGAGCAGTTCGGCCAGATGCGCCGACACCTCTGGGATCGCGGTCAGCTCACCGAACAACTCGCGCAACGCGGCGACGTGCGGACCGGGCGACATCAGCGCGGTCTGGGCCATCGAGTGCATCATCACCCGCTGTCCCAGCGGCTGGCGCTCCGACTCATAGGTGTCCAGCAGTCCCTCGGGTGCCCAGCCGTTGATCTGGGCAGCCAACTTCCAGCCGAGGTTGACGGTGTCCTGCAACCCCAGATTCAGCCCCGGCCCGCCCATCGCGCTGTGGACATGAGCCGCGTCGCCGAGCAGCAACACCCGTCCGGCGCGGTAGCGCTCGGCCTGTCGGCTGTTCTGCCCGTCGATCCGGCGCAGCGCATGCGGGCCCGGACCCAGCGGTTCGCCCAACCCGATATCGACGCCGAGGATGCGCTGCAGGCTTTCCCGCAATTCGGTGATCGTCATCGGGCCGCTGTCGGCCGCCGGGCCGAACTCCAGCGTGCCCAACAGTGCCCGGCCGGGCTCGAATTCACCGAATAGCACCATGCCGCGGTCGAACCTGGTGTGGCCATGGGAGATCCGGCCGACACCGGGTATCGCCAGACTGCGGTCTGCGGCGCGCAGGCTTTCCGGGATCTGCACGTGCGCCAGCCGGGCGACTGTCGGTGCCGTCGTACCCGGAAACGCGATACCGGCCGTCTTGCGCACGATGCTGCGGCCGCCATCGGCGCCCACCAGATACCCCGCCGCCACGTCGTAGTCGCCGTGCGCGGAGTTGACCGTGGCCACCACCGTGTCGTCCCGCGCGTCCAGACCGGTGAGCCGGTGGCCCCAGCGCACGGCCACGCCGAGCTCGCCGGCCCGCGCGGCCAGTAGCCGCACCAACTGCGGCTGGGCTACCGGCAGCACGTACATCGGATTGGCCCGCGCCTCGGTGAAGCTGAGCGACAGATCCAGTGTCATCCCGGAGAACATCCACGCCGGCACCGGCTGCGGCGGTCCCGCCATGCCGCTGAACCCGTTGTAGAGCCCCCGCAGGTCGAGTGTCCGAACCACTTGCCCGACAAGGCCGTTGGCCTTCGGCTCGGAGCTGGGCCCGGGCAACGCGTCGAGCACCACCGGCCGGACGCCGGCCAGCGCCAGTTCGCACGCCAGCATCAGCCCGTTGGGCCCGGCGCCCACGATGACGACGGCGGTGTGCGCGGCCATGCTCAGACCTGCCGATCGGCGGGCGGGGGCAGCCCGGCGGCGACGTCGGCGAACGCGGCGCGCAACAACCGCGGGTAGGCGACCGGTGGATCCGCCGTCACATAGCTGTCCATGGTGGCCTCGATGACCGCATGGATCACGGCGGCCGCCAGGCGCGGATAGCTGTCACGTTGCGCATCGGTGCCGGTGCGTTCGGCGATCACCGCGGCGAAGTCGTCGAGCAGGGCGCGGGGGAAGGTGTTACGCAGGTCGCCGGTCGCGAGCATCTTGCGCAGTTCGGCAAGCGCAGCGCGATCCGGCGGGCTGTTCGCATCACCGGTTGAGGCGGCGAAGTCGTCGTGGACCGGCCCGACGACGGCTTCGGTGACCGATGTCCACAGCGGCTCGTCCGCCGGGCGCTCCCGCAGCAGCGCGACACTGCGGCGCAGCCGCTCGGTCTGCCGGTAGGCCAGGGCCTCGTACTTGGTGGAGAAATAATTGCTGAAGGTCCGCCGCGACACCCCGGCGAGATTCGCGATGTGCTCGCGGGTGACGTTCTCCCAACCCCGCTCCAGGGCCAGCTGCAGGGCCGCGTCGGAGAGAGCGCGACGGGTGTCGGCCTTCTTGCGCTCGCGCAGTCCCGGCATGCCGCCACCGTACCGAAATATTGCCCATCGGGCAAAAATGCCTTTAAGGCAAATAGTTGCCCGGTTCAGTCACGCAGCGCGGCGCCGAACACCCGCCGCAACGCCGCCCAGTGCCGGGCCGCCGCGTCGGCGTCGTACGGCGGGTTGTCGGGGACGGCGAAGCCGTGCTGGGCCGGATAGAACTCGACGGTGTGCTCGACACCGGCGGACGTCAGCGCCTCGTCGAGGATCGCGGCCTGCTTCTTGGTGAACGACCCGTCGTTCTCGGCGCCGGCGATGTAGATCGTGGCGCGCATCTTCTCGGCCAGCAGGTGCGGGCTGTCGGGTGCGTCGGTGACCAGGCCGCCGCCGTGGAACGACGCCGCCGCTGCCACCCGCTCGGGAACGCGTCCGGCCACGACCACCGAGATGCGCCCACCCATGCAGTACCCGCAGACCCCGAACTTCTCGCCGCGCACTTCGGGCCGGCCGGCCAGATAGTCGAAGAACGCCGCCGCGTCGGTCGCCGCCCGGTCGAACGTGACGCTGCCCAGCATCGACATGAGCCGGCCCCGCTGCTTGGCGTCGCTGAAGGCCGTGGCCATGTCGAACGGCGCCCAGTCACCGTGCCGGTAGTACACATCTGGCAGCAGCACCGCGTAGCCCGAGCCGGCCAGCTCGGCGGCCATCTCGGCGAAGGTCTGCCGCACCCCGCCGGCGTCGGGATACATCACCACCCCGGGCCAGGGTCCGGGGCCGTCGGGGGTGAACAGCTGCACCGGGCAACTGCCGTCGGGCGTGGTGATCGTGTCGCTGACGTGGGCCATGGGTTCCGTTCTAAGCTATCGACGTGCCGATTGCCACACCCTATGAGGATTTGTTGCGGCTGGTGCTCGAGCGCGGTACCCCCAAGGCCGACCGCACCGGCACCGGCACCCGCAGCTTGTTCGGCCACCAGCTGCGCTACGACCTGTCCGCCGGCTTCCCGCTGATCACCACCAAGAAGGTGCACGTCCGCTCGGTGGTCTACGAGCTGCTGTGGTTTCTGCGCGGCGACTCCAACATCGCCTGGCTGAACGAACACGGCGTCACCATCTGGGACGAATGGGCTTCGGCGACCGGCGATCTGGGGCCGGTGTACGGAGTGCAGTGGCGGTCCTGGCCGACCCCGACCGGCGAACACATCGATCAGATCGCGCGTGCGGTAGAGCTGTTGCGCACCGACCCGGATTCGCGGCGCATCATCGTCTCGGCGTGGAACGTCGGTGAGCTGGACAAGATGGCGCTGGCGCCGTGCCACGCCCTGTTCCAGTTCTACGTTGCCAACGGGCGACTGTCCTGTCAGCTGTATCAGCGCAGCGCCGACCTGTTCCTCGGGGTGCCGTTCAACATCGCCAGCTACGCGCTGCTCACCCACATGATGGCCGCGCAGGCCGGGCTGGACGTCGGGGAGTTCGTCTGGACCGGCGGGGACTGCCACATCTACGACAACCACCTCGAGCAGGTGCGCCAGCAACTGTCCCGCGACCCGCGCGCCTACCCGGAACTGATGTTGGCACAACGCGATTCGATCTTCGACTACACCTTCGACGACATCCGCATCCTCGGCTACGACCCGCACCCGGCGATCAAGGCGCCCGTGGCGGTATGAGCGCCCTCGCGTTGATCTGGGCGCAGTCCACCAGCGGAGTCATCGGCCGTGCCGGCGGCATCCCGTGGCGGCTGCCCGAGGACCAGGCGCGTTTCAAGGAACTCACGCTGGGGCACCGGGTGGTGATGGGCCGGCTGACCTGGGAATCACTGCCGGCCTCCGTGCGACCCCTGCCCGGGCGGACCAACGTGGTGATCTCCCGTGACCCCGACTACCGCGCCGACGGTGCCGAGGTGGTGGCGACGCTGGAGGCCGCCCTGACCGATGCGCAGACCTGGGTGATCGGCGGCGCGCAGATCTACGCGCTGGCGCTGCCGCTGGCCACCCGCTGCGAGGTGACCGAAGTCGAGATCGACCTGCCCCGCCAAGACGCGGATGCCGTCGCGCCGGTGCTCGACGAATCCTGGCGGGGCACCGCGGGGGCCTGGCTCACCAGCGACAGCGGCTTGCGGTACCGGTTTTACAGCTACCATCGCTGATGGTAACGCTGACCTCGGCGCAGGCACGCCGGATCGCCGTTGCCGCACAGGGTTTCGCGGCCGCCAAGCCGCGTGCCGCGATCACCCGGGCGCACCTGAAGCGGCTGATATCGCGCATTCAGGTGCTGCAGCTGGACTCGGTGTCGGTGGCGGTGCGTGCCCATTACGCCCCGGTGTTCAGCCGGCTGGGCCCCTATGACCGCAGTGTGCTGGATCGCGCCGCGTGGCAGCACAGCGCGCGGTCGCCGCGGCTGCTGGTCGAGTACTGGGCGCACGAGGCGGCGCTGATGGCCGTCGATGACTGGCCCCTGATGCGCTGGCGGATGCGGCAATACACCCACGGCCGGTGGGGCAACGTATCGCCCAATCCCGAGCTGGCCGACGCCATCGTCGCGGCGATCACCGAGCTGGGCCCGAGTACCGCCGGGCAGATCGAGGACCACCTGGCCGCCAAACCCACCCGCGGCAAGGGAACCTGGTGGAACCGCAGCGACACCAAGTGGGTGGCCGAGGCGCTGTTCGCCGCCGGGGTGCTGACCACCGCCACCCGGGTCGGCTTCGCCCGGCACTACGACCTGGTGCACAACGTGCTGCCTCCGGACGTGCTGGGCCGCCAGGTCGACGATGACGAGGCGGTGCAGCAGCTGGTGCTGCGGGCAGCGACCGCGCTCGGGATCGGCACCGAGGCCGACCTGCGCGACTATTTCCGGCTCTCGGCCGGCCAGGCCAAGCCGGCGATCGCCAAGCTGGTGGCCGCCGGCGAACTGGAGCCGGTAGCGGTGGCCGGCTGGGATGCACCGGCCTACCTGCGTGCCGGACAGGCGATTCCGCGGGCCGACCGCGGCACCGCGCTGCTGTGCCCGTTCGACCCGTTGATCTTCTTCCGGCCACGAGTGGCGCGGCTGTTCGACTTCCACTACCGGCTCGAGATCTATACCCCTGCGCCGCAACGCCGTTACGGCTACTACGTGTGGCCGTTGCTGCTCGACGGTGAACTGGTCGCCCGGGTGGACCTCAAGGCCGACCGGACCCGCGATGCCCTGCACGTCGTCGGGGCGTTCGCCGAAGACGGCCCGCCACCGGAGCGGGTGGCGAAGGTGCTGCGCAGCGAGCTGGAGTCGATGGCGTCCTGGCTGGGTTTGAGCGATGTCAGCGTGGGGGAGCGCGGCGATCTGGTCGCCGAGCTGCGCCGCACCCGGCCGCGGCGATAAACCGCAGCACCGGCTCAGCGGTGCAGGCGCCGGCGGGCAGTTTCGGCGAGTGTGGTGGCGTTTTCCCGCGCCGCGTGCACCCATTCGGTTCCGCGGTCGGCGGCGACTTCGGCCAGCTGTGAGCCCCGCTCACCGGCTGCCTCCAGTAACGGTCCGGCCTTCTCGCCGACCAGCTCGGCAAGTTCGCGGCCATGTTCGGCTCCGGACTGCAAGCCCGCGCTGACCTTTTCGCCGACCGTCTCGA
>NZ_LZJK01000091.1 GCF_001667945.1 Mycolicibacter sinensis | reverse complement strand
GAGTACGTCGTCGAGTGGGAGCAGTATCGGCTCGCCGTCGAGGTCCGCGGCGGTGATCTCGTCGGCGGCGGCCACCATGTGGTCGGTCGGGACCACGGCGACCGTCGTCTCGTCGTAGAGGGGAATGACGGCCAGCCCGGAGGCGTCGGCCGGCGGCCGCAGCAACGCCACGTCGACGGTGCCGTCGCGAACCGCGGCGGCCGCCTCCGCGGCGGCGACGGACTGTAGCTGCAGTGCGACCTCGGGGTGGCGCTCCGCCCAGATCCGGGCCCACTTCGCGGGCGTCCCGCCGGGGACGTACCCGAGGGTCAGGGAGAGCCGGGTCACCGCATCAGGCTACCGATACGCTGCTTGCATGAGCCGGCCGAACGCGCAGTCCATGAAACCCGCCACGGCGGCGAAGAAGCTCGACGTGTACCTGCCGGCGACACCGGC
Organism: Mycolicibacter sinensis; assembly: GCF_001667945.1. Taxonomy (GTDB): domain Bacteria; phylum Actinomycetota; class Actinomycetes; order Mycobacteriales; family Mycobacteriaceae; genus Mycobacterium; species Mycobacterium sinense_B. Next base: position 125,779 of record NZ_LZJK01000091.1, on the reverse strand, counting down.
GGAGTTCCAGGCCGGCCCGATCACCCGCAGCGAGCTCGCCGCCCTGCAGGCCGACCCGCCGCAGTGGCTGAGGGACCTCCGCAAGAACGGGCCGCATCCGAAGAACCTGGTGGCCGCCAAGCTGGGTGTCTCGATCGCCGCACTCGCACGCAACAACGTTGAGAGTGCGCTCACCACCGAGCAGATCAATGCGCTGCTCGAGGAGAAACCGCCGTGGCTGGTCACCGAACGCGAGAGCTACCAGGCGGTGCTGGGCGAGCAGCGACGCCTCAAGGCGCTACATGCGGAACGGGCCCGCGAGAGCTGACGCTCGCCCTGCGCAGCGCCGAGTGTCGGATTAATACACGCCGAAGAGCCAAACGCGTGCATCAACCCGACACTCGGGGAGCCTTTACAGCATGCAGCTGACGCAACCCTCCACCTCGGTGCCCTCCAGCGCCATCTGCCGCAGCCGGATGTAGTACAGCGTCTTGATTCCCTTGCGCCAGGCGTAGATCTGCGCCCGGTTCACGTCGCGGGTGGTGGCGGTGTCCTTGAAAAACAGCGTCAGGCTCAACCCCTGATCCACGTGCTGGGTGGCCGCGGCGTAGGTGTCGATGATCTTCTCGTAGCCGATCTCGTAGGCGTCCTGGTAGTACTCCAGGTTGTCGTTGGTCATGTACGGCGCCGGGTAGTAGACCCGGCCGATCTTGCCTTCCTTGCGGATCTCGATCTTGGAGACGATCGGGTGGATCGAAGAAGTCGAGTGGTTGATGTAGGAGATCGACCCGGTCGGCGGAACCGCCTGCAGGTTCTGGTTGTAGATGCCGTGCGCGGCAACCGATTCCTTGAGTCGCTGCCAATCGCTTTGGTCCGGGATCCGGATACCGGCGTCGGCGAAGAGCTGGCGCACCTTGGCCGTCTTCGGTTCCCACACCTGGTTGAGGTATTTGTCGAAGAACTCCCCGGAGGCGTACTTGGACTTCTCGAATCCTACGAACGCCTTGCCCCGCTCCAGCGCAAGACGATTCGACGCCCGCAGCGCGTGGTACAGCACGGTGTAGAAGTAGATGTTGGTGAAGTCGATGCCCTCTTCCGAGCCGTAGTGGATGCGCTCGCGGGCCAGGTAGCCGTGCAGGTTCATCTGGCCCAGCCCGATGGCGTGCGACTCGTTGTTGCCGTGCTCGATCGACGGCACCGACCAGATGTGGGTCTGATCCGACACCGCGGTCAACGCCCGGATCGCGACCTCGATGGTCTGGCCGAAGTCGGGTGAGTCCATGGCCTTGGCGATGTTGAGCGAGCCCAGGTTGCAGGAGATGTCCTTGCCCACCTTGGCGTACGACAGATCATCGTTGTACAGCGACGCGGTGGAGACCTGCAGGATCTCCGAGCACAGGTTCGAGTGGGTGATCTTGCCGGCGATGGGGTTGGCCCGGTTCACCGTGTCTTCGAACATGATGTAGGGGTAGCCGGACTCGAACTGCAGCTCGGCGAGGGTCTGGAAGAACTCGCGCGCCTTGATCTTGGTCTTGCGGATCGCGGAGTTGTCGACCATTTCGTAGTACTTCTCGCTGACCGAGACGTCGGCGAACGGAACGCCGTAGACCCGCTCGACGTCATAGGGCGAGAACAGGTACATGTCCTCGTTCTTCTTGGCCAGCTCGAAGGTGATGTCGGGGATCACCACGCCCAGGCTCAGCGTCTTGATCCGGATCTTCTCGTCGGCGTTCTCCCGCTTGGTGTCCAGGAACCGGTAGATGTCCGGGTGGTGGGCATGCAGGTACACCGCCCCGGCACCCTGGCGGGCGCCGAGCTGGTTGGCGTAGGAGAACGAGTCCTCCAGCAGCTTCATGATCGGGATGACCCCGGAGGACTGGTTCTCGATGTTCTTGATCGGGGCGCCGTGCTCGCGAATGTTGGTCAGCAGCAACGCCACTCCCCCGCCGCGCTTGGACAGCTGCAGTGCGGAGTTGATCGAGCGGCCGATCGACTCCATGTTGTCCTCGATGCGCAACAGGAAGCAACTGACCGCCTCGCCGCGCTGTTTCTTGCCGGAATTCAAAAACGTCGGGGTGGCCGGCTGGAACCGGCCGTCGATGATCTCGTCGACCAGCTTCTCGGCCAGTGCGGTGTCACCGGCGGCCAGGGTCAGCGCCACCATGCACACCCGGTCCTCGAACCGCTCCAGGTAGCGCTTGCCGTCGAAGGTTTTCAGCGTGTAGGAGGTGTAGTACTTGAACGCGCCCAGAAATGTCGGGAACCGGAACTTCTTGGCGTAGGCCCGGTCCAGCAGTGACTTGACGAAGTTGCGCGAGTACTGGTCGAGTACTTCGCGCTCGTAGTACTCCTTCTGGATCAGGTAGTCGAGCTTCTCGTCCTGGTTGTGGAAGAACACCGTGTTCTGGTTGACGTGCTCCAGGAAGTACTGCCGGGCCGCCAGCACGTCCTTGTCGAATTGGATCTTGCCGTCGCTGTCGTACAGGTTGAGCATCGCGTTGAGCGCGTGGTAGTCCAGCTCGCCCACCGGAGCACTGCGGGTGGTTGCGGTTACCTGCTCTGCAGTTGCAGCGGTAGGTGGCATGCCTCGTCCTTCCAGAAATCAGCCAAACCCGCGCGGACGGCTTGGACGTCCTCGTCGGTTCCCATCAATTCGAATCGGTACAGGTACGGCACCCCGCACTTGCGGGCGATCACGTCGCCGGCATAGCAGAACTCCGCACCGAAGTTGGTGTTGCCGGCGGCGATTACGCCGCGCAGCAGACTCCGGTTGTGTTCGTTGTTCAAAAAGGCGATGACCTGCTTGGGCACGTAACCGCCCTCGTTCACATCGGGCTGCTGACGTCCGCCGCCGTAGGTCGGCAGCACCAGCACGTAGGGGTGATCCACCTCGATGCGCCCGTGCAGCGGAATCCGGATGGCCGGCAGCCGCAGCTTCTGCACGAAGCGGTGGGTGTTCTCCGATACCGAGGAGAAATACACCAGGCTGCATGCAGACTCCGCAGACACGGCGACCCCCTTCAGCTCTCAGTCAGACTCCACCCGTACCCGACCCGGCGGTCACTTACGCGCTGAGCGCTGTCTTCGCCAGCGCCTTGATGCGGTCCGGGCGGAAACCCGACCAGTGCTCGTCGCCGGCGACGACGACCGGGGCCTGCAGGTAACCCAGCGCCATCACGTAGTCCCGCGCTTCGGAGTCGAGCGAGATGTCGACGGTCTCGTAGGCGATGCCCTGATTGTCCAGCGCCTTGTAGGTGGCGTTGCACTGCACGCACGCGGGCTTGGTGTACACGGTGATGCTCATGGGCGGCAGACTCCTCAGCGAATCGTCGACAACGAACGGATGACGGATCAGGTAGAGCGTCCAGCGGGCCGCCAGGACCGCAATTCGCCAGTTCCCCCCACCGTGGCAGGGCACCCAAATCGGTGCTGGTCGCCGCGGCTCGGGTAACCGGAAAACCCCGGCCTGTCGGTTCCACGAACACTACACCTAGTGGTCACCCCTTGGTGTCAATACTAGATGTTCTGAACGACATTGTTGAAATTCGCTGGTCGCGGCCCGGCCGCACCGCGGCCTCGGCGTGTCGCATCTCACAATCGCGCGGGTGGCTCGTCATAACCGCAGGTCTACCACCCGACACCGACAAGCAACCGCAACGCGCGGCCGGCGAACACGTACCAGCAAAGTTGCCCGGACACCGGCTCAGCACGTCCGGCCGGCATCGGCGAGTCGTCGCGGTGTCGGGCGCTGCGACTGTCGGCCGACGGCGGGCCGGATGCTCTGGCGTGGGACGGCGGCAGCCGATGACGCCGGCTAGGAGCTGCGCTGCGGACTCCTCGTCGGAAGCAGTGCGCGGCTGAACAGCCCATTGACCTGCCGCATGACAACGCTGTACGGCAGCCACGCCAGCCGCTTGAACGCATACAACGCGCGGATGTCACCGGAGGTGTAGACCAGGTAGCGGTTGCGAGCCACCCCGGCCAGGATCTTCTCCGCCGCTTTCTCCGGCGTCACCGCGTGGCCGGCGAACCGGTCCACCCACCGTTGCACCTGCGGATCATCGCGGTCGACGCCGGCGATCTCCACGGTGTTGACCAGCGGGGTCTTCACGGCGCCGGGAACCACCACCGACACCCCGATGCGGTGGCGCGCCAGGTCGAAGCGGAGCACCTCCGATACTCCGCGCAGGCCGTACTTGCTAGCGGAATAGGCGGCGTGCCACGGCAACGCGACGATTCCCGCCGCCGAGGACACGTTGACCAGGTGCCCGCCCCGGCCGGCGGCGACCATCGGCGGCAGGAAGGTCTCGATAACGTGGATCGGGCCCATCAGGTTGATGGAGACCATCTTGTTCCACTGCTCGTGGCTCAACCGGTCGACGGTCCCCCACGCCGACACCCCCGCGATGTTCATCACGATGTCCATCGACTCATGGCGCGCGTGGATGTCGGCGCCGAACGCGGCGACGTCGTCGTAATCGGCGATATCGACCACTCGGTGTTCGGGCACCAGCGCCCCCAGCGCCCGCGCGTCGGCCACGGTTTCGGCAAGTCCTTGCGCATTGCGGTCCGTCAGATAAAGCTCCGCGCCCAACTCGGCCAGCCGTAGCGCGGTGGCCCTACCGATCCCGCTCGCCGCTCCGGTGATGAAGCACCGCTTGCCCCGGTAGTACTGCGCTACGCGTGTCATAGGTGCAGACGATACCGGCGGTTCAGCGAGGACGATTCAATCCCCGCGGAGCCCACGGCGCTGACCCGTTGCGCCCGCCTCCGCCGCGCTCGCGATCAGCGCGACCCGCTCCATAACGCGGTGCGCCACAGCGCCTCGAGCACCCGCACGCCACGAGGCACGTCACCATCGGCGCCCAGGAAAGCACTATCGCCGGAGAGCATGTAGGCGGTGGTGGCCGCCAATGTTCGCACCAGGGCGGGAATGTCATCGCTGATCGGGTTCGCCGTACCGGCGGCGATCTCGTCGTTGACCACACCGACGATCTGGTTGATCACCGCGTCGATCTGGGCGTCGAGCAGTTCGCGGATCTCGGCGTCGCTGTTGCGGGCCAGGTTGCACGCCGACATCACCGGGTCGTTGTGGGCATAAACTGCCGCCGCGCTGCCCACCATCCGTTCGGCGAAGGCCGCCGGCGATTCGTCGGCGCCCCGCGGCGCGAAGTAATGGGTGAGTTCTTCGAGTTCCTGAGTCGCCTCGGCGAGGATGTGGGCGAGCACGGCGTACTTGGAATCGAAGTAGAAATAGAAGCCCGAGCGCGCCACCCCGGCGCGGTCGCTGATGGTGCTGACCGACAGCTCCGCGAACGGCTTCTCCTCCAGCAATTCCCGGACTGCCTGCACAATCGCCTGGCGCTGCTTGTCGCCTCGGCGCTGGGGCGCATCGTCGGTGGCCGGACCGCCCGGGTCGTGCTCGGTACTCACCCTTTGCACCTTGCACCACGCCGCGCCGGATTCAAACTTGACACGCGTCAACTTTAATCTGAGGATGTGGATGCGTGACGGTCGCCACAGGCGCCATAGTCGCTGCGTGTTATGACGCCATGAACGAGAGGTAGTCAGCCGATGACGACCATGACCACCCCGCAGTACCTTCTCGACCAGGCCCGGCGTCGGTTCACCCCGACGCTGAACACCATCCCCGGCATGGGCGCCATCGAGAAGCGGCTGTTGAACGTGGAATGGAAGCAGAAGACGCTGGCCGAGCCACCGGCGGGCAGCGGACTCAAACCCATCCTGGGTGATTCCGGGCTGCCGCTGCTCGGCCACATCATCGAGATGTTCCGGCAGGGACCGGATTTCCCGCTGCACATCTACAACAAGTACGGCCCGGTGTACTTCGCGGAGTCACCGATTCTGCCGTCGATCGTTGCGCTGGGACCCGACGCCACCCAGGCCATCTTCACCAACAAGGCGAAGGACTTTTCGACGACCGGCTGGATCCCGGTTATCGGGCCGTTCTTCGACCGTGGCCTGATGCTGCTGGACTTCGACGAGCACTTACATCACAAGCGGATCATGCAGGGCGCGTTCACCCGTCCGCGGCTGGCCAGCTACGTCGAGGACATGGACCGGGTGATCACCCGGATCGTGGCCGACTGGCCGACCGACGACGCGCGGTTCCTGTTCCACCCGGCGGCCAAGGAACTCACGCTCGACGTGGCGGCGGTGGTGTTCATGGGCCATGAACCCGGCGAGGACCACGAGCTGGTGACCAAGGTCAACCACGCCTTCGAGCAGACCACCCGCGCCGGCGGGGCGATCATCCGCACCGGGGTGCCGCCGTTCAAATGGTGGCGTGGTCTGCAGGGCCGCAAGGTGCTCGAGGACTACTTCGCCGAGCGGGTCACCGAACGCCGACGGGTCGAGGGCGCGGACATGCTGTCGGTGCTGTGCCACACCGCCGACGACGACGGGAACACGTTCAGCGACACCGACATCGTCAACCACATGATCTTCCTGATGATGGCCGCGCACGACACCACCACCTCGACGGTGACCACGATGGCCTACCACCTGGCCGCACACCCGGACTGGCAGGAGCGGGCCCGCGACGAATCGGCACGGCTCGGCGACGCACCGCTGGATATCGAGGCGCTGGAGAAGCTGGAGACCCTCGACCTGGTGATGGACGAGTCGCTGCGGCTGGTCACCCCGCTGCCGTTCAATATGCGCCAGGCCGTGCGCGACACCGAGCTGCTCGGGCACTATTTGCCGGCCGGCACCAACGTGGTCACCTGGCCGGGCATGAACCACTGGCTGCCCGAGCTCTACACCAACCCGCGCCAGTTCGACCCGGAGCGGTTCCTGGAGCCGCGCGCCGAGCACAAGAAGCACCGCTACGCCTGGGCGCCGTTCGGCGGCGGGGCGCACAAGTGCATCGGCATGAATTACGGGCGCCTGGAGGTCAAGACCATCGTCCACCGGCTGCTGCGCCGCTACCGGCTGGAGCTGGCCCGGCCCGGGTACCAGCCGCGCTGGGACTACGGCGGGATGCCGATCCCGATGGACGGTATGCCGATCGTGTTGCGTCGGCGGTAGATCGACGCCTCACCGGGCGGTCAGCAGCCGGTTGGCGCAGGTGATGAGGGCCTCCAGCGCGGAGCGCCCGGCATCGGGCGCAAAACCCACCGCCCAGGCCGCACCGCGCCCGTTCGAGCCGTGGATGAAGGTGGCGGTCTCGGCGCCGCACCGAAGCTGGTGAAACCCCAGGATTTCCAGGGGGACTCCGCGGTCGTGCAGCATCGTGGTGAGCGCTGCCAGCGGTCCGGGCGCCGCGGCGGTGCAGGTACCGTTCACGCCGCCGACGGTGAGGGTCGCCTGGTAGGTGCGGCCCTGCGGCCCCAGTCGGGTGGCCGGGCGATCAGCGTCCAGGCAGCGCCATCGGCTCAGCGACAGCGGGCCGGCGGCGCGGCCGTAGGCCGAAACGAAGCCGTCCCAGGACAGCCGCGCGGCCTGGTCGCGCAGTTCACGTGGGAGCGGAACCCGGAATTGGTCGGCGAATGATGTTGTGGTCATGTCTCGGTCTTTTCTGCTCGAGGAGAGTGACCGACGGGTAGCAGCCTCCGACCCACAGCGGGGGGTCGGTCGAAATCAGACCCCGCTGCGGGTACTGGCTACTACAAGCAGATGACGCATGATCCGGCCAGGCTAGTCGGGCTCCGGTCGGCATGCAACCGCATTATTGGGTTCAATCCAGAATGCGCCGAGCCACATTGGTGGTCACCAGATCGAGCAGTTCCTCTCCGCGGCCGGCGAGAATGGTGCGGATCGCATACAACGAGAATCCCTTGGCCTGCTCGGCGGTGATCGCCGGCGGAATCGACAGTTCCTGGCGGGCCGTGATGACGTCGACCACGGCCGGTCCGTCGTAGCCGAACGCTTCGGCGAGGGCGGGCTCCAGGTCGCCGGGCTGCTCCACTCGGCGCCCGAACATGCCCAGCGCGCTGGCGACGGCGCCGAAGTCGGGATTGCGCAACTCGGTGCCGAAGTTGACGATGCCGGCGGCCTTCATCTCCAGCTCGACGAAGTTCAGCGACGAGTTGTTGAATACGACCACCTTGACCGGCAACCGATTCTGCGCCAGCGTCAGCAGCTCGCCGAACAGCATCGCCAGCCCGCCGTCGCCGGCCAAGGCGACCACCTGCCGCTCGCGGTCGACGGTCTGCGCGCCGATCGCGTGCGGCAATGCGCACGCCATGGTGCCGTGGTTGAACGACCCGATCAGCCGTCGCCGCCCGTTCATGGTCACGTAGCGCGCGGCCCACACCACCGGGGAGCCGACGTCGACGGTGAACACCGCGTCGTCGGCGGCCAGCCGATTCGCTACCGCGGCAACGTATTCGGGACGAATCGGGGTGCGGTCGCGATCATTGGACGCCAATGCGTCCAGCCGCTTGCGGGTCTTGCGGTAGTGGCCCAGTGACCGGTCCAGATGAGTGCGGTCGCTCTTGGCGGCCAGTAGCGGGCGCAGCGCGGTGAGGGTGTCGGCGACTGTGCCCAGCAGTCCGAGATCGATCGGGGTGCGCCGGCCCAGGTTTCGGCCACGGATGTCGACCTGGATGATCTGGGCACGCTCGGGATAGAACTGCTGGTAGGGAAAATCGGTGCCGAGCATCAGCAGCACGTCGGCTTCCCTGATCGCCTTGTACCCGGATGCGAATCCGAGCAGCCCGGTCATGCCGACGTCGTGGGGGTTGTCGTACTCGATGTGCTCCTTGCCGCGCAGCGCGTGCACGATCGGGGCCTGTAGCGTCCGCGCCAGTTCGATGACCTGGTCGTGGGCGCCGGCCACCCCGGCACCGGCGAGGATGGTGACATTGGTGGCGGCGTTGAGCATGCCCGCCGCCGTCGCCAGCCCGCGCTGATCGGGATGGCAGACCGACCCGGTCGGCAGCACCGGGCGCGCTCCCCAGGCGGTGTCGTCGACCCGGTTGGAGAAGATCTCGCCGGGCACCACCACGACCGCGACCCCGTTCTCCTCGACCGCGGCGCGCATCGCCAGCTCGAGGATGCGCGGTGCCTGCTCGGGGGTGCTGACCAATTCGCAGTACACGCTGCACTCGTGAAACAGGTTCTGGGGATGGGTTTCCTGGAAGTAGTCCGAGCCGATCTCGGCCAGCGGGATGTGGGCGGCGACCGCCAGCACCGGCACCCGGCTGCGCTGCGCGTCGAACAGACCGTTGATCAGGTGCAGGTTGCCGGGCCCGCAACTGCCGGCGCACACCGCCAGCCCCCCGCTCAGTGCGGCGTCGGCGGCGGCGGCGAACGCCGCGGTCTCCTCGTGCCGCACCTGTTCCCAGGTGAAGTCACCGGCGCGCCGGATCGCGTCGGTGAAGCCGTTGAGGCTGTCCCCCGGGATCCCGTAGACGCGGTGCACTCCACTGCGTTTGAGGGTGGCGATGACATGGTCGGCGACGGTCGCCATTTCACGTCCTCCTCACCAGGAGCGAGTGTGCGCAGAATGCCATCGCGGACGGCGTGTCGCCGCGCAAACACGCACCCTCGCCGAAGCGGTGGTACCCCCGGCCCACGCAGTAGGAAACGCTACTTGATCAGCGGGTCGCGGGGCATCCCCAAGATCCGCTCGGCGATCTGGTTGCGGGTGACCTCCGAGGTGCCGCCGGCGATCGCAATGCCGCGCGCTCCCATCACCATCCGGCCGGCCATCGCGCCGGGGCCGTCGTCGAGGGCCACGTCGGGGCCGAGCAGCGCCGCTCCGATCGCCGCGCCGTCGCCCATGTGCTCGGCGAGCTTGAGTTTGGTGACGTTGCCCTCCGGGCCGGGCCCGGCACCGGCGATGCTGCGCGCCACGCGGCGCAGGTTCAGCAGCCGCAGCGCGTGCTCGTCGGCGACGAACCGGCCGACCCGCACCGCGGCATCGGCCACCGACTGCCGGTGCTGCTGGGCCAGCGCGATCAGCTTCTGGTCGACACCGGCGGTGTAGGAGCCGCCGCCACCGATGCTGACCCGCTCATTGCCTAAGGTGGCCCGGGCTACCTTCCAGCCCTCGTTGACCTCGCCGACGACGTCCTCGTCGGGAACGAACACATCGTTGAAGAACACCTCGTTGAACTCCGAGCCGCCGGTGATCTGGCGCAGCGGACGCACCTGCACGCCCGGGGCCTCCATGTCGATGATCACCATGGTGATGCCGGCGTGCTTGGGGACGTCAGGATCGGTGCGCACGGTGGCCAGCCCACGCCGGCACAGGTGCGCCCCCGAAGTCCAGACCTTCTGGCCGTTGATCTTCCAGCCGCCCTCGACCCGGGTGGCCCTGGTCTTGACCGCGGCGGCATCCGAGCCGGCGTCCGGCTCGGAGAACAGCTGACACCAGATCTCGTCCTGGCGCAGCGCTTTCTCCACGAACCGCTCGATCTGCGAGGGAGTGCCCTGCTGGATCAGGGTCAGGATCACCCAGCCGGTGATGGAATAGTCCGGCCGCTGGATCCCGGCAGCACTGAACTCCTGCTCGATCACCAGCTGCTCGACCGCGTCGGCCGCCCGCCCCCAGGGCTTGGGCCAGTGCGGCATCACGTAGCCGGTTGCGATCAGCCGGTCGAGTTGGGCCTCGGGGGCCAGCCCGGCGATCTCAAGCGCATCGGCGTGGATCTGCGTGCGCAGCTCCTCGGCCTCGGGCGGCAGGTCCAGGCTGTTGGCCCGGGTGATGCCGGCGGCAGCGCTCTCGAATACCGCCAGGGCCGCGGCGTCGCCGCCGAACAGCGCCTGCACCGTCAGGGCGCGGCGCAGCTGCAGGTGGGCGTCGTGCTCCCAGGTGTAGCCGATCCCGCCGTGCACCTGGATGTTCAGCTCGGCGTTGCGCACATAGGCCGGGAACGCCAAGGTGGCGGCTACCGCGGCCGCCAGCCGGAAGGCGAACTCGTCGTCGCCGTCGGCGCGGGCGGCGTCCCACACCGCCGCGGTGGCCGCCTCCGCGGCGACCAGCATGTTCGCGCAGTGGTGCTTGATCGCCTGAAAGGTGGCGATCGGCCGGCCGAACTGTTCGCGCACCTTGGCGTACTCCACCGCCGCGTCGGTGCAGTCGGCAGCGCCGCCGACCGCCTCGGCCGCCAGCAGCAGCCGGGCGCGCGCCAGCGCCGACTCGCGCGCGCCGACCAGCGTGTCATCGGCACTCACCCCGACACCGGTCAGCGTGACCCGCCCGGACCGCCGGGTCGGGTCGAGGTTGCCGGGTACGTCGACGTTGACCCCCGCCCGGTCACGCTCCAATACCAGCACGTCGTCGCCGGCGGCGATCAGCAGCACATCGGCCAGTCCTGCGCCCAGCACGATCCCGGCGTCACCGGAGGCCACGCCGCCGTCGAGGGCGACGGCACCGGCCAGACCCACCCCGGCGGTGACCGAACCGTCGATCAGCCCGGGCAGCAGCCGAGCCTGCTGGTCACCGGTGCCGTTGGCGGCGATCACCGCCGAGGCGATAACCGTCGGCACGAACGGTCCCGGCGCCACAGCTCGGCCCAGCTCCTCGATCACCACCACCAGTTCGGGCAGCCCGAAGCCCGAGCCGCCGTGCGCCTCGTCGATGTGCAGGCCCAGCCAGCCCAGGGCGGCCAATTCGCCCCAGAACGGCGGCCTGCCTTCGTCTGCGGCGTCCAGTAGCGCACGCGCCGCCGCACGGGCCTTCTGGGCGGTCAAGAATCCGCGGGCCACCTCGGCCAGTTCGCGATGGTCGTCGGTTACTGCGATGCCCATTGAAGGCCTCCTGGTGTGTATCTACTTGGGTGCGAACCGCTGTCCGGCGTCGAGCCGCAGGCACTGCCCGTTGAGCATCGGGTTGTCGACGATGGCGGCGACCAGTTTGGCGTACTCCTCCGGGCGGCCGAGCCGCTTGGGGAACGCCGCATCCTTGGTCAGGGCGCTGGCGAACTCGTCCGGGATGCCCTTGGTCAGCCCGGTGGCGAACAGGCTGGGGGCGATCGCCAGCACCCGGATCCCCACCGACCCCAGGTCACGAGCCATGGTCAGGCACATGCCGGCGATACCGGCCTTGGCGGCGGTGTAGGCGACCTGGCCGATCTGCCCCTCGAACGCCGCGATCGACGCGGTGTTGATGATGACGCCGCGCTCCTCGTCTTCGGGCTCGTTGACGCTCATGTGCGCCGCGGCGAGCCGGCTGATGTTGAAGGTGCCGACGAGGTTGAGGTCGACGACCGACTGGAACGATTCTAGGTCGTGCGGTCCGGACTTGGACAGCGTGCGCTTGGCGATCCCGCCGCCGGCGGTGGTCACGATGACGTGCAGGCCGCCCAAGGCCTGCACAGCGTTCTTGAGCACCTCTTCGGTGCCGGCGAAATCCGTGACGTCAACCGGGTAGAACCCTCCGCCGAACCCCGCCGCAACCTCCTTGCCCTCGGAGCCTTCCCGGTCCAGCACCGCGACGCTGGCGCCGCGGGACGCCAGCAGCTCGGCAGTGGCGCGGCCCATCCCCGAGGCACCACCGACGACGACGACCTTCTTGCCACTGATCTCCATGCGAACTCCTTTTAAGCAAGTACTTGAGTATCAGGAACAAGTTATCGTTCCGCTCGGAATCCGCTGCCACTCGGGCATCCGGCAGGCCTGAAGGAGGTAACCGTGGCCGCACCGCCGACCGCGCTGGAGGTGATTGAGCGACGCGACGGCGCGGTGGCCTACCTGCAGACCGATCCGGAACTGCCGCCGGTCGCCGTTGTCGACCGCTCCCCGATCTCGGCGCGCCACAAACTGGTGTTGGGTGCGTTGGCCGTCGTCGGTGCGGTGGCGTGGGCCGTGATCGCCTTCGCCCGCGGCGAGTCGGTGAACGCGGTTTGGTTCGTGGTCGCCGCGCTGTGCACCTATATCTTCGGATTCCGCTGCTACGCAAGGCTTATCGAACGCAAGATCGTGCAGCCCCGCGACGAGCACGCCACCCCCGCGGAGATCTTCGAGGACGGCACCGACTATCTGCCGACCGACCGGCGGGTGCTGTTCGGCCACCACTTCGCCGCGATCGCCGGCGCCGGCCCGCTGGTAGGCCCGGTGCTGGCCACGCAGATGGGCTATCTACCGGGCACGATCTGGATCGTGATCGGCGCGGTGGTGGCCGGCTGCGTGCAGGACTACCTGGTGCTGTGGTGCTCGACGCGGCGCCGTGGGCGCTCGCTCGGGCAGATGGCCCGCGAGGAGCTCGGCGCCGTCGGCGGTGCCGCCGCGATCATCGGGGTGCTGGTGATCATGGTGATTCTGATCGCGGTGTTGGCGCTGATCGTGGTGCGGGCGCTGGCGGTCAGCCCGTGGGGGGTGTTCTCCATTGCGATGACGATCCCGATCGCACTGTTCATGGGGATCTATCTGCGGTTCCTGCGGCCCGGCCGGGTGTCCGAGGTGTCCCTGATCGGCATCGTCGCGTTGCTGGGCGCTGTCGCCTCCGGCCGCTGGGTTGCCGAAACATCCTGGGGCGCCGCGTGGTTCACGCTGTCGCCGGTGACGCTGTCGTGGTGCATCATCGGCTACGGCTTCGCCGCCTCGGTGCTGCCGGTGTGGTTGTTGTTGGCGCCGCGCGACTATCTGTCGACGTTCATGAAGGTCGGCACCATCGTGCTGCTGGCGGTCGGGCTCCTGATCGCCCAGCCGATGATGGCCGCTCCCGCCGTCTCGTCCTTCGCCCACACCGGCGACGGGCCGGTGTTCGCCGGCTCGCTGTTCCCGTTCCTGTTCATCACGATCGCATGCGGGGCGCTGTCGGGTTTTCATTCGCTGATCGCCTCGGGCACCACGCCGAAGTTGCTGGAAAAAGAGAGCCAGATGCGGCTGATCGGTTACGGCGGCATGCTCACCGAGTCCTTTGTGGCGGTGATGGCGCTGATCACCGCGTCGATTCTGGACCAGCACCTGTTCTTCACCCTCAATGCTCCGGTCGCCTCGACCGGCGGCACCGCCGCCAGCGCCGCCGACTATGTCAACGGCCTCGGACTCGGCGGGCCGCCGGTGACCGCCGAGCAGATCAGCGGGGCCGCCACGGCCGTCGGGGAGTCCTCGATCGTGTCGCGCACCGGCGGGGCGCCGACATTGGCGCTGGGCATGGCCGATGTGCTGGGCCGGGTGTTCGGCGGGCCGGGCCTGAAAGCGTTCTGGTACCACTTCGCGATCATGTTCGAGGCGCTGTTCATCCTCACCACCGTCGACGCCGGCACCCGGGTGGCCCGCTTCATGCTGTCGGATGCGCTGAGCAACCTGGGCGGGCCGCTGCGTAGGCTCGCCAACCCGGGATGGCGAATCGGCGCCTGGGCGTGCAGCGTCGCAGTGGTCGCCGGGTGGGGTTCCATCCTGTTGATGGGGGTGACCGATCCGCTCGGCGGAATCAACACCCTCTACCCGCTGTTCGGCATCGCCAACCAATTGCTCGCCGCGATCGCGTTGACCGTGGTCACCGTGATCGTGGTCAAGCGGAGCCGGCACGGCTTGAGCCTGAAATGGGCGTTGGTGCCGGGCATTCCGTTGTTGTGGGACCTTGCGGTCACGATGACGGCGTCGTGGCAGAAGATCTTCTCGGCCGACCCGCGGGTCGGCTATTGGACGCAGCACTTCACCTACCGGGCCGCGGAGCGGGCCGGGAAGACCTCCTTCGGGTCGGCGGCCGACCCGGCGCAGCTGCACGACGTCGTCCGCAACACCTTCGTCCAGGGCAGCCTGTCGATCGTATTCGCCTCCCTGGTCGCGGTGGTGTTCGTGACCGGGCTCGTGGTCTGTATCAAGGCGATTCGCGGTAACGCGCCGACGACCGAAGCCGCGCCGGTATTGTCACGGCGGTTCGCGCCCGCCGGGCTGATCCCCTCAGCCGCGGAGCGAAAGGTACAGGCGCAGTGGGACGCTCAGCCAGTGGACTAGCCCGGGCGGCCCGCCATGTCAGCTGGTACTGGGCCAGCCTATTGGGCGACAACCATTACCGCCGGTACCTGGACTACCGCCGGCGGGCCCACCCGGGCGAACCGGTGCTCTCCGAGCGGGACTATTGGCGGCGGCGTTATGCCGCCGATCCCGGTGGACGGTGCTGCTGACCGCACTCGGGCAGCTTCGGGCATGATCGAAAGGTGGCTGACATCACCCGCGGGCGGGCGGCGCGCAATGCCAAGCTCGCCGGCCTGCCGCTGAGCCTGGCCGGGCGGGCCGCTCTCGGATTGGGCAAACGGCTGGCCGGCAGGCCCAAGGACGAAGTCACCGCCGAACTCATGGAGCAGGCGGCCGAGCAGGTGTTCACCGTCCTCGGCGAGCTCAAGGGCGGTGCCATGAAGGTCGGCCAGGTGCTCTCGGTGCTCGAGGCCGCGGTGCCCCCGGAGTTCGGTGAGCCCTACCGTGAGGCCCTGACCAGACTGCAGAAGGACGCCCCACCGCTGCCCGCGAACAAGGTCCACCGGGTGCTCGACGCGCAGTTGGGCACCCGGTGGCGGCAGCGGTTCAGCTCCTTCGACGACGCCCCGGTCGCCGCGGCCAGCATCGGGCAGGTGCACAAAGCGGTGTGGACCGACGGGCGCCCGGTCGCCGTCAAGATCCAATACCCCGGTGCCGACGAGGCCCTGCGCGCCGACCTGAAGACGTTGCGGCGGCTGACCGGCATACTCAAGCCCCTGGCCCCCGGGGCCGACGTGCAGGGCGTCGTCGACGAACTGATCGACCGCGCCGATATGGAACTGGACTATCGGCTCGAAGCCGACAACCAGCGCGTGTTCGCCAAGGCCTATGCCGGCCATCCGCGCTTCGCGGTGCCACACGTGGTGGCCAGTGCGCCCAAGGTGGTGATCCAGGAGTGGATCGAGGGCATCGGCATGTCGGCGATCATCGCCGGCGGCACCGTCGAGCAGCGCGACCTGCTGGGTGCCCGGCTGGTCGAGCTGATCGGCGACGCGCCGGCGCGGGTGGGCATGCTGCACGGGGACGCCCATCCGGGCAATTTCATGCTGCTGCCCGACGGCCGGATGGGTGTCATCGACTTCGGCGCGGTGGCGCCGCTTCCCGACGGCCTGCCGGTCGAGCTGGGCATGGCGCTGCGGTTCGCGGGCCAGTTCAACTACGACCTTTTGCTGCCCACGCTGGAGAAGGCCGGTTTCATCCAGCCGGGCGAACAGATCTCGGTGGCGGAGATCGACGAGATGCTGCGCCGCTACGTCGAGCCGGTGGCACCAGAGGTCTTCCATTTCAGCCGCGACTGGCTGCAGAAACTGGCTGCCGCACAACTGGATCAGTCGATTCACCAGATCAAGACCGCACGCCAGTTGGATCTGCCGCCCCACCTGGCGGTGCTGGCGCGCGTCGTCGGGACCACAGTGGCGATCCTGGCTCAGCTGGACGCGCACGTACCGGTTCGGGCGATCGCGCTCGAACTGCTGCCCGGTTTCGCCCCCTAGTAGTGGCCCAGCCGCCCGTCCGGCTCACACGGCCGTGGCCAAACCTTAATGAAGCCTTGACCGAGTCGTGGGCATGGGTTGCAGGGGCGGCAGCTCGAATCTCCTTACCATCAACGGCAATAACCTCAGTTATTTGGTCGGGAAGGTACGCCGCGGATGTGGAAATTGGTGCGCTCTGCCATTGTCATTGTCGGGGTCGCCGTCACAACGGTGGTGACCCCGCCGGCAACGAGTTCGGCGGCTGCCAGCCGGCCACCGGGCGGCGGTATCGCATCGATCCAGCCGGCGCAGGGTGCGGTGGTCGGCGTGGCGCATCCGGTGGTGGTGCAGTTTTCGGCGCCGGTGCTCGACCGCCGAGCCGCCGAGCGCGCCATCGCGGTGCGCTCAACCCCGCCCATGACCGGATCCTTCGAGTGGGTCGATGCCACCGAGGTGCAGTGGGTTCCCGACCACTACTGGCCGGCGCACAGCACCGTGAAGCTCTCGGTGGGCAAGCTCTCCGCCGATTTCAGCACCGGGGCCAAGGTGGTGGGCGTGGCCAGTATCTCCGCGCACACCTTCACCGTGACCGTCGACGACGAGGAGGCCGGCCCGCTGCCCGCCCCGCATCACCGCCCGCACTGGGGTGAGGACGGGGTGCTGCCAGCCACCATGGGCAAATCCGAGTTCCCCACCCCGACAGGCAATTACACGGTGCTGGCCAAGGACAAGAAGGTCCTGATGGATTCCAGCAGCGTCGGTATCCCGATCGACGACCCCGAGGGCTATCGCTTCGATGTCGAGCAGGCGGTGCGCATCTCGCGGCGCGGCCTCTACGTCCACTCCGCACCCTGGGCGCTGGGCTCGCTGGGCCTGGAGAACGTCAGCCACGGCTGCGTCGGACTGAGCCCCACCGACGCGGAATGGTACTTCGATCGGGTCAACATCGGCGACCCGGTGATCATCAAGGAATAGCGTCGCCTGCACGGCGAGTACGCCCGAAACCCACACGCAGCGAATCGATCCCGTTGATCCAGGGCAGCGCGGACCGCGTCCCGTCGTCGAGTCGCCGGATGTCGGGAATGATGTCGGCCAGCGCGCCGAACACCAGGTTGATCTGCATGCGGGCGAGATTTGCACCGATGCAGTAGTGCGCACCCGGCGCCCCGAAACCCAGGTGCGGGTTGGGGCTGCGCAGGATGTCGAACGTGAACGGATCGGCGAACACCTCTTCGTCATAGTTGGCCGAACCGTAGAACATCCCGACCCGCTGGCCCTTGGCGATGTGCACGCCACCGAGGTCGACATCGCGCAGTGCGGTGCGCTGGAAGGAGATCACCGGAGTCGCCCAGCGGACCACTTCGTCGACCATGGTCGGGGGGCGTTCGGCCACAAACAACCGCCATTGGTCGGGATGGTCGAAAAACGCCAACATCCCCTGCGAGGTGGCGTTGCGGGTGGTCTCGTTGCCGGCGACCATCAGCATCATCACGTAGTAACCGAATTCCAGCGCGGTCAGTGCCTCGCCGTCGATCGTCGCAGTGACCAGAGCCGTCGCGATGTCCTCTCGTGGGCGGCTCTTGCGGTCTTCGGCCAATTGGTAGGCGTAGCCCAGAAGTTCGGCGGAGGCCTGCATCGCGTCGGCGGTGGCTGCCTCATCACCGGCGCCGCCGGCCACCAGGCGGTTGCTCCACTCGAAGACGTGCTCGCGCTCGTCGGAGGGAACCCCGATCAGCTCGCAGATGGTCGCCAGGGGTAGCCGGGAGGCCACGTCGGTGACGAAATCGCCGGTCTCGCGCTCGGCGGCCGCGCCGACGATCTCCCGCGCCTGCCGGTCGAGTGAATCGCGCATGCCGGCAATCACGCGCGGGGTGAATCCGCGCGCGACGATGCGGCGCAACTTGGCGTGCTGCGGCCCGTCCAGGAACAGCATCACGTTGTTGCGGGAGGCTTCGTGGACTTCCGGGTTGGTGGTGGTGCTCGTGCGGATCAGCGAGGTGTTCTCATGCGAGGAGAACACCTCGTCCCGCAGGGAAACCGCGCGGACGTCAGCATGTTTCGTGACGACCCAGTAGCCCTCATCGGGGTAGCCGGAGGCGCCGTACGGTTGGTGGTTCCACCAGATGGGTTCGGTCTTGCGCAACAGGGCGAACTCCTCATGCGGGATCCGCTGCGCGATCAGTGCGGGGTCGGTGAAGTCGAATCCCTCGGGTAGCAGATGAGGTGTCTGGGTCATCGTGTTGCCTTCCGGTCGACTCAGCCCGTAGTCCCCTTCTCGCACGGCGATCGTATGACACAAATCACGTGCCTCCCTATGATTTGGTGATGGCGGTCCAGCCCGATCCGGACGCGGTCTGATGATGGCCACCGCCTCGATACCGCTGCGTATCGCGGTCCTCGACGACTACCAGGGCATCGCCGAAACCGTCGACTGGTCAGCTATCCCGCGGCCCATCGACCTGTTAGCGCTGCGCGAGCACATCGCACCCGGCGACGAACTCCTCGCCCTGCTCGCCGGGCGCGAGGTCGTGGTGGCGATGCGCGAGCGCACCCCGATCGACGCCGAGCTGCTCGGCCGGTTGCCGTCGCTGAAGCTGCTGGTGACGACCGGACCGTTCAACGCCGCCATTGACACGGCGGCGGCCCGCCGGCTGGGGATCACGGTGTGCGGAACCGGCGGCATCATCACCTCGACGGTCGAACTCACTTGGGCGTTGATCCACGCCCTGCAACGCCACCTGATCGTCGAGGACCGGGCGGTGCGCGCCGGGCGCTGGCAACAGACCGTCGGCGCCGATCTTGCCGGGGCGACGCTGGGACTGGTCGGACTGGGCCGGATCGGTCGGCGGGTCGCCGCGGTGGGCCACGCCTTCGGTATGCGGGTGACGGCGTGGAGCCCCAACCTGACCGCGGAACGTGCCGCCGAAGCGCGGGCGGAGCTGCTGGACCGGCACAGCTTGTTCGCCACCGCCGATGTGGTCTCGGTTCACCTGGTGCTGTCCGAGGCCACCCGGGGCGTCGTCGGCCGCGCCGAGCTCGCGGCGATGAAGTCCAGCGCGATCCTGGTCAACACCGCACGCGGCGGCCTGATCGACGAGGCGGCGCTGATCGAGGCGCTGCGCGCGAAGCGGATCAAAGGTGCGGCGCTCGACGTCTACGGTGAGGAGCCGCTGCCGCCCGGCCACCCCTTGACGGGGCTGCCCAATACCGTACTCACTCCGCACCTGGGTTATGTCACCGAGAAATGCATGGAGCGGTTCTACCGGGATATCGTCGACGATATTGCCGCCTATTGTGTGGGCGCGCCGCGACGAATTGTGGCCGGTTGACTTGTAGCACTATTTCCTTACGGCGAAAACGCATTGCGGCCTCAGGTGCATAACGGTTCTGCCGAAAAGCTGCGGTAGCGAGTGCGGCGAATTCGGGCGCGATAGAACAGGGCCCGCAAGCAGATGCTTGCGGGCCCTGTTTGCCGGGCGTTATTTAGTGCCGCCGGCCAAGCCGATGGGGGCGCTGGCGTCGGCCAGCACACCCGCCACCGGGCTCGCTGCCGCGGCACCGGCCGGCCCTGGCGCCACTAAGGGGATCGGTGGAGGCGCACCCGGCAGCACCGGAATCGGGGCGATCGGCACCGGCGGCACCGGGCCGGGAAGCCCCATCGGCACAACGGGAGCCGCGAGCGTCGTCAGGTCCGCAACGGCGGGCCCGCAGGGAGCCCCGGCCACCACCGCGGTGGTGTCGACCAGTGTCGCCTCCGCCGGCGCTCCGGCACCCGCCGGACCCACGAACGCGGTGAGGCCGCCATTGCACACCGGCCCACCCACCGGCAACGGCACCATCGAAAATGGCGCAGCTACCGCACTGGCACTGAAAATCAGTGCACTTGCACACAAGCCAATACCGGCGAATATCGCGATACCGGGTCTCCCGAGGCTCTTCAACGTACGCTCCGATTGTTAGTATCCAGCCCCCCGGACACGCAGTTTTTGACTGCGAATGAACCGTATCACAGCGTTGTAAGTAACTCCGACCGCAATGTGATTCGTTATCGCATTGATGCGGATCGGCGACGTTGATTCTGCGTTCAGCTGCCGGTTTACCGCATATTTGCATGCTCAATGCGCGATGAACGTCGAGACTCAAGAAATGAGTGGAGCTAAGGGGACTCGAACCCCTGACCCCCACACTGCCAGTGTGGTGCGCTACCAGCTGCGCCATAGCCCCGCGGTGTCGTGCTCATCGAAGCTACACCACCGCCATACCCAGGCTCAAAACGCCTGGTCGCTCACCCCGGCATTCAGGCCGGGTGCTGGGTCTGATGCAACCCGTAGGGCACCGCGTCGAGCAGGGTGACCGTCACGTTGGCGCCGCTGGGCACCTGATAGCTGCGCTGCTCGCCGGGGCGCGCTCCGGCGATGGCCTTGCCGAGCGGCGATTGCGGCGAATAGACCTCCAGCCCGCTCTGGTCGTCGTCGCGCACCCCGAGCAGGAAGGTCTCGGTCTCCCCGTCGTCGTAGCGCACGGTGAGCACCATGCCGGGCTCGGCCACCCCGTCGTCCGGCGGGTCCTCCCCCACGACCGCCACCGACAGCAGATCGTGGATCTGGTGGATCCGAGCCTGGCGCGCCTGCTGCTCGCTGATGTCGGCGGTGCCTGAACCGATGTGCGGCTCGGACAATTCGGCCAGCTCGGCCAGCAGCCGGTCCTTGGTCTGCTGTGTCATCCAGACACCTTGCGAATCAGCCATCGACGATCTCCTTTACAAACTGCAATTGGCTTGGGTACGAACTAGTTTCAGCGCAGCGGATCGAGTTCACGCAACACAGTGGACTGCTTGCCGGTGGTGATCTGCTCGGCGAGCAGCCGCCCGGTCACCGGGCCGTGCGTCAGCCCCCACATCCCGTGGCCGCCGGCGACGTAAACGGTGCGCGGACACACCTCCCCCACCAGGGGGCGCCCATCGGGGCTGACCGGGCGCGGACCCACCCACACTTCGGTGCGCTCCGCCCAGCGCACCCCGTCCAGCAGCGGCCGGGTCGCCGCGACGATGGCTTCGACGCGGGCGGGATTGATCGGGGCGTCCGGATCGCCGAACTCCATGGTGCCGGCGACCCGCAGCTTGGCGTTCAGCGGTGTGCAGGCCACTCGGGCGTCCGGAAGGTAGATCGGGCCGGTGACCGGCCCGTCGACCGGAACCGTGAAGGAGTAGCCGCGCCCGGCGCGCACCGGCACCCGAATCCAACGGGCCGCCAGCTGCGACAGCCAGGCGCCGCTGGCGATCACCGCCGCGGCCGCCGTCAGCGTCGTCCCGTCACGGCCGGTCACCACCACACCGTCTGCGGCCGGCGTCACGTCGGCGACGTCCACCGTGTGCAGCGCGGCGCCGCGCTGCACCACCGCGCGTCCCAGCGCGGTGACGAACCGGCCCGGGTCGAGGAACCGCTGGCCGTCGATCTGCACCGCGGCGGCGACCGCCGACGACGCCAGCGGCACCCGTTCCCGCAGCGCCGCACCGGTCAGTTCGGTGCAGAACACCGGCCTGCCGGCCTCGGAGAACCGCCGCAGCTCGTCGAGCAGGCGCTCGGCGTCGGCCGAAGTGCGAAAGATCGCGGTGATCGGTGCATCGGTGACCGGCGCGTCCACCCCGTTGGCCACCAGCACGTCGTAGGCCTCGATGCATTCCGCACTCAGCGGCGCGTTGGCCCGCACCGCACGGCGCCAGGTCGACGGGCGGCTGTTGGCGGCGAAACGCGCCAGAAAGCTCCACAGCCCCGGGCCCGCGTTGAGCGGCACCTGCAGCGGCGCACCCCGGCTCAGCAGGGACCGCAGTCCGAAGCGCAGATTGGCCGGCTCATTCAGGGGTATGGCCAGCGCCGGGGAGATCCAGCCGGCGTTGCCCCACGAGGAGCCGGCCGCGACGCCGACGCGATCGACGACGGTGACCTCGACCCCGCGTTCCTGCAGGAACCAGGCGGTGGACAACCCGACGATGCCGGCGCCCACCACGATCACCGACCGTGGCGCGCCGTCGATCCGATTGCCCGCACCCATGTATCCCATGATGCGGCGATCGCCGGAAACCGGTTTGACCTAATCACACAACGACGAGGTCAGCGTTTGTCGAAAACCGACATGTCACCGGCCGCCAGCTCGATCATCGCCGCGAATCGGGTGCGCGCATCGTCGAGGCCCAGAGGCGTCACCTCGGCCATCTTGCGCAACCGGTAGCGCATCGTGTTCTCGTGCACGCCGAGGCGCTCGGCCGCCCGCGCCAGATCGCCCTGGGCGTCGAGCCAGGCGCGCAGCGTGGCCACATACGGCGTGCCGTGTGCCGCATCGTGGCGGCGCAGTTCGGCGACCGGCCCGCGGGCCGGGACCCGGCCGGCGCGGGCCGCGGTATACAGCCGTCGCAGCACGATCTCGTCCCAGGCCTCGTCGTAGGCCGGCGGCGCGGCGTCGGGCGGCCCGGCTTCGTGCAGCGCCAGGCATTCTTCGGCCTCCCGGCGCGCCGCGGCCAGCTCGGCCACGCCGGCGACCGCGCTGATCCCCGCCAGCACACTGGCCTGTTGCGGCAGCGCCGAGCGCAGCCCGCTCACCCAGTGCCGGGCCTGCGCCGCGTCCTGGGCGGGCAGCACCGTGTAGACGGTGTTGGCGTCCAGCGCGCTGCGGCCGGGGCGCGACCAGCCGAATCCGGTGGTGACGGCCTCGAAGGCCAGCAACAGCCCGGCATGCGGCTGCGTGGCGATCCGGGTGTGCACGGCGATCACCCGCAGCGGCGCCTGCGGCAGCCCCAGCCTGGCGACCAGGGCGGCGGCGTCGGCCGGGTCGGTTCGACCGTCCAGTAGCCGCGTCACCCAATCGGATTCGACCTGACGCTCCAGGTCCGCACTGGCCCGGGATCGCAGGACGTGCAATGCCACCGTGCGTGCTCCGTCGGCCAGTGCCGTCAGCCGTTGGCCACGCAGGGGGGCCGGGCAGGCCACCCACACCGCTCCCAGCAGCTCGCGGCCGGCCCGTACCGCCACGACCATCCGGCCGGTCAGCCCGTGCTCGGGTTCGGCGGCGACGAACAGCGGTTCATCGTGGCGATCCAGATGCTCTAGCACGCCGCGCTTTTCGAATAGCTCCCGCAGCGGCCCGGCCTCCTGCCGGTTGAGGATCGTCGCCGACCGTGCCGGATCGGCGTGCCGCTGGCCTCGCGAGTAGGCCAGCACCCGGCCGAGCTGGTCTTCGACGGTGACCGCTCCGCCGACGGCATCGGCCAGGCTGTCGGCCACCGCGAACAGATCGGTAGGCCCGCGGCCGGATTCGGTCTCCCGGCCTTCGAGCACCAGCCCGTAGACCACCGCGGCCAGTTCGCTCCAGGACACCGCCGGATCCACCACCAGCACGGCCAGCGACTCGCCCTCGCCGGCGAACGCGGTCTTGTCCTCGGCGTCGCGCACCAGCACGGCGACGGCCTTGGCGGCCACCGCCCAGCGCACCGCCTCTTTTACCGAACGCGCGCCGACGGCCAGCAGAACGTCGCCGATGACGGCGCGCTCACCGGTCACCTCGTGCATCACCACGCTGCTCAGCGGCGTCGTCCGCGGGACGGAGCAGAACCGCAGGCGTACCCCGTAGCTGCCCACCACGTTGACCAGCCGGTCCAGCGTCACCATCAACCGAGCCTAACCACGCCTCGCCGGTGATCCCGCCGATCGGGCTGCGGGCCCGCGTCTCTGGCGCCAGCACCCAGGCGACGGCGGCGACCAGCAGCACGGCGCCGCTGATCGCGAACCCCCACTCGAACGAGAGCCGCTGGGCGATCTGGCCGACCGCCAGCGACCCGACGATCGACCCGAGGTCGGCCATCATCTGATAGGTCGCCACCGCGGTGCCGGCCCGGGCCTGGTTGCCGACCAGATCGGCGATGACGGCCTGCTGCGGCGCCCCGTACATTCCCGAGGCCAGCCCGGCCAGGTACGCCGCGATCAGGAACACCGCCAGCGAGCCGCTGGCACCGAGCAGGATCGTCGCGGCGCCGGCCACCGCGAGCCCGAGGATGAGTGGGCCCCGCCGGCCGATCCGGTCGGAGAGGTGGCCGCTGGGCAGCACCGCGCAGACATTGCCGATCCCGATCGTTGCCAGTGCCAGACCGGCGACGGCGGGTCCGCGGTCCAGGACTTCGGTGACGAACAGCGGCACCAACGCCACCCGCAGGCCGAATACCGACCAGCCGGTGGCGAAGTTCGACAACAGCGCCGAGCGGTAGGCCCGGTGGCGCAGCGCCGCGCGCACCGACACCGTGGGTCCCGTCGAGTCAGCCGGTTCGGCCAGGTGCGAATTACGCAGACTGACGAATACGCCGGTGGCCGCCACCAGCAGCACCGATCCGTAGAACAAAAACGGGGCGCTCAACCCGAAACCCGCTGTGAGACTGCCCAATACCGGACCGCCGACGGTGCCCAGCAGGAACGCGGTAGCGAACATCCCGGCGACCCGCCCGCGGGCATCGGCCGGGCTGATCCGGATCATCAGGCCCACCGCCGCGATGAAGAACATCGTCGACCCGACGCCGCCGAGCGCGCGGAAAAGCAGCAGCTGCCAGTAGGTTTGGACGAATGCACAGGCGGTGGTCGAGACCGAGACGATCAACAGGCCGGTCACATAGACCCGGCGTTCTCCCAGCCGCTGCACCAGCAGACCGCTCACCGGCGCGAAGCACAGGCGCATCAGCGCGAATGCGGTGATGAGGAAGGTCGTCGCGGAGATACTCACCCCGAAATGGCGGGCATAGACCGGCAAGACCGGCGACACCACCCCGTAGCCGAGCGCGATCAAGAAGTTGGCGCCGAGCAACACGAAGACTTCCCGCGGCAGCCGCATGCGGGCGGCCGGGGAGTCAGAAGTCACCTGCCGATTTTAGGCAACGGTTCGGCAAGACCTGGAATCCGCGGTAGGGATCGCTGTGAGCCGGGTCATCGGTCCGCCCCCGGTAATCTCAGGCCCGCAAGCTTGATCATGAAGAGCTACCGCGGCGCAGAGAGGGCCCAGCGATGGATGACGACCCGGCACGGCGGCCGGTGGTGCTGGCGTTATGGGATCAGCGGGCCGCGTTCGCACCGTTTGCGGTGGCCGGCGCCGTCGCGATCGTGGGCGGCGGCGGGCTGGCCGCCGCCATTGCTGCGCCGGCACTGACCCGCCACGGCGTCTGGGCGGTCGCCTACCTGGTGCTGGTGCTCGGCGTCGGCCAGCTGGTGTTGGGTGCGGGTCAAGCGTTATTGGCCGCTGAGCCACTGCCGGCGGGCGCGGCGAGGGTCACCGCGCTGGCGTTCAACGCCTCCGGAGCGGCGATCGTGCTGGGTGTGGTCACCGACCACATCGTGGTGTTCGACATCGGTTCGGCGCTGCTGTTGGGTGTGCTGGCATGGCTGCTCTACGTGGTGCGCCGTGCCGCGCGACGCGGCTGGGCGCTGGTCGCCTACCGGCTCTTCATCGCGGCCCTGATCGTGAGCATCCCGATCGGAGCGCTGATCACCACCGCGGGCCGCGGCTAGGCTTGGCGCGCCGTCACGGTCGGGCCAGCAACTTGGCCAGCACCGCCGCCTGGCTGCCCTCCACGTCGCGAGTCGCGGTCACCAGGGTGACGGTCTTCTTGCCGCGGGTCAGCGCGCGCAGGGCGTTGAACGCTGTGGCGCCCTGCGGGGAGCGCAGTTCCGCTTCGTAGCGGGAGACGAACTCTTCGAAACGCTCCGGCTGGTGGTTGTACCAACTGCGCAGCTCCGGAGACGGTGCCGCGTCTTTGAACCAGTGCCCCACCCGCGGGTCGTCCTTGCGGAATCCGCGCGGCCACACCCGGTCGACGAGTATGCGTTGCCCGTCTTCGGCGCGGGGTTCGTCGTAGACGCGGGCCACCCGGATCGTGGTTTTCGCGGTCATACCCCAGCGTATCGCCGGCAAGCCGGCCCCCGGCGGGCCGAAAACGAAAGCTGGCCAGAGCTTGTGCTCTGGCCAGCTTCTCGGGGTGGAGCTGCCGGGAATCGAACCCGGGTCCTACGGCATTCCCTCAAGGCTTCTCCGTGCGCAGTTCGCTATGCCTCTACTTGGATCTCCCGGTCACGCGAACTAGCCGAGATGACGATCCCAGTCGCTGTTGGTGTCCCGATACATCCCGCGACCGGACGTATCGGTGGATCCCTCTAGTCGATGCCAGGGTCCGGGCCGAGGGAGGTCCCGGTCTGACAGGCCCGCCGTCGCTTAGGCAGCGAGGGCGAAGTCGCTCTGGAGAGCGACCTTAGCCGGAGTAAGTGCAACCTTGGCGCTTACTTGGTTACAGCGACGCTTACGGTGGTCTCCTGCCTGCACCGGCACGCTTCCCTTGATTCGACGCGCGAAGTCGAAACCTTTCAGCCCCCTGTCCGTATATCTCTTGCGCTCCCCCGCCGGTTCGGCGAGACAACCCATGGTACCGGTCTGCAACGACAGGCCGCGACATTTTCTTCCCGGGCCCGGCCTGGGGCGGCACCTCAGATGACGAAGTTCAGATGCTCGACGATGCGGGCACCGACCGCCCGGTCCCCGTCGAAGTCGACCGCCCCGGGAGCTGCGCGCCCGCCGGCCACCCGGGTGAACGCCAGCCCGTCCATCCGGATCACCGCGGTGGGCGCCTCGCCGCCGAAGTCGTCGACAACCCGGCCGCGGCCGTCGACCGTCACCCGGATGGTCCGCGCCAGTGGCCCGGTCAGCTCGATGGCCACCCGGGAGCCCTGCGGCGCCCCGCCGAGCTTGCCCACCACCCTTCCCATCGCGGCGGACATCTCGTCGAGAGCCAGCGCGGCCGCCGGGCCGGCCAGCTCGGCATCTGAGGCCGGCAGTCCCACCCCGTCACGGATGTCGAGCTCATGCATCCAGCAGTCGAAGACCCGCACCCGGATGAACCGGCCGTAGCTGTCCGGACCGACCGGTGTCATAGTCGGCGCGTTCCAGTCGTCGCCGGACAGCGCCGCTAGCACCGCGCGTCGCTGCTCGGTCACCGACCGGAACCGCCCCAGCAGATCCGCCGGAGATTCGCCACGCAGATGACGGACCCAGCACTCGTTGTTCGCCCCGATCTCGTTGCGAACGTGTTCGAGCGCCGAGACGTCGAGATCGCTTTGCGGCGTGGGCGTTCCGAGCAGCATCGATTCGGTTCCGACGAGGTGTGCCACCACGTCGTGCACCGACCACCCCGGCAACGGCACCGGCTGCGACCACTGCTGGTCGGTCAAACCGCCCAGCAACTTATCGAGGCCATCCCAGCAGGCGAACAGCCCTGCCAACACCTCGGACTTGTCGAGCCGCGTCAGGGCAGGGTCGGTCATGGATTCCGATGCTAAACCCGGCCGCTATCCGGCGGTGATCATCGCCACCGAAACCACCGCCGCCACCATGCCGACCAGCTGCCCACGATGCACCCGCTCGCGCAGCACCACGATGGCCAGCACCACCGTCACCGCCGGGAACAGCGAGATCAGCACGCTGGCCAGCGACAGCTCCGATCCGCGCAGGGCCAGCAGCATCGCGACGTTGGCGCCGGTATCGGCCAGCCCCGCCAGCAGCGCCAGCCGCAGCGTCGCGCCGGTGGGCACCCGCAGCTCCCCGGCGCCGGTCGCCGCGGTGACCACCAGCACCGCGGCCGCCACCCGCGCGAACGCCAGCGGCCACAGTCCGGAGTCGGCCGGGGCCTCGTGGATGAACACGAAGTCCAGACCGAACGCCACGCCGGCGCCGACGGTCAGCCACGCCACCTTGCGGGTGAACCGGTGCGGGCGGATGTCCTCGTCGGTGGCCTGCCGGCTCACCAAGGCGACGGCGACCAGGGCCAGCACGATTCCGGCCGCGGCCACCGTGCCGGGCCGCTCTCCCTGCAGGACACCGATGACGACCGGTACCCCCGCGGTCAGCACCGCCGAGACCGGGGATACCACCGCGATCGGACCCGAACCCAGGGCGGCGTAGAACCACCACCCGCCCAGTCCCAGCGCCAGCCCGGAGGCCAGGCCCCAGCCGATTGCTCCCGGCGGGATCGGCCCACCGACCGCGATCGCCAGCGTGCCCAACAACATCAGCGCCACCGGGTAGGACACCAGCACCACCCGCAGCGCCGGTACCCGGCGCGCGGCCAGGCCGCCGGCGAAATCGCTGAACCCGAAGCCGGCCGCTGACAGCAGTGCCAGCCCTGCCCCGATCACATGCCCTTGGCGCGTCGTCCCAGCGCGCGCGACACCTCGCGCTGGGCATCCCGGCGAGCGAGATCCTGCCGCTTGTCGTGGGCCTGCTTGCCGCGGGCAAGCGCCAGTTCGACTTTCACCTTGCCTTCGGTGAAGTACACCGACAGCGGCACCAAGGTGAGGTTGCCGTCGCGAATCTTGCCGATCAGCGTGTCGATCTGGCGTCGGTGCAACAGCAGCTTGCGGGTGCGTCGCGGGTCATGGTTGGTCCAACTGCCGTGCCGGTACTCGGGGATGTGCATGTTGCGCAGCCACACCTCCCCGTCGTCGACGGTGGCGAACGCATCGACCAGGGAGGCCTGGCCCGCCCGCAGGCTCTTCACCTCGGTGCCCACCAGCGCCACCCCGGCCTCGTAGACGTCCAGAATCGAATAGTTGTGCCGTGCTTTGCGATTCGACGCAATGATCTGCTTGGCCGGTTTGTCGGTGCGCTTGCCCGCCGCCTTCTTGGCCACCACTACCGCCGGACGTACAGACGAAGCGTCACATACGCCGTCGCCCCGGCCATCGCTGCGCCCAGCAACAGCAGGATCGGTGAGATGTACAAGATGTCTGCGTAGTCGATACGGGCGATCAGATGTGCCTGATAGAACTGGCTGAGCGCGTTGTCGAGGAACAATGCCCGCACCACGATCAAGCCGATGACCGCGATGATGACGCCCACGGTCGCGGCCAGCACCGCCTCCAGCAGGAACGGCAACTGGGTGTACCAGCGGCTGGCCCCCACCAGTCGCATGATCGATACCTCGGTGCGGCGGGTGTACGCGGCGACCTGAACCATGTTGGCAATCAATAACACCGCCCCGATCGCCTGCACCAGGGCAACGGCGAACGCAGCGCTGGAGAGCCCGTCGAGCACGGCGAAGAGCCGGTCGATCAGCTTCTTCTGGTTGAGCACGCTGAGCACACCGGGCTGGTCGGCCATCGCGGCGTCGAAATCCCTACTCTGCTCAGGGTTTTCCAACTTGACGATGAACGACGCCGGGAAGGAGTCCTTGCTGGCCACATCCTTGAACTCCGGGAACTTGCGGATCGCGTCGGCGTAGGCGTCGTCGGAATTGAGATAGCGGACCGACTTCACGTCGTCGCGTGCCTCGATGCGCTCGCGCAGCGCCTTACAGGCCGGCGCGTCACAGTTCGGGTCGTCGGCGGCGACGTCGGGATTCAAAAACACCTGCGATTCGACCCGGTCCAGGTAGATGTTGCGGGACTGATCGGCCAAGCGCACCACCAGCAGGCCGCCGCCGAACAACCCGATCGAGATCGCCGTGGTCAGGATCATCGCCACCGTCATGGTGACATTGCGGCGCAGTCCGGTCAGGACTTCGTTGAAGAGGAAACCGAAGCGCACGTCAGCGGTCCATCCCGTAGACCCCGCGCTGTTCGTCGCGCACCAGCCGCCCCAGTGACAGCTCGACGACCCGTTGGCGCATCGAGTCGACGATGTGGTGGTCGTGCGTCGCCATCAGCACCGTGGTCCCGGTGCGGTTGATCCGCTCCAGCAGATCCATGATGTCCTCACTGGTCTCCGGGTCGAGGTTGCCGGTGGGCTCGTCGGCAAGCAGCACCAGCGGCCGGTTGACGAACGCGCGCGCGATGGCCACCCGCTGCTGCTCCCCTCCCGACAACTCGCCGGGCAGCCGGTTGGCTTTGCCGGACAACCCGACCATCTCCAGCACCTCCGGGACCACCCGGTTGATCATCTCCGGTTTCTTGCCGATCACCTCGAGGGCGAACGCGACGTTCTCGAAAACAGTCTTCTGCTGCAGCAGCCGGAAGTCCTGGAACACGCAGCCCAGCACCTGGCGCAGGCTCGGGATGTGGCGACCGGGCAGCTTGTTGACGTGGAACTTCGACACTTGGATGTCGCCCTTGGTGGGGGTCTCCTCGGCCAGCAGCAGCCGCATGAACGTCGACTTGCCCGAACCGGACGGTCCGATCAGGAACACGAACTCGCCCTTGTCGATCTTGACGTTGATGTTGTCCAACGCCGGCCGCGCCGACGATTTGTACTGCTTGGTGACATGGTCGAGCGTGATCATCACGGCACGCAGTTTAGCCGTGCGGCGTGCCGGCGCCGGTCAGGCCACATCTACGGCGCCGCAGGATACGAAGTCGGCGGACCCGGTGGCGGCGGGGCGGGGGCGTGCGGGGCGCCGGGTAGTGGCGGCGGTTGCGGCAGCCCAGGCGCCGGCGGCGGCACCTGTTCGGGCGGAGCCGGGGCGGGAGGCGGGCACAGCGGCGGACAGAACGGAAACCCGGGCACCGGTGACGGCGGCGGCGGTGTCTCGGTGGTCGGCGGCGGCGCCTCGGTCGTGGTCGGTGTGGGGGTGACCGTCTCGGTGACAGTCACCGGCGGCTGCTGCAACTTGGTGCGCGGCACCCAGGTGTAGGCCGGGTCGGGGATGAAACCGGGTGGCACCACCTGGGGGGCGGCCGGCGGTGTCGGCTCGGTCCGGTAGGTGTCATACACCCACCACACCACCGCGAACGCGATGATCAACACCACGGTCGAGGTGCGGATCCGGCCATTGAACAGGTGCACCGGCCAGCGCCGCTTGGCCGCGGCGCGGGCGGTCTCCGGCTTGTTCAGGCTGATATTCACGGCGTCTCCACCGGCTTCACCTCACCGGCGGTGACGACACCGGCCGAGGCCAGCGCTCGCACCACCTGAATGCGCAGCCGGCGTCCCACCTCGAACTGCTTGCCGGGCAGGGTGCGGGCCACCATGCGCAGATTGACCACACCGAGTTCGATGCTCTCCACCCCCATGATCGACGGCTCGTCCAAGAGCAGGTCGCGCAGCGGGGCGTCGGCCTCGCGCGCGTTCTCACACACCTGGTGCAGCACCTCGTTGACCCGGTTCAGATCGGCGGTGGTGGGAACCGGGATGTCGACGACGGCCCGTGCCCAGTCCTTGGACAGGTTCAACGACCGGACGATGTTGCCGTTCGGGACCGTGAAGACCTCGCCGTTGGGGGTGCGCAATTTGGTCACCCGCAAGGTCACGTCTTCGACGGTCCCCAGCGCCTCGACCGTCGCGCCGATCATGCTCAGCTGCACCAGGTCGCCGAAGCCGTACTGCTTCTCGGTGATGATGAAAAAGCCGCTGAGCAGATCCTGCACCAGTTTCTGGGCGCCGAAACCGAGCGCGCCGCCGATCACCGCGGCCGGCCCCACCAGCGAGCCGATCGGCACATCGAGGATGCCGGTGATCTGGACGGCCACCACCACCCCGAGCAGCACCACCGACACCCAGGAGATCACCGAGGCGACCGCCTGGCGATGCTTGGAGGCCTCCGAGCGCACCAGCGCGTCACTGGCCTGAAAGCCGAGTTCGAGGCGACGCGTGACCCGACGCGCCGCCCAGGTGATGAATCGCGACGCCAGCACCGCCCCGATCAGCAGCAGGACGATCCGCAATCCCTTGGTGATCACCCACTCGCCGATGGCACCGTGCCACAGGTCATGCCAGCGCTGTCCCGGCGAGAACGCCACCACCATGAGGTCAGTCGCCCTCCGGCCTGTTGCGCCACCGGATTCCGGCTTCCAGGAATCCGTCGATGTCACCGTCGAGCACCGCTGCCGGGTTGCCCACCTCGTACTCGGTGCGCAGGTCCTTGACCATCTGATAGGGGTGCAGCACATAGGAGCGCATCTGGTTGCCCCACGAGCTGCCGCCGTCGCCCTTGAGCGCGTCGAGTTCGGCGCGTTCCTCTAAACGCTTGCGCTCCAACAACTTCGCCTGCAGCACCCGCATCGCCGACACCTTGTTCTGCAGCTGCGACTTCTCGTTCTGGCAGGTGACGACGATGCCGGTCGGGATGTGGGTAAGGCGCACCGCCGAGTCGGTGGTGTTCACCGACTGCCCACCCGGCCCGCTGGAGCGGTAGACGTCGACCCGCACATCGCCTTCGGGGATGTCGATGTGGTCGGTGGTCTCCACCACCGGCAGCACCTCGACCTCGGCGAACGACGTCTGCCGGCGGCTCTGGTTGTCGAACGGGCTGATCCGCACCAGCCGGTGCGTGCCCTGCTCCACCGACAGCGTGCCGTAGGCGAACGGGGCGTGCACCGCGAATGTCGCGCTCTTGATCCCGGCCTCTTCGGCGTAGGAGGTGTCGAAAACCTCGACGCCGTACTTGTGCTGCTCGGCCCAGCGGATGTACATCCGCATCAGCATCTCCGCCCAGTCCGCGGCATCCACGCCGCCCGCACCGGAGCGGATGGTGACCAGTGCCTCGCGTTCGTCGTACTCGCCGGACAGCAGCGTGCGCACCTCCATCGCCTCGATGTCGGCG
The DNA here is from genome assembly GCF_001667945.1 of Mycolicibacter sinensis. Classification (GTDB taxonomy): domain Bacteria; phylum Actinomycetota; class Actinomycetes; order Mycobacteriales; family Mycobacteriaceae; genus Mycobacterium; species Mycobacterium sinense_B. Next base: position 92,881 of record NZ_LZJK01000091.1, on the reverse strand, counting down.
CGCAGTGAGGCGAGTTCGGCGTCGGCTTCGGCCACCGCATCGGTTGCAGCCTGTCCCTCCTCCTCGGCCGCCAGCTCGTAAAGCACCGGCAGGTCGTCGAGGCGGCGGCGCAGTTCCTCCACCCGGCGCAGCTCGCCCTGGGCATGTGACAACTCGCTGGTCACCCGCTGGGCGCGGGCCTGGTCGTCCCACAGGTTGGGGTCGGACGCCTCGTGCTCGAGCTTGTCGATGCGGCTGCGCAGGCCATCGACGTCTAACACCCGCTCCACCGTGGTCAATGTGGCGTCGAGGGCGGCGATGTCGGACTGGCGGTCGGGTTCCACGTTTATCGAGGTTACCGGCGAGCATCGGGAGTCGACCTCTAGCATCGGGGATACGCCGGTGCATGCACGACTTCCCGACAGGAAAGAAGGTTCGAGGATGCGGCCCTACCACGTCGCGATCGTCGGCTCCGGCCCGTCCGGGTATTTCGCCGCGGCCTCCCTGCTCAAGCTGGCCGCCGGCGGTGAGGTCGACGTGCGCGTGGACATGCTGGAGATGCTGCCGACGCCGTGGGGTCTGGTGCGCTCCGGCGTGGCACCCGATCACCCGAAGATCAAGTCGATCAGCGCGCAGTTCGAGAAGACCGCGGCCGATCCGCGGTTCCGGTTCTTCGGCAACATCGCCGTCGGCGAGCACGTACAGGCCGCGGAACTCGCCGAACGCTACGACGCGGTGATCTACGCCGTCGGCGCCCAGTCCGACCGGCACCTGGGCATCCCGGGCGAGGATCTGCCCGGCAGCGTCGCCGCCGTCGACTTCGTCGGCTGGTACAACTGCCACCCGCACTTCAAGGACATGACCCCGGACCTGAGCGGCAAGCGCGCGGTGGTGATCGGCAACGGCAATGTGGCCCTGGACGTGGCACGCATCCTGGTCAGCGACCCCGACGAACTGCGCAACACCGACATCGCCGACCACGCGCTGGAACTGCTCGACCCGCGCGGTATCGAAGAGGTGGTGGTCATCGGCCGCCGCGGCCTGCTGCAAGCCACCTTCACCAGCCCGGAGCTGCGCGAACTGGGCGAGATGAAAAGCCTCGAGAACGTCGACGTGGTGATCCCGCCCGAGGAACTGGCCGGGATCACCGAGGCCGACGCCGAAGCCGCCGGCAAACACCCGAGGGCGAACTTCAAGGTGCTCAGCGGCTACGTCGGCCGCGAGCAGCATCCGGGCAATCGCCGCATCGTATTCCGGTTCCGCACCTCCCCCATCGAGATCCGCGGCGAGGGCCGGGTGCAGGAGATCGTGCTGGGCCGCAATGAACTCGTCACCGACGAACTCGGCAGGGTCAGCGCCCGCGACACCGGGGAGCGCGAAGTGCTACCGGTCGATCTGGTGGTGCGGGCGGTCGGCTACCGCGGGGTGCCGACGCCGGGTCTGCCGTTCGACGAGCGCAGCTGCACCATTCCGCACACCGACGGCCGTATCGAAGGCACCCGCAATCAGTACGTGGTCGGGTGGATCAAGCGCGGACCATCCGGGGTGATCGGTTCGAACAAGAGCGACTCGCAGGCCACCGTCGACACCCTCGCCGCCGACCTGGCCTCCCGGGCAGCAGCAGCCGAACTGCCCGATGTCGACGCCGACTACGACGTGCAGCTGGAGAAGTGGCTGCTGTCCCGCCAGCCCGAGCTGGTCACCGCCGAGCACTGGCAGCTGATCGACGCGCACGAGCGGTCCACCGGGGAGCCGCACGGCCGGCCCCGCGTCAAGCTGGTCAGCGTCGCCGAGATGCTGCGGGTCGGGCACGGCTGAGCGTCCGGCGCCACGGTCTGCGCGGTGGCGCGAACCGGAATCTGACGACGCGACACACCGGTGCGGCGTCGGCCGATTCAGTCTCGGGGTGAGGGCGGGCCCACCAGATTCCAGTTGTCGGGGTTGCGCGGCGAATACACCACCGGCAGTAGGTCGCCGATGCTCGGCCAGTTGGCCACGTCGACCGCGAGTCGCTGGTAGACCTCGTGCTCATCCACTCCGGGCCCGTTGATGACGCCGGTGATCGTGACGTACTGCTGACCGACAGCCTCGGGCCGCGGGCTGACGCCGGTGACCAGCAGGGTGCCGTCTTGGGCTCCGCCGCCTGGACCCGGGCGGAAGAACCGTGGCGCGACGAACACCGCCAGAATCGCCAGCAGCAACAGCAGCGCCCACATCTCCCACATCAGGCCATGGTAGGACTGCAGCCATGGCGCAGAGCAACGACAATCTCGACCCCGATCTCCAAGCAGACCTCGCCCTGGGGTTGGCCCTGGCCGACCGGGCCGACGCGATCACCCTGGCTCGATTCGGTGCCCTGGACCTGCGGGTGGACACCAAGCCGGACCTCACCCCGGTCACCGACGCCGACCAGGCGGTCGAGACCGCGCTGCGCGAGATGCTGGCCGCGGACCGGGCCGCCGATGAGATCCTCGGCGAGGAGTTCGGCGGCACAACATCGTTCAGCGGCCGCCAGTGGATCATCGATCCGATCGACGGCACCAAGAACTTCGTGCGCGGGGTCCCGGTCTGGGCCACCTTGATCGCGCTGCTCGTCGACGGCGTCCCCCGCGTCGGGGTCGTCAGCGCCCCGGCGCTGAGCAGGCGGTGGTGGGCCGCCGACGGCCAGGGCGCGTTCGGCAGTTTCGGTGACCGGCCGGCGCGTCGACTGTCGGTGTCGGCGGTGGGCGACCTGGACTCGGCCAGCCTGTCGTTCGCCGGCCTGACGACCTGGGCGCTGCGCGGCCTGCGGGAGCAGTTCCTCGACCTGACCGAGGCGGTGTGGCGGGTGCGGGCCTACGGCGACTTCTGGGCGTACTGCCTGCTGGCCGAGGGCGCGGTCGACGTCGTCGTCGAACCGGCCGTATCGGTGTGGGATCTGGCCGCCCTGGACGTGCTGGTGCGCGAGGCGGGCGGAACGTTCACCGATCTGACCGGCGCCCCGGGGCCGCACGGCGGCAGCGCTGTGGCCGCGAATGCGCTGCTGCACCGGCCGGTCTTGAGCCGCCTGACCACGGGTTAGGGGCGCCGGCGCGGGCGCCGCTGACGACTTCGTCACACCTTACTGTCGAGTCACCTTACTTCGGAGTAAGGTGGTCTCACCGATACTTCCCTTTTCAGTGAGGCTCTGACATGACTGACACTGCATCCGTGGCCCGCGATTCCAAGAACAAGCGGTCCGGCCGCTCGAGTGCGATCGGGCTGGAGAAGCCGAAGCGCACCCCGATCGCCAACGCCCTGGCGCTGGTCACCCCGCTGGTCAGCCGGGAGTTTTTGGACCGGCACAACCTGCGCAACCCGCTCAACCGGACCTTGAACTACGGGGTGAAGACGGTCTTCTCGGTGGCCGGGGCGACCTCCCGCGAGTTCAAGCGGGTCCAGACCCTGGGCAAGGCTCCCACCCGGCTCAAGGCGAGCGGCAAAGACTATTTCGATCTGACCCCCGACGACGAGCAGCAGATGATCGTCGAGACGGTCGAGGAGTTCGCGTCGGAGATTCTGCGCCCGGCCGCCCACGACGCCGACGAGGCCGCCGACTACCCGCACGAATTGATCGGTAAGGCCGCCGAACTGGGGATCACCGCCATCAACATCCCGGAGGACTTCGACGGGATCGCCGCACACCGCTCCGCGATCACCAATGTGCTGGTCGGCGAGGCACTGGCCTACGGCGACATGGGCTTGGCGCTGCCGATCCTGGCGCCGGGCGGGGTGGCCGCGGCATTGACGCACTGGGGCAGCGCCGACCAGCAAGCCACCTACCTGCCGGAATTCGCCGGTGAGAACGTCCCGCAGGCGTGCGTGGCCATCGCCGAGCCGCAGCCGCTGTTCGACCCCACCAACCTGAAGACCACCGCGGTGCGCACCCCCAGCGGCTACCGGCTCGACGGCGTCAAGTCCCTGGTGCCGGCAGCGGCAAGCGCGGAGCTGTTCATCGTGGCCGCCCAGCTCAACGGCAAGCCGGCGCTGTTCATCGTGGAGTCCTCGGCGCCGGGCCTGACCGTCAAGGCCGACCCCAGCATGGGCGTCCGCGCCGCGGCGCTGGGCCAGATCGAGCTGAACAAGGTGTCGGTACCGCTGACCGCCCGCCTCGGCGAGGACGCCGCGACCGACACGGACTACTCCGAGGCGATCGCGCTCGCGCGCCTGGGCTGGGCGTCGTTGGCGGTCGGCACCAGCCACGCGGTGCTCGACTATGTGATGCCCTACATCAAGGAGCGTCACGCCTTCGGCGAGCCGATCGCCAACCGGCAGTCGGTGGCGTTCATGTGCGCCAACATCGCCATCGAGCTCGATGGTCTGCGCCTGATGACCTGGCGCGGGGCGGCTCGCGCCGAGCAGGGCTTACCGTTCATCCGCGAGGCCGCGTTGGCCAAGCGGATCGCCACCGACAAGGGCATGCAGATCGGCCTGGACGGCGTACAGCTGCTCGGGGGCCACGGCTACGTCAAGGAACACCCGGTCGAACGCTGGTACCGCGACCTGCGGGCCATCGGCGTGGCCGAGGGCATCGTAGTGATCTAGCGGTCATTCAACCTTTCTTCCCGATACCGACCTGAAAGACCTGACATGGCAATCAATCTGGAACTCCCGAAGAAACTGCAGCACGTCGTCGAGATGACACACGCCGGCGCCGCCGAGATGCTGCGCCCGATCTCACGCAAGTACGACCAGCGCGAGCACGCCTACCCGGTCGAACTCGACACGCTGGAGACCCTGTTCGACGGGGTGTCGAAGGCCGGCGGCAACGCGCTGGCCGGAGCCGAGGCCTTCCGCGAGGCCGAGGGCAAAGAGGGCAACCGCAACGGCGCCAACATGGCCGCGCTGTTGCAGGTCCTCGAAATGAGCTGGGGCGACGTCGCTTTGATGCTGTCGGTGCCCTATCAGGGATTGGGCAACGCGGCGATCTCGGGTGTGGCCACCGATGAACAGCTGCAGCGGCTGGGCAAGGTGTGGGCGGCGATGGCCATCACCGAGCCGAGCTTCGGGTCCGACTCGGCCGCGGTGAGCACGACGGCCACGCTGGACGGCGACGAGTACGTGATCAACGGCGAGAAGATCTTCGTCACCGCCGGCTCGCGGGCCACCCACATCGTGGTGTGGGCCACGCTGGACAAGTCCCTGGGCCGTGCGGCGATCAAATCGTTCATCGTGCCGCGCGAGCACCCCGGCGTCATCGTCGAACGCCTGGAGCACAAGCTGGGCATCAAGGCCTCCGACACCGCGGTGATCCGGTTCGACAACGCCCGGATCCCCAAGGACAACCTGCTGGGCAGCCCCGAGATCAACACCGAGAAGAGCTTCTCCGGGGTCATGGAGACCTTCGACAACACCCGGCCAATCGTCGCGGCGATGGCGGTCGGTGTCGCCCGCGCGGCCCTGGAGGAGTTGCGCACGATCCTGACCGACGCCGGCGTGGAGATCTCCTACGACAAACCGGCCCACGCCCAAAGCGCGCCGGCCGCCGAGTTCCTGCGGATGGAGGCGGACTGGGAGTCGGCGTACCTGCTGACGCTGCGCTCGGCATGGCAGGCCGACAACAACATCCCCAACTCCAAAGAGGCGTCGATGGGCAAGGCCAAGGCCGGCCGGATGGCCACCGACGTCACCCTCAAGACCGTCGAACTGGCCGGCACCACCGGCTATTCGGAGCAGACCCTGCTGGAGAAGTGGGGCCGCGACTCGAAGATCCTCGACATCTTCGAAGGCACCCAGCAGATTCAGCAGCTGGTGGTGGCGCGGCGACTGCTGGGCCTGTCGTCGGCCGAGCTGAAATAGCTCCGCCACACCTCGAACGCCCCCGGTTCCTTTGGGATTCGGGGGCGTTCTACGGCGAGATCCTTCGATGTTGCGCCGTCACGGCCGCGACGTTCGCCGGCCCAGTACTGGAAAGCCTCACCCGCCGCTGCCACCGTCTGTCCGGGCGACTGCCCTTCGACGGCAGTCAATTGCGTGAAGGGCCCGGCCACGTCCGCACGATTGGCGCCGCACGACGTCCAGCACGAGCTGTTGCTCGCCCTCCGGAAAGTGCGACGAGAAAGCGCCCTGCGTGACACCCGCTCGCTGGCAGATCTCGCCGATCCCGGTCCCGGCAACACCGCGACGCCCGAAGGCCCCGGTTGCCGCGGCGACCGCTGTGGTCGCGGAGACCCTTGCCGCTGACGGAAACGAAAAGTAAAGTCACTTTTAGTTCTGCGCCATGTCTGCTGCACGTTCGCCCCGGGGGCCGCCGATGGAATCCTTCGTTCACCTGCGCAAAGGCACCACACCGCGCCGCCTGCACGCCGACCTCGACGGGCTCAAGGACGACGAGCTGGGCCGCGGGGGCTTCACCGGCCGCACCGCCAACATGTACCGGCGCCACGACCCGACCGCCTACCGCGCCGAGGGCCCGCTGCGGCCCATCGATGTACTGGCCGCGCACCTGGAACCCAGCGACGCCACCGATGCCGCCGGCGGCCCACTGCTGCTGTTCAGTAACGCCGACTGCCGCATCTCGCTGTCCCGGCGCTCCGCCGAGATGCCGTTTCATGTCCGCTACGTCGACGGTGACCTGCTGTGCTTCGTGCACGCCGGTGCCGGGCGGCTGGAAACGGAATTCGGTCCGCTGGACTACCGCGAGGGCGACTGGGTGTATCTGCCCAAGGCGGCCACCTGGCGGCAGTTGCCCGCCGCCGAAACGACACTGCTACTCATTGAGGCCACCGACGAATTCCGGGTGCCGCCACCCGGACCGCTGGGCCGGCACTTCCCCTTCGACCCATCGCAGGCGGTAATCCCGGAACCGGCTCCCATCGACGACGACGGACGAGAGGAGTACGAGGTCAGGCTGGTCCACAACGGTGGGCCGACAACGCTGTACTACCAACATAATCCGATCGATGTCGAAGGTTGGCGCGGCGACAATTTCGCCTTCACCTTCAACATCGCCGACTACAACGTCATCACCTCCGACAGCGTGCACCTGCCCCCGACGGTGCACCTGTTCATGCAGGCCACCGGCGTGTACGTGATGAACTTTCTGCCCAAGCCCGCCGAAGGAGCGCCCGGCACCGAGCGCACCCCGTGGTATCACCGCAACGTCGACTACGACGAGATCGCGTTCTTCCACGGCGGATCGCTCTACGGGATTCCGATGCCGCCGGGGCTGATCAGTCACGCACCGCAAGGCGTGCACCACGGCGCCCCGGAGAAAGCCCGTGAACGAGCCCGGCGCAAGTTCGACGACTACCAGCGCGTGGACTGGCAGGTGGTCGCCATCGACACCCGCCGCCGGCTCACCCCGTCACCGGAAGTTCTCGCCCACGACCTAGGACAGCACGCATGACCGCCAAGCACGACTACGACCGTATCCCCTATCTCATTGCCTACCAGAACAATTCCGGTGTTCGCGATGTCTACGGCGGCGTCGCCGAGCTGGTGGTGCTGGAAAGCTATCTGCTGCGGCCCAAGGATGCGCCGAGCGACACCGTGCTGATCTTCATGCACCCGATCGGCGGCGGCGCCTACCTGCCGATGGTCAACGCACTGGCCCGCGCCGGTCACCACGTCATCTACTGCAACAGCCGATTCCGCGGCACCGACTCCGCCCTGCTGATGGAGAAGGTGGTCGAAGACCTCGGGCAATGCATCTCCGACGCTAAGAATCGGCTCGGCTATTCGAAGGTGGTGCTGGCCGGCTGGAGCGGGGGTGGCTCGCTGTCGCTGTTCTACCAGCAGCAAGCACAGCATCCGACGGTGACGGCCAGCCCGTCCGGCGACGGCCCCGACCTGACCAAACTCGGGCTGATCCCCGCCGACGGCATCATGCTGCTCGCGGCGCACATCAGCCGGCACGGCACCATGACCGAATGGTTGGACGCCTCGATCCTCGACGAGTCCGATCCGACCAAGCGCGACCCGGAGCTGGACCTCTACAACCCGGACAACCCCAACCAGCCGCCGTACACCGAAGAGTTCCTGGACCGCTACCGCGCCGCCCAGATCGACCGCAACCGCCGAATCACCGCCTGGGTCAAGGCGAAGCTGGCCGAGCTCAAGGCCGCCGGGCGCCCCGACGATGAGTTCGCGTTCGTGGTGCACGGCACCATGGCCGACCCGCGTTGGCTGGATCCCACCGTCGACCCCAACGACCGCACCCCGGGCAGCTGCTATCTGGGGGATCCGCAGGTGGTGAACATGAGCCCGGTCGGCCTCGCGCGGTTCTGCACGCTGCGCAGCTGGCTCTCGCAATGGAGCTATGACGACGCCCACGGTGACGGGCTGGACTGCGGCAACGACATCGCGGTTCCCGCCCTGGTGATCGGCAACATGGCCGATGACGCCTGTACCCCCAGCCACACCCGCCGGCTCTTCGAGGCGCTCGGGCATCCTGACAAGGAGATCCATGAAATCCCTGGCGCCAACCACTATTACGCCGGCCCGGATCAGCGTGGTGCGCTGCGGCAGGCCGTGGGCATCGTCACCGATTGGCTGGATCGACACGACTTCGTAGGCTCGTCGGTATGACTCCAACTCCCGTCGGTGCGCTGGACGGCATCCGCGTCATCGAGCTCGGCACGCTGATCTCCGGGCCGTTCGCCGGGCGCCTGCTCGGCGACATGGGCGCCGAGGTCATCAAAATCGAGCTGCCCGGCAGACCCGATCCGCTGCGCACCTGGGGCCAGGCCGAGGTCGACGGCCACCACTTCTTCTGGACCGTGCACGCCCGTAACAAAAAGGCCGTCACGCTGGACCTGCGCACCGACCGCGGGCGCGAGCTGTTTTTGGAGCTGATCGAGAACGCCGACATCGTCGTGGAGAATTTCCGCCCCGGCACGCTGGAACGCTGGGGGCTGGGCTTCGACGTGCTGCGGCAACGCAACAACGGCATCATCTTGGTGCGGGTCTCCGGCTACGGACAGACCGGGCCGGACGCCCACAAGGCGGGGTACGCCTCGGTCGCCGAGGCGGCCAGCGGGCTGCGGCACATGAACGGCTTCCCGGGCGGACCACCACCACGGCTGGCGCTCTCCCTCGGCGACAGCCTGGCCGGCATGTTCGCCGCGCAGGGCGCGCTGGCCGCGCTGTACCGGCGCACCGTCACCGGCGAGGGCCAGGTCGTCGACGTCGCGCTGACCGAATCCTGCTTGGCCATCCAGGAATCCACTATCCCGGACTACGACGTCGGCGGCGTGGTACGCGGGCCCTCGGGAACCCGGCTGGAAGGCATCGCCCCGTCGAATATCTACCAGGCCGGCGACGGCAGCTGGGTGGTGATCGCCGCCAACCAGGACAGTGTGTTCGCCCGGCTGTGTCAGGCCATGGGCTCCCCCGGGCTGGCGACCGACCCGCGGTTCGCCGACCACGTTGCGCGCGGCCGCAACCAGGACGAGCTGGACGCCATCATCGGCGAATGGGCCGTGCAGCGAAAGCCCGACGACATCATCGCCACGCTCAACGACGCCGGTGTGATCGCCGGACCGATCAACACCGTCGCCGAAGTGGTCGGTGATCCGCAGCTGCGGGCCCGCGGCATGCTCGTCGAGCACTGGGACGAAGGCGCCGAACGCACCGTGTTGGGCCCCGGGATCATCCCGGTGCTCTCGGACACCCCGGGCGCGATCCGCAACGCCGGGTCGGCCCGGCCCGGCCAACACAACTCCGAGGTCTACGGCGGGCTGCTCGGCAAGACCGAAGCCGAACTGGACGAGCTTCGCGCCGAGGGGGTGCTGTGATTCCCGGCCAGGTCTCGATCCGCGAGGTGGCGTTGCGCGACGGGCTGCAGATCGAACAACCGATCCCGTTGCGCGCCAAGCTCGAACTGCTGGACGCGATCGCCGCCACCGGCGTGCGCGAAGTCGAGGTGACCTCGTTCGTCTCCCCCACCAAGGTTCCCGCGCTGGCCGATGCCGCCGAACTCGCCGCCGAGCTGTGGCGCTACCCCGCCCTGGAATTCTCCGCGCTGGTCGCCAGCCCCGGTGGCGCCGCCCGGGCAGTGGCCGCGGGCCTGACCTCGATCGAATACGTGGTGTGCGCCTCGGATTCGTTCAGCTCTGCCAACGTCGGGCGGCCGACCGCCGAGGCCGTTGCCGCGATCCCCGATATCGCCGGGATCGCCCATGACGCCGGCGGGTCCGTCGAGGTCATCATCGCCACCGCATGGGACTGCCCGTTCGACGGTCCAACACCGCCCGGCCGCGTCGCCGATATCGCCGGATCGGCGAGCGCGTTCGGGGTGGACCGGCTGGCGATCGCCGACACCATCGGCACCACCACGCCGGCGCGGGTCACCGACCTGATCGCGGCCGTGCGCCCGATCATCGGGGACTTGCCGCTGGGGGCGCACTTCCACAACACCCGCGGCGCCGGGCTGGCCTGCGCCTATGCCGCGGTCGGCTGCGGCGTGACCCGCCTGGACGCCTCCGCGGGCGGGCTAGGAGGGTGCCCGTTCGCGCCCGGCGCCACCGGCAACATCGCCACCGAGGATCTCGTCTACCTGCTCGGCGACTGCGGTATCGACACCGGCATCGACCTGCAGGCCGCCATCGCCGCCGCCGGCGTGGCCAGTTCGGTCGTCGGACACCGACTGCCCAGTGCGCTGCTGGCTGCCGGTGACCGGAAACGGCACTGAACGTCCCGATGTCCAACCAGCGTGAGCTCAGCTCAAAAGGCCGCCAAACCCGGCAGGCGATCGAGCAGGCCGCTCGGGAACTGTTCGCCGAACGCGGCTTTCACGGCACCACGCTGGCCGATATCACGTCGGCGGCCGGCAAGTCCCCGGCCGTGCTGTACCGGTATTTCCAGGACAAGGAAGACCTGCTTGCCGCGCTGGCCGAGTCGTTTCTGTCCGACGTGGTCGAGCCCTCCAGGCTGAAAATGCGACTGCCGGACTCCGCGCAGGACACCGAGTTCTTCACGTCGGTGGTCAGCGGTTACTGGAGCATGTTCAAACAGAACATCGGCGTCATGATCGCCGTCGCGCAGCTCGCGGCCACCAACCAGCGATTCGCCGCCCTGCAAAACGAATTCCGCCGGTTCGGCATGGAGATCGTCGCCGCCTCGGTTCGGCGCGCCCAGCAGCAGGGCCACGGCCTCGACCTCGATCCCGACCACATCGCGGCGGCGATCGCGCTGCTGTTCGAGAACTTCACCGTCGTCTTCGTCGGTCCGTCCGGACCGGGCTGGCGAATCAGCGATCATGACGCCGTCGCGACGTTGTCGACGATCTGGAGGAAGACCCTGTACGGCTGCTGACCACCGACAAAGGATGTGCCATGGATTTCACACTGCCCGAACATCTTCCGGCGCTATTGGCCGAGATGGACGACTTCATCGAGCGCGAGATCGCCCCGCTGCAGGCCGAGAACATGCAGTACTTCGACCACCGCCGGGAGTTTGCCCGCACCGACGTCAGCAACGGCGGTGTCCCGAACCGGGACTGGGAGGAGTTGCTCGCCGAGATGCGCCGGCGAGCCGACGCGGCGGGCTGGCTGCGCTACGGCCTGCCGTCGTCGCTGGGTGGTCGCGACGGAACCAACCTCGACATGGCGGTGATCCGGGAACATCTGGCACACAAGGGACTCGGCCTGCACAACGACCTCCAGGACGAGTCGTCGATCGTCGGGAACTTCCCGCAGGTGATCATGATGGAGCGGTTCGGCACCGACGAGCAGCGCCGGGTGTGGTCGCAAGCCCTCATCACCGGTGAGCGGTCAATGGCGTTCGGCCTCACCGAACCGGCGCACGGCTCGGATGCGACCTGGATGGAAACCCGCGCCGAACCCGCCGACGGTGGCTGGGTGATCAACGGCGCCAAGCGGTTCAACACCGGGGTACATCGAGCCACCCACGACTTGGTCTTCGCGCGCACGTCCGGTGACCCCGGCTCGGCGCGCGGCATCACCGCGTTCCTGGTGCCCACCGACACACCGGGCTTCAATGTGCCGTTCTACTGGTGGACGTTCAATATGCCCACCGATCACGGCGAGGTCGAGCTCACCGACGTCCGGGTACCCGACGACGCAATACTCGGCGAGGTGGACCACGGCCTGGAGGTGGCCCAGACCTTCCTGCACGAGAACCGGATCCGCCAAGCGGCCTCCAGTCTGGGTGCCGCGCAGTACTGCATCGACCGGGCCGCCGAATATGCCACCCAACGGGTGGTCTTCGGCAAGCCGCTGTCGGTCAACCAGGCCGTGCAGTGGCCGTTGGCCGAGCTGGCCACCGAGGCCCAGATGGTGCGACTGCTGGTGTACTACGCGGCTTGGCATCTGGACCGCGACCATCACCTGGAGGTCTCCGACAAGGTGTCGATGGCCAACTACCGCGCCAACCGGCTGGTGTGCGACGCCGCCGACCAGGCCATCCAGACCTTCGGCGGGATCGGCTACACCCGCCACGAGCCGTTCGAGCACATCTACCGGCACCACCGCCGCTACCGGATCACCGAGGGCGCCGAGGAGATCCAGATCCGCCGGGTCGCGCAGCGACTGTTCGGATTCGACCGCCGGCGATGAGCCGTCGCTCCTGCCCAGGGTGCGGTTTGGTACGCGACACCCGGCGTGTCGCGTACCAAACCGCACACTCCACGCATGAGGCGAACAGGAGGCAGTGGTGAAGACCGAGCAACTGTCGGCCCGGCTGGCCCGGGTGCTGGCGCCGGTGCTGGGTCCGGTCGCCGTCGAGGGCCTGCGGGCCCTGACCGGCGGCGCCAGCAGGACAACCTGGGCATTTGACGCCGTCGTGAAGACCGGGGAAGCAGCGGGGCCTCGCGCCTTGATCCTGCGCACCGGGCCGCCCGATGAGCTGCATGCCAGCATGGAGTTGGAAGCGCACGCACAGCGCGCCGCCCGCGACGCCGGCGCCCCGGTACCGACCGTCCTGATCGCCGACAATTCTGCTGAGGCACTGGGAAATCCGTTCCTGATCTGCGATGCGATCCCGGGCGAAACGGTGGTGCGGCGCATCGATCGCCGGCTCGACGACACTGGACGCGCGGTCCTGCTGCACCAATGCGCGCAGGCCCTGGCCGCCATCCACCGGGCCGACCCGGCAGGCATCGCGCTCAGCGCCGACGACCAGCTCACCGCCTGCCGCCTCCAGCTGGACGCGATGCACGACACCACCGCAACCTTCGAGTGGGCGTTTCGCTGGCTGGCCGCCCACCGCCCCCCGGCGGTGCGGCCGCAGCTGGTGCATGGCGACTTCCGGATGGGCAACCTGATCGTCGACGACACCGGGCTGGCGGCCGTGCTGGACTGGGAGCTGGTACACCTCGGCGACGGCTGCGAGGACCTGGCCTGGTTCTGCCTGCGGGCGTGGCGGTTCGGTGCGCCGGCCGACCGCGCCGCCGGCGGACTCGGGGCGATCGAGGCGTTGCTGGCCGCCTACGAGGGGGCCGCCGGTACGGTGGTCGACCGCCGGCGGTTCGAGTGGTGGCTACTGCTGGGCACCCTGCGGTGGGGAATCATCTGCCGCTACCAGGCCGAGCGGCATCTGAGCGGGCAGGCGCGCTCGGTGGAGCTGGCGACCATCGGCCGGCGGGTCAGCGAGACGGAGTGGGATCTGCTGCGCCTGCTCGACGGGGTCTGGCCGTGACCGCCGGGGGCCGCCGGCCCACCGCCGCCGAGCTCGTCGCCGCGGTCGCCGAGTTCCTCGACACCGATATCCGCGCTGCCACCGAAGGCCAGGTCAACTTCCACGCCCGGGTGGCCGCCAACGCGCTGCGCATCGTCGAACGGGAGTTACGCGACGCCGCGAGTGGCGCCGCGGCCCAGGCGCTGGCCGGATTGGGTTTCGCCGACGAAGCAGCGCTGGCCGCCACCATCCGGGCCGGTGAGTTCGACGACCGGCCCGATGCGCTCACCGATTGCCTGTATGCCCTGGTGCGGCACCGGCTGGCGATCGACCACCCCGGATACGACCGCTGAGGGTTAGAGTCACTGCGCGACAGTCACTTCGACGGTCGTCCGCCAAAGCTGCTCTGTGGGCGCCACCCGGGCAGTAGCATCTGCACCGTGTCTGACTCCACGTCTTCCACGTCTGCCCTCCAGGCGCTGCGGATCCTGGTCTACAGTGACGACGCCGCGACCCGCGCCCGGGTCATGACCGCGTTGGGCACACACCTGCACCCGGATCTGCCGGAGCTGAGTTATGTCGAGGTCGCGACGGAACCGGTGGTGATCCGGCAGATGGACGCCGGCGGAATCGACCTCGCCATCCTGGACGGGGAGGCCACTCCGGCCGGCGGGATGGGCATCTGCAAACAGCTCAAGGACGAGATCACGCCCTGCCCGCCGATCGTGGTCCTGACCGGCCGCGCCGACGACGTCTGGCTGGCGAAATGGTCGCATGCCGACGCCGCGCTGGCACACCCGCTGGACCCCATGGCCCTGAGCCGCGCGGTGCTGGGTCTGCTGCGCACGCCGACACCCAGTTAGCGCGGCGGCCCCAGCTTCGCCTCTCCTCCGTCGAGCCTCGCTGAACCGCCGGGTTAGGGCGCCCTCAGAAGCGAATTACGCTGTGGCCGTTGACCGCTGCAGCGCGTGACGCCGGTCACAGTTGCCGTCAATTTCGGATTCTTCCCGACCTCCCGGTTGACGCGGGCTAGGCTGTGCCTGAACTCACATCGACGCCCGGAAGGGAACTACGTCACTGAGCATGAACCTGTATATGCCGATCCTGGTGCTCGCCGCGCTCGCCGCCGGTTTCGCGGTATTTTCCGTGGTCATAGCCTCGCTGGTCGGCCCCTCGCGCTATAACCGGTCGAAGCTGGAAGCCTACGAGTGCGGTATCGAACCCACCGACCAGCCGGTGAGCGGGCCGCACGCCCCGCCCGGTCAGCGGTTCCCGGTGAAGTATTACCTGACCGCGATGCTGTTCATCGTTTTCGACATCGAAATCGTTTTCCTCTACCCCTGGGCGGTCGCCTTCGACGGCCTCGGGGTGTTCGCCCTCATCGAAATGGTGCTGTTCGCCGCCGTCGTCTTCGTCGCCTACGCCTACGTCTGGCGGCGCGGCGGCCTGAACTGGGATTGAGTGGAGTAGGCGGGCCTAAACAATGGGATTAGAAGAACAGCTGCCGAGTGGTCTCCTGCTGTCCACCGTGGAGAACCTCGCCGGGTATTTCCGCAAAGGCTCGCTGTGGCCGGCGACCTTCGGGCTGGCCTGTTGCGCGATCGAGATGATGTCGTCGATGGCGCCGGATTACGACATCTCCCGGTTCGGGATGGAGGTGTTCCGGGCGTCGCCGCGCCAGGCCGACCTGATGATCGTGGCGGGCCGGGTCAGCCAGAAGATGGCGCCGGTGCTGCGGCAGATCTACGACCAGATGGTCGAGCCCAAGTGGGTGCTGTCGATGGGCGTGTGCGCGTCGTCGGGCGGGATGTTCAACAACTACGCCATCGTGCAGGGGGTCGATCATGTCGTTCCCGTCGACATTTATCTGCCCGGCTGCCCGCCCCGGCCGGAGATGCTGATGTACGCAATCCTCAAGCTGCACGAGAAGATTCGCGAGATGCCGTTGGGCGCCAACCGGGAGCAGGTGATCACCGCGACCGAAGAGGCGGCCCTGTCGGCCCCGTCCACCTGGCAGATGAGGGGGTTGCTGCGGTGAGTCAGGGCACTGTCGACGGTGACGACCGGGGCGACTCCGACGACGTGATCAGGGTCCGCCGCGGCCTGTTCGGCGCGACGGGCTCCGGCGACACCTCCGGCTACGGACGCCTGGTGACCGAGGCCGCGCTGCCCGGTGAAACTCCACGGCCCTACGGCGGATACTTCGACGAACTCGTGGACACCCTCACCGCGGCGCTGCAACGCGCAGGCATCGAATTCGCCGACGCCGTAGAGAAAGTGGTGGTCTACCGCGGCGAGCTCACCCTGTATGTCCACCGGGCGCAGCTGCCCGCGGTCGCCCAGCTGCTGCGCGACGAACCGGCCCTGCGCTTCGAGCTGAGCCTGGGGGTCTCCGGCGTGCACTACCCCGCCGACACCGACCGCGAGCTGCACGCGGTCTACCCACTGCGGTCCATCACCCATGGCCGTCGGCTCCGGCTGGAAGTCGCTGCGCCGGATGCGGATCCGCATATTCCTTCGCTGTACGGGATCTATCCCACGACCGATTGGCACGAGCGGGAGACCTACGACTTCTTCGGGATCATCTTCGACGGGCACCCCTCGCTGACCCGGATCGAGATGCCCGACGACTGGCACGGCCACCCGCAGCGCAAGGACTACCCGTTGGGCGGTATCCCGGTCGAATACAAGGGCGCGCAGATACCGCCGCCAGACCAGCGGAGGGCCTACAAGTAATGAGCACTGAGACGCCTCGCACCGTCCTGAACGTCGGCGGGCAGGAATGGGACCAGGTGGTCGAAGCGGCCAAGGCCGCCGACCCCGGCGAACGCATCGTCGTCAACATGGGTCCCCAGCACCCGTCGACCCACGGCGTACTGCGGCTGATTCTCGAACTCGACGGCGAGACGGTGACCGAAGCCCGTTGCGGCATCGGCTATCTGCACACCGGCATCGAGAAGAACCTGGAGGCCCGCTATTGGACACAGGGCGTCACGTTCGTGACCCGAATGGACTACCTGTCGCCGTTCTTCAACGAGGTCGCCTACTGCCTCGGCGTGGAGAAGCTGCTCGGTGTCACCGATGAGATCCCCGAACGCGCCAGCGTCATCCGGGTCTTGATGATGGAACTCAACCGGATCTCCTCGCACCTGGTCGCGTTGGCCACCGGCGGCATGGAACTCGGCGCGCTGTCGGTGATGCTGTTCGGCTTCCGGGAACGCGAGCTGGTGCTCGACATCTTCGAGGCGATCACCGGTCTGCGGATGAACCACCAATACATCCGTCCCGGCGGCGTATCGGTGGATCTGCCCAACGAGGTGATCCCCCAGATCCGCGACTTCCTCGACCTGATGCCCAAGCGGCTCAAGGACATCGAAGACCTGCTCACCGAGAACTACATCTGGAAGGCCCGCACCAAGGGCGTGGGCTACCTGGATCTGACCGGATGCATGGCGCTGGGCATCACCGGTCCCGTCCTGCGGTCCACCGGCCTGCCCTATGACGTCCGCCGAGAAGAACCGTATTGCGGCTATCAGGACTACGAATTCGATGTGATCACCGATGACGGCTGTGATGCCTACGGCCGCTACCTGATCCGCATCGCGGAGATCAAGGAGTCACTGAAAATCGTCGAACAATGTCTGGATAAGTTGCGGCCCGGCCCGGTCATGATCGAGGACCGCAAGATCGCCTGGCCGGGTGACCTGACGGTGGGCCCGGATGGGCAGGGCAACTCCAAGGAACACATCGGCTGGATCATGGGTCACTCGATGGAGGGGCTGATCCACCATTTCAAGCGGGTCACCGAGGACCTGTGGGTGCCGCCGGGCCAGGTGTTCGTCTCGGTCGAGTCGCCCCGCGGCGAGCTCGGGGTGCACATGGTCTCAGACGGCGGCACCCGGCCCTACCGGGTGCACTACCGGGACCCGTCGTTCACCAACCTGCAGGCCGTCGCCGCCATGAGCGAGGGCGGGCTGATCGCCGACGTGATCGCCGCGGTCGCCAGCATCGACCCCGTCATGGGCGGGGTGGACCGGTGAGCCAGACGAACGGTCAGAACAACAAAACGGGGCGCGGCCGGCTGATGCCGGCAACCGCCGGAACCGACGGCAAGCGGGTCTTCCTGCAGTTGGGCCGGCCACCGGAGGAACCCAATCAGTTCAACCATCCCGATGCGCCGCACGCCTACTCCGACGAGGTGCGGGCCCGGCTGGAAGCCGACGCCAAGGAGATCATCGCCCGCTACCCGCAGCCGCGGTCGGCGATCCTGCCGCTGCTGCATCTGGTGCAGGCCGAGGACTCCTACGTCACCCCGGCCGGCCTGGCGTTCGTCGCCGACACGCTCGGCATGACCGGCGCCGACGTTGCCGGGGTGGCGTCCTTCTACTCGATGTACCGGCGTGACCCGACCGGCAAATACCTGGTCGGCGTCTGCACCAACACCCTGTGCGCGGTGATGGGCGGCGACGCCATCTACGCATGCCTCAAGCAACACCTGGGCGTCGACAATGACCAGACCACCTCCGACGGGGCGATCACCCTGCAGCACATCGAGTGCAACGCCGCGTGCGACTACGCGCCGGTGGTGATGGTCAACTGGGAGTTCTTCGACAACCAGACCCCGGAATCGGCGCGCGACCTCGTCGACAGGCTGCGCGACGGCCAGCAAGTGCGACCCACCCGTGGGATGCCGTTGTGCAGCTTCGCCGAGACCGAACGGATTCTCGCCGGGTTCCCCGACGAACGCGCCGATGACGGCCAGGGCGGTGCGGGCGCGGCGACCCTGGCCGGCCTGCAGATCGCCCGCGACCACGGGATGACCCCGCCGGAGCCCGGCACCAGCGGCAGTGGGGGCGGCCAATGACACTTGCCGGGGGCACACCGCTGACGCCGGTGTTGAGCAGTTACTGGGACGAACCCGAGTCGTGGACGCTTGCGACCTACCGCCGCCACGACGGCTACGCCGGCATGCGCAAGGCGTTGGCGATGACGCCCGATGAGGTCATCGACCTGGTCAAGGACTCCGGGCTGCGGGGCCGGGGCGGCGCCGGGTTCTCCACCGGAACCAAGTGGTCGTTCGTCCCGCAAGGCGACCAAGGTGCCGCGGCCAAGCCGCATTACCTGCTGGTCAACGCCGACGAGTCCGAACCCGGCACCTGCAAGGACATGCCGCTGCTCATGGCCACGCCGCACGTGCTCATCGAGGGGATGATCATCTGCTGCTACGCGATCCGGGCGCACCAGGCCTTCATCTACGTGCGCGGCGAGGTGGTGCCGGTGGTGCGGCGGTTGCAGACTGCGGTCGCCGAGGCCTACGCGGCCGGGCTGCTGGGCACCGACATCGACGGCAGCGGCTTCGACCTGGACATTACGGTGCACGCCGGGGCGGGCGCCTACATCTGCGGCGAGGAGACCGCGCTGATCGATTCGTTGGAAGGCTACCGGGGCCAGCCGCGACTGCGGCCGCCGTTCCCGGCGGTGGCCGGGCTCTACGCCTCGCCCACCGTGGTCAACAACGTCGAATCCATCGCCAGCGTGCCATCGATCCTGCGCAACGGGGTGGAGTGGTTCCGGTCGATGGGCACCGAGAAGTCCCGTGGCTTCACCCTGTACTCGCTGTCCGGGCACGTGAACCGGCCCGGACAATACGAGGCCCCGCTGGGCATCACGCTGCGCGAACTGCTCGGTTACGCCGGCGGGATCCGCGACGGGCACCGGTTGAAGTTCTGGACGCCGGGCGGGTCGTCGACCCCGCTGCTGACCGAAGAACACCTCGACATCCCGCTGGACTACGAGGGTATGGCGTCGGCCGGGTCGATGTTGGGCACCAAGGCATTACAGATCTTCGATGAAACCACCTGCGTGGTGCGCGCAGCCCAGCGGTGGTCGGAGTTCTACAAACACGAGTCTTGCGGCAAGTGCACACCGTGTCGCGAGGGAACCTATTGGCTGGTCCCGATCTACGAACGACTCGAGACCGGCCGCGGCACCCCCGAAGACCTCGACACCTTGCTCGACATCGCCGACGTGCTGTTCGGAAAATCCTTCTGCGCCTTGGGCGATGGTGCGGCGATGCCGGTGAAGTCGTCGATCGAGTACTTCCGCGACGAATACATCGCCCATCTTGACGGGGGCTGCCCGTTCGACCCGAAAGCGAGCATGTTCGTGCCCAACGGAACTCACGGCGGTGTGGCGTGACTCAACCCTCTCAGGCCAATGGCCAGGAGTCGGTGACGGTGACCATCGACGACCGGCAGATCACAGTTCCCAAGGGCACCTTGATTATTCGGGCCGCCGAGCAGCTCGGCATCGAGATCCCGCGGTTCTGCGACCACCCGCTGCTGGACCCGGTCGCCTGGTGCCGGCAGTGCATGGTCGAGGTGGAGGGTCAGCGCAAGCCGCAGCCCTCCTGCGCGGTCGCCGCCGCCGACGGCATGGTGGTCCGTACCCAGCACACCTCCGCCGAAGCCGATCGGGCTCAGCACCTGGTGATGGAACTGCTGCTGATCAACCACCCGCTGGACTGCCCGACCTGCGACAAGGGCGGTGAATGCCCGCTGCAGAACCAGGCGATGACCCACGGCCGCACCGAGACCCGCTTCGAAGAGGCCAAGCGGACCTACCCCAAGCCGATCAACATCTCCTCCCAGGTACTGCTGGACCGAGAACGCTGCATCCTGTGCGCACGCTGCACCCGGTTCTCCGACGAGATCGCCGGCGACAAGTTCATCGAGATGATGGACCGCGGCGCCCTGCAGCAGGTCGGCATCTATGCCGAGACGCCGTTTGACTCCTACTTCTCCGGCAACACCGTGCAGATCTGCCCGGTGGGAGCGCTCACCGGCGCCTCCTACCGGTTCCGGGCGCGCCCGTTCGACCTGGTGTCCACGCCCAGCGTCTGCGAGCACTGCGCGTCCGGCTGCGCTCAGCGCACCGACCACCGCCGCGGCAAGGTGATGCGCCGGATGGCCGGCGACGACCCGGACGTCAACGAGGAATGGAACTGCGACAAGGGGCGGTGGGCGTTCACCTACGCCACCCAGCCCGACCGGATCAGCACACCGCTGGTGCGCGACGACGCGGGGAACCTGGTCCCCACCTCGTGGCCACATGCGCTGGCGGTCGCGGCGAACGGCCTGGCCGCCGCACGCGGACGCACCGGGGTGCTGGTCGGTGGGCGGGTGACCGCCGAAGACGCCTACGGCTACGCCAAGTTCACCCGCGTGGCGCTGCGCAGCGACGACATCGACTTCCGGGCCCGCACCCAGTCGGCAGAGGAAGCCGCGTTCCTGGCCGCCCGGGTGGCCGGACGCGGCATCGAGACCAGCTACGCCGACCTGGAAGCCGCCCCGATGGTGCTGCTGGTCGGCTTGGAGCCCGAGGAAGAGTCCCCGATCGTCTTCCTGCGGCTGCGCAAAGCCGCCCGCAAGAAGCACACCAAGGTGTTCGCCGTCGCACCATTTGCCGACCGCGCGCTGACCAAGATGTTCGGCACCGTACTGCCTACCGTTCCCGGCGACGAAGCCGCTGCGCTGGACGGCATCGGCGCAGGCTCCGAGCACGCCGAGCTCAACGAGCTGCTGCGCCAACCCGGCGCGGTGATCCTGGTCGGCGAGCGGTTGGCGGGCTCCCCCGGCGCACTGACCGCCGCGGTTCGGCTGGCCGAGGCGACCGGCGCACGGCTGGCCTGGGTGCCGCGTCGTGCCGGAGAGCGCGGCGCACTGGATTGCGGCGCCCTCGCCGGCCTGCTGCCCGGCGGGCGCCCGCTGAGCGACGCGTCCGCGCGGGCCGAGGTCGCCCGGGCCTGGGGGCTGGCCGCGCCCGACGACCTACCGTCGCAGGCCGGGCGTGACACCGACGCCATCCTGACGGCCGCCGCCGACGGAACATTGGGGGCACTGCTGGTCGGTGGGGTCGACCCGGCCGACCTGGCCGACCCGGCTGCGGCGCTGGCCGCCCTGGACGCAGTCGGCTTCCTGGTCAGCCTCGAATTGCGACACAGCGAGGTCACCAAACGCGCCGACGTGGTGCTGCCGGTTGCGGCGGCGGTGGAGAAGTCCGGCACCTATCTCAACTGGGAGGGCCGGCCCCGCCGGTTCGGTGTCGCTCTCGGTGAGCGCGGCACCCTGTCGGATCTGCGGGTACTCGACGCGCTCGCCGAGGAGATGGGTGTCGTGCTGGGGCTTTCGAGCGTGGCGGCAGCGCGCGATGAGCTGACCCGCTTCGGCGCCTGGGATGGCGAGCGGGTGTCCGGCCCCGACGCGGCGCCGGGCCGTCCGGGGCAGCCGGACTCCGGAGAAGCCGTGCTGGCCGGCTGGCGCATGCTGCTGGACAACGGAGCAATGCAGGCCGGCGAGCCGAACCTGGCCGGCACCGCCCGCAAGCCGGTGGCGCGACTGTCGGCGCTGACCGCCGCCGAGATCGGTGTTGCGGCGGGCGATCCGGTCACGGTCAGCACCGAACGCGGACACATCAGCCTGCCGCTGGTCATCACCGAGATGCCGGACCGGGTGGTGTGGTTGCCGATGAACTCTGCCGACTCAGCGGTGCACCGCACCCTCGGGGTCGGCCCCGGTGCGGTGGTACGGATTGGACACAGACCATGAGCGATCCCTGGTGGCTGATGTTGGCCAAGGTGCTGGGCGTCTTCGGATTCCTGGTGTTGACGGTGCTGTTCGCGATCGTCATCGAACGAAAGGTGCTGGGGCGCATGCAGATGCGGCCCGGGCCCAACCGGGTCGGGCCGAAGGGCTGGCTGCAGAGCCTCGCCGACGGCATCAAGCTGGCCCTCAAGGAGGACATCACCCCCGTCGGCGTCGACCGGGCGATCTACCTGATGGCCCCAGTCATCTCGACAGTGCCGGCGATCACCGCGTTCGCGGTGATTCCGTTCGGGCCGGAGGTCAGCATCTTCGGTCATCGCACCGCCTTGCAGCTGGCCGACCTGCCGATCGCGGTGCTGTTTATCCTGGCCATGTCGTCGATCGGGGTGTACGGGATCATCCTGGCCGGCTGGTCGTCCGGGTCGGCCTACCCGCTGCTGGGCGGCATCCGCTCGACCGCCCAGGTGATCTCCTACGAGGTCGCGATGGGGCTCGCGTTCGCCTCGGTGTTCCTCTACGCCGGGACGATGTCCACCTCGGGCATCGTGGCCGCCCAGGACCGGATGTGGTTCGCGTTCCTGCTGCTGCCGTCGTTCATGGTCTACCTGACCGCGATGGTCGGTGAGACCAACCGGGCGCCGTTCGATCTGCCCGAAGCCGAGGGCGAGCTCGTCGGGGGCTTCCACACCGAGTACTCGTCGTTGAAGTTCGCGCTGTTCTTCCTGGCCGAATACATCAACGTCACAACGGTTTCGGCGTTGGCCGTCACGTTGTTCTTCGGTGGCTGGCATGCACCGTTCCCGCTCAACCTGTGGGCGGGCGCCAACTCCGGCTGGTGGCCGCTGCTGTGGTTCACCGCCAAGGTGTGGGGTTTCATCTTCATCTACATCTGGCTGCGTGCCACCCTGCCCCGGCTGCGCTACGACCAGTTCATGGCGTTGGGCTGGAAGATTCTGATCCCGGTGGCGCTGGTCTGGGTATTGGTCGCCGCGGTGATGCGCAGCCTGCGCAATGACGGCTACCAGCACTGGCAAGGCGTGTTGATAGCCGTCAGCACGCTCACCACGCTGCTGGTGCTGGCGGCACTACATCGCCGCTTCAGCGCGCTGAACGCCCGGCGCGACGCGCCCCCGCCGATCGTCGCACTGACCTCGCCCGGGGGGTCATTCCCGACACCGCCGCTGCCGCAGCGCAATTCACCGCGGGTCAAGGAGGATGTCAATGGCTAAGCTCAAAGACGCTCTGGCCGGCTTCGGCGTCACCTGGAAGACGATGTTCAAACGGCCGATCAACGACGGCTACCCGGAGCACAAGAAGCCGACCGCGCCGCGCTACCACGGCCGCCACCAGCTCAACCGGCACCCGGACGGGCTGGAGAAGTGCATCGGCTGCGAACTGTGCGCGTGGGCCTGTCCGGCCGACGCCATCTATGTCGAGGCCGCCGACAACACCGACGACGAACGCTTCTCCCCCGGCGAACGCTACGGCCGCGTCTACCAGATCAACTACCTGCGCTGTATCGGCTGCGGACTGTGCATCGAGGCCTGCCCCACCCGCGCGCTGACCATGACCAACAACTACGAGATGGCCGCCGACAACCGCGCCGATCTGATCCTGGAACGCCACCAGCTGCTGGCACCGCTGGAGCCCGGGATGACCGCACCGCCGCACCCGATGCCGGCCGGCGCCACCGACAAGGACTACTACCTGGGCCGGGTCGGCCCCGACGGACTCGACGAGAACCCCGACCTGTTCGTCATGCTGGATCGCAAGAAGCAGGGTAAGGCCTGATGGGCGCCACACTGCTTGCCGCCGACATCGTCGTGGCCACCTCCACCGGGGAGGCGGTGACGTTCTGGGCGCTGGGCGCTTTGGCACTAATCGGTGCGGTCGGGGTCGTCACCGCCGCCAAGGCCGTGTATTCGGCACTGTTCCTGGCGATGACGATGCTCGCCTTGGCCGTCTTCTATTTCGTTCAGGACGCGATGTTCCTCGGGGTGGTGCAGATCGTCGTCTACACCGGCGCGGTGATGATGCTGTTCCTGTTCGTGATGATGCTGATCGGGGTCGACTCCGCCGAATCACTGGTGGAGACCCTGCGCGGCCAACGGATCGCTTCGACGCTCGCCGGTATCGGCTTCGGGGTGCTGCTGATCGCCGGGATCGGCGGCGCCACCATGCATCTGCGCCGGATCGGCACGCCCACCGCGGCGACCGGCGGCTCGACGGAGGTGGGCCAGAGCAACGTCGAGGGGCTGGCGGCGCTGATCTTCACCCGTTACCTGTGGGCGTTCGAGCTCACCAGTGCGCTGCTGATCACCGCGGTGGTCGCGGCCATGGTGCTGACCCATCGGGAGCGACTGCAACCGCGGATGACGCAGCGGGAGCTGTCCATCCGGCGTTTCCAGACCGGCCAGCGCGCGACGCCGCTGCCGACCCCGGGCGTCTACGCCCGTCACAACGCCGTCGACATCGCCGCACGGTTGCCCGACGGGTCCTATTCGGAACTGTCGGTGTCGGACACCTTGCAGCACCGCTGGGTCGGCGCCACCGGCAACGCCGCGCATGCGACCGGCAACGGGGAGGAGTCGGGCCAGTGAATCCGGAGAACTACCTGTACCTGGCGGCCATGCTGTTCACCCTGGGCGCCACCGGAGTGATGCTGCGACGCAACGCCTTGGTGATGTTCATGTGCGTCGAGCTGATGCTCAACGCCGCCAACCTGGCGTTCGTCACCTTCGCCCGGCTGCACTCGGCGCTCGACGGCCAGATGGTGGCGTTCTTCACGATGGTGGTCGCCGCCTGCGAGGTGGTGATCGGCCTGGCCATCATCATGACGATCTTCCGGGCCCGGCGATCGGTGTCGGTCGACGACGCGAACCTACTGCGCGGCTAGGAGTTGGGGAGCTCAATGACGAATCTGAGCCAGCTGAGCTGGCTGCTGGTGGCCCTGCCGGCGGCCGGCGCGTTGATCCTGTTGCTCGGCGGGCGGCGGACCGACCGGTGGGGGCACCTGCTGGGCTGCGCCGGCGTGCTGGGGTCGTTCGGAATCGGACTGGCGCTGTTGGCCGAGATGCTGGGCCGGGCGGGCGAGGACCGGACGCTGCACTCTCACCTGTTCAGCTGGGTGCCGGTCGGCGCCCTGCGCGTCGACTTCGGGGTGCTGATCGATCCCCTGTCGATCTGCTTCGTGCTGCTGATCAGTGGTGTGGGCGCGTTGATCCACATCTACTCGATCGGCTACATGGCAGCAGACCCCGACCGGCGGCGTTTCTTCGCCTACCTCAACCTGTTCGTCGCGGCGATGCTGCTGCTGGTCGTCGCCGATAACTACCTGGGCCTCTACGTGGGCTGGGAAGGCGTTGGCCTGGCGTCCTACCTGCTGATCGGATTCTGGTATGCCCGGCCGGTCGCGGCGGCGGCCGGCAAGAAGGCGTTCGTGTCCAACCGCGTCGGCGACATCGGGCTGTCGCTGGCGATGTTCGCCATGTTCGCCGGCTTCGGCACGCTGTCCTTCGACGGATTGTTCAGTGCGGTCAGCGATGCCGGACCCAGTGGGCTCACCACCGCGATCGGCTTGCTGCTGCTACTGGGAGCGTGCGCCAAGTCCGCACAGGTGCCGCTACAGGCCTGGTTGTTCGACGCGATGGAGGGCCCCACCCCGGTGTCGGCGTTGATCCACGCCGCCACCATGGTGACCGCCGGGGTGTACCTCATCGTGCGCTCCGGCCCGGTTTACGACCTGTCGGCCGACGCCCGGCTGGCCGTCGTGGTGGTCGGTGCGGTCACGCTGCTCTTCGGTGCGATCATCGGCTGCGCCAAGGACGACATCAAGCGGGCGCTGGCCGCCTCCACCGTCAGCCAGATCGGCTACATGGTGCTGGCCGCCGGACTCGGCCCGGCGGGCTACGCCGTCGCGATCCTGCACCTGCTGACCCACGGTTTCTTCAAGGCCGGACTGTTCCTGGGTTCCGGGTCGGTGATGCACGGGATGAACGACGAGCAGGACATGCGCCGCTACGGCGCGCTGCGGGCCTTCATGCCGGTGACGTTCGTGACGTTCGGCATCTGCTATCTGGCGATCATCGGGGTGCCGCCGTTCGCCGGTTTCTACTCCAAGGACGCCATCATCGAGGCCGCGCTGGCCGCCGGCGGTACCCGAGGCTGGATCCTGGGCGCGGTGACGATCCTGGGTGCGGGCATCACCGCGTTCTACATGACCCGGGTGATGCTGATGACGTTCGGCGGTGAACGCCGCTGGGCAGCCGAGGAGAGCGAGGTGAGCGCGGAGCGGGCCCTGCAGCATCCGCACGAGTCCCCGCGGGTGATGACCTGGCCGATGATCGTGCTGGCGGTCGGCGCGGTGGTCTCCGGGGCCGCACTGGCCATCGGAGGGCGCCTGGAGCACTGGCTAGAACCGGTGGTGAGCCCGGTGACCGGTGCGGCCCACGAGACGGCGCACGCCATTCCGGCCTGGCTCACCGGCGCCATCACCCTGGGCATCGTCGTGCTCGGCGCCGCGGTCGCCTACCGCATGTATGGCCGCAAACCGATACCGGTCACCGCGCCTACCGATGTGTCGCCGCTGACGGTGGCGGCCCGCCAGTATCTCTACGGCGATGCCTTCAACGAGGAGGTGTTCATGCGTCCGGGTAACCGACTGGCGCAAGGTCTGGTCGACGTCGACGACCGGGCGGTGGACGGTTCGGTCAACATGCTGGCCGGGCTGGTGGCGATCGGGTCGTATCTGATGCGCCGACTGCAGACCGGCTTCGTGCGCTCCTACGCGCTGACGATGCTGGCCGGCACGGTGCTGGTCGTGGCGGTAGTCCTGGCGGTGCAACTGTGAACACGCACCTGCCCTGGCTGAGCCTGCTGTGGCTCCTTCCGTTGGCCGGCGCCGGCCTGGTCATCGTGTTGCCGGCCGGGGCCACACGGCTGGCGAAGTGGACCGGCCTGCTGGTGAGCCTGGCGACGCTGGCCGTGGCGATCGTCATCACCGCGGGCTTCGATACCACACCGGTGGCCGCCCCCTACCAGTTCGTCGAATCCCATTCCTGGATACCGGCATTCGGGGCCAGCTACACCCTCGGCGTGGACGGTATCGCGGTGGTGCTGGCGCTGCTGACCGCCGGACTGGTGCCGCTGCTGATGCTTGCCGGCTGGAACGACGGCGGTGAACGCACCCGCGGCCCGCACGCCTTCGCCGCGCTGACGCTGACCGTCGAGGCGATGGTGCTGATCTCGCTGGTCTCGCTGGACGTGCTGCTGTTCTACGTGTTCTTCGAGGCGATGCTGATCCCGATGTACTTCATGATCGGCGGCTTCGGCGACGGCGCCGGACGGTCTCGGGCGGCGTTGAAGTTCCTGCTGTACAACCTGTTCGGCGGCCTGATCATGCTGGCCGCGGTGATCGGGGTGTACGTGGTGAGCGCCGGCGAGAGCGCATCTGGCGGCACGTTCGATTTCCGCGAACTGGTCTCGATGTTCTCCGCGGCAACCACCACCGTGGATCCGGGTGTGCTCAAGCTGCTGTTCGCCGGCTTCATGTTCGCGTTCGCGGTCAAGGCTCCGCTGTGGCCGCTGCACCGGTGGCTGCCCGACGCCGCGGTGGAATCCACCCCGGCGACTGCGGTGCTGATGATGGCGGTCATGGACAAGGTGGGAACCTTCGGCATGCTGCGCTACTGCCTGCAGTTGTTCCCGGACGCCTCAACGTATTTCCGCCCGGCCATCATCGTGCTGGCGGTGATCGGGGTGGTCTATGGCGCGATGGTGGCGATCGGCCAGCGCGACATCATGCGGCTGATCGCCTACACCTCGATCTCACACTTCGGTTTCATCATTCTGGGCATCTTCGTGATGACCAGCCAGGGTCAGAGCGGTTCGACGCTGTACATGCTCAACCACGGACTGTCCACCGCGGCGCTGTTCCTGATCGCCGGGTTCCTGATCGCCCGACGCGACGGCACCCGGTCGATCGCCGACTACGGCGGCGTGCAGAAGGTGGCCCCGGTCATGGCCGGCACCTTCATGGTCGCGGCGATGGCCACTCTGTCACTGCCCGGGCTGGCACCCTTCATCAGCGAATTCCTGGTTCTGCTAGGCACTTTCAACCGATACTGGCTGGCAGCGGCGGTCGGCAGCACCGCACTGGTGCTGTCGTCGATCTACATGCTCTGGCTCTACCAGCGGGTGATGACCGGCCCGGTCACCGCGGGCAACGAACGCATCCGTGATCTGGTGCCGCGCGAGCTCGTCGTCGTCGCACCGTTGATCGCGCTGCTGCTGTTCCTGGGCTGCTACCCGAAACCGGTGCTGGACATCATCAACCCGGGCGTCGAGCACACCTTGACCACGATCGGTCAAACCGACCCGGCACCGCTGACCGCCGAGGGGGCGCACTGACCATGTCGGGCATGCCAACACCCCACGTCGAATACGACCTCCTCCTGCCGCTGCTGATCGTCTTCGGCACCGCGGTCACCGGCGTGCTCTTCGAGGCGTTCGTGGCACGGCGGGCGCGTTACCTGATGCAGGTCCTGCTGGCCCTCGGCGGCTTGGCCGCCGCGTTCGCCGCCGTCGTCGCGGTGGGCCGTGATCTGCCCGCTACCGGTCGCCTCGCGGTGCTGGGCGCGGTGGCGGTCGACCGGCCGGTGCTGGTGCTGCAGGGCACCATCTTGTTGGTCGGGATCATGGCCATCGTGTTCATCGCCGAACGCAACGTCGGCGCCGCCGAGGGCCCGGGCGCCGCGACCGCGGTGGCCGCCGCGCCGCGGGGCTTGGATTCGTTCACACCGCAAGCCTCCGCGGTCCCGGGCAGCGTCACCGAAGTCGAGGCCGCGCGCAGCGGGGTGACCCAGACCGAGGTGTTCCCGCTGACCGTGCTGGCGATCGGCGGCATGATGGTGTTCCCTGCCGCCAACGACCTGGTCACCATGTTCGTGGCCTTGGAAGTACTGTCGCTGCCGCTGTATCTGCTGTGCGGCCTGGCCCGCTACCGTCGCCTGCTGTCGCAGGAAGCGGCGCTGAAATACTTTCTGCTGGGCGCATTCTCCTCAGCGCTGTTCCTGTTCGGCGCCGCGCTGATCTATGGCGCGACGGCCACCCTGGCGCTGCCCGAGATCGGCGATCAGTTGTTCGCCCACAGCGGTGACTCGCTGGCGCTGATCGGTGCCGCGCTGCTGTTGGTGGGGCTGTTCTTCAAAGTCGGTGCCGTGCCGTTTCATTCCTGGATTCCCGACGTCTATGTCGGCGCCCCGACACCGATCACCGGTTTCATGGCGGCCGCCACCAAGGTCGCCGCGTTCGGGGCCATGCTGCGCATCATCTATGTCGCGTTACCGGCCCTGCACGACCAGTGGCGCCCCCTGATGTGGCTGGTCGCGGTGCTGACCATGGTGGTGGCGACCATCGCAGCGATCACCCAGTCCGACATCAAGCGGATGCTGGCCTACTCCTCGATCGCCCATGCGGGCTTCGTGCTGACCGGCGTGCTGGCGGCGATCCCGGCGGGCGTCTCATCGACGCTGTTCTACCTGGCCGCCTACAGTTTCTCCACCGTCGGCGCCTTCGCGGTGGTGAACCTGATCCGCGGCTCCGGCGGCGAAGAAGAACTCGATATGTCCCGGTGGGCGGGCCTGGGGCAGCGCTATCCCGTTGTGGGCCTGTTGTTTTCGATGTTCCTGTTGGCGTTCGCCGGTATCCCGTTGACCAGTGGTTTCGTCAGCAAGTTCGCGGTGTTCTCCGCGGCCGCCGAAGGCGGCGCCGTCCCGTTGGTGGTAGTCGGCGTGATCGCCAGCGGGGTCGCCGCCTACTTCTACGTCCGGGTGATCGTGCTGATGTTCTTCACCGACTCCCCCGCCGACCCGCCACAGCTGGTGTTACCCAGCGTCTGGAGCAAGGCGGCGATCGCACTGTGCGCCGCGGTCACCATCGGACTGGGCGTGTTCCCGCAGCCGCTGCTCGATCTGGTGGACGCCGCAACCGCGTTCGCACTCTGACCGCGGGCGTGCCGGTTGCGGCAGGTCCATCATGGACAGGTGGACGAATTTCAGCGCCTGGTCGCGATGCTGGACTACACCATGTTCGTGGTGACCACCGAGGCGAACGGGCACCCCTCGGGTTGTCTGGTCGGGTTTGCCACCCAAACCAGCCTGCAGCCACCGCGGTTCCTGGTCGGGGTGTCCAAACGCAATCACACCTTCGGGGTGGCAGCCCGCTCCGGGCACCTGGCCGTGCATGTGCTGTCACACCGTGACCTTGACCTGGCCCGGCTTTTCGGCGGCCAAACCGGCGACGACATCGACAAGTTCGAGCACTGTAGCTGGCACCGCGGTCCGGCGGGAATGCCCATCCTGGACGACGCGCCGGCATGGTTCGTCGGCAAGACGCTGAATCGGATCGAGCTCGGCGACCACTTGGGTTACCTGTTGGAACCCGTCGCCGGACACGCGTCCCAGCCCGCCGGCGACCTGCTGGCGTTCTCCGATGTCGGCGACATCGAGCCGGGCCACCCCGCCTGAGGCGGCTCGACCTGGCCACTCAGCCCGGCTGGCGCACCGGCAGACCGGCAGCGGTGTAGATCGCGTCGATGACGGTCATGTTCTCGATCGCGTCCTGCGGCGTGGTCCGCACCGGCGCGCCGCGCAGCACGGCATCGGCGAACGCGTCGAGCTGGAAGGCGTAGGAGGCCCGGTGGGTGAAACGCTCGATGCGCCTGCCTCGCTGGGAGTGGACCCGCAGCCGGTGGAAGTACTGGGGCATCAGCGGGTTGAGCGCCCGCAGTTCGCCACGGTCGCCGATCACGCGGGCGCTGACCTGCAGCAGGTTCGTCGACCACAAGGAGCAGCGGATCGCGCCGGTGTGTCCGGCCGGGAACCGCAACTGCGCCGTCATGGCCCGGTCGATCTGCGGGTCACGCAGTTTCGCTTGTGCGGACACGACTTCCGGTGTCGCACCGCCGAATGTGCGGGCCATGTGCACCGCGTAACAGCCGGCATCCATCAATGCTCCACCGGCGAGCGAGTAGTCGTAGCGGATGTCGGAGAACCGGGGCAACGGGAAGCTCAGCGCGGCCTCCACCCGCCGCAGCGTGCCCAGTTCCCCCGAGGTGATGATCTCTTCGATACGCCGCGTCATCGGGTGATACCGGTAGTGGAAGGCCTCCATCACCACCCGGTCGGACTTGGCGGCCACCTCGGTGATCTGGCGGGCTTCGTCGGCGTTGGCGGTGAACGGCTTCTCGCAGAGCACGTGTTTGCCGGCGGCCAGCGCCGCGCGCGTCCACCGGCCGTGCAGGTTGTTGGGCAGCGGGTTGTAGACCGCGTCGA
The DNA here is from genome assembly GCF_001667945.1 of Mycolicibacter sinensis. Lineage (GTDB taxonomy): Bacteria > Actinomycetota > Actinomycetes > Mycobacteriales > Mycobacteriaceae > Mycobacterium > Mycobacterium sinense_B. The sequence goes on along the minus strand of NZ_LZJK01000091.1, from coordinate 61,371 downwards.
TGTCCGGATCGGCGATCAGCTCGTCGTAGCTGTCGTGCACCCGGCCGATGCCGTGCCGGCGCACAAACGCCCGGGCGCGCCCGCCGTCGCGGGCGGCAACCGCGCTGACCACCACTTCCGGGTTGGCGGCGGCCGGTTTGAGCAGTGACACCGGGGTGATCCGCGCCGCACCGAATACGCCGATCCGTAGGCCGGGGCTGGCATGGGTCATCGGTCCGCGGCCCTCTCCAGAATGAAACCCGCTACCCGCCGGCCGGTTAGCATCGGGCAGGTCATGTCGATCACCGCACGCGCCTGCTCGCGTACCGGGGTGTGCGGATCCAGCACCGACAGGTAAACCTCGTGCGCGGCAAGTGAATCCACCGCGGCGTCGAGGTAGTCGTCGACGATTTCGACGTGGGTGGCCCCCGGCCCGTTCTGGAACAGCCGGCGCGGCGGGTCCTCCAGCGCGTCCCAGACGTCGGCGACCGCGGCGGCGAACTCGATGTGGTCGCGTTGGTTGGGAACATCGGGAGCGAACTGCGCGCCGCCGTAGATCGTCACCACCACGTCGGGGCGAACCTCGGCGATCACCGAGGTGATCTTGGCCCGCAGTTCCGGTGTGTTGCGGATGTTGCTGTCCGGGAAGTCCCAGAAGTCGACGTCCGGCACACCCACGAGGGCCGCCGCCCGGCGCTGCTCGGCCTCGCGGATCGCCCCGGCCTGCGCCGCGGCCATCCCGGCGATGCCCGCCTCGCCACGGCAGGCCAGGGCGTAGCAGACGGTCTTGCCGGCGGCGGTCCATTTGGCCACCGCGGCGGCGGTGCCGTACTCGGGGTCGTCGGGGTGTGGCACCAACACCAGCAGCGACGCCCAGTCTTGCGGGAAGGGCTGCGGCCCGGTGGGCCCGAACGACTGAGCCATGGGTCTATGCCATCACACCGTGGGCGATGATGTCGGCGATCCGTTGCACCCAGTCATCATCGAGGTCGTCGTCGGGGCGCAGCATCATCGCCAGCAACGTTGCACCGCCGATAATTTCGACGAGCCGGTCAGGGTCCACGCTTGGTCGCGCATCGCCGCGGCTCACCGAGTCGGCCACCCAGTGCCGCATCACCTCGAACAGGCCCTGGAAACGCTCCAAGATTCGCGCGGTCAACTCGGCGTTGGTCGCCATGTCGGCGATCAGACCGGGCAACGCCGCCCGCACCACCGGGTTGGTGAACGCGTCGCGCGCACCGGCCATCATCGCCCGGAGATCGGTGGCCGCATCACCAGGCGCCGCAGACACCGCACTCGGCGGCACCGAGAACACAGCCTCGTGCACCAGCTCGGCCTTGCTGGGCCACCGACGATACAGCGCGGTCTTGGTCGTGCCGGCCCGCTCCGCGACGGCCGCCAGGCTCAGATTCGTATATCCGACTTCCACAACCAGTTCCACGGCGGCCTTCAATATGGCAGCGTCGATACGGGGATCACGAGGCCGCCCGGCCCCGGACCCCTTGTCAACCGGCGAAGGTTCTGCTTTCATAACGCTACCTGTCGTATCGTAATTACTGTGACGGAGGATGCAAACGTGGTCGACCAACCGACAGTGGAAAGGGACGTCGGCCGGATCCAGCGTTCCAGCCGTGATGTCACCACCCTGCCCACGGTAATGTCTCGCTGGCTTGCCACGCAGTTGCCGGGCGGGGCCACGCCGGAGATCACCGTGGAAAGCGGCGTCGACACCAACGGCATGTCGTCGGAGACGATCATGCTCACCGGCCGCTGGATCGCCGACGGCACCCCGGTCGAGCAAAGTTGGGTGATGCGGGTGGCCCCGGCCGACGAAGACGTCCCGGTGTTTCCGGCCTACCGGTTGGACCATCAATTCGAGGTGATGCGGCGGGTCGGGGAGCTCACCGACGTGCCGGTGCCGAAGGTCCGCTGGATCGAACCCACCGGCGAGATCCTGGGTCGGCCGTTCTTCCTGATGGACCGCGTCGACGGCCAGGTTCCCCCCGACGTCATGCCCTACACCTTCGGCAGCAACTGGTTCGCTGACGCCACCGCCGAGCAGCAACGGACCCTGCAGGACTCCACCGTCGAAGTGCTGGCCAAACTGCACGCGATCCCGGACGCGGCAAGGACGTTCGGCTTCCTCGACGAGGGCCGCCAGGGCGAGTCCGCCCTGCAACGCCACTTCACCCAGATCCGCGACTGGTATGAGTTCGCGGTGCCCGACATCGGCCGCTCGCCGCTGCTGGACCGCACCATCGCCTGGCTGGAGGCCAACTGGCCGGCCGATGCGGCCGCCGGCGAGACGGTGCTGTGCTGGGGTGACTCCCGGGTCGGCAACGTGCTCTACCGCGACTTTCGGCCGGTCGCCGTGCTGGACTGGGAGATGGTGGCGCTGGGACCGCGCGAATTGGACGTGTCCTGGGTGATCTTCGCGCATCTGGTGTTCGAGGAACTCGCCGGACTGGCCGGATTGCCCGGCCTGCCGCAGGTGTTGCGCGAAGACGACGTCCGGGCCAGCTACCAGCGCCTGGCCGGTGTCGAACTCGGCGACCTGCACTGGTTCTACGTCTACGCGGGCCTGATGTGGGCGATCGTGTTCATGCGCACCGGGGCCCGCCGGGTGCACTTCGGGGAGATGGCGAAGCCCGACGACCCCGAATCCCTCTTCTACCACGCAGGATTGCTGAAAAAGCTGATCGGAGAACAGAACTGATGTTGGGACCACTCGACGAATACCCGGTACACCAACTGCCGCAACCGATCGCCTGGCCGGGTTCCTCGGACCGCAACTTCTACGACCGGTGCTACCTGAATGCCCATGACCGCACCGGAGAGATCTTTTTGATCACCGGTTGCGGCTACTACCCCAACCTGGGCGTGAAAGACGCCTTCGTGCTGGTGCGCCGCGGTGACACCCAGACCGCGCTGCACTTCTCGGACGCCATCGACCAAGACCGGCTCAACCAGCAGGTGGGCGGCTACCGCATCGAGGTCACCGACCCGCTGCGTTCCCTGCGAGTGACGTGCGAGGAGACCGAGGGCATCGCGATCGACCTGCGCTGGCAGGGCCTGTTCGACGTGGTGCAGGAACAGCCGCACATCCTGCGGTCCGGCAACCGGGTCACGCTGGACGCCCAGCGCTTCGCCCAGCTGGGCTCGTGGAGCGGCAAGATCGTCATCGACGGCGAGGAGATCGCCGTCGACCCGTCGGTCTGGATCGGATCGCGTGACCGGTCCTGGGGTATCCGCCCGGTCGGCGAACGCGAACCGGCCGGCCGGCCCGCCGACCCGCCGTTCGACGGCATGTGGTGGCTGTATGTGCCGATGGCGTTCGAGGAGTTCGCCGTGGTGATGATCATCCAGGAGGAACCCGACGGCTTCCGCTCACTCAACGACTGCACCCGGATCTGGCGCGACGGCCGGGTGGAGCAGCTGGGCTGGCCACGGGTCTCGACTCGGTACCGGCCCGGCACCCGCATCGCCACCGGCACCACCATCGAAGCGACCCGACCCGATGGCACCCCGGTGGTGTTCGAAGTGGAATCCAAACTGCCCGTACCGATTCACGTCGGCGGCGGGTACGGCGGCGACACCGACTGGCTGCATGGGGAGTGGAAGGGCGAGAAGTTCACCCAGCGGCTGACCTACGACATGACCGATCCGGGCATCATCGCGCGGACCAGCTTCGGGATGATCGACCACGTGGGGCGCGCGGTGTGCCGCGACGGTGACGCCGCCCCGGTGGAGGGCTGGGGCCTCTATGAGCACGGTGTGCTGGGCCGCCATGACCCGACGGGGTTCCCCGACTGGGTCACCATGGCGCCCTAGCGCTAACCCAATTCGCTGACGATCGCCCCGACGACCGCCGGGGCGATCGGCGCGGCCTGGTAAACGCAGACCGTGTCGGCTATTCCGTCGACCCGGTCGCGGATGCGCGCGGCCACCTGCGCCGGAGTACCGCACGCGGCGATGGTGTGCAGGATCTCGTCGGTGATCCGGGCGCCCATCTGCGCCCATTGGCCCTGCTTGGACAGCGCGTTGAGCTCGGGCTGCAGGTCCTGCCAGCCGTGCGCGGCCAGCACCGGCGCATACGCCGGAGTCGACGCATAGAAACCAAGCAACATCCGGGCGGCGGCTTCGGCGGCCTCCCGCTCGGCATCCGTGGCGCCGGTGGCCACGATGATCTCCGGCACGACGCGGAAATCCTCGGCGCGACGTCCGGCTTGAGCAAGCCCCGCACGCACCGCGGACATGGTGCTCTCATGCAGGAATCGCTTGGTGGAGAACGGCATCACCAGCAGCCCGTCGGCGTGCTCGGCCGCCGCGCGGGTCAGCCGGGGCCCCAATGCGCCGAGGTAGATCGGCGGGGCGCCGTGCGGGTTCGGTCCGGGGCTGAAGGTCGGCGTCATCAGGGTGTGCTGGTAGTAGTCGCCGCGAAAGTCCAGCCGTGCACCGGTGTTCCAGGCCTCGAAGATGGCCCGCAGTGCCGCGATCAGTTCGACCATCCGGTGCACCGGGTGGTCGAAGGCGGCGCCGAATCGCTTCTCGATCTGGGTGCGGATCTGGGTGCCCAACCCCAGGACGAACCGTCCGCCGCTGAGCAGCTGATGGTCGTTAGCCTGGTGTGCCAGATGAATCGGGTTGCGCGGGAACGCGATCGCGACGTTGGTCATCAGATCCAGCCCGCCGACGCCGGCCGCCAGCGTCAGCGGCGCAAACACGTCGTGCGGGCCCTCGAAGGTGAACACTCCGTGCACGCCGGAGTCGCGCAGTTCGCGCGCCTGGTCGGCGACACCGGTCAACCCGCTCAGCGCGGTGAGGACTTTCACGGCGCTACGAGATGATTTCGCGAGCGGCCGTCAGGCCGTCGGCGGATCCGGTGGCCAGTTCCACGAGGTCGCGCAGCTCCCGGTTCACCGCGCCGGGGTGCTCAAGGATCGAGCAGTGTCCTCCACTCATTTCGACGAACCTCACGAGATTGGGTGCGGCCTTGGCGATCCGGCGCGAGGCGACGATCGGCAGCAGCCGGTCGCGGGTGCTGCCGATGACCAGGGTCGGTACCGTCAAGCCGTCGAGGCTGATGTGCGACGGGCCGAGCGAATCGACAAGCACGCGCACCCAGTGACCGCGACTGGCCGGCGGGGTCTTGGCGAACAGATCGCAGATCAACGGTGCCACCGAGGAATCGGCCTCACCGCCGACCGCGAGCATGTGCACGAACCGTCGTACCGCCACGTTCGCCGGCCCGACGATCGGAACCGTGCCGAACGTCAGCAGAATCCGGCGCGCCGCCTGCACCCGCGCCTGGTGCAGCGGCGGCGGCACCTGGAACAGGTCGACGTGCGCAAGCAGGTCACCGGTGGTGGTGTTGATCAGCGCAACCGCGTCAGCCCGCTGCTCGACCCGGTGCCGGTACCGATCCGACCAGGCGCTGATCGCGATGCCGCCCATCGAGTGTCCGGCGATCACGGCGCGCTCCCCCGGTTCCAGGGTGGCTTCGAGCACCGAGTCGAGGTCGGAAGCCAGGTGGGTCAGACTGTACCCGCCGCGCGGGGGCACCTCGCTGCGCCCGTGACCGCGGTGGTCGTAGGCGATCACCCGGTAGTCGCGGGTCAGGTCGGCGATCTGATGGCCCCAGACCCGGATGGCGCAGGTGATGCCGTGTGCCAGCACGATCGGGTAACCGTCGGGCGGGCCGAAGACCTCGGCGTGCAGGCGGGTTCCATCTGCTGCCCGGACCGCCACGGTGCGGCCGGGCGGCAACGCCGCCGGAAACCTGTCGGCGCGACTGCCCCGCCGACCGGGCCGTTGAGAACTCATTGCCACCCCATCGGAGATGCGGCAACGCTGCCGCACCGCGAGTGTACGCGCCGTGGTTTAGGTTTTCGGTAGGCCACTGCGCTCCAGCTGACGAAGGAGGCGCCCATGCGCGCGGTACAGATATCCCAGCTCGACGGACCGGCAGCCGCCCGTCTGGTCGACCTCGACGAGCCCGCCGGCGACGGGGCGGTCGTCGTCGACGTCCACGCCGCCGGAGTGGCGTTTCCCGATGTGCTGCAGTCCCGTGGGCTCTACCAGCACAAACCCGAACTGCCGTTCGTACCGGGCGGGGAGGCGGCCGGCGTGGTGCGCAGCGCCCCGCCCGGCGCGCATGTCCGCGCCGGTGACCGGGTGGCCGCACTGACCATGCTCAACGGCGCGATGGCGCAGGTGATCGCGCTGCCGGCCGCCCAGGTGTTCAAGCTGCCCGACACCGTGTCGTTCGAGGCCGGGGCGGGCCTGCTGTTCAACGACCTGACCGTGCTGTTCGCGCTGACCACCCGCGGCGGGTTGACGCAGGGCCAGACGGTGCTGGTGCACGGCGCGGCCGGCGGCATCGGTACCTCGACGCTGCGGCTGGCCGGTCCACTGGGAGCGTCGCGGGTGATCGCCGTGGTGTCCACCCCCGCCAAAGCCGAGGTGGCCCGGGCCGCCGGTGCCACCGACACGGTGCTGGCCGACGGCTTCCGTGACGCGGTCGCCGAACTGACCGGCGGCAAAGGGGTGGACCTGGTACTCGACCCGGTCGGCGGTGACCGGGTCACCGACTCGCTGCGGTCGCTGGCGCCCGGCGGCAAGCTGCTGGTGGTGGGGTTCACCGGCGGTGAGATTCCGACGGTGAAGGTGAACCGGCTGCTGCTCAACAACATCGACGTGGTCGGCGTCGGCTGGGGCGCCTGGGTGATGTCGCATCCGGGCGAGCTGGAACGGCAGTGGTCGGTGTTGGAGCAGCTGCTGGCCTCCGGAACCGTGACCGCGCCGCAACCACAGGTGTTCGCCCTGGAGCAGGCCGCAGATGCGTTGGCGGCGCTGGAAAGCCGCACCGCGGCCGGCAAGGTGGTGCTGCGGATGCGCGATTAGGGCGTCATCACCGCTGATGTCGCGTTCGCGGCCTTATGTCGTGGTGACCGTTCGCGGGCCGCCCGGCCAGTACCGTTTTCGAACTGAGAGGAATCCCGATGCCAGACCGACGTCGCCCGCACAGTGCCGGTGCACTGCTCGAAGCCGTCGAGCAATCGCCGAAAGCTGTCGCAGCGCACGATAAGTCGGCTTGGGTCGCCCTCTTCGCCGCAGACGGTCAGGTCAACGATCCGGTGGGCTCGACTCCCCATATCGGCACGGGCGCTATCGAGCGTTTCTTCGATACCTTCATCGCGCCCAACACCATCAAGTTCGACGTCGAACATGATGTGGTGTCAGGCATGTCGGTGCTGCGCGACCTCACGGTCTACACCACGATGTCGACGGGCGTCACCATGCAGATCCCGATGCATCTGCGTTATGACCTCGTTTCAGCCGGGCCGGAAGGCGCGCCGGAGATCCAGAAGTTGTTTGCGTACTGGGAACTGCCGACGATGATCTGGCAGCTGCTCAGCTCTGGTGGCCGTGGCCTTTTGGCGTCGTTGATTCTGGGCCCACAACTGGTTCGGCACCAGGGGTTGTCCGGCGCCGTCGGCTTCTTGCGCGGCCTTGCCGGAGTGCGGAAGCGGGGAAAGCGTTGCGTGACCGACCTTGTCGCGGCCTTGGCGCAGGCGGACGCGGCCGCCGTTTCGCCGCTGCTGACTCCGGGTGCCGCCTTGAGCCTGGACGGTGTTTCGGAGACCTCGGTTGCCGAGTTCGTCTCCGCAGCACGGCATCTACAGGTGGACAAGCTCCTTGCCGCGGGGCACACCATATCTGCGACTGTGCATCTGAACGGCAAACGCGGCGTGGGATTGTTTGAATTCTCTCACGAGGCCGCTTACCCCGGCATGATGTCCGCTGTCCGCCTCTATATCTGAGCCACACCCAGCTACAGCACGCCCGGAATGATCGCCTTGCGGTTAGGCGGGTAGTCGGGGAACTGCTGCAGATACCACTTGTGGGTGGCCATCGCCCGCGGTCCCAGATTGGCGATGGAGAAGAGCAGGAAGATCAGCCCCGGAACGGTCCAGGCCATGATCGCCCAGCCCGCCCACAGTATGAGCTCACCGAAGTAGTTGCCCGAAGACACCCAGCGATACACCCCGCCGTAGGGGATGCTGTACTCGCTGCTGCCATCGGCGCGCAGGCCGATCAGGATGCGGTCGGCCTGGAAGTTAATCCCCCAGCCGATCACTGCCACGGCGAGGCCCAGGATAAAGCGGGGGTCGGCAAACCAACGGTCCTGCTGCAAGTGCGGGGCCAGTGCCACCGCGTAGCCGTTGGCGAACCCGTTGACGGCGTTGAAGGTGAAGCCAAAGGCGATACCGGAGACCGGGAACCGTTTGTCATCGCCTTTGCGGCTCAGCGGATAGATCAACCCCCGGTAGAGGTAGTGGCACTGCCACAGTGCGTACAACACGATCGCCGGCGCCCCGTGCTGATGCGCGACGAGCCAGAATGTCACGGTAAAAGCCCACCACTGCGGGCATTCGAACATCAGCCAGCTGATTTTTCCGGGCAGCGTGAAGCGCTGGTCCGGGCTGGCGAAGCGGCCGTATGGGTTGGTGAACCAAAAGCTGCTGGCGAAGGTCACGGCCGTCAGGACGATCAGGAAGACGATAGCGGCGTGGTAGAGACCGGCCATGGCGGAACCTTTCATCCAGGACGAAAAGCAGTAGTAGCACATCGGGCCACCTTGAGGTCGGCAAGGTCAGGGCACGGATGCTGACTAAACCGCGGGGTCTTCCCGTTTGCCCGGTGCGAAGTAGTCGAACGCGGCGCGCATCTCGCTGAGCTTTCCGTCGGTGCCCTGCAGCGACAGCGTGACGTGGCCAAAGAATTTGCCCCCCAGCCGCTTCCGGTCGGCGAACGCGGACGCGTCGTCGAGGAACAAGTGGGCCAGCTGCACCCGGCCCGCGTCCACGGTCGCGATCCGCTCGATGGCGCTCCACGGGATCACCCGTCTACCGTTGCGACGCCCGTAGACCCCTTCGGCGTCGATGCGGACCTCGACGCCGGACTGAAAGAGCCGCGGCACGAGCACCGCCAGGCTGAGCCCGAAGAAGACGATTCCGATCCAGCCCCATCCGTGCGTAGCGCCTACTGACCAACGCCGAGGGGGGTCTACCGGCCCGAATCCGCCCACCATCCACACCCCGCCCAGAACGAATGCCAGAGCGATGGCGACCAGCAAGGCGATCCGCCGCCGGTCCAGATGGGCTTCGAATGGCATGAGCGTGTCCTCCAGTACGTCGACGCTATGACACTAGACGTCGGTATCGCTGATGCGCGCCTTGAACTCCGGGCACTCGACCAGTGGAGTATGGGTGCAGGTCACAGCGTGGGTGAGGCTGTCGCGCATTCGGGTAAGCCGGGCGATCTCCTCGTCGAGCTGGCGGGCTTTCTCGGCCATGCGTGACCGCAACTCGGTATCGCTGGGCGTGGCGCGCAGGAACCGCTCGATCTGGGCCAGCGTGAACCCGGCGGCCTTGGCGCAGCTGATCAGTGCGAGCCGATCGAGCACGTCTGGTTCGTAGGTGCGGCGAAGGCCGTTGCGTTCACCGGAGCTGATCAACCCGCGCCGCTCGTAGAACCGCAGCGCCGATGACGTCAGGCCGGATCGGGTGGCCACCTCGGCGATGTCCAGCATGGCCTTCTCCTTGACTTGAAGTGCGGTTCAAGTCAGAGACTAACGGTGAACCGCCCACAAGGAAAGGAATCCCAGTCATGCCGCTACATCCCCAGGTCCAGGCTCACCTCGAGCGACTGGCCGGCACCAACTTCGCCGATCTGCACGCTTTCGCCCCCGAACAGGTCCGTCAGGGCATGCGCCTGATGGCACACCGCGTGGGCGCCTGTGAAACCGTCGCCAGCGTGCGAGATCGCACCATTTCCACGAAAGTCGGCGAACTACCGGTCCGGATCTATCACCCGCAGCCGAACCAGCTGCGCCCGGTGATCGTGTTCTTCCACGGCGGTGGTTTCGTGCTCGGTGACCTCGACACCCACGATGGGCTGGCCCGGGCGCTGGCGAACCGCTGCGGCCGTGTCGTCGTCTCCGTCGACTATCCGCTGGCGCCGGAACACAAGTACCCGGCCGCGATCAACGCCGCCTTCGCTGCAACGACGTGGGTGGCCGAGCACGCCGCCGAGTTCGGCGGCAACGGCGCCGACCTCGCCGTCGCCGGTGACAGCGCCGGCGGCAACCTGGCCGCCGTCGTCGCGCTGATGGCCCGCGATGCCGGCGGGCCGGCGATCGCACACCAGGTACTGATCTACCCCGACGTGGATTTTCGGCGGTCGAACGTCTCGATCCGGGAGTTCGCCGGCAGGTACGGCAACATCAGCCGGGCGACCCAACAGTGGTTCATGGACCACTACCTGACCAGCGAGGACCAGAAGCTCGATCCCCACGTCTCGCCGCTACTGGCGCCCAGCCTCGAACATCTCCCGACGACTTTCATCGTCACCGCGGAGTTCGACGCCCTGCGTGATGAGGGCGAGCAATACGGGGCGCGCCTGCGGGCGGCGGGCGTTCGCACCATCGTCAATCGCTACGACGGCATGATCCACGAATTCATCCGCTGGCCGTTCGACGCCGCCGACCGGGCGCTCGACGACATCGCCGCCGCGCTCGCAAAGGCACAGGTGTCTTCGCCCTGACGCCTTGAAACGATGACAGGATGAGCTCCTGCTCGACGAGCCGCTCGCACGGGCGGTTCCAGGGAAGGGGCAACGCCATGACGACGAGCTCGGCGCACCGGGTCCAACGTCGAAGCGTCATGCAGTCACTCACCGGGCTCAGTGTTCGCTATGTCGAGCGTCTGATGCCCGACCCGTATCTGTTCGCGGTGATCCTCACGCTCATCGTCGCCGGCCTGGTCGCTGTGCTGGTACGCGGAGCATCGGCCCACGGCCTGGTGACCGCCTGGTACAGCGGGGTGTGGGGACCGCAGAACATCTTCACGTTCGCCTTCCAGATGGTGCTGATCCTGGTGACGGGCTACACGCTGGCCGAAGCGCCGGTGCTCAAGCGAGCCATTGTCCGAGTCGCGGGTATGCCGCGCAACCAGGCGCAGGGGGCGCTGCTGTGCTTTTCCGTCAGTGCCGTTCTGTCCCTGGTGAACTGGGGCCTAGGGCTGGTGGCCGGCGCGCTGGTGGCCCGGCAGGTGGCACGGCGTTTCCCCGACTCGCATTTCGGCTACCTGATCGCCGCGGCGTTCATGGGCTTCATCGTCTGGACGCAGGGGCTCTCGTCATCGATCGCACTGGCCAACACCGACGCCGGCAGCCCGATCAACGTGATCCACAAGATCGCCGGATTCACCGTGCCGTTGAGCCACACCATCTTCCAGCCCTACAGCTGGCTGTCGGTGATCGTCGTGCTAGCGGTGCTCGCGGTTGCGGTGTGGCGGATGGAGCCTTCGCTTACCCTCGCGCCGGATGCCGCGGTGTTCGAGGACGACGATCCGCTCGTCGAGCCCCAGCGCAGCACGACGTTCGCCGAACGGCTGGAGAACCAGTGGGTGCTCAACGTGTTGGTGTTCGTCGCCGGCATGGCGTATTTCGTGATGAGTGGTTTCGCGCTGAACATCTCCTCGATGATCATGCTGTTCACCATCACCGGTGCGCTGCTGCACCGCACGCCGATCCGCTTCATCCGGGCGTTCACCGGTGCCGCGAAGGTGTCCGGTCCCCTGCTGCTGCAGTACCCGCTCTACGGCGGCCTGGTGGGGCTGCTGGCCTATCAAGGCGCCGAGGACTCCCAGCCGTTGCAGACGTTGTTGGCCCAGACGCTGGTCAACGGCGCGACGCAGTACACGCTGCCGTTCCTGACGTTCATCGGCTCGGTGCTCATCAGCCTGTTCGTGCCGTCCGGCGGTGGGCACTGGGCGGTACAGGGCCCGATCGCGGTCGACTCGGCGCTGGCGATCGGCCAGCACTCGCCCGCCTATCTCGGGTTGATCTCCATGGCCGTCGCCGTCGGTGAGGGCGTGGCGAACATGATCCAGCCGTTCTGGCTACTGCCGCTGCTGGCGATCGCCAAGCTCAATGTCCGCCAGGTGATGGGCTTTACGGTCGTCGCGTTCGTCATCGGGCTGGCGGTGATGGGGGCGATGACGTTGATTGCGCCGTGGGTGATTTGAGCGCAGTCGCCATTCCTTGATATCTGCCCTTGCTTGTCGGATCCTCGATCCGTCGCGGATGTGTGGGCTGGGGTGACGCCTATCATCACAGCCTGACTCCATCGTTCTCTGCTCGCTGCACAGCAGTGGACCGCGACCAGGCAATCCACCGTGCTACCGTCAATGACGCGCATCTTGCTTGATGCGCTTGGAAAAATGAGAGAAGTTAAGTAATGGCACAGGGCACTGTGAAATGGTTCAATGGCGAAAAGGGCTTCGGCTTCATCGCCCCCGATGGCGGAGCGCCTGACGTCTTCGTTCACTACTCCGAGATCAGTGGCGGCGGATTCCGCACGCTCGAAGAGAACGCTCGGGTTCAGTTCGAGGTAGAACAGGGCTCGAAAGGTCCACAGGCTGTGGGCGTTTCGGTAATCTGATCGAACACACAGACTTCAAAAGGCTGTCGCAGCGCACGCTGCGACAGCCTTTTTTGTGACCCGTGTGCCGGCCTTGCCGACCGGGTCGCCGATGTGGGCCTGTTGGTGGTCGGAGCCATCAGCGATAGCGGCTGCTCACCGCCGCGGGGTCGGTAAGACCGACGGGTTGGACGCGGTGCGTATCGCGCGCTCGGTACTGGGATTCGAGACATCATGGTTGCGGTTTCCCGCTCGCTATCGGTCCCTGCCGCCAACCGCGCCGAGCTGCCGTGCACCGTAGGCGGCGATTCCGACGGTGAACACGGCGATTCCAGCAAGGATTGCAGAGAGCGGCAACGCGAATGCCACGACCACGCACCCGGCCAGCCCGACGATCGGGATCAGCCGCGGTGGACGGCCTTCCCCGGCCGACAGTGTCCAGGCCGAGGCGTTCGCCACCGCGTAGTAGACCAGGACAGCGAACGAGGAGAACCCGATCGCGCCCCGGATATCGGTAGTGGCAGCCACGGTGGCGACCACGGCCCCCACGGCCAGCTCGGCCCGATGGGGCACCCCGAACCGGGGATGCACCGCTGCCAGCACCGGCGGCAGATACCGGTCGCGGGCCATGGCCAGCGTCGTGCGTGACACCCCCAAGATCAGCGCCAGCAGCGATCCCATGGCCGCCGCTACTGCCCCCACCCGTACCACCGGGGCCAGCCACTGCACACCGGCGTCGGTGACGACCTGGGCCAACGGCGCGGACGACTCGGCAAGCCCTTGTGGGCCAAGAACATTCAACGCCGCGACCGCTACCAGTGCATAAACCACCAGTATGATCCCCAGGGCGATCGGGATCGCCCGGGGAATGGTGCGGGCTGGGTCACGTACTTCTTCGCCCAAGGTGGCGATGCGCGCATAGCCGGCGAACGCAAAGAACAGCAGTCCCGCCGCTTGGAGCACTCCGCCGGCCGACACCCAGGAGACGCTGGGGGCCTCGAGCGGGGCCCGGGGGGCGCCGAGCGCGGCCACGGTCACCGCAGCCAGCACCGCCAGCACCACAGCCACGATCACCCGGGTCAGCCATGCCGACTTCTCCACACCCACCACGTTCACGGCAGTCAACGCCACCACCGCGGACACCGCGACCGCGTGCGGATGCGCCGGCCACGCATAGAACCCGACCGTCAACGCCATCGCCGCACACGACGCGGTCTTGCCGACCACGAACCCCCAACCGGCCAGGTAACCCCAGAAGGGGCCCAGGCGCTCGCGCCCGTACACATACGTGCCGCCAGAAGTCGGATACACCGCGGCAAAGCGTGCCGAAGACGTGGCATTGCAGTATGCGATCACCGCGGCGATCGCCAACCCCGCCAACAGGGCACCGCCCGCTGCCCGCGCCGCCGGGGCCAAGGCCACGAAGATCCCCGCCCCGAGCATCGACCCCAGGCCGATCATCACGGCGTCGAACACACCCAACTGGCGCCGCAGCGGCACGGGCGCAGCCGGTTTGGCCGCGGGCACCGACATCTCCGGCTCATCCGGCATTAGTGAATGGTCCCAAACGTGCTGCGCATCGGGAAGACGACAACGGCCCCCGGAGCGTTCTCCGGGGGCCGTTGCCACTAGTAGCGGGGACAGGATTCGAACCTGCGACCTCTGGGTTATGAGCCCAGCGAGCTACCGAGCTGCTCCACCCCGCGTCGGTGTCTACGAGGCTACCGAACGGAGGCCCGAGGCGCCAAATCGTCCGCGTCACCACCCCGACCGCCCCGCAACGCAGGCGTAATCGAGATTAACAATTCCGGGCGGGCGGTCGACAGCCCGCGCCCCGCCGACACCGCCCCGCCGGCTGACGTCAACGCCGTCCACTGGCATCGCACACGGCGGCCAGAGACGCTCAGATGACGGATAACTTCCCGTGTCATTCGCGGCTATTTCCGGTGCATTACGGGCGTTAACCACTCGTTCTGCGCCTGCACGACAGCAGATCGCAGTTAACTTTTCTCTTGCAGCGCTACGTCCGCTGTGTCATGCTGCATCCGCAGCGTCTGCTGCGCCCTGCGTCACACTCCCCTCGGTGGGGCGCAGGGCCAAAGCAGTGGGAGAAACGACGGATGCCCGGAATTGTAGATAACATCGGCCGACTGCTCAGCTATCGGATGAGCGTCGGAGAACTCATCGGCCTGGGCCTGATCGTGGGCACGCCCTACCTGATCATCGGCCTGATCTGGTCGTTGACGCACACCGCTCACCTGCACGAGATGCAAGGGGTGGACCTGGTGGTGTCCTTCCTAGGATCGATCGTGTCGTGGCCGGTGCTGCTGTTCGCAGACGTCTGCATGCAGTGATGGCCGCACCGAATTCCGCCCGTCGCCTGATCGAACTCGCCGACCAACAATTGGCCGGCCGGCCCGGCCTGCAGGCGGTGGTCGATTGGCTCCTGCACTACCTGAAAAGCCACCCGATCCAGTCGCTGGGCACCGGCGGAAGCCAAGTGGTGCTGGGTGTTCGAGCGATCCAGTACCTGTTCGTCGACCTGTTCTCCGGGCGCTTCCTCGTCGGGGAGTTCATCGACCAGACGGCATTCGTGGCCGGCGCCGCCTTCCTGCCAACCGTTTTCGTCACCATCCCGGTCGGGGTGACGCTGTCGATCCAGTTCAGCGTGCTGGCCGGACAGGTCGGTGCCTCCTCCCTGGCCGGCGCGGCCACCGGGCTGGTCATCATCCGCCAGGCCGCCCCTCTGGTCGCCGCGATGCTGCTGGCGGTGGCGGTCGGCTCGGCGGTCTGCGCCGACCTGGGATCACGGACCATGCGCGAAGAAATCCAGGCCATGGAGGTAATGGGCGTCTCGCCGGTGCGGCGGCTGGTGGTCCCCCGCCTGGCGGCGCTGATGACGATCGGCGTATTGCTTACCGGCATCACGTTTTTCGTCGGGTATGTAGCCGGCTACATCTTCAACGTGTTCCTGCAGAACGGGACCGCCGGCTCGTTCATCGCGACCTTCTCGTCCTTCTCCGACGTCGGCGACATGTGGCTGGCGTTCGCCAAGGCGATCGTCTTCGGGATGATCGTCGCGATCGTGAGCTGCCAGAAGGGCCTCGACAGCCACGGCGGGCCGGCCGGGGTGGCCAACTCGGTCAACGCCGCGGTCGTCGAATCCATCCTGCTGCTGATGTTCGTCAACGTCTTGATGAGCCAGCTCTACGTCATTCTGTTCCCGAGGCAGGCGCTGTAATGACGGCCATTCCCAGTGCTTTTCGGCTCCCCGGTCTCCGTGCGGTCGCCGGCCTCTTCGGCGGGGGCTTTTTGGCCGTGGCCCGCGCCGGACACCTGGTGCACTTCTTCGGGCGCACGCTCGTTTCGGTACCGGTCATGATCCGGCATTACCGGCGCGAGATGCTGCGGCTGCTATCCGACATCGCCTGGGGCAACGGCTCGGTGGTCGTCGGCGGCGGCACCATCGCCGTGGCACTGGCGCTGGGTGCGATCGCCGGCGCCCTGGTCGCCGTCGAGGGCTACAACGTGTTGGACCTGCTGGGCCTGGGGCCCGCCACCGGGCTGATCTCCTCGTTCGCCACCACCCGTGAACTCGCCCCGATCATGGTGGGAATGGCGTTCATCGCCCAGGCCGGCTGCCGCTTCACCGCCCAACTCGGCGCGATGCGCATCAACGAGGAGATCGACTCGCTCGAAGCGATGGCGATCAACCCCATCCCATTCCTGGTCACCACCCGGGCGGTCGCCTCGGTCATCGCCGTCGTCCCGCTGTTCCTGGTGGCGCTGGGCATCGCCTACCTGTCCTGCCAGTTCTCGGTCATCTTGATCTCCGGCCAATCCAACGGGTCCTACCTGCACTACTTCTCGCTGTTCGTCAACGGCCGCGATGTGCTGTACGCGACGTTGAAGGCCACCGTGTTCGTCTTCGTGTCGTCGACCATCCAGAGCTACTACGGGTTCATCGCCTCGGGCGGTCCGGCCGGCGTCGGCGTCGCCGCCGGACGCGCGATGCGCACCAGTGTCACCGCGGTGGTCGTGGTGAACATGTTCATGACCATGGCGCTGTGGGGCGTCGAGTCCGGCGCCAGGTTCGGGGGCTAGACGATGCCGAACTCGTTCGACACCGATCCGCGCGGACCCTCCAACCTCCGGGTGTTCGTGCTGGGCGTCGTGTTCATCGTCGTCGCCGTCGCCACCGCGACGCTGATGGTCGCCAAATCCCAGGGCAAGCTTGACAACCTGGTCCGGATCGACATCGAGCTCACCAACATCGGCGACGGCCTGCCGCCGCGCTCGGATGTGAAATACCATGAACTGCTGGTCGGTTCGGTCGCCGACATCACCCCGTCCACCCACGGGCTGCCCAACACGGTCCACGTGGTGCTCAAACCCGAACATGCGGCCAAGATCCCCAACACCGTCACCGCCCGGGTGGTGCCGGCCAACCTGTTCGCGGTCTCGGCGGTCCAGTTGGTCGACAACGGTGCCGCCGGTGACCATTTGCGCTCGGGCGCGGTGGTCTTCGAAGACCGGTCACTGCCCACCGTGCTGTTCCAGAACGTGCTGAACAAGCTCCGCCAGTTGATCAACCCGCTGGGCCGCAAACCCGACGACACCACCGTCGGCGTGATCGCCGCCCTGGGCACCGCCACCCACGGACGCGGCCGGGAACTGACCGACACCGGCCACAACCTCAACGAGATTCTGGCGCAACTGAACTCCGTCGTCGCCGCCGACGACGCCGACCCGACCACCCTGTCGGCCCTGACCGCGGCGGCCCAAGGCCTGCAACGGGTCTCCCCCGAACTCTTCGGCGCGCTGGACCGATCGATTCGGCCGATGGCCACCATCGCCGAAAAGGGACCGCAACTGTCCAGCCTGCTCACCGGCGGAACCGACACCGCGACCACGCTGGCGAACGCCCTGGAGAATCAGGCCGAGCGGATGATCACCATCACCACCCAGCTCACCCCTGCCCTCGGGGTGATCGCCGATCACGCCGACGAATTCCACGGCGTGTCAACCAAGTTACAGACCCTGGCCGACCGGGTCTACGACGTCATCTGGGACCCGAACGAGAAGCTTCTCCAGGTCAAGGCAGCGCTAGCGCTCACGCCGAGCCGCACCTATGTCCGCGCCGACTGCCCGCGTTACGGCGAGCTGGCCGGACTGAGCTGCGCCACCGCACCAGAGGTGCCCACCGCACCCGACCTGTTTCCGGCGCTGGAATCTCAGGGTGTCTCCCCCACCCCGGGCATGACCGAGAATCGCCCGAATCTCACCCCGCCCCGGCACTCGATGCCTGGTGACCCGCAGGGCCCACCGATCCCCGCACCGCCGAAACCCCCGCCGGCCGGCACCCCCGCCGTCGAACCGCAGGGCGCGGTCATCGGCGGCAATGTCGGACCGGTCGGCAGCCCGCCGGAAAAACAGCAGATCAGCGGAATCACCGGCAGCGCCGATACCCCCACGATGTTGCTGCTGGCGCCGTTGCTGCGCGGCAGCACGGTGCACCTGACCGTGAAGGAAGGCGGCCGATGAGCAGTCGTCGCAAATCGGTGATCGGCATGGCCATTTTCACCACCTTCGCCTTGACCGTCACCTGGATGGTCTACAACACCTTGCGCCGCGACATCGCCGGCCCTACCTACAGCTACTCGGCGATCTTCAGTGACGCCTCCGGGATGGCCCCGGGCGACGACGTCCGCGTCGCCGGCGTGCGGGTGGGCCGCGTCGACCGGGTGACGCTGGCCGGCACCGCCGCCAAAGTGCAGTTCCGCGTGCAACGCAGCCAAAAGCTCTACCAGAACACGATCGCCTCGGTGACTTATCAGAGCATCATCGGGCAGCGCTATCTCGGCCTGGCCCAGGGCCCCGGCGACAACCCGGCCATCTTGCCCAACCACGGCCAGATCCCGATCGAACGCACCAACCCGTCGCTGGACGTCTCCTACATGCTCAACGGATTCGAGCCGTTGTTCTCCGAGCTGGACCCCGAACAGGTCGACAACATCAGCACTGCGACAGTCCTGGCGCTGCAGGGCAATCACGCATCGATTCTGATGCTGATCACTCAGGCCTCCCAGCTGGCCGAGACCTTTGCCGGACCCGACGAAGTGCTCAGCGCGCTGATCACCAACCTCGACCGGTTGATGACCGACCTGGCCAACCAGAGCGCCAACATGGAGAACATGATCCGCCAGTCGCGTGACACCATGGTCACGCTGGCCAACCAGCGGCAACCGCTGGTCGACTCGGTGGGCTCGATCAATGCCACCATGGCGCGGCTGTCGACGATCGTCGACAACATCGCCCCGGACCTCGAAGAATTCATCGGGCGCCAGCCCGGCCTGCTCAACTACGGCATCAACGACGGCCGCGAGCGATTCGCCTACATGGCGGCGAACCTGCCCTACGTTCTCCAGGGTCTGGCCCGGGTCACCCAGAGCGGCACCTACAGCGACGTCTACGCCTGCGAGCTGGACTTCGGCTTGTGGCGCGGCCTGTTTCACTGGTTCCGGGCGTTCGTCGGGGCGGCCACCGCCAGCGAAGGCCTCGCCCACCAGCACTCGGCGGCGTGCCGATGAGCCGGATCCCCGCCGCCCTCAAACGGCCCCTTGAGTCCTTCAGCACACCGTGGCTGGGCGTGAGCGCGATCGTCATCATCGCCGCCGTGCTGATGGCTACCGTCGTCTACTCCGGCCTGGGCGTCGGAAAGACCCGCTACCACGCCGAATTCGCACAGGCCGCCCAGATCCGCTCCGGCGCCATGGTTACCATCGCCGGCGTCAAGGTCGGCGCGGTCGAACGCGTGAAGCTCGCCGGCGAGCACGTGGTGGTCGGATTCAACGTCGAGCGCGGCATCGCTCTGGGCGCCGACACCCGCGCCGCGATCAAGTTGACCACCATCCTGGGTTCGCGCTACCTCGAGCTCTCGCCGGCCGGCCCCGGACAGCTCGAGAACCGCACGATCACCTTGGCGCGCACCGAGGTTCCCTACGATCTGCAGCGGACCTTGGCCGGGGCGACCCGCACCTTGGGGCCGGTGGACGCCAACCGGTTCGTCGAATCGCTGACCCTGCTCAACGCCAACCTCGGCGGGGTCGCCGAACAGCTGCCCCAGGCGCTGACCAACCTGCAGGCGATGGCCGATATCATCGCCGAACGCCGCGAGCAACTGGGCACACTGCTGACCAACACCGAAACCCTCACCACCATGCTGCGCGATCAGCGGGCCAACCTCGGCGCCCTGGTGCTGCAGGGCCGCGATGTGCTGCGGGAGATCGCCACCCGCCGCGCCGCCGTGCAACAACTGTTCGCCAGCGCCACGCTGCTGGTCGACCGGGCCGACGGGATCCTCCACGACGAGGCGGCCGTCAACCAGATGATCGCCGACTTCCACGAATTCATGAAGATGACCGCCGATCACGACGCCTTGCTGCGCAGCTTCCTGCAATCCACCCCGGTGGCGTTACGCAACTTCGCCAACGCCACCGGCAGCGGCAACGCGGCCGACGTCTTCTTGCCGGCCGGGATCTTCGTGGACTCCTGGATGTGCGCGCTGAGCGGACGCGCCCGCCAATTCAACCTGGTCGAGTACTTCAAGGACTGCGAATGAGCCGCGCCCTCAAGCTCTACCTGCTCGCCGGTGCGGCCGCTCTGGTCCTGGCCGTCACCGGCGCCGCGGTCGCACCGCAACTGATCCCCGACCTACCGCGGATCGCGGTGCACAAGATCCGGGTGACCGCCCAATTCCAGGACGCCGTAGGCCTTTACACCGGCAACGGGGTATCGGTGCTGGGCATGGACGTCGGCAAGGTCACCAGCATCAACCCCAAGGGTGGCTATGTCGAGGTGAAGCTGGCGATCGACGCCGACGTTGACATCCCCGCCGACGTCGAAGCGGTGACCGTGTCCAACTCCGTGCTCACCGACCGCCACGTCGAGCTCACCCCGGCCTATCGGGGTGGACCCAAGCTCAAAAACGGCGACGTGCTGAGCCTGGACCGCACCCGCACACCGGTGGAGTTCGAGCGAACCCTGGCGATGATGGACAAGCTGGGCAGCGCGTTGCGCGGCGACGACCACAACCAGGGCCCGCTGGGCGAATTCGTGGCGCTGGGATCACAGATCACGGTCGGGAACGGACCCGACCTCAAGGCGACACTGGGCCGGCTCTCCGAAGCCCTGCAGGTGGGGTCGGACAAGGGCGCGCACAGCAAGAAGACCATCCAGACGATCATCACAGGCGTGGCCGAACTCAGCGAAGCCGCGTCCCGGAACGATGCCGCCCTACGCGAATTCGGTTCCTACATTCACCAGCTCAGCGACATCCTCGCCGCGGAGAACCTCGGCACCGGCAACACCGGGGCCAAGATCAACCGGCTGCTCGCCGAGACCTCGCGGCTGCTGGAAGGCAACCAGGACCGGCTGCGCGACGCGTTCTCCGGTGTTCGCACCGTGGCCACGACACTCACCGACAACGAACGCGACCTGCGCGAAATCCTCGACGTGGCACCGCTGTTCATCGACAATTTCTACAACGTCATCGATGAGAACGCGGGCAGTCTGCGAGCACACCTGCTGCTCGGAAAAACCTTGTTCAACAGCCAGTTCGGCAAGGAGATCTGCAACCTGATGGGTCTACGCCAGCTCGCATGCGCGACCGGAACGCTGCGGGACTACGGACCGGACTTCGGGCTGGGCAGCATGCTCGATCTGATGCAGGACGGGATCGGTGAGCGGCCATGAGGCAGCCGACCAGATGGGTGCGCGGGGCTCGAGCGGCGCTGGCGGTCACGACCGCACTGCTGACGGTCGGATGCGGCCTGGATTTGGAGAGCGTGGCCCTGCCCGCACCCGGCGGCGGTGGCCCCTACTACACCATCACCGCGGTGTTCTCCGACGCCCTGAACCTGCCGGAGAAGGCCAAGGTGCGGTTGTACGGGGCGCAGATCGGTGAGGTCGAATCGATTCGGGCCCAAGACTTCAACGCCTACATCACCATGCGGATCAAATCCGATGTGCCGCTGTATGCGGGCAGCACCGCCGAACTGCGCTCGGCTACCCCGCTCGGCGACATCTTCGTGCAGATCTGGCCCGATAGCAACCGGCCCGACGACGCGCCGCTGCTGAGCAACGGCTCGGTGCTGCCGCTGGAATCGACCGCCAACGCTCCGACCATCGAGGAACTGATCGCCTCGATGGCGATGCTGGTCAACGGCGGCACGGTGCGCCACCTGGTGTCCATGCTCAACGGCGCCGGCAAGGCGGTCGGCGGGCGCGGCGAAAAGCTGGGTCTGCTGCTGGATCAGACCGCGACGCTGCTCTCCCGGATGAGCGCCCGCTCGCAGCAACTGGACCTGACCCTGCGCACGTCGTCGGAGCTGGCCGCGACCATGTCGGCGCGTCAGACCACCCTCGATGACTCGCTGACCCACCTGGCGCCGGCCCTCAACGTCATCTCCGACAACACCTCCGACCTGATCGAGCTGGTCGATACCGGGGCGCGGATCACCCGTCAGCTGTCCCGGTTCCCGTCCCTGCAAGGCACCGACACCCGCAGCGTGAGTGCCGATCTCAACAAGCTGGCGCGGGTATTCAACGAGATCGCCATCGACCCCGAACTTTCGCTGATGCCGTTCAACCGGTTCCTGGGCATCTTGATGAAGACCTTGAACGGCCCCGCCGCCCACGTCAAAGGAGAGATCGACAAGATCACGCTGGTTCCCTGGCCCGACAAGAACTACCCGGGTGATCCGGAATTCCACTGGACCGACGGCACCGACTGGCATCTGATGATCGGTGACCTGCGCTACGAGTGGAACATGCTGCTGTCCCGGATCTACGGACCGCAGCGATGAGACCTTTCCTCGACCTCCTCG
This sequence comes from Mycolicibacter sinensis, assembly GCF_001667945.1. GTDB lineage: Bacteria > Actinomycetota > Actinomycetes > Mycobacteriales > Mycobacteriaceae > Mycobacterium > Mycobacterium sinense_B. The sequence goes on along the minus strand of NZ_LZJK01000091.1, from coordinate 39,018 downwards.
ACCTGTTCGCCCGGCTCGGCGTCTGGCTGGTCCAGGTCGGCTACCGGCGACGTATCCTGTTGTCCGGCCTCGGGTTAGCGCTGACCACGGTGGTGGCGGCGGCCTACGTGACGATCTTCGGCGTCGGGATCAATCCGGCGCAGAAGACGATCGCGGTGCGGGTGCTGCTGCCGCAATCCGGCGGCCTGCTGGTCAACCAGGACGTCACCCTGCGCGGCATCCCGATCGGGCGGGTCACCGACGTGCACCTGACCGCGGCGGGAGCCGAGGCCGTCGTCGCGGTGCGCGCCGACCGGCCCATCCCGCGCGACACCCGGGTGCGGGTGTCCGGGCTGTCGGTCGCCGGTGAGCAATACCTCGACTTCCGCCCCGAGCACGACCGCGGCCCCTACCTGACCGACGGATCGCTGATCGGTCAGGAGCAGACCACCGTGCCGGTATCGCTGCCCCAGATCATCGATGACAGCCGCGGCGCCCTGGGGCAGGTCGACGCCGAGCAGCTGACCGCGGTCTTCAACGAGCTTCGGGTCAGCCCCGACGGCGGCAAGAAACTGTCTGCGCTGTTGGACGGCATCGTGCTGTTGGCTTCGACGCTCGATGGCGTACTGCCCGAGACCGTCAGCATGCTGCGCAACACCCGGATCTCGTTCACCACCCTCGCCGATGTCACCCCCGGCTTGAGCGCAACCAGCACTGGCCTGCAACAGGTCCTGGGCGGCGTCAACACCATGGACGGCGGCTTCCGCACCCTGGTCGATCTCGGCGGCACCGAACTCGGCCAGGTCGACAGTTTCATCGGTGACAACCGGGAGAACGTCTACGCCCTGTTGGGCAACCTGACCACCCTGTCGCAGATCTTCTATCTGCGGGTGCCCGCCCTGCAAAACCTGTGGCGCCCCGATCACGGCTCCCTGGTGGATCGGCTGGCCGGCACCGTGCACGACGGCGGCATCTGGGTGATCGCCGACATCTACCCGCGGCACCGCTGCGACTACAACCTGCCCCGAAAGCCGCCGTCGGCGGTGAACTTCCCCGCGCCCTACCGCTACACCTACTGCCCCGACGACGACCCGTCGCTGCTGGTTCGCGGCGCCCGCAACGCGCCACGTCCCCTGGGTGACGACACCGCCGGGCCGCCGGCGGGCCACGACCCACTGGCCACCCTGGAGCCGCCACCGGTCTACCCGCCCTACACCTTGCCCACTCCCGATGGCGGCCCGCAGCTGCCCGCCTGGGTTCCGAATTGATGAGAAAGCCGAGCCCCATGGGAAAAGCAGCCGACCCGGACGTCTTCGAGCAACTCGACGACCAACTCGACACGGACACGCCGCGCGACGACGAGACCGCCGCCACCGAAATCGTTGAGCCCGTCGAGCCCCCATCGCGGCGACACCGTACGGCGGCGGCGCTGATCGCCGCCCTGCTGATCGGCGCCCTGGCGTATGCGGGATATGCGGGATGGCGGCTGCATCAAGTCGACGCGCGTGCCGCCGCCGGGCAGGCCGCCCTGGCGGCCGCCAAGGACTACGCCCTCGTGTTGACCACCCTCGACACCGCCGACATCGACGGCAACTACGCCCGTGCACTTGACGGTGCGACCGGACAGTTCAAGGACGCCTACAGCCTGGGGGCCAAGCAGTTACGTCAGATCCTGATCGACAACAAGGCTTCCGGCAAAGGCATCGTCCTGGACGCGGCGGTCAAATCCGCGACCACCAGCCGGGTTGAGGTGTTGCTGTTCGTGGACCAGTCCATCACCAATTCGGTCCGCTCCGACCCACGCCTTGACCGCAACCGGATCCAGATGACCATGGAACTCGTCGACGGCCGGTGGCTGGCCAGCCAGGTCGACCTGATCTGAGCAGCGGGAAGAAGTCGATATGACCATCGTTGAGACGCCCAGTGCCCAGGCGGCACAGGAGATTCCCGCGGCTCCGCCACGCCGCACCCGGTGGCGGCGCGCCGCCCGGGCCACCGCGGTGTTCGGCGCGGCCGCCGTGCTCGCGGGCAGCGGATACCAGAGCTGGCTGCTGTACCAGCAGCATCTGTCCGGCGTTGCCGCCCGCGAAGCACTGGACGCCGCAACGCAATACGCGGTGACCCTCACGACCGCGAATCCGGCCACCGTCGACCGGCAGATCAGCGAGCTGCTGGACCGCTCAACCGGCACCTTCCACGACCGCTACGCCAAGCAGAGCTCCGAGCTTCGCGCGATGCTGGTCGCCAACCAGGTGACCACCAGCGGCACCGTCGTCGACTCGGCTGTCAAATCGGCCGATGCCACCAACGCCACCGTGCTGCTGTTCGTCGAGCAGACCTTCACCAGCGCGGCACTCAAGCAAGCCCCCGCGGGCCGCCCCGAGGCGCCGCCCGACATCACCGCCATGGCGTTCAGCCTGCGCAAAGTAGCCGGACGGTGGCTGGTCAACGATGTCGCGGCAGGACAACAACAGCGATGAGTGCCCACAAAGCGGTCTGCGTCCTGGCGGCCCTGCTCACCGCCGTCAACACGGTGGCGGCCCCACCCGCCATCGGCTCCGCGCCGGATTTCTGCAGTGAACTGCAGGCGAGCTGGGACGGCCAACGGTGCACCACCCTGGTCGTGTCATCACGAAAGCCCGAGCGCTACATTGCTTTTGACCTACCCGAGCCACTACTCGACCACCCGGCGACCGGGCCGGTCGTGCGCGACTTCTACCACCGGCTGATGGCCGGGTGGCGTGCTTCGGGCGCCGAGGCGGCCCGCGACAGCAGCGCAATCGCCTACGTCGACAGCTTTCCCGGCCCCGGCGCAGTGCAGTCACTCGTTATCCATGAATGCCTGGAACCGTTCGGGATGCAGGCCAACAACGCCTACCGCACCTTCGTCTTCGACATGGATCAGGGCCGCCGGCTGGCCCTCGGCGACCTGTTCAAAACGGGTGTCGACCCGATGCGCGTCATCCCTCCCGCCGCTGCGCCGGTGCTATCGGCCGCGTTGAACGCCGCAGCGCCCCCGCACGCCCCGAACACCTATCCCTTCACCGTCGAGGAGTTCCAGCCCGATCCGGCCGGAACCGGCTACACCGGCGGCTATCGGGCCTTCGCGCTGTCGGCCGACGAGCTGATCCTGTATCTGCCCGACGCGCCGATGCTTCGCGAGAACCCGCGGCCGGCGGACCGGCTGGTGTGGTCGATGGATGGCGGCGCCGTCATCGCCCGGGTACCACTCACCGCACTGTCGGCGTCGCTTCGGCCCGAATACGGTGGAACATGAGGCCAGCACTGATAGGAGGACCCAGAAGATGATGCTTCTGGTGCGGCTCATCGATCTGGTCGTCAGCATGCTGCGCATCCTGGCCTCCCCTGAGGCGCGGCTGCTGCGCACCGGCGTGCTGGTGGTGCTGTTCTTCGGCGCACTGGTCGGGGCGGCCGGTCTCATCTGGGGGCTCGCCCAGCTGCCACAGTTCTTCGCCAGTCCGTAGCCCAGATCGAAAGGATCGCTGACATGTCGACCTGCCATGAATTGACCACCGCCGAGACCCGCATCCACGTCGGCCAGTACACCCCGCGCTGGGACGACGAAACCGTCGATCTGACCGAGGCACTGGACTTCTGGTCGGCTGCCGCGTCCGCCGCCAACGTCGTCATGCAGTTGAGCATGCCCGGCGTCGGCTACGGGGTGGTGGAGAGCCGCGTCGAATCCGGTGCGCTGATGGAACATCCGTGGAAACGGTTGCGCACCACCGCCCAATATATGGCCGTCGCAGTGCTCGGTAGCGACGAGGAACGCGCCGCCTACCGGGATGCGGTCAATGTCGCGCACCGTCAGGTTCGCTCGACCGACAGCAGCCCGGTCAAGTACAACGCCTTCGATCGCGACCTGCAACTGTGGGTGGCGGCGTGCCTGTTCGTCTTCTACGAGGACACCTATCAGTTGCTGCGCGGCAAGATGACCGAGGAGCAGGCCGAGAATTTCTACCAGCATGCCCGGCCACTCGGCACCACCCTGCAGGTCAGCGATGACCAATGGCCGGTCACCCGTGCCGAATTCGACACCTACTGGAACACGACATGCCAGAGCCTGGAGATGGATGACACCGTCCGCGACTTCCTGATGCGGCTGATCAACCTCAAGATGATCAACCCGGTGCTGCGGGTGATCTTCGCGCCACTGCTGCGGTTCCTGACGATCGGTTTCCTGGCCCCGCGTTTTCGTGAGCTGCTCGGGGTGCAATGGTCGAAGGCCGAACAACGCCAGTTTGAGAATCTGTTCCTGTTCGTGTCGTTTGTGAACCGCTTCATCCCCCCGTTCATCCGCACGTTCAACTACAGCGTGCTGATGGCCGACCTTCGCTACCGGATCCGGCGACGCAAGGCGCTGATCTGATCATGACGTCACCCGCGGTGCAGGGCCTGGACTCCGACAGCATGCTCTGGCATGTGCTGGCCGACCGGCGTTACCTGTTCGTGTTGCCCAGGGCGGTGTGTCTGCTGATGCTGCACCCGGGCATCGCCGCCGGCATCACCGAGCACGCGCTGATGCGCGATCGCATCTGGCTGCACAAGAAGCGGACTGTCACCCAGGCGGTCAACTACGCCTACACCGGCGTCGACCTGAGCCCCCAGATGCGGTTCTCCCACGAGCATGTCAAGGGTGTCGACAGGTTCGGCCAGAAATATCATGCGCTGAGCCCCGATACCTTTCATTTTCAGCACGCCGCTTACGTAGAGTCCCTCTTCGTCATGGTCAACACGTTCATCCGGCCGCTCGACGGATCCGAACACGAGCAGCTGTACCAGGAATGCTGCACCTGGTACCGCAGGTATGGCATCTCGAGCCGGTCGATGCCGCCGAGCTGGCCGGAGTTCGTCGATTACTTCGAGAACTACTGCCAGACAAAGCTGTTCGCCGGCCCGCACTTCGAGCCGTTCCGAGAACAGATCTTCGCTCCCACCGACTGGTGGATGCGTGTCGTCCCGCACCGGGCCATCCGCGCGCTACAGCATCCGCGTGCCCGAGAACTCACCGGAATCACCGTCACGGCCGCCGACCGGCGCTCCCTGCGACAGTTCGCCCGGCTGGCCCGCCTGTCCACCCTCGCGCCCCGGCACCATTGGAATGCCCGGGCGCGCGCCGCACTTGGCGTCAGGCAAGATTCCCCGTGACTCAACACCTGTCTGAGACAGCACCCCCGGTCCGGCGGCGTCCCAAGGACCGCAAGGATCAGATCGCCCGCGTGGCCGCCGAGGCTTTCAGCGCGCTCGGCTATCACTCCGTCCGGCTGGACTCCATCGCCAGCGAGGTCGGAATCTCCGCTCCTGCCCTGTACCGGCACTACGCCAGCAAGTACGACCTGTTCCGCGACGCGGTGCTGGCGCTGAGCCAGCAACTGCTCGACGCGACCGATCTGCCGGCCGGACCCGCCGACGAACCGGTGCTCGATCGGCTGGTACGGGCCGTTATCGACGTCGCACTGCGCAATCGGGAATCCGGTGGCCTGTACCGCTGGCAGGCGCGCTACCTACGGGAAGCCGACGAGGCCCGCCTGGTCGACCAACTGCGGCTGGTCAACCGCCGCCTGCAGGAGCCGCTGGCCGAACTGCGCCCCACCTCGACTCCGCTGCAGCGGCGGATCCTTTCGGCCGGATTGCTCAGTGTCGCCGGCGGTATCGCCGATCATCGGGTGCGGGCCCCGGCCGAGGACATCAGGAACATACTGACCGGGGCGTCGTCGGCGTTGCTGAACGCCGAGTTGCCCCCGCCGGATGATTTCGCGCCCGGGGCGCCCGCCTGGCGCATCTTCACCCCGGACGCCGGGGTCTACGAAGCGCTGCTGCACGCCTCGATGATGTTGTTCCACCGCCACGGCTACGCAGAGACCAGCATGGCCCAGATCGCCAAGGCGGCCGGCGTGCGGGTCGCGGGGATCTACCGCTACTTCCCCGGCAAGGCCGACATCCTCAGCACCGCACTACGGCGCTCCTCCGATCGGCTCTCAGCGGAACTGTCCCGGGTCAACAGCAGCCGACCGCAACCGCGAGAAGCGCTGGCCCAACTCGTCGATGCCTTTGTCGCCACCTCGTTCGCCAACCCCGAGCTGGCCTCGGTCTACTACAGCGAACGGATCAATCTCACACCGGCCGATCAGAAGGTGCTGCGCAACGTGCAGCGCTCCACGATCGACTCCTGGGTGGCGTTGCTCGTTGCGGTGCGCCCCGAGCTCACCGCAACCCACGCGCGGTTTTTGGTGCACGCGGCGATGGGCCTGGTCGTCGACGTCGGCCGGCTGGTGCACTACGACCGGCCCGGCACGAATGCGGACAACGCCTACCCGCAGGCATGCGTACGTGCACTGATGCGCGCCGTGCTGTTCGGCGCCTGATCAATCGGCAGCCGCTACTTGGTGCTGTTGAACTTCGCCATCGCATCGTCGAGGCGCTGCAGCGCCGCCCCGTAGGCCGCGAAGTCGCCCCGGCGCTGGGTATCGCGCACCGCGGTGATCGCCGCCTCGATCTCGTGCAGCGCGGCGGCTTTCGCCGCAGACAGCCCGGCGTTGCCCGCGGGCGGAGGCGGCACCGCCGCGGCGGGCGGAGCGGCCGGCGGCGGTTGCTGCTGGGCTGCGGTGCCGCCGTCGGTGGGCGCGATGTCGGTTGCCGCCGCGCCGGCTCCCGGACCGAACAAGCCGGTCAGCGCATCAGAAACCGTCGGGCCGTAACCGATCTTGTCGTTGTACATCATCGCCACCCGGATCAGCCGCGGGTACGACGACGCCGCGTCGCTGGAACCCGGTGACGCGTAGACCGGTTCGACGTAGAGCAGCCCGCCCTGGGCCACCGGCAGCGTGAGCAGGTTGCCCCACCGGATGCGGTTCTGGTTGTCGCGCCCGATCACACCGAGGTCCTGGCTGACGGCGGTGTCGGTGGTAATCGCGTTGTTGGCCAGTTTGGGACCGTTGACCTGGCCCGGGATGGTCAGCACCGTGATCTTGCCGTAGGTGTCCGGGTCGGAGCTGGCGCTGATGTAGGCGGCAAGGTAGTCACGCTTGAACCGGTTCATCGCGCTGGTCAACTGATAGGACGCCGAACCGTCCTCTTTGACAAGGTTTTTCGCGACGATGTAGTACGGCGGCTGGAAGCTGCTGGCGGTTGGGTTAGGGTCCAACGGCACATCCCAGAAGTCCGACGTGGAGAAGAACGTCACCGGGTCGTTGACGTGGTACTTGGCCAGCAGCATGCGCTGCACCTTGAACAGGTCTTCGGGGTAGCGCAGGTGCTCGGCGAGCTCGGGGGTGATCTCCGCCTTGGGTTTGACCGTCCCGGGGAACACCTTCATCCAGGCCTTCAGGACCGGGTCCTGCTCGTCCTGGGCGTACAGGCTCACCGTGCCGTCGTAGGCGTCGACGGTGGCCTTGACCGAGTTGCGGATGTAGGACACCCGCCGGTCGGGCAGCAGCCGGTTGAACTCCACCTCCTTGGAGTCCGCGGTCGCCGACGACAGTGAGGTCAGCTGCGAGTAGGGGTAGTTGTCCAATGTGGTGTAGCCGTCGATGATCCACACCAGCCGCTTGTTGACGATCGCGGGGTACACCGTCGAATCGGTGGTCAGCCACGGCGCCACCGCCTGCACCCGGCGAGCCGGGTCGCGGTTGAACAAGATCTTGCTGTCCGAGCCGATCACCGACGAGAACAAGAAGTTGCGTTCGGCGAATTTCGCGGCGAATACGCTGCGGGCCAGCCAGTTTCCGATGCTGACACCGCCGGCACCGGTGTAGGTGTAGTTCTTCGTCTCGACGTTGGTCTCGTAGTCGTATTCGCGGTCGGGGCCATTGCGTCCGACGATCGCGTAATCCGCGACCGTGTCGGCGATCACCGGGCCGTAGTAGATGCGCGGCTGGTCCAGCCGGGCGGGGCCGTCGGAGATCACCGTGCCGTTGGCGCCCACGACGTTCGCCAGAAACTCCGGGTAGCCGCCGTTCTGGTTGGGGTCGTTGGCGATCCCGCGCACGGTGTTGGCCGGCGAGGCGATGAACCCGTTGCCGTGGGTATAGACGGTGTGCCGGTTGATCCAGTCGCGCTGGTTGTCGATCAGCCGATCGGGGTTGAGCTCGCGGGCGGCGACCACGTAGTCGCGCAGCTGGCCGTCGTCGTCGCGATAGCGGTCGATGGTGAGCTGGTCGGGGAAGAAGTAGAAGTTCTTACCCTGCTGGAACTGGGTGAACGCCGGGCTGACGATGGTCGGGTCCAGCAGCCGGATGTTGGACGTGGTGGCGACATCGGCGCCCACCTGCGCGGCGGTGGCCCGCGCGTCACCGCTGTAGTCGCGGTAGGTGACCACGTCCTCGGTCAGCCCGTAGGCCTGCCTGGTCGCGGCGATCGACCGCGAGATGTATTCGCTCTCCTTCTGCGCCGCGTTGGGCTTGACGCTGAACTGTTCCACGATCAGCGGCCAGCCGGCGCCGACGACCACCGACGACAGCAGCAACAACACCAGGCCGATCGCCGGAATCTGCAAGTCGCGCAGCACGATCGCTGAGAACACCGCTACCGCGCAGATCAGCGCGATCGCCAGCAGGATCATCTTGGCGGGCAGCACCGCGTTGATGTCGGTGTAGCCGGCCCCGGTGAACGGCTTGCCGGTGCGGGTGTGGCTGAGCAGCTCGTAGCGGTCCAGCCAGTAGGCGGCGGCCTTGAGCAGCACCAGGGTGCCGATCAGGCTGACCACCTGGATGCGCGCCGGCCGGCTCAAGGCGCCGGCACGCCCGGAGAGCCGGATCCCGCCGAAGATGTAGTGGGTGGTCAGGTTCGCAACCGTGGCCAGGAAGAACGTCACCAGCAGCAGCCCCACCACCAGCCGGTAGAACGGCAAGTCGAAGGCGTAGAACCCGAGGTCCTTGCCGAACTGCGGATCGGCGATGCCGAAGTCGCCGCCACGCAGGAACAGCTGGATGCGCACCCAGTAGCTCTGGGCGACGATTCCGGCCAGCAGGCCGATCGCCGCCGGAATCCCGAATCCGACCAACCGCAGCCGCGTCAACACCGCGGTGCGATAGCGCGCCACAGGATCGTTGGCGCCGCCCGAGGGCACGAACACCGGCCGGACCCGGAAGGCCATTGCCAGCCCGGCGAACACGATCCCGCCGACGAGCAGCCCCACCACCACGAAGGCGATCAGGCGGGTCAGCAACGTTGTGACGAACACCGAGCGGTAGCCGAGCTCCCCGAACCACAACCAGTCGACGTAACCGTCGATCAGCCGCGGCCCCACCAGCAGCAACAGGATCACGACGAGCGCGCTGCCGATCATGATCCGGCTGCGCGGGGTCAACTTCGGCATTCTCGCGGTGGGCCGCATACCCACGTGCCACGCTCCCTAGCTCGGTTGTCCTGACGGCCCCACTGTAGCCAACCCGGGCTTCAGCAAGAGGGTGGCTGACCTCCGCCGGTGAGGGTGTGCAACGCATCCACCGCCTGAGCGAGGCTGTCGACCTTGATCAGTTGCAACCCGTTGTTGTCCGACCGGGCCTCATAGCAGTTCTCTGCCGGTACCAGAAACACCGTCGCACCCGCCTCGCGGGCGGCGATCATTTTGTGCGTGATGCCGCCGATCGCGTCGACCTGGCCGTTGGCTTTGATGACCCCAGTGCCGGCGATGAAGTTCTCGCCGGCCAACCCGCCCGTGCTGAGTTTGTCGACGACGGCCAGGGAGAACATCAGCCCGGCGGAGGGACCGCCGATATTGGCGAGGTTGAAGTCGATGGTGAACGGCGCCCACGGCGCGTCTAGCACCGACACGCCCAGGAAACCGTTGGGACGATCCTTGTTCTCTCCTAGCGTAATCCGCGCTGTGCCGGGCGGGGCGTTCTTACGCCGGTAGTCGATGGCCACCGTCTCGCCCGGCTTGGTGCCGGCCAGCTTCGCGGTGAACTGTTCGACGGTGTATACGGGTTCGCCGTTGACGGCGTCCACGGCATCACCGGCCTGCAACGCGCCGGCCGACGGCCCGGGATCGTGGACGTCGGCGACGGTGACCGCCCGCGGGTAGCGCAGGTAACCCAGCGCGGCGTATTCGGCGCTTTGCTCGGACGCCCGGAAATCGGCGTCGTTGTCCTCGTCGACTTCCTCGCGGGACTTGCCGGGCGGATAGACCAGGTCACGGGGCACGAGCTGTTCGCGTGCCGACAGCCACAGCGCCAGCGCCTCTCCCAGCGTCAGCCCGTCACGCTGGGACACCGTGGTCATGTTCAGGTGACCGGTCGTGGGATGGGTCGTGGTGCCCTGGATGTCGACGACCTGCTTGCCGTCGACCATCCCCAGGGTGTCGAAGGTGGGGCCGGGCCCCAGCGACACGAAGGGCACGGTGACCGCCGCCAGCAGTACGCCGAACACGGCCACCGGCAGCAGTGCCGCCAGCAGCGTCAGAATCCGCCTGTTCACCCCGGGTATGGTAAACGGCCACGGCCCGGGCAGCTCCGGGCCGGACCGTCGGCGGTTGCGTGTCGCAGTCGGCGGGCGCCGGTGGGTACGGTTGTGTCTATGGCTGATCTGCCCTTCGGTTTCTCTTCGGGGGACGACCCCGACCGCGAGCGGCCCGGGGGGCGCGATCCTGGTTCGGGCCCCGGACCGACCGATCCGTTCGGGATGGGCGCCGGTTTCAACATCGCCGATCTGGGCCAGCTCTTCACCCAGCTCGGCCAGATGTTCAGCGGTGCCGGCACGGTGGCCGCCGGCGGCCGACCGTCGTCCGGGCCGGTGAATTACGACCTGGCCCGCCAGGTCGCGGCCCGCTCGATCGGTTCTGTCGCGCCGGTCACGGCGTCGACCGCCAGCGCCATCGGCGATGCCGTGCATCTGGCCGAGACGTGGCTCAACGGGGTGACCTCATTGCCGGCCGGCACCACCGGTTCGGCCGCGTGGACCCCGGTGGACTGGGTGGAGCACACCATGGCCACCTGGCAGCGACTGTGCGACCCGATGGCCGAGCAGGTGTCGTCGGTGTGGGCCTCGGCGCTGCCAGAGGAGGCCAAGAGCATGGCCGGTCCCCTGCTGTCGGTGATGTCGCAGATGGGCGGGCTGGCCTTCGGATCGCAGCTGGGCCAGGCACTGGGCCGGCTTTCCGGGGAGATACTGACCTCGACCGACATCGGATTACCGTTGGGACCCAAGGGAATTGCGGCCCTGATGCCCGGCGCGATCGAGGAGCTGGCGAGCGGCCTGGAGCAGCCGCGCAGCGAGATCGTCACCTTTTTGGCCGCCCGCGAGGCCGCCCACCACCGGCTGTTCAGCCACGTGCCGTGGCTGGCCAACCAGCTACTCAGCGCCGTGGAGGCCTACGCCCGCGGGATGAAGATCGACATCCGGGGAATCGAAGAGCTCGCGCAGGGATTCGACCCGGCTTCGATGGCCGACCCCTCGGCGATGGAGGAGTTGCTGAACCAGGGGGTGTTCGAGCCGCAGTCGACCCCGGAGCAGCTGGCTGCCCTGGAGCGGCTGGAGACCCTGCTGGCCCTGATCGAGGGCTGGGTGCGCACGGTGGTGACCGCGGCGCTGGGCGATCGCATCCCGGGCACCGCTGCGCTGTCGGAGACGCTGCGGCGCCGCCGCGCCACCGGCGGCCCGGCCGAGCAGACCTTCGCCACCCTGGTCGGCCTGGAACTGCGCCCGCGCAAGTTGCGCGAAGCCGCGGTGCTGTGGGAGCGGCTGACCACCGCCGTCGGTATCGACGCCCGCGACCGGGTGTGGCAGCACCCCGACCTGCTGCCGGCGGCCGCCGACCTCGACGACCCGGCTGCGTTCATCGACCGGATCCTGGGCGGCGACACCAGCGGCATCGACTCCGCGATCGACCAGGCGATCGCCGAGTTCCAGCGGGATGCCGACGGCAGCGGCGACACCGACGACTGACGGGCAGTCCGGCCGAAGGCTCAGTTGCGTCCTGCCACGGGCCCAGTCGCCTCGGCCGGTGAGATCGCGTGCCGCCAGGCCAAGGGATTGAGATGGCGATAGGGGTCGCCGGCGCGGATCTCACGCAGTTCGGCCAAGATCCGCTCGAGCGATTGTTGAGTCTTCTCCCGCACGGTGGCAACCCATTTCTCGGTCGCGACGCGGGCGGGCTTGGTGGTGTCGATCGGGGCACCGAAACGTAAGTACATCCGCTGCGGTCGCGGGATGAGGGTCGGCCCGATGCCGTGCTGCAGCGGTAGCGCCATGTCCGGAGGCCCTGACAGCCGTCGAGCCAGCGCAGAGCTGAAGCGCTCCCAGCTGCCTCCGCGACGACTCACGCTTCGATAGACGTCGTCACCACCAACTAGTCCGACAGGCACGATCGGATACTGGTATTCGACTGCGAGACGGGCGAATCCGGCGCGGCCCTGCCAACGCAGGGTGTACTCCTCCCCTTTGAACTTGGGAATCTCACGGCCGCCGCCGGGAAACACCAGAATGGGTTCGTTGTGGCGCATCAGTTCGCGGACGGGCTCGGGCGCGCCCACCAGCGCCCCCGCTGCGGCGAGCAGATCGCGAGCGGGCCCTCGCATGCGCCCGAACTGCCGGTCCGTCAGCGGCCGTACCCGTTTGCCGATCCCGCGCCGAACGTGGAAAGGGATCAACAGGGCTTCGATGCTGACCTGGGTGTGGTTGCCCACCAAGAGAAATCGGCCATCGCCAGGAAGGTTCTCGAGCCCCTCGACATAGGGACGGTATGCCTCGACGAGGGGCGTGACCGCGTCGGCGACGGCCTCCACAGCCCGCCGCATCGCCTCGACTCGCGGCGGGTGGTTCAAGATCGCGTCGGTGTCTTGGAGGACATGCATGTGCTCACAGTACAGAACGAACTAGTTCGTATGGTTAGATCTTGCTGTGCGAAGAAGCGCGACTGAGCTGCGGGGCCAGATACTTGACGCTGCCCGTGCGGAGTTTGCTCGTCATGGCCTCGCCGGCTCACGCATCGATCGCATTGCCCGGACGTCGCACGCCAGCAAGGAACGCCTCTACGCCCACTTCGGTGACAAGGAAGCACTGTTTCGGGACGTGGTGGCGACCGATGTGGCGGCGTTCTATCGGTCGGTCACCCTGCGCCCCGACGCGGTGCCCGAATTCGCAGGCGACGTCTACGATTTGGGCAGAAACAGCCCCGAGCACCTGCGCATGATCAGCTGGGCGCGCCTGGAAGGCCTGGCCCTCGACCAGCCGCACGCCGACGGACAGGCGATCTTTGAGCACGCGGTGGCCGCCATCGAAACCGCCCAGAACGGCGGTTATGTCGACCGCTGCTGGCAACCGCTCGATCTGCTGGCCCTGCTGTTCGGTATCGGCCTGGCCTGGGCCCACGCACCCGATCCGTACGAGACCATCACCGACCCCGCCGTCATCGCACGCCAACGGAGCGCCGCCGTGGAGGCCGCGCGGCGCATCGTGGCGCACCCCTGTGGATGACGGGAGGATTCTCGCCGCCGGCCATGGCAGGGTCGCGTCCGTGACAAGGGTTGGTTCCCAGACCTCCAGCTACACCCTCGATCCGGCGCTGCCGGTGTTGCTGCGCCCCGACGGTGCCGTCCAGGTCGGCTGGGATCCGCGCCGGGCGGTACTCGTGCATCCGCCACGCGGGCTGAGCGCGGCCGCGCTGGCCAGCGTCCTGCGCTGCATGCAGATCCCGACCACCGTCGCCGCGCTGCGCCAGCAAGCCGCCCAGCACGGCCCGGTGGACATTGAGGAGCTGGACGACCTGCTTGCCGCGCTGGTGGCGGCGCGCGTCGTCGTGCGCGGCGCCGACGGCCGCCGTCAATGCCGCACGGTCTCGCTGCGGGTGCATGGCCGCGGCCCGCTGTCGGATCTGCTGATCGAATCGCTGCGCTGCTCGAGCGCCGTGGTCCGGCACAGTAGTCATCCGCACGCCGCAGTCAGCACCGCCGGGACCGATCTGGTGGTGCTCTCGGACTACCTGATCACCGACCCGCGGCTGGTACGCGAGCTGCATGCCGAGCGGGTGCCGCACCTGCCGGTGCGGGTGCGCGACGGCACCGGGTTGGTCGGCCCGCTGGTCCTGCCGGGGGTCACCAGCTGTCTGGGCTGCGCCGATCTGCACCGCCGGGACCGGGACGCCTCCTGGCCGGCGGTGGCCGCCCAACTGCGCCACACCGTCGCGCACACCGACCGCGCGACGGCCCTGGCGACGGCAGCGCTGGCACTGAGTCAGATCGACCGGGTGATCGCCGCGGTGCGTGGCGCGGCGGTCGATCGGGAGCTGGCCGCACCTCCGACGCTGAACGCCACTCTGGAGCTGGATCTGGCCACCGGGTCGATCATGAGAAGGCGGTGGACGCGGCACCCGCTGTGCGATTGCTGACCTCGCGCCCGCCCCCGGCGATTTCCCACGCGGTGACCGGCGCCACAAGCACATCATGGATGATGGACACGTGTCAGAAATCAAGCGCGGGAGCGCGGCGCGCAATGCGAAGCTGGCCAGTCTGCCCGTCGGCTTCGCCGGCCGGGCCGCCCTCGGTCTCGGGAAGCGGCTGACCGGCAAGTCCAAGGACGCGGTCACCGCCGAGCTCATGGAGAAGGCGGCCAACCAGTTGTTCACCGTCTTGGGTGAACTCAAGGGCGGCGCCATGAAGGTCGGTCAAGCGCTGTCGGTGATGGAGGCGGCCATCCCCGAGGAGTTCGGCGAGCCCTACCGGGAGGCCCTGACCAAGCTGCAGAAGGACGCGCCGCCGTTGCCCGCGGACAAGGTGCACCGGGTGCTCGACGCCCAGCTGGGCACCAAGTGGCGGGAACGGTTCTTCGAGTTCGACGACACCCCGATCGCCTCGGCCAGCATCGGCCAGGTGCACAAGGCGGTGTGGGGCGACGGCCGTCCCGTCGCGGTCAAGATCCAGTACCCCGGAGCCGACGAGGCGCTGCGCGCCGACCTCAAGACGATCCGGCGGTTGACCGGCGTCTTCAAGCAGCTGGCACCCGGTGTGGACGTCAAGGGCGTCATCGACGAGCTGATCGAGCGCACCGAGATGGAGCTGGACTACCGGCTCGAAGCCGACAACCAGCGGATCTTCGCCAAGGCCTACGCGGGCCACCCGCACTTTCTCATCCCGAACGTGGTGGCCAGCGCGCCCAAGACGGTGATCCAGGAGTGGATCGACGGCGTCGGCATGGCCGAGATCATCCGTAACGGCACAGTCGAGCAGCGTGACCTGATGGGCACCCGGCTGGCCGAGTTCACCTGGGACGCGGCGCGCCGGCTGGAGCTGATCCACGGCGACGCCCACCCGGGCAACTTCATGCTGCTACCGGACGGCCGGATGGGCGTGATCGACTTCGGGGCGGTGGCGCCGATGCCCGGCGGCTTCCCGCCGGAGCTGGGCGCCGCCGTGCGCTTCGCCCGGGACAAGGACTACGAACAGGTCATTGCGACGATGCGCCGGGGCGGCTTCATCCAGAAAGGTCAGGACGTCTCGGTGCGCGAGATCGACGAGATGCTGCGCCAGTACGTCGAGCCGGTCGAGGTCGAGACGTTCCACTACAGCCGCAAGTGGCTGATGAGAATGGCCGGCAAACAGCTGGAACGCCCCGTCGAGCAACTCAAGACCGCCCGTCAGCTCGACCTGCCGCCCAAACTGGCGATGCCGATGCGGGTGTTGGCCTCGACCACGGCGATCATGTGTCAGCTGGATGCGCACGTGCCGATCAAACGGCTCTCCGAGGAATTGGTGCCGGGTTTCGTCCCCGACCCCGACAGCGACGCCATGGTCGGGCCCTCCGCCTGAGCCGGCACGCCACTCACGCGGCCACCGGCTCCTTGCGCGGCCGGCCGCGGGGTCGCTTGCGGCTGATGACCGCGCCGCGGTCGAGGATCTCGCCGCCCCACACTCCCCAGGGTTCGGCACGCTGCAACGCCAGCGCCAGGCACTGCCGGCGGATCGGGCAGCCGCCGCACAGCGTCTTGGCCCGCTCCAGGTCGGCGGGGTCGTCGGCGAACCACAGGTCGGGTTCGCGATTGCACGGCAGTTCCCGACGTCTTCGGTTGCATGCTGTGGTGCTGGACATGGTGGTCACCTGCTTTCGGGGGTCTGATCAGGGAGCCGCGCAAAAAATATGGCCACGGATCCTGGTGGAGGTCCGTGGCCATCGGGCGGGTTGAGCTGATGCGTTAGACAAAACCCCGATGCACGGACACGCCGGCAGCGGCATGCGCCGCCGCGGCAGCCGCACGTACGCCGATCGTGTTCGGGGTGTTCATGGTTAGGCAGGTTAACCGTTGCCGCGTGCGATGCACAACTGATTTTTAACCTGCGCGTTCAGCCCCGGTTGCGCACCAGCTCGAGCACATCGGAGCCGAACTGTTCCAGCTTGCGCGCACCGATGCCCGGGATGGCGACCAGGGCGGCCTCGTCGGTGGGCAGCATCTCGGCGATCGCGGTCAGCGTGTTGTCGGAAAAGACGATGTAGGCGGGCACTTTCAGCTCGGTGGCGGTGCGCAGCCGCCAGTCCTTGAGCGCCACCAGCAGCTCGGTGTCGACCTCGGCCGCGCAGGTTTCGCAGCGGCTCAACATGATGGCCGCCGGGGTGGCCAGCGCCTTGCTGCAGACCCGGCAGTGCTTCGGGGCACCGCGGGCCCGGCGCCGGGTGGGCGACGACGCCGCGGCATCGGCTTGCGGGGCGATCCCGCTGAGGAACCGCGACGGCTTGCGGGAGGCCCGGCCGCCCGGGGCGCGGGCCAGCGCCCAGCTCAACGCCAGGTGCACCCGGGCGCGGGTGACGCCGACGTAGAGCAGCCGGCGTTCTTCTTCGACGGCCTCGCTGTCGGGGCCGTGCGCCAGGGCATGCGAGATCGGCAGGGTCCCGTCGGCCAGGCCCACCAGGAACACCGCATCCCACTCCAGGCCTTTGGCGGCGTGCAGCGAGGCGAGCGTGACGCCCTGCACCGTCGGCGGGTGGCGGGCATCAGCGCGCATCCGCAGCTCGGCCAGCAGTCCGGGCAAATCCAGGTCCGGGCGCTGCGCGACTTCGTCGTCGACAAGTTCGGCCAGCGCGCCGAGCGCCTCCCAGCGTTCCCGCGCCTTGGCCCCGCTCGGCGGTTCGGCCGTCAGCCCCAGGGGTTCGAGCACGCCGCGCACCGTGTCGGGCAGCGGCCCGTCGGCTCCGCGCTCTGCGGCGCGCCGCAACGCCACCAGCGCCTGACGGATCTCCTGGCGGGTGAAGAACCCCTCGCCCCCGCGGACCTGGTAGGCGATGCCGGCCTCGGTGAGCGCCTCCTCGTACACCTCCGACTGGGCGTTGATCCGGTACAACACGGCGATCTCGGCCGGCGCCGTGCCGCCCTCGATCAGCCGGGCGATCGAGGTGGCCACCGCAGCGGCCTCGGCGACCTCATCGGGATACTCGCGAAAAGTCGGCACCGGCCCGGGGTCCCGCTGACCGATCAGCTTGAGCTTGCTGCCCGCCACCCGGCCGCGGGCCGCGGCGATCACCCGGTTGGCCAGCGACACCACCTCCGGGGTGGAGCGGTAGTCGCGTTCCAGACGCACCAGGGCGGCGTCGGGGAACCGGCGGGTGAAGTCGAGCAGGTAGCGCGGCGAGGCGCCGGTGAACGAGTAGATGGTCTGGTTGGCGTCGCCGACCACGGTCAGGTCGTCGCGTGGGCCCAGCCACGCCGACAACACCCGCTGCTGCAGCGGGGTGACGTCCTGGTATTCGTCGACGACGAAGCAGCGGTAGCGGTCCCGGAATTCGGCGGCCACCGCCGCGTCGTTCTCGATCGCGGCGGCGGTGTGCAGCAGGAGATCATCGAAGTCGAGCATCGCCACGTCGCCGCGGGCCTTGAGCGCCTCGTAGCCGGCGTAGATCTCGGCGAGCTTGCCGGCGTCCACCGGGGTGTCCCGGCCGGCGGCCGCCACCGCCTCGGGGTACTGCTCCGGCCCGATCAGCGAGGCCTTGGCCCACTCGATCTCGCCGGCCACGTCGCGCACGTCGTCGTTGGAGAGGCGCAGCCCGGCATGGCCGGCGGCCCGAGCGACCACGCCGAACTTGCGGTCCAGCAGTTCCCAGGCGGTGTCACCGACCACCCGCGGCCAGAAGTAGCGCAGCTGCCGGCGCGCGGCGGCGTGGAAGGTCAGCGCCTGCACCGCGCCGACGCCGGCCCCGTTGCCGGCGGCGTTGCCCAGGGCGCGCAGCCGAGAGCGCATCTCACCGGCGGCGCGCTGGGTGAACGTCACCGCCAGCACCTGTCCGGGTCCGACATGGCCGGCTGCGACCAGGTGGGCGATCCGGTGGGTGATGGTGCGGGTCTTGCCGGTCCCGGCACCGGCCAGCACACACACCGGCCCCCGCGGCGCCAGCACGGCGGCGCGCTGCTCGTCGTCCAAGCCGGCGATCAACCCGTCCACGGCGTCCATCTTGACAGGGACCTCCGACGCCCGGCCGCGAGCGGCCCGGGATCTCAGCGGCTAGCGTTGACAGCTATGACCGTTAGCGATCCGCCGCTCATCATGTACACCACGCAATGGTGCGGGTACTGCCGCCAGCTCAAGAAGGCCCTGGAGAAGTTCGAGATCGGCTACGACGAGATCGATATCGAGTCCGATCCCACCGCCGCCAAGTTCGTCGAGGAGGCCAACGGCGGCAACCGCACCGTGCCGACGCTGCGGTTCGCCGACGGCTCGACGCTGACCAACCCGACCGGTCGCGAGGTCAAGGCGAAGCTGGACCGGCTCAGCGGCTGATTTATTGCCCGGGATCAGCCGGCCCAGGACTCGATGATGGTCCGGGCGATCGAGATCGATCCGGGCAGCAGCAGTTTCGCCTCCGCCGACCCGCCGCTCCAGGCCCCGGCGTCCAGCGCGGCGCGCACCTCGTCGCGGGTGAACCAGTTCGCCTCGGTGATCTCACCGTCGCTGAACACGAACTCCTGCCCCGGGTCGGCGACGGCGTGGAAGCCGACCATCAGCGAGCGCGGGAACGGCCAGGGCTGGCTGCCCAGGTAGCTCACGTCGCGCACGGTGAGCCCGACCTCCTCGTGGACCTCGCGGACCACGCAGGCCTCGAACGACTCGCCGGCTTCGACGAACCCGGCCAGCAGCGAGAACATCCGCACCGGCCAGTTGTGCTGGCGGGCCAGCACGACGCGGTCGGCGCCGTCGTGCACCAGGCAGATCACCGCCGGGTCGATCCGCGGGAACTCCTCGGCTCCGGTGACGGGGTTGACCCGCGCCCACCCGCCGCGCACCGGCTTGGTCGGTGTGCCGTCGACGGCGGAGAACCGTGCGTTCTCATGCCAATTCAGCAGGGCGATGGCCGAGGACACCAGCTGGGCGCTGGTGTCATCGAAGACGTCTCCGATGGCCCGCAGGTCCAGCACGGAGACGTCGGCGCCGGGCGGTGCCTGCAGCGCACCACGGACCGCCCAGACGTGCCGGCCGTCTTCGAGGCGGCCCAGGAACACCGCATCCGGCGGCGGCACATCACCGAGTTCAGCGGCGTCGTGCAGCACCACCCGGCCGTCGGCGACCAGCACCTGGTTGCGGGGGTCGACCCGCAGCAGCGCCGCGGCCGGCCAGCCGGCGACCGCGGCGTCGGTGTCGGTGCGCAACTGGTCGGCCCGGTCGGCCCCGATCCGCGACAGCAGCGGTACCTGGCGCAGCTGGAAACTCAACATTCCTCCTCGTGCCGACCCGCTTCGCCCGGCTTCGCCGCGCTCGCGATCGTCACGGGTTGCCCACCGTGCGCACGTAGAGCAGCCGGTCGCCGGCCTCGATCGCATCCACGTCCGGGGCGTCCAGGCGCAGCAGCTGTCCGTCGCGCACCACGGCAAGCACGATCTCGTTGAGGTGCTTGGCCGACGCGCCGACCTCTTGCTGCTCCACCTCCCGCTCGGCGATGGCGTACCCGGCATCCGGGGTGAGCAGATCCTCGATGATCTCGACCACGTTGGGTGTGGTGGTGGCGACGCCGAGCAGCCGCCCGGCGGTCTCCGAGGACACCACCACCGAGTTGGCGCCGGACTGCTCCAGCAGATGCTGGTTCTCGGCTTCCCGGATGGCGGCCACGATGGTGGCGTTAGGGGCGATCTCGCGGGCGGTCAAGGTCACCAGCGCCGCGGTGGCATCCGACCCGGTGGCCACCACAATCGCCGCCGCGCGCTGCGCGCTGGCCAGCCGCAGCACGTCAGATCTGGTCGCATCGCCGTCCACCGTCACCAGCCCGGCGCTCTTGGCGCGTTCGAGCACGGCCCGGTCGTTGTCGACCACGACGATGTCACTCGGGGTGGTGTCTTCGTCGCCGAGCATTGCGGCGATCGCGGTCTTTCCCTTGGTGCCGTACCCGATGACGATGGTGTGGTCTCGCACTCTTCTCCTCCAACGCTGAATACGGAAGGCCTGTTGGGAAGTCTCGGTGAACGCCTCCACGGTCGTTCCGACCAACAGAATCAGGAACGCGATCCGCAGCGGGGTGATGATCAAAACGTTGATCATCCGGGAGAACTCGGTGATGGGCGTGATGTCGCCGTACCCGGTGGTGGACAGCGTCACCGCCGAGTAATAAAGGCAGTCCAGAAACGTCAGCCGGTCGCCCTGCACGTCGGCGTAGCCGTCCCGGTCGACGTAGACGAAGACCGTCGACACCAACAGGGCCGCCAGCGCGATGAGGCTTCGCCGGTAGACGGTGCGGCCGGGACTGGACTGCCCCTGCGGGATGCGCAGGACGCCGACGAGCGCATGACTGGGTTGGGCGGTCAGCGTCTCGTCGAGACGACGCAGCCGTCGCCAGCTAGCTCCTGCCACGACGGACGGTCACCGGTCAGCCTGACGCACGGACCCACTGTAACCACACCCACGGTCAATGGTTCAGCAGCGCGGCCAGCTCGGCGAAATCGGGCAGTTCATCAGGGACGACGGTGGTGCGGCTGCGGACGTAGTGGAACGCGGCCCGGACCGTGGATTCCGGGCAGCCGGTCAGTGCTGCCCACGCCAGCCGGTACACGCCGAGCTGCACGGTGGCGTGGCGTTGTGCCTCCAGCCCGGCCGGCGCGGCACCGGTCTTCCAGTCCACCACGGTGACGCCGCCGCCCGGCTCGGCGAATACCGCGTCGATGCGGCCACGCACCAGCGTCTGCCCGAAGGCCATCTCGAAGGGCACCTCAACGGCCACCGGTGAGCGGGCCGCCCACGGCGAAGCCAGGAATGCCTCCTGCAGCTCTGCCAGTTCCTGCGCATCGGCCCGGGCCGTGTCGGCATCGGCCGCCCCGGGCAGATCGTCGAGCTCGAAGAGCCGCTCGGCACCGTAGAGCCGCTGCACCCAGTCGTGAAATGCGGTGCCCAGCACCGCATGCGGATCCGGGCGGGTCGGCAGCCGGCGGCTCAGCCGCTGCGCCGCGCCGACCGGGTCGCGGCTCAACTCCACCAGGTTGCTCACCGAGACCTGGCTGGGCAGCGCCGGGGTCCGCGGGACGGCGGCCAGGGCCCGCTCGGCCAGCAGCGCATCGACGTCCGCGGCCCACGGGCTGTTCGGTGCCGTAGCCGGCTCCCCGGCCATCGCGGCGGTGACCAGCGCGGCCCCGGCGGCCACCGCCTCGCGTCGCGCGCCCAGCGGGTCTGCCGGCCATACCGCTTCTGCGGCGTTGTTGCCCAGCGGGTTCGGCTCGCCGTCGGCCGGCGCCGGCGCCCAGTGTTCGACGACACCGGCGCCGGAGTCCTCGATCACCGCTTTGAGTTCGGTCAGGAACTCCGAGGGGCCGCGCGGCTTGCGCTCCCCGATGCCCCAGTGGTGACCGGAGACCAGCAGGGTGTCCTCGGCGCGGGTGACCGCGACGTAGAGCAGCCGGCGCTCTTCATCGACCCGGCGCTGATCCAGCCGGCGCTGATGCTCGGAGATGGTGTCGCTCAGCTGTTTTCGATCGTTGACCGCGGCGGTGTCGAGCACCGGGACACCGTGAGAACCCAGGTCGGCGCGGTCGCCGCGCAGCAGCGGCGGCAGCTCGGCGGCATCGGATAGCCAGCTGCGCCGCGACGCGGTCGACGGAAACACCCGCGCCACCAGGTGCGGTACCGCCACCACCTGCCATTCCAGTCCCTTGGCGGCGTGCACCGTGAGGATCTGGACGCGGTCGGCGGCGACCACCGGTGCGGCCGGCGCCAACCCGTTCTCCACCACGGCGGCCGCATCCAGGTACGCCAGCAGGCCCGGCAGTGACCCCGGGCCGCCGGACCCGTCCACGTAGCCGGCGACCAGGTCGGCGAACGCCTCGAGCTGCTCGGTGCCGGACGCCGGCGCCGCCACCGGCTGCGCGGCGAGCACCTCACAGTCCAGGCCGAGCACCCGGCGCACCTCGGCCACCAGGTCGGGCAGCGGCTGCCACAGGTGGCCGCGCAGCGCGGTCAGCTCCGCGCCCAGTGCGACGATGCGCCGGTAGCCGGTGGCCGAGTAGCGCTCGGCCGGTCCGGGATCGGCGAGCGCGTCCGCCAGGCATGCGGTGTCGGCATCGGGCCCGGCCGCCGCCGCGATCTCGGCGGCCGAGACCTGCCCGACCGCCTCGTCCAGCCGGGCCAACTCGGCGGCACGCCGCCACAGCGCGGCCAGGTCAGCGGCGCCGAGCCGCCACCGCGCGCCGGTCAGCACTCGGATCGCCGCCGCGCCAGCCGTCGGCTCGGAAACCAGCCGCAACATCGCCACCAGGTCAGCGACCTCGGGCACCGACAGCAGCCCGGCCAGGCCGACCACTTCCACCGGAACGCCCCGGGCCCGGATCGCCTCGGCGAACGGCGCGGCATCGGCGTTGCGCCGCACCAGCACCGCCGCGGTGGGCGGCGCGACACCCTCGGCGTCGGCTTGCCGGTAGCGACGCTGCAGCGCCTCGGCGACCCACTCGTGTTCGGCCGTCACGTCGGGCAGTAGCGCCAGCCGCACGTCGCCTGCTGACGCGTCCGGGCGCGGCCGCAGCGTGTGCACCGTGACGGAGCGCCGCCGCGCTTCCGCGGAGACCTCGTTGGCGAGGTGCAGCACCTCCGGCGGATTGCGCCAGCTGGTCCGCAACTCCAGCGTGGGTGCCGGGGTGCCGTCGGAGAGCGGGAAGTCGGTGGCAAAGCGCGGCAAGTTGGTGGCCGAGGCGCCCCGCCAGCCATAGATCGACTGGATCGGGTCGCCGACGGCGGTCAGCGCCAGGCCGTCGTCGACGCCGCCGCCGAACAATGCCGACAACGCGACGCGCTGGGCGTGCCCGGTGTCCTGGTATTCGTCGAGCAGCACCACCCGGTAGCTGGCGCGCAGCCGGGCGCCGACGGAGGCGTCGGCCTGCGCCAGCCGCGCGGCGGTGGCCATCTGGGCACCGAAATCCATCACCCGTTCGGCCCGCATCCGCTGGTGCACGGCATCGATCAGCGGTACCAGCTGGGCGCGTTCGGTCTGGGTGTCGAGCATCTTGAGCAGCGACTGGTTGGGTTCGGCGCGCTGGCGGGGCCCCGGGGGCAGGGTGTGCACCAGCCGCTCGAGCTCCAGGTGGGTGTCTCGCAGCGCGTCGGTGTCCACCAGGTGTTCGGCCAGCTGCCCAGCCAGGCGCAGCACCATGGAGGTGATCGCGGACGGATCCCGGTCGGTGCGCAATTCGCCGGGATAGTTGCTGACCACCTCGAACGCCAGCTGCCATAGCCCGGTCTCGGTGAGCAGCCGGGTGTCGGGTTCGATTCCCAGCAGCAACCCGTGCTCGCGCAGCAGTGCGCCGGCGAACGCGTGGTAGGTGCTGACCGTAGGCGCGGCCGGGCCGGCGCCGCCAGCCGCGGGTTCGGGGACCATCAGGCCGGCGCCGGCCAGCCGGGCCAGCCGGGAACGGACCCGGCGCAGCAGCTGGCCGGCGGCCTTGCGGGTGAACGTCAGCCCCAGCACCTGGCCCGGATCGGCGTAGCCGTTGGCGACCAGCCACACCACCCGGGCGGCCATCGTTTCGGTTTTGCCGGCTCCGGCTCCGGCGATCACCACCAGCGGGCCCGGCGGTGCGGCGATGACCGCGGCCTGCTCTGCGGTGGGCTCATGCAAGCCGAGCGCGGCGGCCAGCTCGCCCGGGTCATAGCGATTCGTCATGCGCCGCTCCCGGTGTGGGCCGGGCAGCTCGGCCGGATCGGGCAGTGCCGGCAACCGTCGTTGGCCCGGGCGGTGAACTCCGGCCCGGCGGTGGCCGCGGCCGCCTGGGCGATCCGGTCCCGCCACTGGCCGGCGGTTTCGCCGGTGAGCGGGTCTTGTTCCCGCTCGGTGGCGCCGCCGGCGCCGGGCTTGGCCGGGTAGACCAGCCGGGCACCGCCGGGCTGCTCGCCGGATCCGACGAGACCGGATTGCACCGCCAGCTGGTAGACGGCCAGCTGCGCGTGCTGTTGCGCGTCGTCTTTGCTGACCGGGGTCTTCGCGGTTTTGACGTCGACAACCACCAGCCGCCCGGCGGCGTCACGCTCGATCCGGTCGATCCGGCCACGTATGCGCACCCCGGCGTCGACCAGCCCATCGAAGGCGACTTCGGTGCCGACCTCGGTGAACTGGTCGCGGGTCTGCGCCCGCCACTCCAGGAACGTCTCGATCATGGCGCGATGCCGCGCGTGCTCGTTGGCCGAATACCACGGCGATTCGACCGGCAGGTGCTGCCAGGCCCGGTCCAACTCCGCCAGCAACTCTGTTGCGCTGCCGGCCGATTCGGCGACAAGCGCATGCATCACCGATCCGATCGTGGAGCGCAGGTCACGACCGTCGGTTCCGCCGTGCCGTTCGCCCAGCCAGCGCAGCGGGCAGTCCAGCAGGCTCTGCAGCGCCGAGGGTGACAGCGTGACGGCGTGCCCGTCATCGGCGCGCCACAGCGGCTCCTGGGTGCTCACCGGCGCCGCGCCGTGCCAGTCGGCCGGGTCGGCGCCGGGCACCCCGGCATGTGCCAGGCGAGCCAGTTGTGTTGCGGCGTCGGCTCGTTCGGAGTCGGTGACGGCTCCGTCCGGGGCGCAGACCACCGCCCGCAGGCGCCCGACGAGCCCGGCCGCCGACAGTACCAGCGGCGCCGCCACCGGTGGCGCCGGCAGCGGGGCGCCGTCGGAGGTGGCGCAGGCCGCGAGTTCGGCGACGAACTCCGACGGGATCTGCTCCTGTGCGCCGCCGGTGTCCCCCTCCCCGTCGACGGCGGTGACGAGCAACCGGCGACGCGCCCGGCCCATCGCCGCCACCAGCAGGCGCCGCTCCTCGGCCAGCAGCGGTGCCCGGGCCGAGACATCGTCACCGAGGCCGTGCAGCGTGTCCAGCAGCCGCTGGGTTCCCAACACGCCGCCGCGCGGAACGGTGTTGGGCCACAGTCCTTCCTGGACACCGGCGATGACGACCAGATCCCACTCCCGCCCGAGCGCGGCATGCGCGCTGAGCACAGTGACCGCTTCGCCACCCGCTGCCGGCTCGGCGCGGGGCATCACCAGTTGCATGGCGGCGACATGGTCAGCAAGCCCCGCCAAGGTGGCACCGGCGGTGCGTGCGGTGTACTGCTCGGCCAGCTCGAACAGTGCGGTCACCGCGTCTAGATCCCGCCCGGCTTGCGCACCGGCCGGCCCGCCGCGCGCGGCCGCCGCCAGCCAGCGTTGCTGCAGCCCGGACCGATTCCAGGCCTGCCACAGCGTATGGTGCGGGTCCCGGCCGGCAGCGTGACTGCGGGCCGCGGCCTGCAGCACCGCGCGTACCCGGCGCAGCGGGCGGGAATACGCGGCCGGCAACTGGCCGGGCTCACCGGACAGCACCGCCGCCAGCCGGTCACCGGGATCGGTTTCCGGGCGGGCCGTGCCGCCACGGCGCAGGAGGCGCTGGACCTGCCGCAGCGAGATCGGATCCATGCGCCCGATCGGGCCGGTGAGCAGATCCAGCGCCCGGCGGCCGTCAACGCCGTCGGCGGCGCACGCCAGCACGGTCAACAGGGCGGCCACCGCCGGCTGCTCGGCCAGCAGGCCCCCGGCGGCCGGGACGGCCACCGGAATGCCGGCGGCGGCCAGGGTGCGCGGCAGGCGGGCCGCCGCGCGCGGCACCGAGCGGACGATCACGGCCATCTGCGACCAGGGCACCTGAGAGATCAGGTGGGCGCGCCGCAGCGTGTCGGCGATCAAGGCGGCCTCGGCCTGCCCGGTGGCCGCGGTGCGCACCGTGACTGAACCGTCCTCGGGCCCGCTGCCCTCGAGGCGGCGGGTCGTGCTCGGCCCGGGCAGCCGCGCGGCGACGGCGTTGATGGCGCGGGCGACCGCCGGGGCGCACCGGTGCGACACCGACAGCTGCACGGTGGGTGCCTCATCGGCCAGCAGGGCGGCGGGTTCGGCACCGCGGAATCCGAACACCGCCTGATCGGGGTCGCCGGCGATGATGGTGCGCTGCACACCGGCGGCGAGCACCCGCACCAGCCGGGCCGCCTGCGGGTCGAGTTGCTGGACGTCGTCGACCAGCAGCAACCGGATCCGGCTGCGTTCCTCGGCAAGCAGGTCCGGGTCGGCCGCGAAGGCCTCCAAGGCGGCTCCCACCAATTCCGCGGCGCCCAGCGCCGGCGTGGTCGCCTGTGGTGCCGCGGTGCCGACCGCAGCGCGAAGCAGCATTACCTGTTCGTACTGCCGGGCGAAACGCCCGGCGGCGGCCCACTCCGGGCGGCGGCACCGCTTGCCCAGCCGGACCAACGCCCCCGGGTCGACGCCACGTTCGGCGCAGCGCGCCATCAAGTCCCGCAGTTCGGTGGCGAACCCGTCGGTGGCCAGCGCCGCGTGCAAGGACGGCGGCCAGGCCCCGGCGCCGTCACCGGCGAGCAGTTCCCGGATAACACTGTCCTGTTCGGCCCCGGTGACCAGCCGCGGCGGTGCGGCCTCGGCCCGCCGCGCCGCGCGCTGCAGCACCGCGAAGGCATAGCCGTGCACGGTACGAACCAGCGGTTCCCTGACCGCCCGGGCGGATCCGGGACTGCCCGCCGCCAGCACCTTGGCGGTCAGCGCACCACGGACCGCCGCCGGTAGCCGCCCCGATCCCGTCAGCAGCAGCACCGAGTTCGCATCCGTCCCGGCGGCGACGTGTGCCGCGGCGACCTCGACCAGCAGGCTGGTCTTGCCGGTCCCCGGGCCGCCGCGCACCCGCAGCACGCCACGCGCGCACGGGTCCAGCGCCGCGGCGGCCTCGGCGGCAAGCGACCCCCAGTGCTGTGTCATACCGCCCATGACAGCACCGCCCTCCGACAATCCCGGCCGCGGCTGGCACCATCGACGGGTGAATTCCGATCATCGACTGCATGTGCACCGCTACGGCCCGGCGGGACCGGTGCGCATTCTGGCGATCCACGGCCTGACCGGGCACGGTCAACGCTGGCAGCAGCTGGCCGACGAGCACCTGGCTGAATTCAGCGTCGCCGCACCGGATCTGATCGGGCACGGCCGCTCGTCGTGGGCGGCCCCGTGGACCATCGACGCCAATGTCAAAGAGCTGACCGCGCTGCTCGAGCGCTCCGCCGATGGCCCGGTGCTGGTCGTCGCGCATTCGTTCGGCGGTGCCGTCGCCTTGCATCTGGCCGCAGCCCGTCCGGATCTGGTGGCCGCCCTGGTCCTGCTCGACCCGGCGATCGGCCTGGACGGCCAATGGATGGCCGAGATCGCCGACGCGATGCTGGCCTCACCGGACTATCCCGACCCCGCCGAAGCCCGGGCCGAAAAGGAGCACGGCTCCTGGTCGGACGTCGACGCCGCCGTCCTGGACGCCGAACTCGACGAACACCTGATCGCATTGCCCAGCGGGCGCTACGCCTGGCGGATCAGCGTGCCCGCGATGATGTCGTACTGGAGCGAACTGGCCCGCGACATCGTGCTACCGGAGCCGGGCACACCGACCACGCTGGTGCGGGCACGCCGCACGTCGCCGCCGTATGTGCGCGAGGATCTCATCGCGGCGCTGCGTGACCGACTCGGTCCTGACCTCCGGCTGGTGGACATCGATTGCCAGCACATGGTGCCCCACGCCAGACCCGCGGAGGTCGCCGCGCTGATCCGTGACCTCCTGCCGGTGACATGATGGCAGCGGTCACCGACGAGCAGGTCGAGCGGGTGCGCGCGCTGGTCGCCGCGATCCCTGCCGGCCGGGTCGCCACCTATGGCGACATCGCTTCCGCGGCAGGGCTTTCCAATCCCCGTATCGTCGGATGGATCATGCGCACCGATTCTTTTGACCTGCCCTGGCATCGGGTGATCCGGGCGTCCGGGCGACCGGCGGCGCACCTGAGCACCGAACAACTCGAACGGCTTCGCGCCGAAGGGGTTCTGGCCGTCGACGGCCGGGTGGACCTGCGCACCGCGCGGCACCGGTTCTGACGCTACAGCGCCAAGCGCACCAGCGCCGCCGTGCGCGCCAGGCCGGGGAACGCCTCGGCCGTCGACCGCGGGTGCAGAGCGTGCACGGCGAGCCGGAACATCAACGCGCGCAACAGCATCTGCGGCCATTCCGGCAGCGACTCCCAGCGCTCGATGAGCCCGTCGTCGGCGTCACCCCACGACAGGGCGTCCACCACCACCACACCGGCGGCCCAGGACGGCGGACGCCAGTACGGCGTGATGTCGGTGACGCCGGGCGCCGCCGCGCCGGAGAACAGCACCGTGCCGTACAGATCGCCGTGCACCAACTGGCTCGCACTCTTGGTGGGCTTGCGCAACGTGGCGAGTTGGTTGATCAGGTCGATCGACCGCTGACCGTCCACCGAGCCCGGGGCCAGCCGGGCGCCGGTCTGCAGCGAGGCGAACGGCCGGTCCTCCCACGCGGCCCGGTCGGCGGCGATGAACACGTCGACGTCGGCCCACGGCGCCACCGGCGCCTGGGTGAGGAAACGGGGCCGCTCCAGCTTCGCGGTGGCCTCATGCAGCCGAACCGCCGCCGAGACCACCTCGTCGTGCCGGGGCTCGGGGCTGCCGGCGACGAAGGTGTCCGCGCGCCAGCCCGACACCACATAGCGGCCGTCGGTGGAGCGCACCGGCCGGGCCAGCCGGATGCCGTCGGCGAACAGCGTCTCGCGGACCTTCGCCGACCACGCGGCCCGGGCGTGGTCGGCGACCATCGACACCACCACTTCCCCGCACTTCCAGCCGTCCTCCCAGCCGGCGCCCAGGGGCACCGGGTCCACGCTGCGAAGGCCGAACGTCGCCAGCACGTGTTCAGGCGGCGGCTCGACAGTCACGCGACAAGCCTATGCGGTCCGGGCCGGGGCGTCGGGGAGCCTCGCCGGGCGTCAGTACATCACCATGTCGGGCTGCATCTGCTTGGCCCACGCCACAATTCCCCCCTGCAGATGCACGGCATTGGCGAAACCGGCCTTCTTCAGCGTCGCCAACGCCTCCGCCGAGCGGACACCGGTCTTGCAGTACAGCACCGACATCCGGTCCTGCGGCAGGGCCGCCAACCCCTCGCCGGTGTTGATCGTCGACTGCGGAACCAGCCGGGCCCCCTCGATCCGGTTGATCTCCCATTCCGCCGGTTCGCGCACGTCGATCAGCGCCAGCTTCCGCCCGGAGTCCAGCAGCGCACGCAGCTCGGCCGGGGTGATGGTGGACCCGGCCGCCGCGTCGGCCGCCTCGTCGGAGACCGCCCCGCAGAACGCCTCGTAGTCGATCAGCTCGGTGATCTTGGGCGTGGAGGGATCCTTGCGGATCGCGATGGTGCGGTAGCTCATCTCCAGGGCGTCGTAGATCATCAGCCGGCCCAGCAGCGGGTCCCCGATTCCGGTGATCAGCTTGATCGCTTCGGTGCCCATCACCGACCCGACCGATGCGCACAAAATCCCCAGTACCCCGCCCTCGGCGCACGACGGCACCATCCCGGGCGGCGGGGGCTCGGGGTACAGGTCGCGGTAATTGAGACCCCGTCCGTCCGGTGCGTCCTCCCAGAACACCGAGATCTGGCCCGCGAAGCGGAAGATCGACCCCCACACGTAGGGCTTGTGCGCCAGCACCGCGGCATCGTTGACCAGATAGCGAGTGGCGAAGTTGTCGGTGCCGTCCAGGATCAGGTCATATTGCTCGAACAGTTCGACGGCGTTGTCCGGCTGAAGCCGGACCTGGTGCAGCTGCACGTTGACCAGCGGGTTGACCTCGTTGATCGAGTCGCGGGCACTTTCGGCCTTCGACCGGCCGATATCGGAGACACCGTGGATGACCTGGCGGTGCAGATTGGATTCCTCGACGACGTCGAAGTCGACGATTCCGATGGTGCCGACACCGGCGGCCGCCAGGTACAGCAGCGTCGGCGCGCCGAGCCCACCCGCGCCGATCACCAGCACCCGGGCGTTCTTGAGCCGCTTCTGCCCCTGCACGCCGACGTCCGGGATGATCAGGTGGCGGCTGTAGCGCGCCACCTCTTCCTTGGTCAGTTCACCGGCCGGTTCCACCAGCGGCGGCAGTGAATTCGACACCGAGAGTCTCCTCAAGATCGCTTCCACTCACCATCACAGCAGCTGCTGGGGTCAACGACAAACGGCTCGCGACGCTTCCCCCACCACCGCGCCTCCCCAGCGCCGGGAAGACCGGTGCCGGTTCAGGGGATCGGAGCGGGCCACGGGTTGAACCGGCAGGTCTTGCCGTCGGGCTTGACCCAGTCCGGGTCGAACTTCGCCGCATCGTCATTGGAGGTGCCGAACGTCTGCTGCATCATCACGGGCGCCAGGGCATCCTGCTTTTCGCACGGCTCGTGGTGCTGGTAGCCGATGGCGTGACCGACCTCGTGGTTGATCAGGTACTGCCGGTAGGAGCCGATATCCCCCTGGAAGGGCACCGCCCCGCGCACCCAGCGGGCCTCGTTGATGAACACCCGCGGTTCCGACCTCGCCCCGTAGGACGGGTTGTAGCAGGACGCTTCCAGCGGGATCTCGTAGCCGCAGCCCTCCCGGACCGTCATCGGTGAGGTCAGCGAGATCCGGAAATCAGGGTCGACCCCGCTGGTCGCGTCGACTCGGACGAACCCGATCTGCGGTGTGTGCGTCCACCCCTTGGGGTTGCGCAAGGTCTGGTCGACCATCCGGGCGAACGCCTCGTCGCCGCCGAAGGCGGTCGTGTCGATGCCGTTCTCCACCTCGATGGTGTAGGCGAACACCTTCTCGGTGCCCCGGCCGAACACCGGCACGGTGCCCGGAATGATGTGCCAGGCCATGTCACCGGCTTCGGTGAACGGCCCACCATCGGGCAGCACGCCGGTCGGCAGGTTGACGTCGAATTCGGTGAGGCCGCGTGGTGGCGCGCCGATGATCGAGGTGCCGGCCGAGCCGATTGTCGGCGGGCCCTGGACCGGCTCGTCGATCTCCGAGGCCCGCACGCCGGTGCCGGTCACGGTCTGATACACCACCACGACGGTGAGCACCATCAGCACCGGCAGGGCGTAGGCGCGCCAGCCGTAGGTGGACACGAACCTGCCCAGCCAGCTCTGCTTGCGCCACTGCCGGTGCACGTCGCGGTCGGACCGCAACCGGCCGGCGCCGGCGGCCAGCGGGTCACGTTGCGCGCGCAGGGGTTCGCGGAAACGATCCCGAAGCACCGGGGCTCGACCGCCGCCACGTTGCCCCGGGTCGTAGGTCACCGTCCCAGAATGACACAAGCACTGCGAGCTGGGACTCTCCGCCGCGCCCTGCAGCGCCGGTCCGGGCCGTCGCGCGACGATCGACGCCGCGTTGATGGATGTCGCTGATGGAAGTGAAGGGTGCAGCGCGTAGTCTCGCTGTCACGCACCGGCCGTCGGATGCCCATTCCCTCGGCCGCGGAGAACCCGGATTGAGGAGTCGATGAGCAAACCGATCGACACGGCCGAGCGGGGTGGCGCCAAGCCGGCCGGCCGCGGCCCGGCCACCGCCAAGGCGCCGGCGGCCGCCGGCCGTCGGGGCAGCCGACTGCCCCGCGACGAGCGGCGCGGCCAGCTGCTGATCGCCGCCAGTGAGGTGTTCGTCGACCGTGGCTACCACGCCGCCGGCATGGACGAGATCGCCGACCGTGCCGGTGTCAGCAAACCGATTCTGTACCAGCACTTCGCGTCGAAGCTGGAGCTGTATCTGGCCGTGCTGGCCCGGCACGTGGAGAACCTGGTCTCCGGTGTGCGCCAGGCGTTGCGGACCACCACCGACAACCGCCAGCGGCTGCGCTCGGCGGTGCAGGCGTTCTTCGACTTCATCGAGCACGACGGCCAGGGTTACCGGCTGATCTTCGAGAACGACAACGTCGCCGAACCGCAGGTGGCGGTCCAGGTGCGGGTCGCGACCGAGTCATGCATCGACGCGATCTTCGACCTGGTCAGCCATGACTCCGGCCTGGACCCGCACCGTGCCCGGATGGTGGCCGTGGGGCTGGTCGCGATCAGCGTCGACTGCGCCCGCTACTGGCTCGACAGCGACCGCCCGATCTCCAAGGAAGACGCCGTCGAGGGCACGGTGGCGTTCGCCTGGGGCGGACTGTCACACGTGCCCCTCACCCGCTAGCTGGCTCCGGTAGCGGCGTCAGAACCGATACCGAAGCCGACCCGCCGGCTGTCGGCGATGCCGATCTCGACGTAGGCGATCTTGGCGGTCTGCACCAGGAACCGCCGGCCCTTCTCGTCGGTGAGGGACAACAGCCCTGGCTGGTCCGATCCCTGGCTGAGCGCGGTGGTGACCAGTTTCTCGACTTCATCTGGCGTCTGCGCGCTGCTGATGACCAGTTCGCGCGAACTGTCAGTGACCCCGATCTTGACCTCCACGCCGGCCCCTTTCGTGTCGCGGTGGGCGTTGTTAAGCAGGCTAGTGGACGGCCACGGGGTTGGAACGCACCGGCCGTTCGCCGTCGGCGATAACCGACCGGTTAGGCCAGCCCGAGTTCCCGCATGCGCTCGTCGTGGGTGTGCTGGACCCGTTCGAAGAACCCGGCCAGGTGGCTCAGCCCGGCGGCGCCGGAGATCACCAGATCGACGAGTTCGTCGTGGTCGGCCAGCACGTACTGCGCCTGGGTGATCGCCTCGCCGAGCAGCCGCCGTGACCACAGCGCCAGCCGGCTGCGTTGTTTGGCGCTGGAGGTGATCGCGCTGCGCACCTCGTCGACGACGAACTGGGAGTGCTTGGTCTCGGCGAGCACCGCCCGCACCACGTCGGCCGCCTCGTCGGGCAGGCCGTCGGCGATCTCCAGGTAGAAGTCGGCGGCCATCGCGTCACCGACGTAGGTCTTGACCAGAGCCTCCAGCCAGGTGCTGGGCATCGTCAGCCGGTGGTAGTTGTCCAGGGCGGTGGCATATTTCGACATCGCCGCCACCACGTCGACACCGCGGCTGGCCAGGGCTTCGCGCAACAACTCGAAGTGACCCATCTCGGCGGCGGCCATGGCCGCCA
This sequence comes from Mycolicibacter sinensis, assembly GCF_001667945.1. Taxonomy (GTDB): domain Bacteria; phylum Actinomycetota; class Actinomycetes; order Mycobacteriales; family Mycobacteriaceae; genus Mycobacterium; species Mycobacterium sinense_B. The sequence continues at coordinate 5,708 of NZ_LZJK01000091.1, read as the reverse complement.
TCGAGATCCGCCCACGCAGGTCGGGTGCCATGCGGGCCTCGTCGGTGAGCCGATAGAACGCCGCTACCTCGCCGTAGGCGAGCAGGGCGAAAAGCTCAGTGACACCGGGATGATCGGCGGACAGCCGCGGCTGCGAAGCCTGCTCCACCGGATCGGCTGAGGGAACCGAATTCATCACCACACTGTAGGCGTTCCGCCGCATTGGACCGATGCCCGGCCCGACCAGGTAGTATGGCTACCAGGCAGTGCCGGTTCGGCGCTGCCGCGCAATGTGCGTACACGCGGTTGGCCCGCCTGCTCGGCGAGTGCAGGGCCCCGAATCGGCAAGTAAGTATCGACCGTCACAGCGTGTGCGCCCCGACCACACCGCGATCGACCTACCTACCGCGCCGACTTCGAAAGGCACCTGCCAGCGCATGACCCCGCTTATCGCCACCACCCGTCCCACTACTCCCCCGAGCTTCACCGAACTGGGCGTCCGCGACGAAATCGTCCGCGCACTCGCCGAGGACGGCATCGAGCACGCCTTCGCGATCCAAGAGCTGACCCTGCCGCTGGCCCTGGCCGGCGACGATCTGATCGGCCAGGCCCGCACCGGCATGGGCAAGACCTACGGCTTCGGCATCCCGCTGCTGCAGCGGATCACCACCAGCCCGGACCGGCCGCTGACCGGGGCGCCCCGCGCGTTGGTGGTGGTGCCCACCCGCGAGCTGTGCATCCAGGTCTCCGGCGACCTGGCCGACGCGGCCAAATACCTGACCGCCGGGGACCGTCCGCTCTCGGTGCAGGCCATCTACGGCGGCCGGCCCTACGAGCCGCAGATCGAGGCGCTGCAGGCCGGCGCCGACGTGGTGGTCGGCACCCCGGGCCGGCTGCTGGACCTGGCCCAGCAGGGCCACCTGCAGCTGGGTGGGCTGTCGGTGCTGGTGCTCGACGAGGCCGATGAAATGCTGGACCTGGGCTTTCTGCCCGACATCGAGCGCATCCTGGCCCGCATCCCCGACGACCGGCAGTCGATGCTGTTCTCGGCGACCATGCCCGGCCCGATCATCACGTTGGCCCGCAGCTTCATGAACCAGCCCACCCACATCCGCGCCGAGGCGCCGCACTCCTCGGCGGTGCACGACGCGACCGAGCAGTTCGTCTACCGGGCCCACGCACTGGACAAGGCGGAGTTGGTCGCCCGGGTGCTGCAGGCCCGCGGGCGCGGCGCCACGATGATCTTCACCCGCACCAAGCGGACCGCGCAGAAGGTGGCCGACGACCTGGGCGAGCGCGGCTTCAAAGTGGGCGCGGTGCACGGCGATTTGGGGCAGGTGGCCCGGGAGAAAGCGCTGAAGTCCTTCCGGTCCGGTGACATCGATGTGCTGGTGGCCACCGACGTGGCTGCCCGTGGCATCGACATCGACGACGTCACGCACGTCATCAACTACCAATGCCCCGACGACGAGAAGACCTATGTGCACCGCATCGGCCGCACCGGCCGGGCCGGGCGCACCGGGGTCGCGGTCACCTTGGTCGACTGGGACGAGCTGGCCCGCTGGACGCTGATCGACAAGGCCCTGAACCTGTGCTGCCCGGACCCGGCGGAGACCTATTCCAGCTCGCCGCACCTCTACACCGAGCTGAACATCCCCGCCGAAGCCAGCGGCACCGTCGGCAAACCGACCCGGTCGCCGGCCAAGCGGGCCGATAGCGAAGACCGCGAGCGCCGCGAGAGCTCGGCCGATCGGCAGCGGGCGCCGCGTAACCCCACCCGCAAGCGGCGGCGTACCCGCGGTGGGCAGGCGAACGGCACCGCCAGCGCCGGGCAGGCCGTCGAGACGGCTGAGACCGCCAGCACCGCCCCCTCCGACGCTAACGGGCCCAGTGCGCCGCGCCGCCGCCGTCGCCGGCGGCCAAGCAAGCCCGCGGCCGCGGTGAACGGCAGCTGAGCCGGGCCGCCGAGATGGTGCGACCGGAGCGCCGCACCGCCGGCGATCTGGTGGCCGCAGCGGTGATCGCGGTCGCCGTCGTCGTCGCCGGCGTGATCGTCTGGTGGACCAGTGACGCCCGCGCCACCGTCAGCCGGCCGGCGACGGACTCATCGACCAATCCCCCATCGGCCGCTATGGTGCCGGCGTCGCTGACCCAGCTCTGGACGGCCGCCAGCCCGGTCACCACGGCGCCGGTGATGGTGTCCGGCACGGTGATCACCGGCGACGGGCCGCAGCTGACCGGCCGCGACCCGGTCACCGGCGAGGAACGCTGGAGCTATGCCCGCGGGGTCGATCTGTGCGCCGTGTCCTGGATCTACCGCTATGCCGTCGCGGTGTATCCCGATGCCCGCGGCTGCGGTCAGGTCAGCACGGTCGTCGCCGCCACCGGCTGGCGCGGTCCGGCTCGAACCAGTTACGCCGATAAGAAGGTGACCGTCACCTCCGAGGGCAGTGCGGTGCTCTCGGCCGGACCCACCCGCCTGGAACTGTGGCGCTCGGACCTGGTCCGGGTGCTGTCCTACGGGGAGATCGACGCCCGGGTCAAACCGTCAGCTCGCGGCCGCGGCCAGGGCTGCACCCTGGTGTCGGCGGCCGCGGCCTCGTCGGCGGTCTCGGTGCTCGAATCCTGTCCCGGGCAAGACGATCTGCAACTGACGCTGCTGCGCCCCGGGAAGGAAGAAGACGAGCCGGAGCGCCAGCATGTCCCCCAGCCGGGGGTGGCCGCCGACTCCGGTGCCCGGGTGCTGGCGGTGACCGACTCCGATACCGGCGCCAACACCGCGGTCTATCTGCCCACACCGCGGCCGCGGGTGGAAGTAGTCGACCAGACCGGCACCAGGATCGCCACGACGCTGCTGCCGGGCAAGGCCAGCCCCGACAGCGCGGCCCTGCAGGTGTCCCGGCCCACCGGGTTGGTGTGCTGGTGGACCGGTGACGCGGTGATGGTGTTCGACGCCGGCACCCTGACTTACCGCTACACCGTCCCGGCGGCCGGGGCCGCGGCGCCGTTGGGGCCGGCAGCACTGATGGCCAATCGGCTGCTGATACCGGTGACCGGCGGGGTCGGTGTCTTCGACCAGCGCACCGGCGCACCCGAACGCGTCATCCCGGTCAGTCGCCCGCCCGGGACGCGGGCGGTGTTTCCGGCAGTCTCGGGTCCCACGGTGCTGGAGCAGCGCGGCGACACCGTGGTCGCGCTGGGTTGAGCTACCGCGCGAGCGTGCACGGCGGTACAGCCCAACCCGGCGTGTCGCCAAACAGACACGCATGCTCTCCGCCGGGAACGGCTAGACCTCGGGGGTGAAGGTCGGTAGCGCCGTGCCCTTCTGCCAGTGCTTGAGCAGCGCTTCGGCCAGCTCCCGATACGCCTGGGCCCCTTTGTTCTTGCGTCCCGCGATCACCGACGCACCCGATGCGCTGGCCTCGGCGAACCGCACGGTGCGCGGGATCGGCGGGCCCAGCACCGCCAGGCCGTACCGGTCGGCGATGTCGAGCAGCACATCGCGGGTGTGGGTGGTGCGCGAGTCGTACAGCGTCGGCAACGCACCCAGCAGGCGCAGCTTCGGATTGGTGATCTGCTGGACGTCGGCCACCGTGCGCAGGAACTGACCGACGCCGCGATGGGCCAGGGTCTCGCACTGCAGCGGCACGATCACCTCGCCGGCCGCGGTGAGCCCGTTGAGGGTGAGCACCCCCAGCGACGGCGGGCAGTCGATGACCGCCACGTCGAACTCGCCGTCCAGCTTGGCCAGCGCGCGCTGCAGGGCATACTCGCGGCCGGCCCGCATCAGCAGCATCGCCTCGGCGCCGGCCAGATCGATGTTGGCCGGCAGCAGCGTCATGCCTTCGTCGGTCGACACCAGCGCGGCATTGGGCTCGACCTCGCCGAGCAGCACCTCGTGCACCGACACCGGCAGCTTGTCGGGGTCGTGCCCCAGGGAGAAGGTCAGGCAGCCCTGCGGATCGAGGTCGACCAGCAACACCCGCTGGCCCAGTTCGGCCATCGCCGCCCCCAGGGACGCCACCGTCGTGGTCTTGGCCACGCCCCCTTTCTGATTGGCAACCGCCAATATCCGCAGCTGACTCATGTGGCGCCGCCCCTCTCCGGTGGTACCCCCACATCGGTTCCTCCCTTTGCACCACCGCCATACTGGCACGGCTTGCGGCCCGGCAGCACCAAACGCGGCTCGGTGTCCGCCGTCGGGCAGAATCGACGGGCGTGGGCATCGAGGAGCACCGACTGCTGCTGTTGCGCCACGGTGAAACCGAGTGGTCAAAAGGCGGGCAGCACACCGGGCGCAGCGATTTGGCGCTGACCGACACCGGCCGGCGCCAAGCAGTCGCCGCCCGCGCAACGCTGGCCAAACTGCGGCTGGACAACCCGCTGGTGGTCTCCAGCCCGCGCCGGCGCGCCCAGGTCACCGCCGAGCTCGCCGGGCTGCACGTCGACGAAGTCTCCGACGACCTCGCCGAATGGGACTACGGCCGCTACGAGGGTCTGACCACCGCGCAGATCAGGGAATCCGAATCCGACTGGTTGATCTGGACGCACGGCAGCGCGGGCGGTGAAACCGTGGCACAGGTCAGCGATCGCGCCGACCGGGCGGTGGCGTTGGCGCTGCGGCAGCTGGTCGCGCGTGACGTGGTCTTCGTCGGGCACGGTCACTTCTCCCGGGCGGTGATCACCCGTTGGCTCGAGCTGCCGTTGGCCGACGGTGCGCGTTTCGGCATGCCCGCAGCGTCGATCGCGGTCTGCGGATTCGAGCACGGGGTACGCCAGCTCACCGCACTCGGGCTGACCGGGCCGGGAGCCTGAGCTGACGACGCCGACGACCCCGACGACGCCGACGGCACCGGCGTTCGTGCTGTCCGGACCGGCCGGGACACTGGTGGCCGACGAAGCCGTGACCGGATTCTGCGATGTCGCCGACGCGCAGGCCGCGCTGGCGTCCGGTGAGGCACCAATTGTGGTGGGCGCGTTGCCTTTCCGCCCGGATGGCGCTGCCGCCCTGTTCGCCCCGGCCCGGGTGCGTCACGATGACGCGCTGCGAGCCCCCGCTGCGGCACTGCCCACGGTGCGCATCGTGGCGCAGCTGCCGGAGCCCGACGAGCACCGGGCCCGGATCCGCCGGGCTCTGCACGAACTGACCGCGACGCAGGGGGCGCTGCGCAAAGTGGTGCTGGCCCGCGGCCTGCGACTGGCCGCCGACGCGCCGTTGGACACCGGTACCGTGCTGCGCCGGTTGATCGCCGCCGATCCGAGCGGCTACGGCTATCTGGTCGACCTGAGCGCTGCCGGGGACGCCTACGCCGGGGCGGTCCTGGTGGGCGCCAGCCCCGAGTTGCTGGTCGCCCGCGACGGCGACCGGGTGACCTGCCGCCCGTTCGCCGGCTCGGCACCCCGCTCGCCCGACCCGGCCGTCGATGCCGCCAACGGGGCCGCGCTGGCCGAATCCGGCAAGAACCGCCACGAGCATCAGTTGGTCGTCGACCAGTTGCGCACCGCGCTCGAACCGCTGTGCACCGAACTCGACATCGCACCGGCGCCGCGGCTGACCGGCACCGCCGCGGTCGGGTGCAGCGCCAGTGCCAAATCCAGTGCGGTGGTGGCGGTGTCGCGGAGCCGGCCGGTGATCGGGCTGCTCAGGTGCCAGACCGCGGCGGTGCCGGTCAGCCGCGGCGCCGGTGCGATGTCGAGTTCGGTGCACAGCGGTTCGAGCGCGGTGCGCA
>NZ_LZJK01000090.1 GCF_001667945.1 Mycolicibacter sinensis | reverse complement strand
ACATCTCGGTGCCGACAAGCCGGCCATCATCTTGCATCCGTCGGGCACCGTCATCACCTTCGACGAGCTCGAAGCCCGCGCCACCCGGTTGGCGCACTTCTTCCGCCGCGCCGGACTCGTCGAGGGCGACACCGTCGCGATTCTCATGGAGAACAACGAGCACATCCATGCGGTGATGTGGGCGGCGCGGCGCAGCGGCCTGTACTACGTGCCGATCAACACCCACCTGACCGCGGCCGAGGCCGCCTACATCATCGACAACAGCTCCGCCAAGGCCGTCATCGGATCAGCGGCCCTACGCCAGACCTGCGAGGACCTGGCGGAGCACCTGCCGAATGGCCTCCCGGACCTGCTGCTGATCGCCGATGACGATCTCGACGGCTGGCAGCGTTACCCGGAATGCGTTGCCGATCAACCCATTACGCCGATCGACGACGAGATCGAGGGTGACCTGCTGCAGTACTCGTCGGGGACCACCGGGCGGCCGAAGGGGATCAAACGTGCGCTGCCACACCTGCCGCCCGCCGAGGCGCCGGGCCTGATGACGATGCTGGTGTCGGTCTGGATGACCCCCGACTCGGTCTATCTGAGCCCGGCGCCGCTGTATCACACGGCCCCATCGGTGTGGTCGATGACCGCGCAGGCCGCTGGGATCACCACCGTGGTGCTGGAGAAATTCGACCCGGAAGGGTGCCTCGACGCGGTGCAGCGCTACCGGGTCACCCACGCCCAGTTCGTCCCCGCCCACTTCACCCGGATGCTCAAACTCCCTGAGAAAACACGGGATTCGTATGACGTTTCCAGCCTGCAGCGGGTGATGCACGCGGCGGCGCCCTGCCCGATCGAGATCAAGAAACAGATGATCGACTGGTGGGGGCCGATCATCGACGAATACTATGCCTCCTCCGAAGCGCACGGCTCGACGTTGATCAGCGCCGAGGACTGGCTCGCTCATCCCGGCTCCGTCGGCAAACCGATGCTGGGGGCGGTGCACATCCTCGACGAGAACGGCAATGAGGTGCCCGCCGGCGAGGCCGGGGAGATCTACTTCGAGGGCGGTAATGCCTTCGAATACCTCAACGACCCGGAGAAGACGGCCAATTCGCGCGACAGCCATGGCTGGATCACCGTCGGCGACGTCGGCTACCTCGACGAGGAAGGGTATCTGTACCTCACCGACCGTCGCCACCACATGATCATCTCGGGCGGCGTCAACATCTACCCGCAGGAAGCCGAGAACCTGTTGGTCACCCATCCGAAGGTGATGGACGCGGCGGTGTTCGGGATACCCGACGACGAGATGGGGCAGAGCGTCAAAGCGGTGGTGCAGACCGTCGACCCAGCCGATGCCACTGACGCCTTCGCGGACGAGCTGTCGGCTTGGCTGCGGGAACGGTTGGCGCACTACAAGTGTCCGCGTTCGATCTCCTTCGAGGCGCAACTGCCGCGCACCGACACCGGCAAGCTGTACAAGAACGGACTGGTGGCGAAGTACTCGTTGTGACCGGCCGCGGGCCAGCAACGTGCGTTTGTGGTTAGGTGATTCATGGCGCTCAGTTCCCGCATGCCCGAACTGTCGGCCTTCGAAGTGCTGCTGGCAGTCGCCAAGACCGGCAGCCTCGGCGCCGCAGGACGGGAACTCGGATTGACCCAGCAGGCGGTGTCCGCGCGGCTGACCTCGATCGAAGCCCAGACCGGGGTGCAGCTGGCAATCCGTACCGTACGCGGCTCACGGCTGACGCCCGCCGGAGTCGTTGTCGCGCAATGGGCAGACCGGCTCTTGGACGTTGCCCACCAGGTGGATGTCGGGCTGGCCTCCCTGCGCAGTGAAAGCCGCAAGCGGTTGAAGGTACTGGCCAGCCTGACGATCGCCGAACAGCTCATGCCGCGGTGGCTGGTGTCCATGCAGGCCACGGCGGCCCGAGCCGGTCGCGAAGCACCCGAAGTCATTCTCACCGCCGCCAACAGCGAACAGGTGATAGCGGGGGTCCGCGACGGCGCCGCCGACCTCGGGTTCATCGAAAGCCCGGGTGCCCCTGCCGGCCTGCGCAGCCGCGTCATCGGTTGTGACGAGCTCGTCGTGATTGCGCGGCCCGACCACAAGTGGTCGCGCCGGGCCACCGGCGTGAGTTCCGCCGAACTCGCCCAGACGCCCCTTGTCACCCGCGAACCGGGTTCGGGGACCCGTGATTTCCTCGAGTCCGCGCTGCGCACCGCACTGGGGGACGGCGCTGAGCTGGCCGCGCCCCTGTTGGAGCTGTCTTCGGCGGCCGCGGTGCGCAGTGCGGTCCTGGCGGGCGCGGGGCCGGCGGTGATGAGCCGGCTGGCCGTCGCTGACGACCTCGCCGTCGGGCGGCTCACACGCCTCGCGGCACCCGAGCTGGATCTGCGCCGTGAACTGCGTGCCATCTGGGTGGGCGGACGCACACCGCCCGCCGGCGCGGTCCGAGACTTCCTCAGCTACATCGCGAGCACCGCCGCCTCCTAGACCGGCGCTAGGTGCTGTAGCGCAGCCACAGCGGCAAGGCGTCGTCGAGCAACTGCATGAACTTGTACAACCCGACTCGATACTCGCCGGAGCCCAACGGGTTGGTCCGGTATTCGGGGAAGGCGATGCCGATCCCGAACAGCCCGGGCGCCAGAATTCCGTTGCTGGCATCGTAATTCAGCGGCCCCCATTGCGGCGTCAGCGGAAGCCGTCTGCGCTCGAATCCGACTGTGTAGACGACGTGGCTGCACTGCTGGAGGCGTTCGCCGAACTCGGGACCGGTCACCAGGCACCTGTCCAGGCGTTGCGGGTAGGTCCCATCGATGTTCTCGCGGGCCCACCGGGCGGCCTGCCCTTTGAGGCCGGTGTCGTCGAACAATATCCAATCCTGTAGGTAGACCGCGTATTTGAGCGGACTCCGATAGAAGTTGGTTACCCGCTGCACCGGGGTGCTGAGCAGATTCGGCAGGGCGATCATCGCTGAGTGAGACGAGCCGAACACCGCGACGCGCGCGCCGTCGAGGGCGACCCGCTCGAGTTTGGCGGGATCGAGGGCTGTTTCGATCGGAATCTCTTCAAGCCCGGGGTAGCTGAGCTTCTTGGGAACCGACCCGACCGCAAGGATCACGTTCTTCGCGGCGATCTCCCCGTGGTCGGTGTGCACCGTCCAGTGGCGGTCGGCTAACCAGAGCTCCTTGGCGGTCGTTCGTACGGGTGTGACCTGGTCGCACAGTTGGCGGGAGACCCACACCAGGGGGTCGGCGACCACGCGCAGGGGGCAGGTCTGCTCCGGATCGATGGTGCTCAGCTCGAATCGGGGCGCCTGCCCGAAGCCAAAGGACGCAGAGGCGTTCAGGTAATCCAGAAACAGTCCGACTTGGGTGTTGCTCGGGACAGCCCGCCATTTGGCGCCGAGATCGCCGGCGCCGAACTCCGGATCTATCCAGGTGATCTCAGGGCCAGGGATGCCATGGTCGAGTAGGCGGCCCACCGCGGCGATGCCGGCCGGGCCCGCGCCGATCACGGCCCAGGAATAGGTGCTCACCCTTTGATGGTCCATCGGGCAGTATCCCGCCGGTAGGGCCGGACGGCTTGGCGGCCCACAAACGCGCCTTGTGGCCCGTCGCCGCCGCGAGGCGCTTTCCGTGGCCCTCAGAACGCGAACCCGGTGGCTCGGCCCTTCTGGCACACAGCGGTTCTCTGAAATGGACATTTGACCAAATTGGCGCTAATGTCAGCAGCCGTCGACGGGGGCTCAGGAACTGTTAAGGCACGCGCCAGACTTGGCACGGCTTAAAAGAAGGGAACGCCAGGGATGGCACAGACGCGGCGGGATAACGGGACTTTCGGGAAGCGGTCGCGGCGGCGTGACCGCGCCATCGGGGCGGCCGCCTCGGTCGGGGCGTTCTTGGCGTTCGGCATGGCTCCCCTGGCGGCCGCACCGGCAGCGCAGGCCGACGACTTAGGCGTGGACGCGTTCTGGGACTTCTTCGGCCTGGGCGACAGCAACACCACCTCGGGCTTTGACCTGTTCGACGCCACCGCGTGGGGCGTCCCGGGCGCTGCCGACGGTGGACTGTTCGACGCTGACTTCGCCCAGATGTGGCAGGACACCTTCTACCTGCCGCTGCACGGCATGCTGCAGGACTGGATCAATTCTGACTTCGGCTCGAGCGTCAACGGCGTCATCAACCAGATCTTTGCGCCGTTCACCGAGGGCTTCTGCGGGATGATCTGCAACGGCGCCGACGGCACTGCCGAGAGCGTCAACGGTCAAGCCGGTGGCCTGTGGTTCGGCGACGGCGGCAGCGGCTGGTCATCGAACATCGAGGGTGTGGCCGGCGGTAACGGTGGGCACGCCGGTGGTATCGGCAACGGTGGCGACGGCGGTGCCGGTGGCCTGGGCGCTGACGGCGGCAACGGCGGTCATGGCGGCGAGATGTGGGGCAACGGCGGCGACGGTGGCGCCGGCGGTAACGGCACCGCGACGCTGGACGCCGGTGACGGCGGCAACGGTGGTAGCTCGGGTCAGGCCCAGGACTTCTTCGGCATGGGCGCCTGGGGCAACGGCGGCAACGGTGGAGCCGGCGGCGCCGGCTGGACCGGCACCAACGGCACCACGGGCGCCGACGGTAATGGCACCAACGGTGTCGCCGGTGGCAACGCCGGTAACGGCGGTGCCGGTGGCGACGGTTCGTCCTTCGTCGGGATCGGTGGCAACGGTGGTGCCGGCGGTGTCGGCGGTGCCGGTGGCCACGGCGGTAACGGCGCAGCCGGTGCCGCGGGCACCTTCGCGGGCAACGGCTCTGGCGACGGTGCCACGGGCGGTAGCGGCGGCAACGGTGCTGCCGGTGGTAAGGGCGGCGCCGGTGGTGCCGCCGGTGTGGGCGGTTCGGCTAACGGCTCGGCCGGTGCCGACGGCAACGGCGGTGTTGGCGGCAACGGCGGCCGCGGCGGCGACGGTGGTGCCGGTAGTGAGGGCATCGCGGCGGCGGGCCTCGGCGCTGCCGGCGGTAACGGCGGCAATGGTGGCGCGGGCGGCAACGGCGGTTCGGCCGGTGCCGGCGGTGCGGCCGGCGGCAGCGGGGCCACCGTGGGCGCCAACGGTGTCGACGGCAATGGCGGCAGCGGTGGAAACGGTGGTAGCGGTGCCGCCGGAACTGACGGTGCTGGTGGAACGAGCGGCAACCCCGACGGTGCGAACGGCGGAATCGGCGGCGCGGGTGGTGACGGCGGTGCTGGTGGCGAAAGCGGTGGCGCCACGGGCTTCGGCGGTAACGGTGGCGACGGCGGTACCGGCGCTGCTGGTGGTAGCGGTGGTAACGGCGTTGACGGGGCGTCCGGCACCTTCGCCAACGGCGGTTCTGGAAACGGCGTGGCCGGCGGCAACGGTGGTAACGGCGCGGTCGGCGGCAAGGGCGGTGCCGGCGGCGCCGCCGGCACCGGTGGTGCCGGCAATGGTTCTGCGGGTAGCAACGGCAACGGAGGCGCCGGCGGCAACGGCGGCCTCGGCGGCGACGGTGGCGCGGGTGCCAACGGCGTCGCGGTCAACGGCGTCGGCGCGGACGGCGTCAACGGCGGCGATGGTGGCGCCGGCGGCGACGGTGGTGCGGCCGCTGCCGGCGGTGCGGCCGGCGGCAGCGGAGCCACCGCAGGCGCCCACGGCGTCGACGGCGACGGCGGCAACGGCGGCAACGGCGGCGACGCATCGGCGGCGACCGACGGACGCAACGGCGTCAACGGATCGACGGCGGCTGGCGGCGGCACCGTTGAACCCGCCATTCCGGCGACCAGCGGCGGCAACGGCGCCGTCGGTGGCACCGGCGGTGCCGGTGGTAATGGCGGCGGCGACGCCGGCAACGGCGGCAACGGTGGTAACGGCGGTGCCGGTTCTGACGGCGGCAACGGCGGCCGCGGCAGCGTCGGGATCCACACCGACACCGACTCCGTGCACGGCCTGTACAACGTTCCGGGTAACGGCGGGTCGGGCGGTGCCGGCGGCAACGGCGGCGCGGCCGGTCAGGGTGCGGCCAACGGCAACGACGGCCAGATCGGTGACGGCGGTGCCGGCGGTAACGGCGGTGACGGCGGCGACCTGGCCGACGTGACCGAGCACGCCTCCGTTGAGGGCCCGGGCGGCTCCGGCACCATGGGTCCGCAGGGCTCGGCCGGAACCGGTGGTGTGGGTGGCGCCGGCGGCTCTGGTGCCACTGGCGGTGCCGGCGGCAACGGCGGCAACGGCGGTAGCGACCCGAACGCGGGCGGTGCGCACGGCGGCAATGGCGGTAACGGTGGTGCCGGCGGGGCAGGCCTGGCGAACGCCGACGGCAGCGGCGGCGTTGGTGGCGACGGCGGTGCCGGCGGTAACGGCGGCGACGGCAGCAACATCCGCTGGGGCGACCCGGACTGGCAGACCACCTCCGGTGACTCCTCCTCGGGCCCGATCGACAACGTCCACGGCGGAGCCGGCGGTGACGGGGGCGCCGGTGGCGCCGGCGCCACCACCGGCGGCAACGGCGGTAACGGCGGTAACGGCGGCGACGTCATCACCCCGCACCTCGGGCCCGACGGCCTCAACGGCGGCGCCGGTGACACCCCGGGTACCGGCAGCACCGGTGGCACCGCGGGTGCCGGTGGTGCCGCGGGCACCGGACCGGACGCCGGTGACGCCGGACAGGCCGGCACCCCTGGCGGGGTCCTCCCGTAGTAGTCCGAACAGCGCAAGAGAATCACCCCGCGCAATCGTGCGGGGTGATTCTCGTTGGGTGGCTAGATCCCGCCGCGGGCCACCAGTTGCGCAGCGATCACATTGCGCTGAATCTCGTTGGTGCCCTCGCCCACGATCATCAGTGGTGCATCCCGGAAGTAGCGTTCGACGTCGTACTCGGTGGAATACCCGTAGCCGCCGTGGATCCGCACCGCGTTGAGCGCGATCTCCATGGCGGTCTCGGAGGCGAACAGCTTGGCCATGCCGGCTTCCATGTCGCAGCGCTGGCCGCTGTCGTAGCGCTCGGCGGCGTACCGGGTGAGCTGGCGGGCGGCGGTGAGCTTAGTGGCCATGTCGGCCAGGTAATTGCCGACGCTTTGATGTTTCCAGATCGGCTGACCGAAACTCTCGCGCTGTTGGGCGTAGGCCAGCGCATCCTCTAGCGCGGCGGTGGCCACCCCCAGCGCCCGCGCCGCCACCTGAATGCGGCCGGTCTCCAGGCCCTTCATCATCTGCGCGAAACCGCGCCCGGGAACACCGCCGAGTACTGCGGTGGCCGGCACCCGGCAGTCGTCGAAGCTCAGTTCACAGCTCTCCACGCCCTTGTAGCCCAACTTGGGCAGGTCCCGCGAGATCGCCAGCCCGTCAATCGGGTTGTCCACCAACACCACCGAGATCCCGCTATGCCGCGGGGTGGCCTTCGGATCGGTTTTGGCCAGCAGCGCGATCAGCCCCGAGTAGCGGGCATTGGAAATCCAGGTTTTGGCCCCGTTGATCACCAGGGCGTCCGGGGTGGCCGGAGACGGTACAGCGGTGGTCGTCATGTTCTGCAGGTCGCTGCCGCCGCCCGGCTCGGTCAGTGCCATGGTGGCCCGTAACTGCCCGGTGGCCATGGCCGGCAGGTAACGGCGCTTCTGCTCGTCGGACCCGAACAGGGTCAGCAGTTTGGCGACGACGGTGTGCCCGCCCATCGCTCCGGCCAAGCTCATCCAGCCGCGCGCCAGCTCGCTGGTGATCAGTACGTAGCACGGCATCGACACGGGTGTGCCGCCGTACTCCTCCGGCACCGCCAGCCCGTAGATGCCGAGGTGCTTCATCTGCTCGATCCAGGCCTCCGGGTAGGCGTTGGCATGCTCGACATCGCGGACCGACGGCTTCACCTCCCGATCGACGAACTGGCGCACGGTCTCGACCAGGATCGACTCTTCGTCGGTCAGTGAGGACGTCATCGGTTCACCGTATGTCAGGATTTCCAGATGACCAGCGGGCCCTACTTCGACGAACTCCATGTCGGCCAGGTGTTCGACGCGGCGCCGGCGATGACGCTGACGGCGGGGGCCGCGGCGCTGCATCAGGCGATCCTCGGGGACCGGCTGCGGCTGCCGCTGGACGCCCAGCTGTCCCACGTGGTGACCGGGGCGCCGATGCCGCTGGCTCACCCCGGTCTGGTGTGCGACGTCGCGATCGGGCAGTCCACGCTGGCCACCCGACGCGTCAAGGCCAACCTGTTCTACCGGGGCCTGGCGTTTTTTCACTTCCCGGTGATCGGCGACACCTTGTTCACCCGGACCGAAGTCGTGGGCCTCAAACAGAATTCACCCAAGCCCGGCCGGGAGCCTACCGGGCTGGTGGCACTGCGGGTGACCACCATCGACCAGGCCGACCGGCTGGTGCTCGACTTCTACCGCTGCGCGATGCTGCCGCTGTCGCCCCATGCAGCCGACACCGGCCACCACGACGATCTGTCCACCATCGGCGCCGGACTCGCGGCGCCGACGGATGTCACCGCGCACTGGGACGCCGAGGAGTTCCGGCAGCGGGTGCCGGGGCCGCACTTCGATCCCGGCTTGGCCGGGCAGGTGCTGTCCAGCACCGGCGACGTCGTGACATCGGCCGCCGAGTTGGCCCGCCTGACCCTCAATATCGCTGCTACTCACCATGATTCGCGGGTAGCAGGCCGGCGCCTGGTCTACGGCGGACACACCATCGGGCTGGCGTTGGCGCAGGCCTGCCGGTTGCTGCCGAATCTGGTCACGGTGCTGGGCTGGCGGTCGTGCGATCACACCGGGCCGGTCCACGAAGGCGACACCCTCTACAGCGAACTGCACGTGGAGTCGGCCGCCGACAACGTGCTGGAGCTGCGGTCGCTGGTTTATGCCGTCGGCGACGCGGGCGAGCCGGATCGCCAGGTGCTGGACTGGCGTTTCGCCGCCCTGCAGTTCTAGTGCGGCAGGTCGCGGAACGGGGCATCCCGGTAAGGATCGGGCTCCTTGGGTAAGCCGAGCACCCGCTCACCGATGATGTTGCGCTGAATCTGATCGGTGCCGCCTCCGATGGAGGTGAAGTAGGCGTTGAGCGCCCGGAACGTCACCGCGTCACCGACCGGATTCTCCGGGCCGGCCAGCATCGCTTCGGCGCCGACGACCTCGGTGGCCACCCGGGCCGTCTCGTGCAGAATCCTCGACATCGCGATCTTGCCGAGCGCCAGCAGGGCCGCGGCCTCCGCGCGGTCGGTGCTGGCCTTGGCCCGCTGGGTGTTCCACCGGTTCACCGTGGACAGCGCGTGCGCGCGGGCGACCTGCTGGCGAATGTGGGAGTCGCCGAGACAGCCGGCGTCGCGGGCCAATTCGACCAAGTCGCCGGACTTCTCCCGGCGGCCGCGGGTGGTGCGGGCGACATCGCCCATCAGCCGACGCTCGTAGCCCAACGCGACCTGCAGCACCGACCAGCCGGCGCCCGGCTCGCCGATCCGGTTCGCGTCCGGCACCCGGGCGTCGGTCAAGAACACCTCGTTGAACTCCGATTCGCCGGTGATCTGATGGATCGGGCGGATTTCCACGCCGGGCTGACGCATCGGCAGCATGAAGAACGTGATGCCGTTGTGCTTGGGAACGTCGGGGTCGGTGCGCGCCACCAGCATCCCGTAGTCGGCGGTGGTCGCGAACGATGTCCATACCTTCTGGCCGTTGATGATCCAGTCGTCACCATCGCGTTCGGCGCGGGTGCGCAGGCCGGCCAGATCCGATCCGGCGCCGGGTTCGCTGTAGAGCAGGCACCACTTGCTCTCCCCGCGTAACGCCGGGGGCAGCAGCCTGCGCTTCTGTTCTTCGGAGCCGCAGTCGTGGATGGTGCAGGCGAACAGATCGGCTCGGTCGTGTCCGGTGCCCGGCGCCCCGGCGGCTGCGAATTCCGCTGCCACCAACCGGGATTGGCGGTCAGTGAGGCCGCGGCCGTAGCATCCCGTCGCCCAGGATGGCGCCGTCCAACCGGCCTCGAACACGGCTTGCGCGAATCTCGCACGGTCGATGTCCGGCGACCAGTTGGCCGCCAGCCAGTTGCGGACCTCAGCGCGCAGCGCGTCGTCGTCGATGTCGGTCATCTCATGCCCCGATCTCGTGCAGGTAGCGCTCGCGGTGCCAAGACGGGCTGCCGAACAGGT
Organism: Mycolicibacter sinensis; assembly: GCF_001667945.1. Lineage (GTDB taxonomy): Bacteria > Actinomycetota > Actinomycetes > Mycobacteriales > Mycobacteriaceae > Mycobacterium > Mycobacterium sinense_B. Next base: position 197 of record NZ_LZJK01000090.1, on the reverse strand, counting down.
GGGCATCGCCGCGCGCGCGGCGCAGGTACCGGTGGGCGGGGTGTTCCCAGGTGAACCCGATACCGCCGTGCACCTGAATGTTGGTGGCGCCCACGAACACGAATGCGTCCGAGCAGTAGGCCTGCGCCAGCGCGAGGTCGGCGAGCCAGCCCACTGAGCCGTCGGCGGCGGCCGCGGCGACGTGACGTGCGGCCGAC
>NZ_LZJK01000089.1 GCF_001667945.1 Mycolicibacter sinensis | reverse complement strand
AGCGGGGTACGCAGGTCGTGGCTGACCGCCGACAGCAGGGAGCGGCGCAGTTCGTCGGTGCGCATCACGGCGTCGGCCCTCCCCGCTTCGACCGCCAATTCCTCCTGGCGTACCAGTCCCGCGGCCTGCCGCGCCACCACCGACAGCACCCGGCGATCACGGGCTGCCAACTGTTTTCCGGCGAGAAGCATCCAGAACTCGTCGTCACCGACTTCGATTGCGGTGTCGGCGGACTCGACCGTCGTACACGGCTCGTTTCCGGCCGCGGCGACGACCGCCTCGCCGGCCTTCTGACCGTCTAAGGTGCGCACTCGCAGGATGCTCACCGCGCGCAGGGCGTAGGTCTCTCGGACGCGTTCCAGTAGCGTCTCCGGGTCTGCGCCCCGCAACACCGACCCGGCGAACAGGGCCAGTAGCTCCGCTTCACCCGAGGCGCGGCCGGCTTCCCTGGCGCGTTCGGCGGCGCGGTCCACCAACCCCGAGACCGCGACCGCGACCAGCAGCAGCACGATTTCGGTGATCGCCGAATCGGTTTCGGCGATGGTGAAACTGTGTCGGGGGTCGATCAGGAAGTAGTTGAGCAGCAGGCCCGAGACCACAGCCGACAGCATTGCGGGGGCGACGCCGCCGAGGAGGGCGACCACCAGCACGCCGACGAAGAACAGCGCGCTCTCTCCGCCTAGGCGCAGCACCGGATCCAGCCATGCGGTTGTGATCCAGCAGACTAGCGACGGCACGAGCACCGCCGCTAGCCATGGCAGCACACGGCGTTGCCGAGCCGAGAGCGCTCCGCCGCGAAAGCCTTGCCCGGACTCTTCATGAGTCACTATGTGGACATCGATCTTCCCGGACAGCCGCACCACCGTCGCACCGATACCCTCGTCGAGCAAACGTGCCCAGCGGGACCGCCGCGACGTCCCGATCACCAGCTGGGTGGCGTTGACGTCCCGGGCGAAATCCAACAGCGCGGTCGGCACATCGTCGCCGACGACGACGTGCAGCGAGACGCCGAGGCTGGCCGCCAACTCGCGGATCTTGCCGATCCGGGCATCGGGCAAGGGCGAGCGCCCGTCACCGCGCAGCACGTGCAGCGCCAGCAACTCGGCGCTGGACTTCGACGCGATCCGCGAGGCTCGGCGGACCAGTGTCTCGGACTCCGGGCC
>NZ_LZJK01000088.1 GCF_001667945.1 Mycolicibacter sinensis | reverse complement strand
AACGTGAACGTGATCGGCCTGACGCTGAGCAAGAACCAGGCCGTCCATGTGGAGTCGATGTTTGCCGCGATGGACACCTCGTGCAGCAGACGCGTGCTGCTGGCCGGTTGGGAGGAGTTCGACGAGCCGGTCGACCGGATCGTGTCCATCGGGGCGTTCGAGCATTTCGGCTACGACCGCTACGACGATTTCTTCACGATGGCCCACCAGGCACTGCCCGCCGACGGCGTGCTGATGCTGCACACCATCTGCGGCTTGTCCCCGCAGGAGATCCTCGACCACGGCATGGCGCTGACGCCCGAGCTGGCCGATTTTCAGATCTTTTTGATGACCGAGATCTTCCCCGGCGGTCAGCTGCCGTCGGTCGGTCTGGTCAAAGAGCATGCCCAGAAGGTGGGGTTCACCGTGAACCGCATCCAGTCGCTGCAGCAGCACTATGCGATGACGCTCGATCACTGGGCGCAGGCTCTCGAGGAGCACGAGTGCGAGGCCATCGAGCTGCAGTCCGACGAGGTCTACCAGCGCTACATGCGCTACCTGACCGGCTGTGCCGAGGAATTCCGGGCCGGCCGCTTCGACGTCAACCAGTTCACGCTGGTCAAGTAGCCGGTCGCGGCGTCAGCTGGTCCCCAGCGGGTCGATGGTCGCGGCGATGTAGACCATCACCGTCGCCGCGGTCGTCATTGTCGCGAAGTCCAGTCCCCGGTCGCGCAGCACCAGCAGCCCGGCCCGGTCCTCGCTCAGCACCAGCCGCAGCGCGGCGGCCACCGCGGTGCCGATCCCGATCAGCAGCGCCCCGCGCCGCCAGAAGTTCGCCCCGACCAGCACGAACGCCGCCACGAAAATCAGGCCGACCAGCACGATCGGCCACTGCCGGATCAGCGTCGCGCGGACCTGCGTCAGCGGGTTCACAGTGCGTTCTCGACCCGTTCGACGACGTTGGTCAGCAGGAACGCTCGCGTCAACGGCCCGACGCCGCCGGGGTTGGGCGAGACGTGGCCGGCCACCTCCCACACGTCTGGGTGCACGTCCCCGACCAGCCCGGCGTCGGTGCGGCTGACACCGACGTCGACGACGGCCGCCCCCGGGCGCACCATCTCGGCGGTGAGCATGTGCGGCACCCCGACCGCGGCGACGATGATGTCGGCCTGCCGGGTCAACGCCGGCAGGTCTCGGGTTCCGGTGTGGCACAAGGTGACCGTGGCGTTCTCGGAGCGGCGGGTCAGTAGCAGCCCCAGCGGACGGCCGACCGTCACGCCGCGACCGATCACCACCACGTGGGCACCGGCGATCGGCACCTCGTAGCGGCGCAGCAGGTGCACGATCCCGCGCGGGGTGCACGGCAGCGCCGCCGGGGTGCCCAGCACCAGCCGGCCCAGGTTGGTCGGATGCAGCCCGTCGGCGTCCTTGGCCGGGTCGACGCGCTCCAGGGCGGCGTTCTCGTCCAGGTGGCCCGGCAGCGGCAGTTGCACGATGTAGCCGGTGCAGTCGGGGTTGGCGTTCAGCTCGTCGATGGTGTCGTTGAGCTGCGCCGTGCTGGCGTCGGCGGGCAGGTCGCGGCGGATCGAGGTGATGCCGACCTTGGCGCAGTCGGCGTGCTTACCGCGCACGTAGGCGTGTGAGCCGGGGTCGTCGCCGACCAGGATGGTGCCCAGCCCGGGCGTACGGCCCGTGGCGGCCAGCGCAGCCACCCGGGTTTTGAGGTCGACGAAGATCTCGTCGCGCGTGGCCTTGCCGTCCAACGTGATCGCACCCACGCCGATAGTCTGGCACGCCCGGCGGCGGTGCCAACGATCACGACCCGCTTCACGCGGCTTAAGCTCCCGATATGCCGACCCCCGACGTTTTCAGTCCCGCCAAGCTCGGTCCGCTCACGCTGCGCAACCGGGTCATCAAGGCGGCCACATTCGAGAACCGCACGCCTGGTGCGCTGGTCTCCGACGACCTGATCGAATACCACCGGCTGCCGGCGGCCGGCGGGGTGGGCATGACCACCGTCGCCTACTGCGCGGTCTCCCGCGGCGGCCGCACCTCCGACGACGGGCTGTGGATGCGCCCGGAGGCCGTCGCCGGGCTGCGCCGGCTCACCGACGCCGTGCACGCCGAGGGCGCGGCGGTCAGCGCGCAGATCGGTCACGCCGGCCCGGTCGCCGACGCCCGCTCCAACAAGGCGCGCGCCCTGGCGCCGGTGCGGTTCTTCAACCCGATCGGCATGCGGTTCGCCAAGAAGGCCACCCGCGACGACATCGACGAGGTCATCGCCCAGCACGCCGAGGCCGCCCGCTACGCGCTCGACGCCGGCTTCGACGCCGTCGAGATCCACCTCGGCCACAACTATCTGGCCAGTTCGTTTCTCTCGCCGCTGATCAACCGCCGCTCCGACGAGTTCGGTGGCTCGCTGGCCAACCGCGCCAAGGTGGCCCGCGGAATCGTGCAGGCGGTCCACAAGGCCGTCGGCGGGCAGATCGCGGTGACCGCGAAGCTGAACATGTCCGACGGGGTGCGCGGCGGCATCAGCCTCGATGAGTCGCTGACCACCGCGAAGTGGCTGCAGGACGACGGTGGCTTGGACGCCCTGGAGCTGACCGCGGGCAGCTCACTGGTCAACCCGATGTACCTGTTCCGCGGGCACGCTCCGGTCAAGGAGTTCGCCGGCGTCTTTCCCCCGCCGCTGCGCTGGGGCATGCGGATGACCGGCAACAAGTTCCTGCGCGAATACCCCTATCACGACGCCTATCTGCTGCGCGATGCCCGGCTCTTCCGCGCCGAGCTGTCGCTGCCACTGATCCTGCTGGGCGGCATCACCAACCGCCAGACCATGGATCAGGCGATGGCCGAGGGCTTCGAATTCGTCGCGATGGCCCGGGCTCTGCTGGCCGAACCGGACCTGATCAACCGGATCGCCGCCGAGCCGGCGACGGAGTCGGAGTGCATTCACTGCAACCAGTGCATGCCCACGATCTATCAGCGCACCCACTGCGTGGTCACCGGCGCGCCGGACGCGCTGCGCTGACGATCCGCCGGCGATCCGCGCCGACTCGCGGCGCAGTGGGCGGGCCGCCACATCCGTCCGCCCGATACAGTTGATCCGATGAGTCACCCTGCTCCGCCGGTGCTGACCGTGCGCTACGACGGGTCGCAAGGCACGTTCTCCGCAGGCCACGATGTGGTCATCGGGCGTGACCTGCGCGCCGATATCCGCATCCCCCATCCCCTGGTCTCCCGCGCGCACCTGCTGCTGCGCTTCGAGCAGGGCAGGTGGCTGGGGATCGACAACGGCTCCCTGAACGGCATCTACGTCAACGGTCAGCGGGTGCCGGTGATCGACATCCGCGACGGCCAGGCCGTCAACCTCGGCAACCCGGACGGGCCGCGGGTGTCCTTCGAGGTGGGCCGGCACCAGGGCCAGGCCGGGCGCCCGCCGCAGACCGTCTCCATTCAGCTGCCGCAGCCGGGTATCGCACGCCCGGGCCGGCCACCGCAACAGCAGGGCTGGCCCTCCCGTCCCGAGCATCCCGATCCGGCGCACTACCCGGATCCGCGTTCGGCCGGGCACGCCGGCGTCCAGCAGCCGTACCGGCCCGGCCCGCCGCCGCATCAGCCGGCGGCTCCCACCCACCGGCAGCCGGCATATCCGTCCGGTCCGGTCGGCCCGCTCAGCCCGGCCGGTTCCGCACCCGGCGAGGCCGCACTGCGGCCCGGCTACCAACCGCCCGCCCAACCGCCCGCGCCGCCGTCGGCGCCGGCCGAGGGATTTCCGCCGCGGCAGCCGTCCACCCGGATGGCGCCGGTGGCGGCAAAGCCGCCGGAGGTCGGCAACCTCGCCACCAAGATGATCGACATCCTGCGGCCGGGTTCCGCCGCGCCGCCGGAGGCACCGGCCGGTGCACTGACCATCGGCCGGGCCACCGACAACGACGTCGTCATCTCCGATGTGCTGGCCTCGCGCCACCACGCGATGCTGATTCCGACCCCGCTGGGCACCGAGATCCGTGACAGCCGAAGCATCAACGGGACCTTCGTCAACGGCGTCCGAATCGGCTCGGCGATCCTCACCGAGGGCGACGTGGTCACCATCGGCAACGTCGACCTGGAGTTCACCGGCGGCACTCTGCTGCGCCGCACCGAAGCCGCCTCGAAATCTGGAGGGCTTGAAGTTCGCGACGTCTGCTTCGACGTCGAGGGCGGCAAGCGGCTGCTCAACAACATCTCGTTGACCGCGCGGCCCGGCACCCTGACCGCGATCATCGGCGGGTCCGGTGCCGGCAAGACGACGCTGTCGCGGCTGATCGCCGGCTACACCAAACCGACGGCCGGTGCGGTCACCTTCGAGGGCCACAACATCCACACCGAGTACGCCTCACTGCGCAGCCGGATCGGGATGGTGCCGCAAGACGACGTGGTGCACCGGCAGCTCACCGTCAACCAGGCGCTGGGCTACGCCGCCGAGCTGCGGCTGCCGCCCGACAGCACCAAGGCCGACCGCGACCGGGCGGTGGCCCAGGTGCTCGAGGAACTCGAGTTGACCAAGCATGCCGACACCCGGGTGGACAAGCTCTCCGGCGGCCAGCGCAAACGCGCGTCGGTGGCCCTGGAGCTGCTGACCGGGCCGTCGCTGCTGATCCTCGACGAGCCGACCTCCGGCCTGGACCCGGCGCTGGACCGCCAGGTGATGCTGATGCTGCGCGGGCTGGCCGACGCCGGCCGCGTGGTGCTGGTGGTCACCCACTCGGTGTCCTATCTGGATGTCTGCGACCAGATCCTGCTGGTGGCGCCCGGCGGCAAGACCGCCTACTGCGGTCCGCCCAAGGAAGTGTTCACCGCGATGGGCGCCGACAACTACGCCGACATCTTCGCCAACGTGGGCGCCGACCCCGACGAGGCCAATCGGCGCTTCCTGGAGCGGGAAGGCGGCCACCGGGGTGCCGCCGCCGCCCAGGTCCCCTCGACACCGCCGGCCGACCTGGGCAGCCCGCCGGCGGAGAGCCTGCGAAAACAGCTGTCGACGATTGCGCGCCGGCAGGTGCGGCTGATCGTCTCCGACCGCGGCTATTCGATCTTCTTGGGCGTGCTGCCCTTTATCGTGGGCGCGCTGTCGCTGACCGTGAAAGGCAAAGGCGGCCTGGGCATGCCGGGGCCCGACGCACCGACCGAACCGCAGTACATCATGGTGCTGCTCATCATCGGCGCAGTCTTCATGGGCACCGCGCTGACCATTCGAGACCTGATCGGGGAACGCCCGATCTTCAAGCGAGAACAGGCCGTGGGCTTGTCGACGATGGCCTATCTGCTGGCCAAAGTCGCAGTGTTCTGCGCGTTCGCCACGGCGCAGGGGGCGATCGCCACCATCATCGTGATTCTGGGCAAAGGCGGTCCGACGCAGGGCGCGGTGATGTTCGGCAGCGTGAATTTCGACTTGTTCCTCGCGGTCGCCGGAACCTGTGTGGCCTCGGCGATCCTGGGTCTGGCGCTGTCGTCATTCGCGCAGTCCAACGAGCAGATCATGCCGATGCTGGTGGTGTCGATCATGTCGCAGCTGGTGCTGGCCGGCGGCATGATCCCGGTGACCGGGCGCATCGGGCTGGCCCAGGCCGCCTGGGTGACTCCGGGCCGGTGGGGCTACGCCGCGGGCGCCTCGGCCATCGACTTCAACAAGCTGGTCAACGTGCCGCAGATCCCCAAGGACCACCTGTGGGACCACACCAAGGGCATCTTCTTGCTCGACATGGCGATGCTGGCGCTGCTGTCGGTGTTCTACAGCGTGGTCGTGTGGTGGAAGATCCGGCTCAAGCGCTGAGCTCAGCGCTCGTCGGGCTCGCTGTCCAACCGCAACCCGTGGGCGGCCGCATACGCCATCGCCTGGGCGATGTCGATGCGTGTGCCGGTCAGCGACGCGGTGGTCCACAGCGTCGGATCGACTCGGGCGCCGCGCAGATCCGCCTCATCCAGCCGGGTGCTGCTGGTGCGGGCGCCGGTCAGATCAGCCCCACACAGCACCGCTTTGCGCAGGTCGGCCTCCACCAGATTGGCTTCGCGGAGCCGGCAGCCACTGAAATCCACCGCACGGAGGTCACTGCCGCCGAGCCCGGCCAGCGTGAAGTCCACATCGTCGAGCACCAGCGGTCGCATGCGGCACTGCACGAACAGCGACCCCAGCATGCTGCACTGGACGAACTCGCTGTGCCACAACGAGGCCCGCGCGAACCGGCAATTCCGGAACGCCGACCCGCGGTGCTGCGACTCGGCGAAATTGGCGCCGCTGAAGTCGCATTCGTCGAACACCACCCGCTCGGTGTGCAGCCGCGAGAAGTCCTCGTCGCGGAAGTCGTGACCGACAAACTCACGGTCGGTCCACTCCGGTGCCGCGCTCAAGCGTGCGGCGCCAGGCTCGCCAGTGCGTATTCGCTGATCGCGATGAGCGCGTCGCGGGCCGACCGTTGGTCGCGGGCGTCGACGGTGATCACCGGAATGTGCTCGGGCAAGGTGAGCGCCTTGCGCACCGCGGCCACCGGATAGCGCGGTGCCCCGTCGAACTCGTTGACCGCGATCAGGAACGGCAGGTTGCGATGCTCGAAGAAGTCCACCGCGGCGAAGCTGTCCTGCAACCGGCGGCAGTCGGCCAGGATGATCGCGCCGATCGCGCCGCGCACCAGGTCGTCCCACATGAACCAGAACCGGCGCTGGCCGGGCGTGCCGAACAGGTACAGCACCAGGTCGTCGGCCAGGGTGATCCGGCCGAAGTCCATCGCCACCGTGGTGGTCCGCTTGTCCGGGGTGGGTTCCAGCGTGTCGACGGCGGCCGAGGCGTCGGTGACCAGCGCCTCGGTGCGCAACGGCATGATCTCCGAGACCGTGCCGACGAACGTGGTCTTGCCGACCCCGAACCCGCCCGCGATGACGATCTTCGTCGACGCCGTGTCGCGGCTAGCCGAGCGCTCGTAGGCCACGAAGCGTCCTTCCTATCAGTTCTCGGCGTTCGTCCCGGGTGGACGCCTCGTTCAGCGTGCGCCGCACCCGAAGGTAACCCGAGGTGATCAGATCCCCCACCAGGACGCGCGCAACACCCAGCGGCAAGTCCAGCCGAGCGGAGATCTCGGCGACCGACGGGCCCATCGCACACAGCTCGACGATCCGGCCCCGCGGGTCGCTGGCCGGCCACTGGTTGGGGTGCGCCGCCCGCAACGTCTGCACCGAGGCTTCCAGCGGCAGGCTGACGTCGGTGTGGGTCCGACCGGCTGTCAGCGTATACGGGCGTACCAGATGCGCTTCAGTATTCAGGGCCTCCGGGCTCTCGGGAGTGTCCATCACCGACACCTCACGAGCGGCCGCCCGGCGACGACGGCGCCGCCCGGCGCGCCGACTGCACCACCGCGCCGACCCGTTCCACCAGCACCGCCATCTCGTAGCCGATCTGGCCGATGTCGCAGGAGGCGCTGGCCAGCGTCGCCAGATGCGAGCCGTCCCCGACCCGCATCAGCAGCAGGTAGCCGTGCTCCATCTCCACCACCGACTGCAGCACCCGGCCGCCCTCGAACAACTGGGCCGCTCCGCTTGCCAGGCTGGCCAGTCCGGACGCCACCGCGGCCAGCTGGTCGGCCCGTTCCTTGGGCAGATGCTCACTGGCCGCGACCGTCAGCCCGTCGACCGACACCAGCACCGCGTGCGACACCCCGGGCACCTCGCGGGCGAAGTTGGTCACCAGCCAGTCCAGCGAGCTTTCGGAGGCACGCCGCTGTTCACTGTTGTCGGTGGGGAAAGTCATTGCTGGTTTCGTCCCTGATCGGTGTCGAGGCCAGTCTCGAGGCCGGTTTCCCGGGCGTGCGACCTGGCGGCGCGCACCCCGCTGAAGTGGCTGCTGATCGAGGCGCGGATCGCCGCGGGATCCCGCTCCGGTGCCGCATAGGCGGGCCCGTGCGGCACGCCGTTGGATGCTACCGGCTCGTCGGTGTCGGCCGCAGGGCGCGCCGGATCGCCCGGATACTCCGGGGGTGTCTCGGGGTCGGCCGAGCCGGGCACCAGGCGGGCGCCGGGTTCGCGGACCGGCAGGCCGTGCTCGGTGTGGGCGACGACCGGGATGTTCTCCACCTCGGCGGCCACTGACCAACCGCGGTCCCACACCGACTGCCAGTCCAGATCGGCGCGCAGGTCGGGGTCGTTGGGGTCGCTGCCCAGCGCTTCGGAGAGCATCCGCTGATAGATGGTGTCGGTGTCGGGGTCGTTCGCGGCGCTCTCGACCCGGGCCCGGGCCGCGAAGTAAGCAGAAGTGTCTGCCGGAGATGTCCTCTCGGGCACCGGTTCGGGCTCGCCGAAGTCCGCGTGGGCCGGTTCCGGCCCCTGGTCGTGGTCCTCGGCCTCCCACCAGGGCTGCGGCAGTTCGCGACGCCCCCGGCCGGCGTCAGCCGGCGGCTGCTCCTGGTCGAGGGGCACCCCGGTGATGCCACTGGAGCCCGGGGTGCGGCGCGGCAGCAGCGAGACGACGGGGCCGGGGTCGGTGTCCTCGGGCTGCGGGTACGGCTCGGACTCGCCGGGCTGGTAGGCCGCGGGTTCGGGCGCGTAGGACGGGGGCGGCGCGGCGGGCGCGGGGAACGTCGGGTGCTGCGGCGGGGCCGGTTCCTCGGCACTCTGGTGGGTCAGCAGGTGCGGCGGCAGGTACACCTCGGCGGTGATCCCCCGCGACCCCTGCGACGCCGGGAACAGCCGGACCTCGATGCCGTGGCGGTGCGCCAGCCGGGAGATCACGAACAGACCCATGTGGCGGGCGTTCTCCGGACTGAACTCGCCGCCGGACGCCAGCCGCATGTTGGCCATCCGCAGGTCGGCGTCGGTCATCCCCAACCCGACGTCGACCACCTCGACGACCACCCCGCCGTCGTTCTCGAAACCGGCCACCACCCGCACCGGCTCCGTCGGCGCCGAATAGCGCAGCGCATTGTCGATCAACTCCGCGAGCAGGTGCACGCCGTCGGCCGCAGCGGCGCCGATCACCGTGATGTCGGGCACCAGCACCGTCTGCACCCGGTGATAGCCCTCCACCTCGGAGGCGGCGGCGCTGATCAGCGTCGCCAGCGAGACCGACCGGCCGCGCTCGTGGGGCACCCGGGCGCCGGCCAGCACCAGCAGGTTGGCGCCGTTGCGCCGCATCCGGGCGGCGAGGTGATCCAGCCGGAACAGGCTCTCCAGGCGGTCCGGGTCGTCTTCGTTGCGTTCCAGCCGGTCGATGAGCGCCAACTGCTGGTCGACCAGGGACCGGTTGCGCCGCGACATCGTCTCGAACATCTCATTGACCAGACGCCGCAGCCGGGCCTCATCACCGGCGAGCAGCAGCGCCTGGGCATGCAGTTCGTCAACCGCGTGGGCGACCTGACCGACCTCCTCGGTGGTGTAGACCGGCAGCGGCGCGGGTTCGCGTTCGTCGCCGGCGCGCACCCGGGCGATCTCGTGTTCGAGGTCGGTGTGCGCGACCTGCAACGCGCTGTCGCGCAGGGTGCGCAGCGGCCGCACCAGCGAGCGCGCCACCAGCCACACCGCCAGCAGGGCGGCGACGATGGCGGCCACCACCAGCGCGATGTCGCGGAAGGCGGCGGCCCGCCGGTCGGCGGCGCGGTCCTCCACCGCCTTGGTCACCGCCCCGGTGTTCTCGGCGATCAGCCGCGCGGCGATCTGGTCGGTGGTGCGGATCGACTCCCGCAGCACCGGGTTGTTGGGCAGCACCTGCTCCGGATCGGACATGATCGCCATCCGGGTCACCAGCTGCTGCTGCAAGGACTTGGCGTCCGGGGAGTCGACGCCGAGCACCTCGCTCATCCCGAACAGCGTCGACGGCTCGGTGCCGGCCAAGGTCATCATCGAGCTGCGCAGTTCCGGGTCGGGAAGCTCACCGCCCCGGTTGACCAGCAGTTCCTGCATCATCATCTGACCGCGGGCGCCGACGGCGCGGCTGAGGGCCTCGGTCTGCGACCGGATCCGTTCACTGTCCACCCGCACCGAGCCGGTGATGGCGTCCTCGGCGGTCAGCAGAATCGGCGCGTAGCCGGTCACCTCCTCGCGCAAACCCACCCCGGTGGTCGTCACCAGATCCAGCAGCCCCTGGCCGCGTTCGATCAGCGTGCCCACCCCGGACCGCACGTCGGCGGCGACGTCGGTGTGCGACAGCCGCGAGGCCAGCTCGTACTTGCGGTTCTCGAAGTTCTTCCGGGCGCCCTCGGCGTCGCCGTCGGAGGAAGCGGCGACCAGCGCATCGCCCAGCGCCGACATGTAGTGGGTGATCGCCGGGACCATCTCGGCGCGGTCGGCGACCAGCCGGAGCCGGTTGGCCTCCGACAGCGCGCTAGAGATCCGCAGCCCGCCGAAGACCCCGGCCAGCAGCATCGGCAGCAGCGCGATCGCCAGCACCTTCCACCGCACCGGCCAGTTGCGCACCGACCACCGCGACGGGCGTTTGGCCGCCACTACTTCGGGCTGTTCTTCATAGTCGTCGAGCGCGGCGTCCACCCCGTGCGGGTGGTCGAAGAGCGTCACCGCTCGACGGCCGGCTCACCGACCGCTCGGCTGAAATTCACCGTCTGCGCCTTCATTCATCGCAAGCTTCCGGCACATCGCACCCGCTGAACCCTTAGCGGTGTGAGACCCGCCTTGATCTAGGCCGTCCTACGTCGGCAATTCGACGAGTATGACAGTCTGCGCGTGCCATCACCATAGCCTTTACCGAAAAGGCACAGCTCCCGAGATGGTTTCGTGTCCGGTAGCCGTAACCTCGGCTGCGTGTTCCGGGTGCTGTTCTATTCGCCGCGCATCCCGCCCAATACCGGCAACGCGATCCGGATGGTGGCGGCCACCGGCGCCGAGCTGCATTTGGTGGAGCCGCTGGGCTTCGATCTGTCCGAACCCAAACTGCGCCGCGCCGGGCTGGACTATCACGACCTGGCGGTGGTCACCGTGCACCCGTCGTTGGCCGATGCCTGGGCGGCGTTGATGCCGGCCCGGGTGTTCGCCTTCACCGCCCACGCGCAAACCTCGTTCGCGCAGGTGCGCTACCAAGCCGGGGACGTGCTGATGTTCGGTCCCGAGCCCGACGGCCTGGATGCGGCAACACTGGCCGATCCGCACATCACCGAGCAGGTGCGCATCCCGATGCTGCCCGGCCGGCGGTCGCTGAACCTGTCCAACGCCGCCGCGGTCGCGGCTTACGAGGCGTGGCGCCAGCACGGATTCGCCGGCGGGCTGTAGTCCCCCGCGCTCGATCGCCACACCCGACCGCGGCGCCGCCAGCACACAGAAGTTTCGCCCTCTGGGAGCGACGACGTGTGCACCCGGGCGCGGCTGTGACCGGCCGCGTTGCTCGACACCTCCCTGACTCTCGGTGCCGCGCAGGGCAATCGGCGGGCTAGGCCGCTTGCCGTC
>NZ_LZJK01000087.1 GCF_001667945.1 Mycolicibacter sinensis | reverse complement strand
GATGGTTCTCCAGCGCGGTGCGCAGCGCGGCGACCTGGTATTCGTCGTAGTCGATCTCGGGATCGAAGCCGCGGCTGAGCAATCTGGTCAGTACGCCGACCAGATCGACCGAGACCCGGCTCCACCCGGTGGACAGTTCGTCGAGCATCTTGCCCGCCTCGTCGACCGTGGCCCCCGGGATGTTCTCGAGGCCCTCCCGGAAACGGGTGGAGGCCAAGATCTCCGGCTTCACCAGCCGCGGCGACTTGTACTGCGGGCCCAGGATCCGGTATTCGGCGCGCTCCAGCGCCAGCACCGCGCGGCGGGTGACGAAATGCGCGAAGTCCCGCGGGTTTTCGCCGACGGTGTTCTGACTCCACTGCTGGCGCAGTTCGGCGACGGTGGCCGGTTCCCCGGCCACCACGCGGGCCAGTGACGATTCGGTGCGTACGATGCGCCGCTGCTGACGCTCATTGGGCCGGTAGGGGTTCCGGCCGGGCAGCAGCGCGATGACCCGGGACAGCGCCGACGCCTCGGCACGCGGCATCCAGAACACCCGAACCGGCAGGATCGACCGCTGTTCGTCGCGTTCGAGCTGCCCCACCAGCCGGGCCATTACCGACGGCGGCCGCTCCGGGTCGATTCGCAGCAGTTCGGTGCGGGCGTCGGGTTGCGCCTCGCGATACCGCTCCAACCACTCCCGAACCAGATCAGCCTCCACCGGCGTCGACACGAACGCCAACACCAGCGTGTCGCCGGTGTCGTTGGACCCAGACGAGTCAGCGGAGTCGGTGGCCGGTGATGTCGTCACTGCCCCCCTTTCGGGCCGGCGGTACGCCGGGCGGCCGGGGCGGGCTTGGACGGCGCCTTCTTGGCGGCCTTTTTGGCCGGGGTCTTCTTCGCCGTCTTCTTGGCGGGCGGCTTCGCGGCCGGCTTGGGCGACCACTGCGGCAACTCGTCGACCGGCCAGTCAGCCAGCGTGTCCAGGTAGAGCTGGCGGACCTGCGCGATCCGATCGGCGAGGTTGTCGACCGTCCAATCGTCGACCGGAATCGCCGGGAACACCGCGACATCGACGGTGCCGGGGTTGGCGCTCATGGAGTCGCGGGCCGCGACCACTTCGGCGTTGCGGATCACGATCGGCACGATCGGAATCCCGGCGGCCATCGCGATCCGAAACGGCCCCTTTTTGAACGGTCCCACCCCGGTGGTGTCGACTCGGGTGCCCTCCGGGGCGATCACCACCGACAGTCCCCGCTTGGCACGTTCCTCGACCTCATGCAGCGACTCCACCGCGGCCGCTGCGTCGTCCCGGTCGATGAAAACCATCTCGGTCAGCTTTCCCAGCGGCCCGGCGATCGGGTCGCGCTCCAGCTCCCGCTTGCCGACACTGATCCAGTTGTCGCGCACCAGCGACGCGGTGATGACCGGGTCGACCTGGTTGCGGTGATTGAAGATGAACACCGCGGGCCGGGTTGCGGTGAGGTTCTCCTTGCCGATCACGTTGAGCCGCACGCCGTTGAGGCCCAACAGCAGCTGCGGGAAGAACGTCGTGAAGAAGTTCACGCCGCGGCGCCGGCTCCCGGTCAACAGGCCCAGGCCGATCGCCCCGGCACCTACCGGAAGCATCGACCCCAGCCCCGCCAGGTTCCGCAGCTGGCCGACGACACTGCTGCCACGGCTGCTGAACCGCAGGATCGGCCAACCCCGCTTGCGGGCGACCGCCGCCATCTTGCCCTCGGGGTTGGTCGGCCTGGGGTTGCCGACCAGATACATCAGCGCGACGTCCTCGTCGCCGTCGGCGTAGAAGTAACTGTCCTGCAGGTCGATGTCGTGCTCGGCGGCGAACTTCTGCACGGCGGCGGCCTTACCCGGCCCCCACAGGATCGGTTCCACCACCTCTCCGGTGAGCACGCCGTTCTCGTCGGTCACGAACGCGTTGGTGAGCGTGTTGGTGATGCCCAGGAAACGGGCGACCGGCTCGACCTGAATGGTCAGTGCCGACGAGCTCAACACCACGGTGTGCCCGCGCGCCTGGTGCGCCCGCACCAGTTCGCGCATCTCCGGGTAGATGCGTCCGGCGATCTTCTGGACGAACAACCGCTCGCCGATCTCATCGAGATCGGTGAGCGAACGCCCGCGCAACGCCGATGACGCCTTGGTGATGAGCTGCTCGAACTCGATGCGCCCGAGCTGGTGGTTGAGCCCGGCCTGGATCATGCCGAGCAACTCCCCCAGCCCCATGTCGCGGCTGCGTACGCGCTCCCGGGTCAGGATGACGGCGGTGAAGCCGGCCACCAACGTGCCGTCCAGGTCGAAGAATGCGCCGATCTTGGGCCCGGGGGGGCTGGCCGCGATCTCGGCCACCGAACCGGGCAACCGGATGTCGCGTGGTGGCGGCGACATCGCGTCGTCGCTCATGACTGCGCCCCGGGATCGAATGATGCCGGCACGCAGCGCGGCGCCGGCTCACCGGCCAGCGCCAACACCTCATCGAAACCCTGCACCAGACATGCGCCGAACAGCTTCTCGTCGCGCACCGCGGCCCGGTCGTAGCGGACCGTGACGGTGCACTCACCGCCGCGCGAGATCAACACCACCATCATGGCCACACCGGGAAGCGGCCCGATCCCGTAGTGCCGCAACACTTTCGCACCCGCGATGTAGGTGTCTCCGGGGTAGAACGCCACATTGCTGGCCTGCACGTCGGCGGCTACGACCGACTCGGTCACCTTCTGCAGGACCGGCGTCGGGACAACGCTCAACAGCGGCGCCACGGAGCCGATCATGTCCATCGCCGGCTCTTCGCGCCGCTGCGTCATCTGGGCCCGGATCCGCTTCATCCGCTGCACCGGGTCGGCGAGGCCGACGGGAGCGGCCAGATTGACGCCGGTGAACCGGTTACCGCCGGCGGGATCAGCCTCGGCGCGCAGATTCACCGGGATCGCCATCGGCAGGGTCGCGATCGGCACTCCCAACGCCCGGTGATAACGGCCCAGCGCCCCGGACAGCGCCGCCAGGTAGGCGTCGTTGATCGACCCGCCGCCGGCCTTGGCGGCCCGGTGCAGATCCGACAAGCGGATGTCGAGCGCCTGGGTGCGGCTGGCCAGGCTGCGCCGCCGCAGCAGCGGCGAGGGTTCGGCCGCCTGGCTCATCACCCGCGCACCCGAGCGGGCGTAACCGATGACCCCGGCCACCGCCGACAACGGGTCACGCACCGTGCGGGTGGCCATCGACAGCATCCCGACCAGCGCGTCGCGGGTGCCGCCGAGCACGGCGGCCGGCAGGTGGTTGATGCCGTCGCGCATCAGATCGTTCGCCGACAGGTCCTGCGGCACCGGTTGCGGCGGCATGGCTCGAGCGGGCGGGTCACGTTCGAGGTCGTAGATCTGGCCGAACATCGCGGCGCCGCCGACGCCGTCGGTGACCGCATGGCTCAGATGCAGCAGGGTGGCGGCCCGTCCCCCGGCCAGCCCCTCGACCAGGGTCGCCGCCCACAGCGGGCGTTGAATGTCCAGCGGCGATTGCAGACTCACCTCGGCCAGGTCGAGCACCTCGCGCAGCCCCCCGGGTTCGGGCACCCGAAGCCGCCGCACGTGGAAATCCAGATTGAAGTCAGGGTCGACCACCCAGCGCGGTGCCGCCGTCGGCAGCGTGGGGACCACCACCTTCTGGCGCAGCCGCAGCACCCGCCGGGAGACGTTCTCGAACAGGCTCCGGAAGCGATCCCAGTCGGGAGTGGTGTCGAGCAGTTCCAAGCCCATGATCCCCGAACGGGTGCGCGGATTGGCCTCGCCGCGGTGCAACAGGTAATCGACGGCACCGAGTTCGGTGGGCAGCCCCGCGGCGTCGACCAGGTCACCCACGTGCCGCTCCCGCGGGCTCGGGGCCCGGGCCTGCCGGGTGAACCGACGCTGCGACCACCACGTTCCCCTCCTGAGTCACACTCTTCACGAGCACCATTCAACGCTAAAGCATGTCGAACAACTGTGGTGGTTGTTCGACACCGCCCTTCTCGGGCGTTCCTTGGCTCATGCCACTGGTGCGGTGTGGTCGCCGCGTTGGGGTCAACGATCGAGACGGCGAGCGTTGGGGCAGCGACGTGTCAACGTGCCAGACGCCGCGATCGCCATCGGTGGCCCGGTTGCATTGAATACGGGCGGCTGCGCCATCGCTTAGCCGACGTCGATCCGTCGCCACCAGCCGATAAACTGAGCTGCATTGCCTCCGTAGCTCAGGTGGATAGAGCGCATGACTTCTAATCTTGTGGTCGCAGGTTCGAGTCCTGCCGGGGGCGCCGCAACCGATGCGAAGCGCAAGCGCACTGTGTCGCATGACATGGTGTCGAAGAACGGCAAAGATGCCGGAGAAACCGGGAAAGGTAGGCCCATGAGCCACGAACGCACGATCATCCTCTACACCGCCTTCATGATCGCGCTGGTGGTGGCGTCCGCGGTGATCATCGCGTGGGTCGCCTGACCGATTCGACGGGCCGTCATCACCGATGACACCTTCTGACCTCGTCTTGTTCAGCGTCACCGATCGGGTGGCGCTGATCACCGTCAATGATCCCGACCGCCGCAACGCGGTGACCGCCACGATGTCGGCGCAACTGCGCGCCGCTGTGCAGCGGGCCGAAGCCGACGTCGGCGTGCACGCGGTGATCGTCACCGGCGCGGGCCGGGCGTTCTGCGCCGGCGCCGACCTGTCGGCGCTCGGTGCCGCCACCGAGGACGGGTTGTTGGCGCTCTACGACGGTTTCATGGCGGTCGCCCAGTGCACGCTGCCCACCATCGCCGCGGTCAACGGCGCCGCGGTGGGCGCCGGGCTGAACCTGGCGTTGGCGGCCGACGTACGGATCGCCGGCCCGGCAGCACTGTTCGACACAAGATTCCAGCAGCTCGGGCTGCACCCCGGCGGGGGCGCCACTTGGATGCTGCATCGGGCGGTGGGCCCCCAGGTGGCCCGGGCCGCGCTGTTGTTCGGCATGCGTTTCGATGCCGAGGCCGCGGTGCGCCACGGGTTGGCGCTGCAGATCGCCGCCGACCCGGTCGCCGCGGCGATGACGCTGGCCGCCGGGCCCGCGTCCGCACCGCGAGACGTCGTCGTGGCCACCAAGGCGACGATGCGCACCACCGCGAGCCCGGGCGCAGTCGAAGGCGAACTGCACGAGTTCGCCAAGCGCACCGAGCTGGGCCCGCAGGCCGCGACGGTCGAGTCACCGGCGTTCGCCGCCCGGCTGGCCGCCGCGCAGCGCCGCTAACCCGCCGGGCTACAGATCCAGCAGCGCGGTATCGGGATGCTCGATCAGATCCCTTAGCGTACAGAGGAATTCGGCGACCCGCGCGCCATCGGCGACGCGGTGGTCGAACGCGCACGTCAGGGTCATCTGCGGGCGCACCACGACGGCGTCACCGACGGCCACCGGCCGCGGCTTCAGCGAACCCATCCCCAGGATCGCCGCCTCCGGGTAGTTGATCACCGGCACCCCGTCGTCGAGGCCCAGAGCGCCGAAGTTGGAGACGGTGAACGTCGAGCCCTGCAGGTCGGCGGGTTTGAGGCTGCCGGCCCGGGCCTCGGCGATCAGCCGGGATACGCAGTCGGCGAGCTCACGGGTGGTCTTGCGCTGCGCGTCGAACACCACCGGCACCAGCAGGCCGCGGGGCGCGGCCACCCCGAACCCGAGGTGCACGCCACGATGGGTGCGGATCCGGGGGCCCTCCGGCGCCTCGACCCAGGTCGCGTTGAGCGCCGGGTGCCGCATCAACGCGATGACCAGCAGCCGCAGCGTCAGCACGAACGGTGTGATCGCCGCACCCGACGCACTCAGCCGGTCCCGCAGCTGCACCAGGTTGGCGCAGTCCACCTGTATGCTGCCGTGGGCGTCGGGAATCCTGCTGCGCGACAACGTCATCCGTTCGGCCATGGCCGCCTGCACCGGACTCGGTGGGCGCAGCTCGTCGTGGGACCGGTCACCAGCGGCCGCGAGCACCCCGTCGGTGGTGATCACCCCGCTGGGTCCCGGTGCGACCGCGCGCAGGTCGACGCCGAGCTCGGCGGCGAGCTTGCGGGCACCCGGCTTGGCTTTGGGCCGCCCGGTGGCGGCGCAGGCGCGGCGGCTGGTGTCGAAGGCGTCGTCGGCGCCGTAGCCCACCAGCACCGGAGTACGCCCGGTCGTGGGCTCGGCTGCCGGGCCAGTGTCGATGCGCACCAGCGGCGCCCCGACGGCGAGCACGGCGCCCGGCTCCCCGCCCAGTTCGACGACCCGGCCGGCATAGGGGCTGGGGATCTCCACTTCGGCTTTGGCCGTCTCCACCGTGCACAGCACCTGGTTGAGCTCCACCTCATCGCCGACGGCGACGTTCCAGCTGGTCACCGTCACCTCTTCGAGGCCCTCACCGAGATCGGGCACCGCGAAGGTCATCGGCTCGCTCACGGCAGCTCCAGGACTCGCTGGACGCTGTCCAGCAACCGGTCCGGGCCGGGCAGCCAGAGCCGTTCGAGCCGGGCCGGCGGATAGGGGGTGTCGAATCCGGTGACACGCAACACCGGCGCCTCCAGCTCGTAGAACAGCTCCTCCTGGATGCGTGCGGCCAGCTCGGCGCCGTAGCCCAGGTTGCGCGGGCCCTCGTGCAGCACCACGCACCGCCCGGTGCGGCGCACGGAGTCGGCGACGGTATCGAAGTCGAGCGGGACCAGGGAGCGCAGGTCGACCACCTCCAGGCTCCAGCCGTGTTGTCGGGCAGCGATTTCGGCTGCCGACAGCGCGGTGGCCACGCCGCCGCCGTAGGTCAGTACCGTCACGTCGGTGCCCGACCGGCGTACCGCGGCGCATCCGATGCCCGGCTGTGCGCAGCTGGTGTCCACCGCCCCGCGGGCCCAGTACCGCCGCTTGGGCTCTAGGAAGATCACCGGGTCGGGCGCAGCGATGGCGTGCCGCAGTAACCAGTAGGCATCCGACGGATCAGCGGGGACGACCACCTTGAGCCCGGCGGTGTGCGCCCAGTAGGTTTCGGTGGATTCCGAATGATGTTCGGCTGCACCGATTCCGCCGAACGACGGTATCCGCACGGTGACCGGCATCGCAATCTCGCCGCGGGTCCGGGTCCGGTACTTCGCCAGGTGGCTGACCATCTGGTCGAGCGCCGGGTAGCTGAACCCGTCGAACTGGATCTCCGGGACCGGGACGAAACCGCGCACCGCCAGGCCGATGGCGATGCCGATCACCGCGGACTCGGCCAGCGGTGTATCGAAACAGCGCTGCTCACCGAAGGATTGGGCCAGCCCGTCGGTGACCCGGAACACGCCGCCCTGCACACCGACGTCGGTGCCGAACACCAGCACCTTGGGGTCGGTGTCCATCGCATCACGCAGCGCCCGGTTGAGCGCGGCCACCATCGTCAGCTGCTCGGTGGCCGCGTTCGCCCCCGCTGCCGTGGCCGGGGCCGGTGCGCGGGTCGGCGGTTCGAGGATCTGGGTCATCAGCGCTCCCTGGCCAGCTCGGCGCGCAGCGCGTGGCGCTGCTGCTGCAATTCCGGGGTGATTTCGGTGTACACGGAGGTGAACACCTCGTCGACGTCGAAATCGGCTGCACCAACGGTGGCGTCGCGCAACTCGGTGCGCAACCGCTGCGCCCGGGCGGTGACCCGGTCCTGCAGGCGCTGCGACCAGACGCCGACGTGGTGCAGGTAGCCGCGGTACCGCGGTATCGGGTCGAGCGCGGCCCACCGCTCGAGTTCGGCGTTGCTGCGGTAGCGGGTTGGATCGTCGGAGGTGGTGTGCGGGCCGAGCCGATAGGTGACGGCCTCGATCAGGCTCGGCCCGCCGCCGGCCCGGGCCCGCTCGGCCGCTTCAGCCATCACCGCGTAGCAGGCCAGCACATCGTTGCCGTCCACTCGGATTCCCGGCATCCCGTAGCCGGTCGCTTTGTGCGCCAACGACGGCGCCGCGGTCTGCTTCTGTAGCGGCACCGAGATCGCCCACTGGTTGTTCTGCACGTAGAACACGCACGGCGCGGCGAACACCGCGGCGAAGTTCAGCGCTTCGTGGACGTCGCCCTCGCTGGTGGCGCCGTCACCGACGAACGCGACGGTGACCGAGTCCTCACCGAGGCGTTGCGCGCCCATCGCCGCGCCGACCGCGTGCAGCGCCTGGGTACCGATCGGGACCGAGATCGGCGCACAGCATTTCGCGGTGAAGTCCAGCCCGCCGTTCCACGTTCCGCGCCAGGAGGCTGCCAAGTTCCACGCCGGGATGCCCCGGGCGATGAACACCCCCAGTTCGCGGTACTGCGGGAACAACCAGTCGGTTTTGCGCAGGCATCCGGCGGCACCGACCTGGGCCGCCTCCTGCCCGCGACAGGACGCGTACAACGCGAGCTCCCCCTGGCGCTGCAGGTTGACCAGCTCGGTGTCGAACTCGCGGGTGAGCACCATCAACTCGTAAAGCCAGCACAGGGTTTCGTCGGGCAGGTCCCGGCTGTAGCGATCCTCGGCGGTCGGCGCGCCGTCCGGCCCGACGAGCTGCACAGGTTCCAGGGCGACCTCGGAACCGGTAATGCCTGACAGCTGGCCCATGCGAGCCTCCTTGTGACGCTGATCTCATTATGCCAGCGACCACGGGGGACCCGGGTTTGCGCGGCCGGTGGCCACGCCGTGTCGGGCGCTATCCGGAGACGACGAAGATGCCATGCGCGCCGTTCTCGGCGTGCCGCATGTCGTGGTCCATGAACGGGTAGTGGCCTGCTTCGGGGAAGGTCAGCTCGACGAACCCGCCTTGGGCCGGGGCCAGGTCGAGGGCTTGGGATCCCCCTGAACCGCCGGGCCGCAGCAGCCAGGCGCCCTCCTTGTAGACGGTGTCGAACTGCGTTCCGACGACGTGGAAGGCGATCGAGTCGCCCGGTCCGGCATTGACCACCCAGATCCGCACTCGCTCGCCGGTGCGTGCCGGCAGCGGGGCGTGCATGTACTGGGCGGCGGTGCCGTTGAACATCCAGCCGTCGGGCTGCCCGGCGCGGATCGCGGTGGTCTTGGCGTCGGTGTCGGGTGCGCCGGCATACAGCTGGGCGCCGACTAGCGCGTACTCCCGGTCCACCGGCGGCAGGCCGGGCGGGTCGATGATCACCGCGCCGTACATGCCGTTGGCGATGTGCAGGGCCATCGGCGGGGTGCTGCAGTGATAGAGCCAGGCGCCGGCCCGTCGCGCGGTGAACCGGTAGACCAGCCGCTCCCCCGGCGCCAGCGTGCGCATCGGCTGGTCGGGCGCCAGCGCCCCGGCGTGAAAGTCGATGCCGTGGCCCATGGCCGCGTCGTTGATCAGGGTGATCTCGAAGGTGTCACCGACCTTGCCGTGCAGCGTCGGCGACGGCTCGACACCGCCGAAGGTCCAGCGGATCTCGCGGCGCCCGGGCGCGACCTCCAATTCCCGGTCCACCGCGCGCAATTCCACCCGGTGCAGGCCCGGGGTCGCCGGGGCCAGCACCGCATCGTGGGGCGTCCAGCCCGGCGACGGGTCAGTGGCCAGGTTCAGTGTGGTCGGTGCCGCCCCGCCCCCGTCCCGGCCGCCGCCGGGATGCTGGTGCCGCGGGGCGCCGCCGACGGCGTGGATCGTCAGTGTCATCCCGGCGGCCCGATGGCCTGCGATATCGCACCACGCCTCCCGGTCCTGGTGCACCACGCCGAGATCGAGCACCGCGGTCTGCCCTCGGCTCAGCCGCGGGGTGTGCTCGCCGGTGTCGACACGCAGGTCGTGCGGTAGTCCGTCGATGTTGGTCACCCGCAGCACCAGCCGGGTTCCGGCCGGCACGTCGATGACGTCCGGGGAAAAGCGCATGTTCTTGGATGTGACGTCGACGGTGTGGACCGCCCCGGTGGCACCCGAGGGTGCCGGAGTACCCATCCCCAGCGCCAACGCCGATCCCACCGCCACCAGCGACGCCAGCGCAACCGCGGCCGTCACCACACCGGACCGCGGCTGGATCGCATCGACGTCGATGGGGCCGCGCAGCGCCACCGGTATCGCCAGCCGCAGGCCCAGCAGTACGAAACTGGCGACCGCGACGGCGGCCAACACCCAGCCGACCACCGGTACCGGACCGTGCCAGGGCCCGGCCACCAGCGGCACGGCGGCATTGAGCGCGCCTACCCGCACCTGCCAGCCCTGGTCCAGGTAGGCGATCACGGCCTTGCGCACCGGAGGGCCGTTGGCCACCAGGATCGGCAGCAGTTGACTCAGCGCACCGAGCAGGATCTGGGCGACGAAGCCGACCGCCAGCAGCGGCAGCAGGGTGTGCTCCACGAACGCGGGCAACATGTCGACGGACCGGGCCCCGAGCAGGCCGATCACCTCGATGACGACGGCGACCGCGAGCCAGCACGTCGCCCCGACCAGCATCCAGGCCGCGGGGCCGGTGAAGCTGCGCCCCGGCCACAACCCGACGATGGCAAGCGCGACACCCACCGCGAAGCCCAGCAGGCCCGCTGCCGCCAGCCACCAGCTGCCGGCGAGTAAACCCGCGATGGCCACGGTCAAGCCCGCCGAGAGCGTCGGCAGCGCCCGCCGGGCCATCGCGAAGCTACGGGGGGTGATCTTCTCCCGGATCGTGGTGGGCCACAGCGTGAATAGCGTCCCCAGCACGGTGAGCCCGATCCAGCCGTAGAGCATCACGTGCACATGGGTCGTCCACAGTCGCGCGTACCAACTGGCGATGCCCAGGGCCATGGCGGCACCGGTTGCCGACCCGACCAGCAGAGCCAGCAGGGCGGCCAGGTAGAAGCCCACCAGATAGTCGAAGCGCGCCGATAACGCGGCCTTCTTCATCGCGATCAACCCGGAGCCGTGGGCGACGGCGACCACGGCCACCACGGCGCCCCCGATGCCGGTCAGCACTTCAGCACTCCAGGCGACACCGGCCAGGGCCGCGATCACGCCGGCGTTGAGCAGGGCAAGCTTGACCACCAGATGCCACTGCGGCGGATCGGGCACCCGGCACAGCGTGGTGGTGAAGTGCCCGGACCAGATCACGATCGCGTTCGTGGCGGCGCCGAGCAGCAGGGCGTGCACCGGCAGCCAGATCGGATGCGTGATGGCGTCGTGCGCGATCAGCAGCGCGACCGCGACGGCCAGCCAGCACAGCACCACGATGTTGGCGCCGAGGAACACCGGCCCGCGCGGTCCGCCGCGCCGGCGGGGCTTGACGATCGGCGCCGGGGGCGGCGGCGACCCCAACTGAATCATGGTCGCCAGGCTACGGGGGCCGCCTTCCTAGGAGGAAGTGACCTTTGGCATCCGTTCGCCCTGGGGATCACCCGTGATGACCGGTGCTCACGACCAGACGGCCGGTGGTCTGCCGGGCCGCCATGCGCTCCAACGCATCCGGCAGGCCCGCCCAGCCGACCTCGGCGCCGACGACGGTGCGGATCTTGCCGGTGCGCAGCATTTCCAGGATCTTCGCGTGGGCGTCCAGTCCCTCCGAGCGGGCCGGCCAGTTGAAGCCCAGGGTGCGCCGGATCGCCACCGGATCGTTGACGTAGACCAGGCATACCCCGCAGACGTCGAAGTTGCTGTAAGCGATGGGCCGCGGCGAGAGGTAGTCGCCGTCCTCCAGCGCGATGTCCTGGGCGAACCCTGCCATCAGGTACCGCCCGTTCAAGCCCATGCAGCGGAACGTCTGCACCGCCACGTCGCCGCCGACCGCGTCGAATGCAACGTCGACACCGCGGCCGTAGGTCAGTTCCACGACCTGCTCCACCCAGTCGCCGTTGCGGTAGTTGATCGCATGGTCGGCGCCGAGTTCCTTGCAGAACTCGGCCTTCTCCTCGCTGCCGGCGGTGGCGATCACCCGCGCGCCCAGCGCCTTGCCGAGCACCAGGGCACCCGAACCGGTTCCACCGGCGGCGGCGTGCACCAGCAGGGTCTCCCCCGGTTTCAGGCGGCCGCGTTCCCGCAGCGCGAACCAGCCCAGGTGGAACGGGTAGTGCAGCGCAGCGCCGTCGACGTCGCTGACCCAGTCCGGCAAGTCCAGCGCGGTCGCCGCGTCGACGATCGCGTAGGAGGCGTACCCGCCGAAGGCCATCACCGGGATCCCGACGATGCGCCGGCCGATGAGATGTTCAGCGCCCTGACCGGCACTTTCCACGACTCCGACGGTCTCCATGCCGGGCACGAACGGCGGCTGTAGCGGCAGGGTCGTGTAGCGGCCCCGGATGATGTCGATGTCGTTGAAATTGAGGCAGAACGCGCTGACGGCGACCCGGATCTCGCCGGGTCCGGGCGCGCGCACCTCGACGGTCTGACGGGCCAGCACTTTGGCCGGGTCACCCAGTTCGGTGGCGACCCAGGCTTCGGCGGAGATCGGTTGGTTCATGTTTTCTCCCATTAGTCGGCGACGAAGCGGTTCCGGTAGTCGCGCAGGCGGTTTGCCACCTCGTCGGCATCCAGCCCCAGATCGGCCGGCTGGTAGTCGACCGCGCCGTAGCGCCCGCGGGGGTGATCAATGCAGAACTGGGTCATCGCCTCTTTCGCCCGGGTGTCCAGCGGCTGGCCCGCGAGCTCGTAGATGGCAGCGACGGTCCCGTCCTCATCGGCCATAAAGTCCTCGAACCGCACGTCGATCGACTGCGCCGCGGGCAGCACGTCGCGGTCACGCAGGCAGCCGGTGAGCAGGTCGTCGGCCCGGTCCAGCCAGTACTTCGAGATCTTCACCGGGTCGGGATGATCGCAGCCCATGCGCGCCGCGTAACTGATCATGGTCGCCATCGATCGCGTCACCTCGACCGGATCCCGGTGGGTGACAACGAAGGTGGCATCCGGGAAGGTGGCGTACAGCGCGGGGAACTGTTCGAGGTGCTGTGGCGATTTGAGCACCCAGCGGGTACCGCCGCGCAACCATTGCAGCGCCTGCAGGGTCCGTTTCAGATAGGCGTACGACGCTGTTTGGTCGTGCGTTTTGTAGTGCGCCGCAAATGTCGGTAAGTAGTAGCTACATTCGAAGAGCATTCCGGAGATGTCGTTGGCCAGCAACTGGATCTCTTCGTGCGCGTGGTCGACGGTCATGTCGTGCATGCGCTTGAACTCGGGCATCGAGGTGTTGATCAGATCCAGGCCGACGGCGCAGCGGTCACGCCTGGCCTGCGGATCGGGCTCTCCCGGAGTGGCGACCGGCTCCAGACTCTCCCAGTACGGCAGGTAGCGCAGCGCCGGGTCGGCGGCGATCAGGTTGTGCAGGTGGGTGGTCCCGGTGCGCGGTAACCCGCAGATGATGATCGGGCGCTCGATCGCGACGCTCTCGATCTCGGGGTTCGCCGCGATCAGGTCTTCCAGCCGCAGCCGGTTGACCAGGTGTCCGGTGACTTGCTCGAACGCCATCGCCCGCCCGACACCGGACAGGTCGGCTTCGTCGACGAACGATGCGCACAGTACGTCGAGGCGTTCCCGAAATCCGTTGTCGCCCCAGTTGTCCAACCCTGTTCGTTCAGTTGCGGCCTGCAGCAGGGCCTCCGGCGTGAGTTGCAGTGCCGCGCCGTAGCCGGCCAGGCCGTCGCGCAGCGGGCCGGCGGCCTCGGGATAGACCGGATTGGCAAGGTCGTCGAGCCGGATCGGGGCCGGGCGCGCCGCGGAGGCAGTCATGAGGCCAGCTCTGCGATGTCGACGACCCGGCAACGCAGCGGGTCTGGTGTGACTTCCGGCAGGAACCAACGCAACCAGATCAGCCCTTTGGACCGTCCCGCGGTGGACACCCAGTTCGGATGCCCGGGATCGGTGTCGCTGACCACGATCCGCCAGGACCCGTCGGGTTCATAGGTGACGTGCGCGCCGTTGATGGTGACCCGCTCACGGGTGTAGTCGTAGGTGTGCAGGAACGGATTCCACAGGCACAGGTTCCAGAACACGCACTCCGGTGACGTGCCTTCGATGATCAGCGCCTGGCCGGGCTGCAGTTCGTAGGCGCCCATCGCGTAGGCGGCATCTCCGGCGGCCCAGCCCACGGTGCGACTCGGCACCGGATAGGGCACCTGCAGTTCGTTGGCCGGCAGCCGCACGGGCGCCATGGCGGCCTGCTCGCGAATCCAGGTCCGCGCCGCGCGCATCCGCCGGCTCAGATCGGCCCGGCTGTCGAGGCGCCGCGGGGTGTCGTCGAGCGCCTCGATCCGCCACTGCACACGCCGGTCGGTGCCGGGGTCGGTGAGGTAGTCGCGGGTCAGGATGAACACGGCGTCGGGCTCCAGTTTGAGCCAATTACCCTGCTGCTCTTGCGCACTGATGATGAACTCGAAGTTGCCGTCAGCGTCCGGGGCCAGATCGCGGTCGTTGATGGTGTCGATGATGCGGTCGCTGTAGCGGCCGTCGTCCGGGCCGCCGTAGACGGTCATGGACAGATACACCGCGTCGCCACGGTTGCCGGTGACCCGATAGCTGCGGCTCGGGTCGACGGGCGCGAGCTGATAGAAGGCATCCGAATTGTCGCCGCCCCACTTGAGATAGGGGCCGATCACGTCGACCAGGATCGGCTTGTCCGCATCGCCCCAGATGTAGGCCTCGGAGGCGACGCGCAGCAGGCTCAACGCCCACCGGTAGCCGTCGAGGACATCAGCTTCCTCCAGCGGCGGATCGGCATTCAGCAGGCGCTGCTCGACGGCACGGACCTCGTCGAGCAAGGATCCAAACGCTTGAGAAAGCTCCGTCAGCTCGTCACTCATGCTGGTTCTCCTTCTTTTTCATTCCCTGCAGCAATAGGGAGCACAACCGGTCGGCGGCGGCGTCGACGGTTTCGGTGGCCAGGACTTGGGCGATGTAGAAGCTGGTGCCCACCAAGGCGTCATAGGCGATCTCGATATCGATGTCGGCGTCCAGCACGCCTTGGTCGATGCCGGCGCGGACCAGGCCGGAGAACGCGGTGCGGGTCGTCTCGTCGAGCAGCTGTTGGGTGCGGATGAACAATTCGGGGTCACGGTGGCGATCGGCCAGAATGCCCAGTGCCGCGGCCGCCACCTCCGGTGAGCGCCAGAACTCGAACACCCCGGCGACGAATCGGCGCAAGTCGGCCTCGAAATCACCGGAGCTGGTCAGCACGTCGCCGACTTCGGCGCTACCGAAGACCGCGTCGAACACCAGATGCGTCTTTGACGGCCAGCGCCGGTAGACGGTGGGGCGGCTGACGTCCGCTTCGCGCGCGATCGCCTCGACGGAGACCTGGTCGTAGCCGTCGCGGGCCAGCAGCCGGCGGGCGGCCTCGGTGATGGCCTGCTCGGTGCGGGGATTGCGCGGGCGTCCGCGGCCGGCCCGGGCGGATTCCGGCTCGGCCGTCATTGCCCGTCCATTCGACTCATGGACTAGAGATTTACATTACGTAACGTAAAACGTCAATGGTGGGGGCGGCGCAGCTCAGAAGGCGTAGCGGTGGTACTGCGACATGTTCGCCACCGCCGGAATCAGTGACATCGCCCTGCCCAACACCCGATAGGCGCGAGGCAGTTGACCGAAGGTGTCCGACTCGAACCAGCGCTCCCATTGCAGCAGCTGGGTGCCGGGCACCGCGGCAAGAATGTCGCCGGGCCCGTTGATCGCCCAGTGCAGCGTCGCCCCGGAGCGGCGCACCACGGCGTTGGACCATTGCGACTTGATGCCCAGCCAGTTGAAGGCATCGAACTGCAACTCCCCGCTTGCGCAGTGCTCGAGCACCCGGCGCAGCAAGGCAACGCCGTCTTGCTCGGTCAGGTACATGGTCAGGCCTTCGCCGAGCATCAATGCCGGACGGCCGGTAGGGATTTCGGCGAACCACGCCGGGTCGGTGACCGACGCAGAGACCACGTGGTTGTGCTCGCTTGCCGGCAACAGTCGCCGGCGCAGCTCGGCGACGTCCGGGTAGTCGATGTCATACCAGTCGACCCTGTCACCGGGTGCCAGCCGAAAATATCGGGCGTCGAGCCCACAGCCCACGTGCAACACCACTGCGTCCGGGTGGGCCGCCAAGAAGGTGCCGGCCCAAGTGTCGAAGTGCGCCGCACGGGTAGTCACCGCCGGTGAGCGCGCCGCGGTGATGGTGGTCTTGCGCCAGTCGTAGTCGATGCGTGCGACCACGTCCTTGGCGTAGCGATCCCCCAGGATCGGTTCGGGAAGATCGGCATCCAGCGCCTTGGCGTACAGCGTCGCGAGCATGGTCTGCGGCGCACCGCGCAGATCCACCCGTGCTTTATCGGAGGTCATGAACACCCAGGCTAGCGACGCCCTGTACCAAACGGGTCAAGCTGAACGCCGCCCGGCGTGGTGTTCAGCCTTCGCCCGTTACCCACTGCCGTTCAACGGCTTTGACCAGTGCTGTCAGCGTCGCGTTGACCGGGGCCTGCTCGCCGACCTGGGCGGCCCGGCGCAACACCGCCCCGTTGATCACGTCGATCTCGCTGACACGGCGGGCCTGATGATCCAGCAGCGCAGAGGGTTTGGCATCCGGCATCTGCGCACCGAAAGCCCGCACATGCGCGACCGGGTCGGCTACAGCGACGTCGATCCCCGCGGCGCGCGCCACCGTCCAGGCTTCGGTGGCCGCGGCGCGGCTGACCGGTCCCATGGCCGTGTCGTCGTCCATGACCTGCCCCACCGTCATGCCGGTCAGCGCGCACGGGGCGCTGTAGGCGACGTTGCAGATCAGCTTCTCCCACTGCATGGCGGCGATGTCGGCGACCGCGGCCGCGTCGAAGCCCGCCTCCGACCACACCCGGGCAATCTGGGCGACAGCCGAAAACGGCAGCGCCGCATAAGATCCGAACCGGACTGCCCGCATCGCGTTGTGGTGCACGTGCCCCGGGGCGGGACGCGACGCGCCGAATCCGCTGGCGATGCCCACCGCCACGCGCTCGGCTCCGACGATGCCGGCGACGGTGTCGGCCGACCCCAGTCCGTTCTGGATGGTCAACACCGGTGTGTGCTCGCCCAGCAGCGGCAGCGCTTGGCTGGCCCCGGTGGCGACGTCGGCGGCTTTGACCGCCAGCACCACCAGGTCCATCGGCTCGTCCGGTGCGGTGGTGGCCGCGCGGATGGCCACCACCTGCTCGGGCTGCGGTCCGCTGATCCTCAGGCCCTCTCCGTTGATGGCTTCGACATGCTCAACGGAGCGGTCGATGGCCAAGACATCGTTGCCGGCCGCCGCCAGTCGGCCGGCATAGATCGAACCCATGGCGCCGCAACCGATAACCGCGATCTTCATCTGGTCACCCCACCAGATCGGCGATGGCCGCGGCCAGGTCGGGCTTTTCCTCCAGCCCGAACCCCGGGGCGTCGGTGGGTGTGATGGTGCCGTCGGCCAGCGCGCACCCCGGCGAGTAGCCGCCGAAGGGCGCGAACACCCCGGGGTAGGACTCGCAGCCGCCCAGACCCAGGCCCGCCGCGATGTGCAGGTTGATCAGATGGCCGCCGTGCGGGAACGCGCAGCCGCGGTGGTAGCCGTGTGTCTCGAGCACCTCGAGCATGCCGGCGTATTCGGTCAGCCCGTAACTCAAGCCCGCATCCATCTGGAAGATGTCGCGGCCCGGGCGCATACCGCCGTAGCGCACCAGGTTGGCTACATCGCGCACCGAGAACAGGTTCTCGCCGGTGGCGACCGCCCCCGGATAACCGGCGATCACCTGAGCGTTCAGCGCGAAGTCGAGGGGATCACCGGGTTCCTCGTACCAGCGCAAGCCGTAGCGGCTCAGTTCCTGCGCCCAGTCGCCGGCCGCCGCGGGATCGAACCGCCCGTTGGCGTCGACGGCGACCCGCGCGCCGCTGCCGACCACGTCGATCACCGCTTCGATGCGGTCCAGATCCTCGCGCATCGATGCGCCGCCGATCTTCATCTTGACCGCCTCATAGCCCGAGTCGAGATAGCCAGCCATCTCGGCTCGGAGCCGGTCCAGCCCGTCTCCGGGGTAGTAGTAGCCTCCGGCGGCGTATACCGGGACCGCGGCGACGGCCTCTTTGCTGCCCACGTCCCGGCCGAAGTGTCGCGCGATGGTGCGGTAGGCGGGTTCGTCGGCGAGTTTGGCGTTGAGGTCCCAGCACGCCAGTTCCAGTGCCGCCGCCGCCCCGGCCCGATCACCGTGACCGCCGGGCTTTTCGTCGGCCAGCGCGCGCCGCAGCACCCGCGCCGGGTCGATGCGGCCGGTCTCGTCGAGCAGCGACTCCGGATCCGCGCCCAGGATCCGCGGAATCATCCGGTCGGCCAGGATGCCGCCCTGGGCGAACCGGCCGATCGAGTTGAAGGCGACACCGGTCACCGGTTCGCCGTGCCGGATCCGGTCGGTGACGACGGCGACCAGCGACACCGTGTGCCGGGAGAAGTCCACCAGCGCGTTGGCGATCTCACCACGAAGCGGCACCGACGTCTCGACGATCCGGGTGATGCGCATGCGTCGGGCCCTCCTGCTTGGCGTTAATCCGCTCGCCGCAGGATAGCTTCGGCGTGCCGCAGCACCGGGGAGTCGACCATCTGCCCTTCAAACGCGAACACACCGCGCTCGGTCTGAGCCGCGGCGAGCACCCGTCGCGCCCAATCGACCTTATCGGCCGGCGGGCGGTAGGCGTCGCGGACCACCGCCACCTGGGTGGGGTGGATGCACACCGTGGCGGCGAACCCGACCGCGGCCCCGTCGACCGCTTCGGCCCGCAGCCCGTCGAGGTCACCGATGTTCAAATAGACGGCGTCCAGCGCCGCACGGCCGAACGCCGATGCGGCCAGCAGCACCGTCGAGCGCGCGTGCCGGGCGAAGTCCCGATAGGTCCCGTCCGGGTGCCGGCTGGAGCCACCGCCCATGGCGGCGACCAGATCCTCGGCGCCCCACATCATCGCCACACAGCCCTCGGCGGCGGCGATCTCGGTGGAGAACACCACACCGCGCGGGGTTTCCAGCAAAGCGACAACCTGCCGCGGCGCCAGCGCACTCACCTGGGCGGCTGACTCGGTCTTCGCCAGCATCACCGTCGTGTAGGCGGTGTGCGCCAGCGCCTCCAGGTCGCGAGCCTGATCCTCGGTGCCGGTCGGGTTGACCCGTACCACCGTTCGCGCCGGGTCGAGGGGGTTGCCCCGCAACGCCTCCCGCGCCGCAGGCCGGTCAGCGGCGGCCACGCCGTCCTCCAGGTCGAGGATCACCACGTCGGCCACCGCGGCGGCTTTGGCGAACCGCTCCGGCCGATCCGCCGGACAGAACAGCCACGCCGGCCCGGCGGATTGCAGGTTCATGCCGACTCCCCTGCCGGCCGTTTGCGCACCAGCGTGGTGCGCACCGCTCGGGCCACCACCTCACCGTGCTGGTTGCGGCCGAGGTGCTCCAGGGTCACGATCCCTTCCCCGGGACGGCTCTTGGATTCGCGCTTGTCGGTGCAGACCGTCTCGGCGTAGAGCGTGTCGCCGTGAAACACCGGCTTGGGAAACGACACCTCCGAAAACCCGAGGTTGGCCACGATGGTGCCGAGTGTCAGTTGCGCCACCGACAGGCCAACGATCGTGGAGAGGGTGAACATCGAATTCACCAGGCGCTCACCGCGAAAGCCGGGCTGCGCGGCCGCCCAGGCCGCGTCCAGGTGCAGCGACTGGGTGTTCATGGTCAACGTGGTGAACAGCACGTTATCGGCCTCGGTGACGGTGCGTCCGGGCCGGTGGGCGTACGTGGTGCCGATCTCGTACTCCTCGAACCACAGGCCGCGCTGCTCGACGGTTCTGCTCACGCCGTTTCCCTCTCCCTGCCCCGTTTTCCCTCGCCGAATCGCAATCTCACGACGCGACACGCCGGTGTGGCGTCGCGAGATTCCCACTCGCGGTCGCCGATCATCCTCACAGCCCCAACGACCGTGCGATCAGCATCAGCTGCACCTCGGTGGTGCCCTCACCGATCTCCAGGATCTTGCTGTCGCGGTAGTGCCGGGCCACCGGGTATTCGTTGATGAAGCCGTAGCCGCCGTGGATCTGGGTGGCGTCGCGGGCGTTGTCCATCGCCGCCTCCGAGGAGATCATCTTGGCGATCGCGGCCTCCTTCTTGAACGGCTTGCCCGCCAACATCTTCGCGGCGGCGTCGTAGTAGGCGGTACGCGCGACGTGGGCACGCGCCTCCATCCGGGCGATCTTGAAGCTGATCGACTGGTAGGAGCCGATCGTCTGGCCGAACGCCTCACGCTCGCCGGCGTACTTGACGCTCTCGTCGACGCAGCCTTGCGCCACCCCGGTGGCCACCGCGGCGATCGCGATGCGGCCCTCGTCGAGGATGGACAGGAAGTTCGCGTAGCCTCGGCCTTCTTCACCGAGCAGATTGGCATGCGGAACGCGGGCGTCGGCGAAGGTCAACGGGTGGGTGTCCGAGGCGTTCCAGCCCACCTTGTTGTAGGCCGGTTCCACGGTGAAACCGGCTGTACCGGACGGGACGATGATGGTGGAGATCTCCTTCTTGCCGTCCGGGCGGGTTCCGGTGACGGCGGTGACGGTCACCAGCGAGGTGATGTCGGTGCCGGAGTTGGTGATGAACTGCTTGGCGCCGTTGATCACCCACTCGTCGCCGTCTCGGCGGGCGGTGGTGCGTGTGCCGCCGGCATCCGAGCCCGCACCTGGCTCGGTCAGACCGAAGCCGGCCAGTGCACGGCCGGTGATCAGATCCGGCAGCCAGGTCTGCTTCTGTTCGTCGGTGCCGAACCGGTAGATCGGCATCGCGCCGAGGCCCACCCCGGCCTCCAGGGTCATGGCGACGGACTGGTCGACCTTGCCGAGTTCTTCCAGGGCGAGCGCCAGTGCGAAATAATCGCCGCCCATACCGCCGTACTCTTCGGGGAACGGCAGGCCGAACAGCCCCATCTCCCCCATTTTGGCGATCACTTCGTAGGGGAAGCTGTGCTCTTCGTCGTGTTTGGCGGACACCGGAGCCACCACGGTGCGAGCGAATTCGGCCACCGTGTCGCGCAGGTCCTGGTATTCCTTCGGCAGCTCTCCTGCCGTGATCGTCGTCATTGCGTCTCTTCCTCACTCGATTCGGGAATCAGCCGGGCCAGGACCTGGTCCACCGTCACCTGATCGCCCACCGATACCAATATCTCCACCCGCCCGCTGATCGGCGCGGCCAGACTGTGCTCCATCTTCATCGCCTCCACCACGACGACCGGATCACCTTCGGCGACAGGCGAACCCGAATCCACGTTGACGGCGATCACGCTGCCGGGCATCGGGCTGAGGATCTCGGCGCTGCGCGGGCCCCCACCGCGATGCACCCGGACCACTTCGGCTTCGCGCAGCTGCCAGGTGCCGCGCTCGTCGGCGATCCACAGCTGACCGCCGTCCTCGGCGAACGCATAGCAGCGCCGCCGGCCCGCCAGCGTCACCATCATCCGGTCAGCTGCGACGTCGATGCTTGCATTGTGGATCTCGCCGTCGCCGATCTGCACGCGCGCGTCGGTCGGCAGTCCCCACACCGACACCGTCTCCGAGCGCAACGGGGTGCGCATCTCGGTGCGCACCGGCGCCGGCGCGCCGATGCGCCAGCCGCTCGGGGACCCCCACAGCGATGTCTGACCGGACAGTGTCCATTGGCGGTAGAGGCCGCCCGCGGCCAGTACATCGTCGGGTGCGGGGGCCGGTGTGAAGTCGGCCGACCTGGCGTCCAGAAGTTCGGTATCCAGGTCGCCGGCCACCACCCGGGGATCGACAAGCAGGAATCGCAGGAACTCGACGTTGGTCTGCACTCCGAGCACCGCGGTACCGGCCAGCGCCGCATCGAGGCGCGCCAGCGCCTGCGCCCGGTCCACGCCGTGGGCGATCACCTTGGACAGCATCGGGTCGTAGTCGCTGCCGACCACGGTGCCCGCTTGCAGCGACGAGTCCACCCGTACCGCGGGACCGGGTCCATGCGGCGGTCCCAGCGTCGCCTCTCCTCCGTCGAGCCTCGCTGAACCGCCGGGTCCATGCGGCGGTCCCAGCGTCGCCTCTCCTCCGTCGAGCCTCGCTGAACCGCCGGCGGGCTCGTGCACCGCCAACACCTGTCCTCCGGTGGGCAGGAAGCCGCGGGCCGGGTCCTCGGCGTATACCCGAGCCTCGATCGCATGCCCGGTCAGCGTGATCTCGTCCTGGGCGAACGGCAGCTTCTCCCCGGCGGCCACCCGCAGCTGCCACTCGACGAGGTCCACGCCGGTGACCGCTTCGGTGACCGGGTGCTCCACCTGCAGCCGGGTGTTCATCTCCATGAAGAAGAACTCGTCCGGGCGATCCGCGGAGACGATGAACTCCACGGTTCCGGCGCCGACGTAATCGACGCTGCGGGCGGTGTTGCAGGCCGCCGCCCCGATCCGGGCCCGGGTGGCGGCGTCCAGCAGCGGCGACGGCGCCTCCTCGATCACCTTCTGGTGACGGCGCTGCAGGCTGCATTCCCGTTCGCCGAGGTGCACCACATTGCCCTGGGCGTCGGCCAGCACCTGAACCTCGATGTGGCGGGGCCGCAACACGAATCGCTCCAGGAACAAGGTGTCGTCACCGAAGGCCGACGCCGCCTCACGCCGCGCGGTCACCAGTGCCGCGCGCAACGCGGCCGGCTCCTCGACCAGGTGCATGCCTTTGCCGCCGCCACCGGCCGACGGCTTGATCAGCACCGGGTAACCGATGTCGGCGGCGGCTTCCACCAGGTCGTCGTCGGAGAGACCGGGCTTGGCCAACCCCGGGACCACGGGAACCTCGAAGGCCGTGACGGTGTTCTTGGCGGAGATCTTGTCGCCCATCACCTCGATCGCCCGCGCCGGTGGGCCGATGAACACCACGCCGGCGCGATCGCAGGCCGTCGCGAAAGCTGCGTTCTCCGAAAGGAATCCGTAGCCGGGATGGATCGCCTGCGCTTCGGTGGCCGCGGCGGCCTCGAGCACTTTGGGAATCGACAGATAGCTGTCCGCCACAGGTGCCGGCCCCAGCCGCACCGCGGTATCGGCTTCGCGCACATGCCGCGCCCCGGCGTCGGCGTCGCTGTAGACGGCTACCGACCGAATCCCCATGCGGCGCAGGGTGCGGATCACCCGCACTGCGATCTCACCACGATTGGCCACCAGAACGGTTTCAAACATGGTTACTCACATCCGGAAAACGCCGTAGGAAACCGGGTCCAGCGGCGCGTTCGCACAGACCGAAAGCGCCAGTCCCAGCACTGTTCTGGTGTCGGCCGGGTCGATTATCCCGTCGTCCCACAACCGCGCGGTCGAGTAGTACGGGTTGCCCTGAGCCTCGTATTGCTCGCGGATCGGAGCCTTGAACGCTTCCTCGTCGGCGGCCGACCACGGCTTGCCAGCGGCATCGAGTTGTTCGCCGCGGACCGTGGCCAGCACCGATGCCGCTTGTTCGCCGCCCATCACCGAGATCCGGGCATTGGGCCACATCCACAGGAATCGCGGCGAATAGGCCCGGCCGCACATGGAGTAGTTGCCCGCTCCGTAGGATCCGCCGATCACCACCGTCAGCTTGGGCACCCGCGCGCAAGCCACCGCGGTGACCATCTTGGCACCGTGCTTGGCGATACCGCCGGCCTCGTAGTCGCGGCCCACCATGAAGCCGGCGATGTTCTGCAGGAATACCAGTGGGATGGAACGCTTATCGCACAATTCGATGAAATGCGCCCCCTTGAGCGCCGACTCGCCGAAGAGCACCCCGTTGTTGGCGATGATTCCCACCGGATGGCCGTGAATGCGCGCGAACGCCGTCACCAGCGTCTTGCCGTACTCGGCCTTGAACTCGCTGAACGCGCTGCCGTCGACCAGCCGGACGATCACCTGCCGCACGTCATAAGGCACCCGCGGATCCGGGGGGACCACATCGTAGAGCTCGGCCGGGTCGTGCCTCGGGTCCACGGAACTGGTGACCTCCCACGGGCTTTCGTGACGCGGCCCAAAAGTCTCCGCGATCTGGCGGACGATGCGCAGCGCGTGTTCGTCGTCGTCGGCCAGGTAGTCGGTGACCCCGGAGACCTTGGAGTGCAACTCGCCGCCGCCGAGTTCTTCGGCGGTCACCACCTCCCCGGTGGCCGCCTTCACCAGTGGCGGCCCGCCGAGGAAGATGGTGCCCTGCTCGCGCACGATGACGGCCTCGTCGCTCATGGCGGGGACGTAGGCGCCGCCCGCGGTGCACGAGCCCAGCACGGCGGCGATCTGCGGGATGCCCGCCGCACTCATGGTCGCCTGGTTGTAGAAGATGCGGCCGAAGTGCTCGCGGTCGGGAAACACCTCGTCCTGGCGGGGCAGGAACGCGCCACCGGAGTCCACCAGGTAAATGCAGGGCAACTGGTTGCCCAGCGCGACTTCCTGGGCGCGGAGATGCTTTTTAACGGTGACCGGGTAGTAGGTGCCGCCCTTGACGGTGGCGTCGTTGGCGACGATCACGCACTCCCGCCCGGAGACCCGCCCGATCCCGGTGATGATGCCGGCCCCGGGGCACTCGTCGTCGTACATGCCGTCGGCGGCCAGCGGGGACAGCTCCAGAAACGGACTGCCCGGATCCAGCAGCCGGTCGACCCGGTCGCGCGGCAGTAGTTTGCCCCGGGCCACGTGCCGCTGCCGGGAGTGCTCACTGCCGCCGAGGGCTGCGGTCGTCAGTTTGGTGTTGAGCTCGGCGACCAGGCGCCGGTGCTCGTCGGCGAAGGCGGGTGTTGTCATGACAGCCTCGACAGATCTAGCGGCGCATCGGTTTTCGCGACGACCTCGTCGACGGCGACGCCCGGAGCGGTCTCGATCAACTGCAGGCCCGCCTCGGTGACGTCGATGACGGCCAGGTCGGTGATGATGCGGTCGACGCAGCGGGCGCCGGTCAGCGGCAGCGTGCAGTGTTCGACGATCTTGGCGCTGCCGTCCTTGGCGGCGTGTTCCATCATCACCAGGACGCGGCGCGCCCCGTGTACCAGGTCCATCGCCCCGCCCATGCCCTTGATCATCTTGCCGGGGATCATCCAGTTGGCCAGGTCGCCGGCCGCGGAAACCTGCATAGCGCCAAGGACCGCGACATCGAGGTGGCCGCCGCGGATCACCCCGAACGAGGTGGACGACGAGAAGAACGACGCCCCCGGCAGGACCGTCACCGTTTCTTTGCCCGCGTTGATCAGGTCGGCGTCGATATCCTCGCGGCGCGGGTACGGCCCGACGCCGAGGATCCCGTTCTCCGAATGCAGCACCACGCTGACCCCGTCGGGAATGTGGTTGGGAATCAGGGTGGGCAGCCCGATGCCGAGGTTGACGTATTGTCCGTCTTCCAGCTCCGCGGCCACCCGTGCGGCCAACTGATCTCTGGTGAGTGTCATGACTGCCGCACCGTCTCCCGCTCGATTCGCTTGGTCGGATTCGGTACGTGCACCACCCGGTGCACGTGGACCCCCGGCGTGTGCACCTCCGCCGGGCGGATTTCGCCGGGTTCGACGAGGTGCTCGACCTCGGCGATCGTGATGCGTCCGGCAGCGGCGCAGTCCGGGTTGAAGTTCGCGGCGGCCTCGCGGTAGACGAGGTTGCCGTGCCGATCGCCCTTCCAGGCGTGCACCAGTGCGAAGTCGGTGCGGATCGCCCGCTCCAGGACGTAGGTGCGCCCGTCGAAGTCGCGGGTCTCCTTGCGCGGTGAGGCCACCGCCACCCCGCCCGCTCCGTCATAGCGCCACGGCAGACCACCCTCAGCCACCTGGGTGCCCACGCCGGTCGGCGTGTAGAACGCCGGAATCCCCGCGCCGCCCGCGCGCAACCGCTCGGCGAGGGTGCCCTGCGGGGTCAGCTCCACCTCGAGCTCGCCGGAGAGGAACTGGCGGGCGAACTCCTTGTTCTCCCCGACATAGGAGCTGACGGTGCGGCGGATCCGCTTGTGCTCCAACAGCACTCCCAGCCCGACGCCATCCACGCCGCAATTGTTCGACACCGTCTCCAGATCGGTGACACCGAGGGCCAGCACGGCCTCGATCAACGCCTCCGGTATGCCGCACAGCCCGAACCCGCCGACTGCCAGTGACGCACCGTCGGTCACGTCGGCCACGGCTTCTGCCGCCGTCGCCACGACCTTGTCCATCGCCACCAGCGCCTCCTCATTTCAGTTAATGTTGATTAACTGACGACAGAGAATACCATTCTCCCGCGGCCATGTCAGCCACCACTCAAATGCTCGATTGCCTGCCGGCGCATCTCGTCCTTGCGGACCTTCCCGGTGACCGTCATCGGAAACTCGTTGACCACCCGCACATACCGCGGCACCTTGAAGTGCGCCAGCCGGCCGGTGCAGAACTGCCGCAGCGCCTCGACGGTCAGGGGCGCCGCCCCGTCGCGCATCATCACCACCGCCATCAGTTCCTCGCCGTAGGTTTCGTCGGGCACTCCGACGACTTGGGCGTCGAGGATGTCGGGATGGGTGTGCAGAAACTCCTCGATCTCGCGCGGGTAAATGTTCTCCCCGCCACGGATCACCATGTCCTTGATCCGCCCGGTGATCCGGACGTATCCGTCGCCGTCCATGACGGCCAGATCGCCGCTGTGCATCCAGCCGTCGGCGTCGATGGCCGCCGCCGTTTTGGCCGGGTCGTTCCAGTAACCGGTCATCACCGAATAGCCGCGGGTGCAGAACTCGCCGACCTCGCCGCGGGGCACCGTCTGGCCGGTGCCCGGGTCGACCACCTTGATCTCCAGGTGCGGGCCCACCCGCCCGACCGTCTCCACGCGCTGTATCAGCGAATCCTGCGCGCGGGTCTGGGTCGACACCGGGGACGTCTCGGTCATCCCGTAGCAGATCGCGACCTCGGTCATGTGCATGTCGTCGATGACCCGCCGCATCACCTCCACTGGGCACGGCGAGCCCGCCATGATCCCGGTGCGCAGACTGGTCAGGTCGTACTCCGCGAAGTCGGGCAGACCGAGCTCGGCGATGAACATGGTGGGCACTCCGTAGAGGCTGGTGCACGATTCGTCCTGCACGGCGCGCAACGTGGCCGCCGGCTCGAAGCCGGGCCCCGGCAAGACGACGGCCGCACCGCGACTGGTGGCCGCCAGGCTCCCCATCACAAGGCCGAAGCAATGGTAGAGCGGCACCGGCAGGCAGATCCGGTCTTCGGGGGTGTAGCCCAGCAGTTCCCCGACCAGGTAGCCGTTGTTGAGGATATTGTGGTGGCTCAGCGTCGCGCCCTTGGGGTAACCGGTTGTGCCCGAGGTGTATTGGATATTGATCGGGTCGCCGGCGTGCAGTGCGGCGGCCGCCGCCATCAGGGCTGCGGCGTCGGCCGGCGTGCCGGCCAGCTGATGCCATCCCGCACTGTCGATGAACACCACCTCACGCAGCTCCGGGCACTCAGGCGCCGCCTCATGCAGCAGCGCAACGTAATCGGAGGTCTTGAACCGCGCTGCCGAAATGACCATCGCGGCCCCAGACTGCTTGAGCGCGTAGGCCAGTTCGTGGGAGCGGTAGGCAGGATTCAGGCTGACCAGTACCGCCCCGATCTCGGCGGTGGCGTACTGCGTCAGCACCCATTCCGCGCAGTTGGGCGCCCAGATGCCCACGCGATCCCCGGCGCTGATCCCGGCCCGCAGTAATCCGCTCGCCAGCCGGCGCACATCGACCAACAGCTCGGCATAGCTCCAGCGGCGGCCCGACGGAACATCAATCAGCGCATCACGATCCGGGTACGCACTCGCGGTGGCCGCGAGCGCCGCACCGATCGTCGTCGCCAACAAGGGGGGTTGGGTCTCGCCGCGCGCGTAGGACAAATCGCCACGGGCTGCGGGTCCCGTAGTTGCCATCAGGCCTCCACCGGTGCCGCCCGAAGCCGGGTCGGCCCCGCGGCGATGGGTGCTACGTTAGTGACCGTTAACTCAGCTGTCCACGATGAGCGGAGGCGTGATGGCAGCATCCGCCCCGCCCGGCGCGGCGGGAGGCGACGAACCGGCCAACCGGCGCAGCCGGCTGAAGTCGGACCGGCGTACGCAGTTGCTCGCGGCCGCCGAACGTCTCTTCGCCCAGCGCGGCTTTCTGGCGGTGCGGTTGGAGGACATCGGCGCGGCCGCCGGGGTCAGCGGTCCGGCGATCTATCGGCACTTCCCGAACAAAGAAGCGCTGCTGGTCGAATTGCTCGTCGGCATCAGTACCCGGCTGCTCGCCGGGGCGCGCGCCGTCGAAGCGGGCGGACGCAGCCCGGACGAAGTGCTGGACGGCCTGGTCGAGTTCCATCTCGATTTCGCGCTCGGCGAGCCGGACCTGATTCGGATCCAGGACCGCGACCTGGCGCATCTGCCGGCCGGAGCGCAGCGTCAGGTGCGCAGCGCCCAGCGTCAGTACGTCGAGGTCTGGGTGGGCGTGCTGTGCGCCCGGTACCCCGGCTTGGCCGAGGCCGACGCCCGGTTGATGGCCCACGCGGTGTTCGGCCTGTTGAACTCGACGCCGTACGCCATCAAGCCGACGGCGACCAAGTCGGCGGCCCCGGAACGCTCCCGAGCGGTGTTGCGTGCGATGACGATCAGCGCGCTGGGCGCCGCCGGAATCTGACCGGGCCGGCCGACGTCACGGTCGCGGGCAGCCCGGCGCAGGTACCCTGCAACCCATGAGGTGGGTATGACCGATCCGTATCGACCGGAGGGTTCCGATCAGCCCTGGCAACGCAGCGGGGGTAGTGAACCGTCGACCTTCGGCTTTCCGCCACACGTCGATCCGGCCTACGCCGGGCAGCTTCCGTCGTACCCGGCGGGCTATCCGCCGCAGGCGGCCAACCCGACCGCCCAACTGCCGCGGCAGCACTGGGAACCGCCGCCGCCCGGCGGGCCGTCGGGCGGCGGCGAGGGTGGTCCCCCCGGCCCCCCGGAACCGCCGCGGTTCCCGAACTGGCTGTGGCTGGTGGCCGGTGCCGCGGTGCTGCTGGTGGTCGGCATGGTGATCGCGCTGGTGATCGCCAACGGCTCGAACCGGAATTCGGCTACCGTTACGCCGGTTTCGCCCCTGCCGACGGCGCCGAGCACACCGGTTCCCAAGCGCACCCCGGCCACTACGCCGCCGCCGGCGCGCTCAACGCCGCCCGGCACCACACCGAGCACACCGCCACCGACCACGTCGACCACCGCCGGGGTTCCCGAGACGATCGTCTACAGCGTCACCGGGACCGGCCGGGCGCTCAGCATCGCCTACATCGACACCGGCGGGGTGCTACAGACCGAGTTCAACGTGGCGCTGCCGTGGACCAAGCAGGTCACGCTGACGCCGCCGGCATCGACGGCCGCAGCGGTCACGGTGGTCAACTTCGGCGAGCAGATCACCTGCTCGGTGTCGGTGGACGGCAGCCAGGTGCGTCAGCGCACCGGGTCGATCCTGACGGTCTGCGCGGCGGCGGGTTAACGCGCCCGGCGCGGAACGCGCACGCCGAGCATCGCCAGCAGACCGAGCACCAGCACCGTGCACAGTCCGCCCATACCGGCCCGGTCGGAATGGAAGACGTCGACGAAGACCGAGAACAGCCAGGGCGCCAGAAATGACACCGCCCGGCCGGTCATCGTGTAGAGGCCGAAGGCCACCCCCTCAAACCCCTCCCTGCCTTCCTGCGCCATCTGCAGCAGCAGTGTGCGCGCCGAGGATTGGGTGGGCCCGATGAACAGGCAGAGCAGCAGCCCACAGGCCCAGAAGGCGACCGCCCCGGACAGCGCCATCAACGTGGTGCCGGCGATGACCATCGCGACCAGTGAGCCGACGATCACGGTCTTGGATCCGATGCGGTCGTCGAGCAGGCCCCCGGCGATCGCGCCGAGCGCGGCCACCACGCTGGCGGCCACCCCGAAGATCAGCACGTCGCCGGTCGAGATGCCGTAGACGTTGACGCCGAGCACCGCCCCGAAGGCGAACACCCCGGCCAGCCCGTCCCGGAAGATCGCACTGGCGACGAGGTAGAAGACCAGGTTGCGGTCGCGGTGCCATTCGGCGCTGATGTCGCGCCACAGCTGGCGGTACCCGCCGAGCAGGCCGACCCGTGGCGGGGGTGGCTCGCCGGAACCCGCCAGGCGGTGTGCGCTCAGCAGCAACGGCAACGCGAACATCGCCAGCCAGGCGGCGGTCAGCCACATCGCCGCCCGAACGTTCTGCCCGCCCTCGACCGGCAGCCCCAGCAGACCGCGGGTCGGGCCACTGCCGGCGATGAAGCCCAGGTACACCACTAACAGCAGCACCACACTGCCGGCATAGCCTGCCGCCCAGCCGAATCCGGAGATCCGCCCGGCATTCGACGGAGTCGACACCTGCCGCAGCATGGCGTTGTAGGGGACGCTGGCGAGGTCACCGCAGGCGGCGGTCAGCGCCAACAACAGCAGCCCGGGGGCCAGGTAGCCGGGTGCGGCGCGAATCGTGCTCATCAACGCGATGAGCACCACGGCAAGCCCCGTCAGCCCCGCCAGCGTCACCCGGCGGCGGTGCGGGGCGGCCACCCACACCCCGACCACCGGCGCCACCGCGGCCACGGTCAGACCGGAGAGGGCCAGCGTGCGGCCCAGCCAGCTGGCCGGCGACACCGCACCGGGCAGCTCCCGGCCAACACTGCTGGTCAGATAGACCGAGAACACGAACGTCACCACGATCGCGCTGACGGCCGCGGCACCGGTATCCCACAGCGCCCACGCCACGATCCGCGATCGCCCGGTTCTGACCACCCCCGGGGCATCCATGCCTGGCACTCTACGATTGGCCCATGCCAGTGCCTGCTCCCAACCCGGATGCCCGCGCCGTCGTCACCGGAGCGTCCCAGGGGATCGGCGAAGCGCTGGCCGCCGAGCTGGCCGCGCGCGGTCACGGGCTGATCCTCGTCGCGCGCCGCGAGGAGGTGCTCAATGACGTGGCGGCGCGGCTGCGCGACAAGTACCGGGTCGCCGTGGAAGTCCGAGCGGTCGACCTGGCCGATCCGCAGGCCCGCGAGACGCTCTGCGCCGAATTGGCCGAGCGGGAGATCTCGGTGCTGTGCGCCAACGCTGGTACCGCGACATTCGGGCCGATCTCCGGTCTGGATCCGGCCACCGAGCGCGCGCAGGTGCAGCTGAACGTGGTTGCGGTGCACGACCTGGTGTTGGCGGTGCTGCCGGGCATGCTGGAGCGCCGCGCCGGGGGGATCCTGATCTCGGGTTCGGCGGCCGGCAACTCACCGATCCCCAACAACGCCACCTACGCCGCGACCAAGGCCTTCGCCAATACCTTCAGCGAGTCGCTGCGCGGTGAGCTGCTCGAGTCCGGGGTACACGTGACGGTGTTGGCACCGGGACCGGTGCGCGCCGAGATGCCCGATGCCGCCGAAGCCTCGCTGATCGACAAGCTGATCCCGGACTTCTTGTGGATCTCGACCGAGCACACCGCCAAGCTGTCGCTGGATGGCTTGGAACGCAACAAGATGCGCGTCGTGCCCGGGATCACGTCGAAGGCCATGTCCACAGCCAGCGGGTATGCCCCCCGCGCGATCGTCACG
This sequence comes from Mycolicibacter sinensis, assembly GCF_001667945.1. Lineage (GTDB taxonomy): Bacteria > Actinomycetota > Actinomycetes > Mycobacteriales > Mycobacteriaceae > Mycobacterium > Mycobacterium sinense_B. Next base: position 25,865 of record NZ_LZJK01000087.1, on the reverse strand, counting down.
CCGATCGTGGGCTTCGTCTACAAGAAGCTCGGCGGGGGTTAACGGCGGCGGCGGCCGGTGCCCATCTGGCCGCGGGAGATCTGGCCGACGACCACGGTGGTGACCGCGGCCACCACTCGCTTGCCCTCGCGGGTGGACAGGAAGTGGGCCAGCCAGCGCCCGAACCGCTGCCACCAGTGCAGTCGCTTGGCCGGCGGCGGCACCGCGGCGTCGCCTTGCGGGGGCCGGCTGCCCTGCCCGGCCGCCAATGTCGCGGAAAGCTTTTCGTACGCCGATTCCCGATCGATGGTCTGACCGTATTCGGTCTGCAACGAACTCGCTTGGGCGGCAGCGGTAATCGCGTCGTTGCCGATGGCTCCCATCAGGGAACGCGGCGCCCGCAGCCGGGTCCAGGCGACCGGCGTCGGGGCGCCACGCTCGGAGAGCACGGTGACGATCGCTTCGCCGATGCCCAGCGAGGTCAGCGCCGACTCCAGGTCGTAGACCTTGGTTTTCGGGTAAGTGCGCACCGTTTTGCTCAGCGCCTTCTGGTCATCCGGAGTGAAGGCGCGCAGCGCGTGCTGGATACGCGCGCCCAGCTGGGACAGCACCGTGTTGGGCACATCGGTGGGCAACTGCGTGCAGAAGAACACGCCGACGCCCTTGGAGCGGATCAGCTTCACGGTCTGCTCGACTTGTTCCAGGAACGCCTTGGAGGCGTCGGAGAACAGCAGGTGCGCCTCGTCGAAGAAGAACACCAGCTTGGGTTTGTCGACGTCGCCGACCTCGGGCAGGAAGGTGAACAGGTCGGCCAGCACCCACATCAAAAAGGTGGAGAACAGCACCGGGCGCGCCGCCTGATCGCCGAGTTCCAGCAGCGAGATGATGCCGCGTCCCTGCGCGTCGAGCCGCAGCAGGTCCTTGGGGTCCAATTCCGGTTCCCCGAAAAAGGTGTCGGCGCCCTCGGCCTCCAGGTTGACCAGGGCCCGCAGGATCACACCGGCCGTCGACGTGGACACCGCGCCGAGCTGCTTGAGCGCCGGTTTACCCTCGTCGCTGATCAGAAAGGTGATCACCGAACGCAGATCCTTCAAGTCCAGCAGCAGATAGCCGTTCTGGTCGGCCCAGTGGAAGATCAGCCCCAGCGTCGACTCCTGAGTCGCGTTGAGCCCCAACACCTTCGACAACAAGATCGGGCCGAAACTGGAAATGGTGGCGCGCACCGGCACGCCGATACCGCCGGTGCCCAGTGACAAGAACTCGGTCGGAAACGCCGTGGCCGACCAGTCGTCGCCGGTCTCGGTGGCGCGTTCGGTGATCTTGGCCCCCGCCTCCCCCGGCCGCGACAGCCCGGACAGGTCGCCCTTGAAATCGGCCATCAGCACCGGTACCCCGGCCGCGGACAGCTGTTCGGCGATCACCTGCAACGTCTTGGTCTTGCCGGTACCGGTGGCGCCGGCCACCAGTCCGTGGCGGTTGATCGTGGCCAGGGGGATTCGAACCTGCGCCGAGGGGTCGACGGTCCCGTCGATGACGACCGTGCCCAGTTCAAGGGCCTGACCGTCAGCGCTGTAGCCGGCCGCGATCTGCTGTGCGGCGTTCGCCGCCGAATCGGGACTCACAGGCCACGACATTACTTGGTCCGGTGAGCACCGCTATGCGACTACGGGCGCGCTGAGCGGCTAACGTGGGCAAATTGTGAGCGCTGCACGAGACGAACTCGTCTGGATCGACTGCGAGATGACCGGCCTCGATCTGGCTTCGGACAAACTGATCGAGATCGCCGCCCTGGTCACCGACGGTGAGCTGAACATCCTCGGGGAGGGTGTCGACGTGGTGATCCACGCCGACGACGCCACCTTGGACGCGATGAGCGACGTCGTGACCGACATGCACACCCGATCAGGGCTGATCGAGGAGGTCAGGGCATCGACCATCGACCTGGCCACCGCCGAGGCGATGGTGCTCGACTACATCCGCACCCACGTCAAGCAGGCCAAGACGGCGCCGCTGGCGGGCAACTCGATCGGCACCGACCGGGGTTTTCTGGCCCGCGACATGACCGCGCTCAACGACTACCTGCACTACCGGATGATCGACGTCAGCTCGATCAAAGAGCTGTGCCGGCGCTGGTACCCGCGGATCTATTTCGGCCAGCCGGAGAAGGGGCTCGCCCACCGGGCGCTCGCCGACATCCACGAGTCGATCCGGGAGCTCAAGTTCTACCGGCGCACCGCGTTCGTGGCCCCGCCCGGGCCGCCTACCAGCGACATTGCCGCGATCGCCGCAGAGTTGGGGCCGCCGTCGGACGCGCCGGGGGTAATCGATTCGGTTGCGGAGCGCCCGAGCGGCTAGTATCGACGACGCTGCTTGCTTGGCTTGCCCGATCGGCAGCGATGGTGGCTGTAGTTCAGCTGGTAGAGCACCAGGTTGTGATCCTGGGTGTCGCGGGTTCGAGTCCCGTCAGCCACCCCGATAGGTCGGAGGGCGTTTTCGCCCTCCGACCTTTTTCTTTCGCGGGGCAGGTTCGACATGACCGTTAACGAGCAGTGCTCCGCGACGGCCCGAACTCGGGTGCTGGGCGTCATAGCCATAGCCGAAATGAGCTACTGGGACCCGTTCTATTTCGTGGCCAAACCCTAGGCGGTGACGTTCCCGCATCTGACTTGTCCACGCACGGTGACTGTGGGCTCGCGGCCTCTCGCCACCCCGACCTGGAACGAGATCTGCGCCACACTCGGCGGGCTCTGGGGCGCGAACCAAGCCGCGCAGTTGACCTACAGCCGCCCAACCATGCAATCGCCCAGGTCAGGAGTGCTTTTTGCCGCCGCTGACAGCGCCTGGAGCGCGGTGAGTCCAGTGGTCAAAACGTGTCACCGCGGCCTGATTTTGTAACGCAATCAGGGCGCGTCGGTTTGGCGGGAATGTCACGTTTTGGTTACGGTGCCGGGCGTGCTCACGCAAGGACTGCTTGATCTGCGCATGAAATCCTCGGTTCTGGCGGCAACGGCTGTGTTGCCGGCCGCCGTGTTCATGACCGGCAACGCCGGCGCCGAGCCGGGAAACACCGACGAACCCGCGGCCGTCGCCGAAGCGCCACCGCCCGACGCCTTTGCCGTGGGCGCCTGGGGCTTGCCGGTACCGCACGCGCTGCCGCCCGGCATCGCCAACGAACACGGCATGCAGGTCAAGACGATCCTCGTCTCGCGCAGCATCAGCGAGGCGTTCCCGCAGGTGCACGACATGATCGGGGTGCGTCCGGACGGGCAGCGCTGGCACCCGTCGGGCCTGGCCATCGACATCATGATCCCCAACGCCGGCAGCCCCGAGGGCATCGCGCTCGGTGACGAGATCGTGGCGTACGCCCTGCGCAACGCCGGCCGGTTCGCCCTGCAGGACGCGATCTGGCGCGGTACCTATTACACGCCCGCGGGGCCCAGCGGCCACGGCAACGGCCACTACGACCACGTGCACATCACCACGTTCGGCGGTGGCTATCCCAACGGCGGCGAACAGTACCTGCGAGAAGACAGCGAGCCGGCGCCCGCCTGAGCCGCGCGCTAGCGCGTCGGTTCGTTGGCGTTACCGGCTTCCCATTCCGGCCACGGCACGTTCCAGTCGCCGAGGCCTTCGGTGCCGGGCAGCAGCGGTCCGATGGTGTTGTTGATCTGCACCACGTCGCCGCGCTTGACATGGTCGTAGAACCACAGCGCATTGCTGGGGCTGACGTTGATGCAGCCGTGGCTGGTGTTGGAGTAACCCTGCGCGCCCACCGACCACGGCGCCGAGTGCACGAAGATTCCGCTGTAGGAGATCTGGGTGGCCCAGTCCACGTCAGTGCGATACCCATTGGGCGAGTTGACCGGCACCCCGTAGGTCGACGAGTCCATCACGATGTGCGGGAACCGTTCGCCGACGATGTAGGTGCCGTTGTTCGTCGGAGTGCTGTCCTTGCCCATCGACACCGGCATGGTCTTGACCACCTCACCGTTGATGCGCACGACCATCGACTTGGTGTCGTCATCGACGGTTGCGATGACCTCGTCGCCGATGACGAAGTGGCTGGATGCGTCGTCCTGGCCGAACACCCCGTTGCCCAGATCCACCCCGTAGGTGTTGACCGCCACGTCGACCTTGGTCCCGGACTTCCAGAAAGATTGTGGGCGCCAACGCACTTCGCGATTGTTCAGCCAGTAGAACGCGCCCGTCACCGGCGGGTCGGTGGTGATTTTGATCGCCTTCTCGGCCGCCGCGCGGTCAGCGATGTTCTCGTCGAACCGGATCGCCACCGGCTGGCCGACGCCGACAACCTCGCCGTCGCGGGGCATGACGTAGGGCATGGTCAGGTTCTGCGGCGAATGGGTCTGAAACGTCATCTGCCGGCTGGTCACACCGCCGAGTCCCAGGGACTTGGCGTTGAGTGTGTAGCGCTTGTTGTAGCCGAGCGGCTCGGTCGTCGACCAGGTCAGCCCGTCGGGGCTGAGCTTGCCGTCGACCACCGCACCGTATTCGTTGACCATGGTGACCGAGTCGAGCACGCCGTCCTCGGCGGTCACCGTCACCGGCACGTCCACCGCCACACCCACGGCCTTATCGGTGACCGAGGCGGTGAGCTTGGGCACCAGCAGGTCGGCGAACGGGGTGCCCTTGTCGGTGATGATCCTCGCCGCCTCCGCGTCGGCATTGCCGCCGCAAGCGCTCAGCCCCCACACCGCGACCGGCACCATCAGCACTGCCGCCAGCCGGGACCTCTTCCCCCGGCAGCGGCGCGTCGAACCAACCTGCCCCATGCTCTTTTCCCACCTGACCCAGCTCAAACTGCTCGCCGGCAGTCTAGTGGGTAATCAAGGGTGCCGCTGAGCGGCGCGAACGCCCGCCCGGGCACCAGCGGATTTCGTCTCGCGGTGCCGCGCCTGTTATTGTCTTCCTCGCGGTCTTGACCGCCCAGCGCCGTTAGCTCAGTTGGTAGAGCAGCTGACTCTTAATCAGCGGGTCCGGGGTTCGAAACCCTGACGGCGCACAGCTCAGAACGGGTTTCGATGTTCCGCTCCCCCAGAGACGTACACATCGGCCACAGCTGCGGCCCGCGCGGTCGCCGTGGACATTGGCTGCCCGAGCACAACAGGATTGCGCTTGACCCCGCCAAGCGCTGGGCATCCGTTGTAGATCGCAGCGGTGGTCCGTTCCTTGCCTGGGGCACTCCGCCCGCGCCAAAAGCGCAACCCACAGCCATGGGGTCCTCGCCACAAGTCGAGACATTTATCTGAACGATCTTAGAGAAATTGGGGCCGCGCCTAAACTCAACGCCCATGGAGCGCGTCCCAGTCCCGTTCGCCGCACTTTTCGTCGGCATGAGCGGATCGTCCACTCGGTAAAGCGATGTCCTTCAGTAGACCTGGTCGGGTAGCGCTTCTCGCTGCCATCGCCTGCGCGATCATCTATATCGCAACCGTCTTAGCGTTCGATTCGGGATCATCGACCACTGCAACAACAGTCACATCGAACTACCCCACCACCTCACATGCCCCACCTTCGGCGGGCAGCCCAGCACTAGCGAAACTCTCCACTCTCCCCGTCAAAGGTCGCGCGCCAAAAACCAATTACGACCGCGCCCTATTCGGCAGCCCATGGAGCGACGACGTCACCGTGGACGGCGGGCACAACGGCTGCGACACCCGCAACGACATCCTCCGACGCGACCTCACCGGAGCCGGCTTCAAGCCGGGCCGCAAAACCTGCATCGTCCTATCCGGGATACTCCACGATCCCTACACCGGCGAAACAATCCTCTACCAGCGCGGGCCCGGGTCGTCGAGCAGAATCCAGATCGACCACATCGTGCCTATCCTCGACGCCTGGCAGAAAGGCGCCCAGGACTGGAACTACATGACTCGCAGGAATTTTGCCAACGACCCGATCAACCTTCAAACGACAACTGCGGCAGTGAACGACCAGAAAGGCTCAAGCGACGCCGCCTCGTGGCTCCCGCCGAGGATCTCCTACCGCTGCACCTACGCGACACGGATTGTCGACGTGAAAACCCGATACGGACTGTGGGTAACCCAGCCAGAGCACGACGCCCTGGCCCGAATACTCAATTCCTGCTGATGCACAACGAGGCTGACGGCAACACCGCCAACGATGCGGCGCCGACAATAGTTCGGATCGCGTACCGCTCCTTCGGCAAGCCAGTTCCCGACAACAGGCCGGAATGCGGATGCGTCTACTACTGGCCCTTTCGCGAACCTCCAGGTCCCGGCCAGTGGGTGACCGTCCCTGGTTCCCGCCCCGAGATCTACGCCATTGTCACTGGATTCGGCAATAAGGGGGACGCAAACGGCACGCCGATCAAAACCATTGCCAGTGTGGTGCCCGACGAACTGGTGGCGGAGGAACAGCGGAAAACTGATGCCGACATGGTCGCGTGGCTCTGGGTCGCTCAACGCGCTGCAGGCTTCCCCGCCCCGGGCTATCCCGCCCCACCCGACGCATACCCCTACTCGCCGATACCGCCCGCCACGGGCACCGCGCCAAGCGCTGACGTGGCCAGCGAATACGGGTCCGTCTGGGAGCGCGTCCAGCGTGGAGCGGAGGAATACGGGCTTCCACTCGAACAGGTGAAACGGTTCAAAAGCATCTCCGAGCGCTGGCTCGCCATCTCCCGGAGTCGGCCATCTGAGACTGACCCCACCTCGAAGTCATCGGATACCACTTCCGGAAGGGAGATCACCGGGGCAACGGATACAACCGCCACAGCGAGTAGCAGTTCGCGGTGGAAGTGGCTTCTAATCCTGGTAGGCGTCGTTCTCGTTCTCGTCGTATTGACGGCGCTGATCCGGTCGCGGGGCCACCACATGAACCCGAACCTGGATGATTGGTGGCCGACAAGCAGCCTTCCAACGACATTGCAGCCGTATTCCAGGTGCTACCGCAACGTAAATGGGGAGTGCGTTCCGTCGCCGTCCGCATCCAGTACGTTGCCCGGCCGAGCGACCGCCGAGTGCCGAGATGGCACATATTCATTTTCGAGCCATCGGAGCGGTTCCTGCGCCGGCCATGGTGGCGTCGCAGTATGGCTGGACGGGCCAGCGTGACGATTCGCGCTATTTACGCCCAGCCTCAGCGGTTGCGGATTCGCCGGATCGCCAGTACGACCAGCAGGCCACCGACCCCGGCCAGGGAGACCATCACCGCCGGTTGGGTGACGAAGCTGACAGCCCGTGTCTTTGCCCGCTCAGCGAGGTGACGGGGGTTGGCCCGGTCCGCGAGAATGTCAACCGTGGCCGCCAACTGCTCGCGCGCCTGGTCGATGTCCTTCTTGATCCGCTCGGGATCGCGCTCCGCCACGTCTCGTCCTCCCTGTCCACCCGATGCTGCCCCTGCCGAACTACCCTAGAGCAGCCGGGCTTGGTCTCACGCTCCGGCGAGCAGAAAGGGGCAGTTGTTGACCGACACCGCACGCCTGGCGCCCGGCGATGACGCGCCGGCGTTCAGCCTTCCCGACGCCGACGGCAACACGGTGTCACTGGCCGACTACCGGGGACGGCGGGTGGTCGTCTACTTCTACCCGGCGGCCTCGACGCCCGGCTGCACCAAGCAGGCTTGCGACTTCCGGGACAACCTGCGTGACTTCAACGACGCCGGGCTCGACGTCATCGGCATCTCCCCCGACAAGCCGGCCAAGCTGGCCAAGTTCCGCGACACCGAAGGGCTGACGTTTCCGTTGCTGTCCGACCCGGACCGCAGCGTGCTGGCGGCCTGGGGCGCCTACGGTGAGAAGAAGATGTACGGCAAAACGGTGCAGGGCGTCATCCGCTCGACCTTCGTCGTCGACGAGCAGGGCAAGATCGCCGAGGCCCAGTACAACGTGCGGGCCACCGGGCATGTGGCCAAACTGCGCCGGGACCTTTCGATCTAGGGTCCGAGGTTCCACAACAGCCGGTAGTAGTCGATACGCGCCTGATCGCGCTGCACGCCGTAGGCGTCGAGCAGCGCGTCGGTCCAGTCGGCGCCGTAGTTCCACTCGGTGCTCCAGGTGATGACCGCCAGGTCGGCCCAGCGGTCGGCCACCCCCAGGGTGCCGAGATCGACGTGACCGGCAAGGCGGCCGTCGTCGTGCAACAAGGTGTTGGGCGCGCAGGCGTCGCCGTGACAGACCACGAGGCGATCGAGCGGCGGCGGATCGGCGACCCGCCGTAACGCCTGGGCCACGCTGAGGCCGGTGAACTCCTTCGGCCAGGCGGCGGGATTCAACTGTTCGGCACGCAGCGTGGCATCCTCGATCCGCGTCTCGGCGCTCCAGTCGAACGGGCATGACGCAACGGGCAGGGTGTCATGCAGCGAACGTAACGCCCGACCGAGTGCTGTCACCGCTGCACGTGGGTCGGCGATCCACCGCGGCGCGACCGCGCTGGTTCCGGGCAGTGCCGCGGTCACCAGCCACTGCCCCTCGCTGTTGCGACCGTGACCGAGCACCCTCGGAACCGCCGCGTAGTCGACCGCCCACCGCAGTCGTGCCACCTCGGCTGCCAGGTCGATGCCGCTGCTGGACGGTGACCATTTGATGAATCGGTGGCCGGTGGCACCGGCGACCTCGAACGTGGTGCCACCGACCTCGTTCTGCCACACCGGATGTGCGTTGCCGTCGCCGGCCAACTGCCGTACCGCATCCGGCAAGGCGAGTGGCAAAGGCGGCGGGCCGGCGATCATCCGGCCGGCTGCTCGACCAGCTTCGCCAGCAGCAGCGCCTCGGCGGCGGCGGCGCGTTCCAGCACGCCGAGATGCAGGCTCTCGTTGATGCTATGCGCCTGGCTTCCCGGGTCCTCCACACCGGTGACCAGGATGGTGGCCTGCGGGTAGGCGGCGGCGAACTCCGCGATGAACGGGATTGAACCGCCCATGCCCATGTCCACCGGTTCGACCCCCCACGCCTGGCGGAAAGCGGCCCGGGCCGCGTCGTACACCGGGCCAGTGGCGTCGATGGCGTAGGGCTCGCCGACGTCCCCGGGGGTGACAGTCACCTGCGCACCCCACGAAACATGCTGTTCCAAGTGGCTTTTCAGGGCCGTCAGATGGGCGGCGGCGTCACCGCCGGGAGCCACCCGCAGGCTCACCTTGGCCCGCGCTCGCGGGATCAGCGTGTTCGAGGACGCCGCAACGCTCGTGGTGTCGATGCCGATGATGGTGATCGCCGGTTTGGCCCACAACCGCTGCGGCACCGAACCGGAACCGATCTCGGCGACCCCCTCCAGCAGGCCAGTGTCGGCGCGTACCCGCCCTGGCGGGTAATCGACTGGCGCGGCGACGCTTTCGTGCAGGCCGGCAACGGCGACATTGCCGTTGTCGTCGTGCAGGGTGGCCAACAACCGCACCAGCACGCTCAGCGCGTCGGGCACCACCCCGCCCCACAGTCCGGAGTGCAGGCCGTGGTCGAGTGTGGCGACCTCGACCACACAGTCGGCCAGCCCGCGCAGCGACACCGTCAGCGAGGGAATCTCGGTGCTCCAGTTGTCCGAGTCGGCGATGACGATCACGTCTGCGCGCAGCGCTTCGGAGTGCGCGGACAGCAGCGCACCCAGCGACGGCGAGCCGGACTCCTCCTCGCCTTCCACGAAGACCGTCACCCCGACCGGTGGACGACCGCCGTGCGCCCGAAATGCCGCCAAATGTGTTGCTATGCCCGCCTTGTCGTCGGCGCTGCCGCGACCGTAGAGCCGCCCGTCGCGTTCGGTGGGCTCAAACGGCGGCGACGCCCACTGGTTGGCGTCACCCTCAGGCTGCACGTCGTGGTGGGCGTAGAGCAACACGGTCGGCGCGCCTTCAGGCGCCGGGTAGCGGGCGATGACCGCCGGCGCCCCGCCCTCGGCGACAATCTGCACATCGGGAAAACCCGCCTGGCCCAGCAGCCGCGCGGTCAGTTCCGCGCTGCGCTGCACCTCCGGGCGTCGTGCCGGGTCGGCCCACACCGACTCGATGCGCACCAGCTCCTCGAGGTCAGCCCGCACCGACGGCAGCACCTCGCGCACCCGCTGGACCAGATCACTCATGCCTCACCCCTTCGGCCGCGAGCGTGCGCAGAATGCCAACTTTTCCCGGCGTGTCGTGTGCAAACACCCACGCCCACGGGAAAGTTAACCCGTCTCCAGGATCGCGACGGCGGCGGCGGTGTCGCCCTCGTGCGTGAGCGACACGTGGATCGTCACGTCGGCCAGGTGGGTGGCGATCTCGCCGGAGAGCCGCACCTTCGGTCGGCCCCACATGTCGGTGACCACTTCGATGTCGCGGTGAATCGCCTCCGGCAGCACCGGTTTCTGGGCGAACCGCGACCCCGACCACGCCTTGATCACCGCCTCCTTGGCCGCCCACCGGGCCGCCAGGTGTCGCGCCGCCGACGAACTCTTGTCGGAGGCGTCCCGGCGCTCACCCGGGGTGAACGTCTCGGCGAAAACCGTTCCCGGCTGGTCGACCTGCTCGGCGAAGTCGGGGATCGAGACAAGGTCGATCCCGACACCAACGATTCCCACGGCTGCTAACGCTAACCGATGTAGACGTCGCCATCGCCGAGCCGGGCCGCCGGGTTGAGCAGCATCGCCGACTCCTGGCGCTTCTCCGACGTGCCGTGGTCGAACCGCCGGTCCGCCGGCCGCTCGTACAGCGGCTTACCGCCGGCGATCGCCGAGGCGAGCCGGCGCTGGCCGGCCAGCACCCGGGCCGAAGCCTGCTCCAGGTAGGCCTCGCGCTGAGCCGGGTCCAGTGCGGCCAGGAACGCCTGCGGGTGCACCAGAGCGACCAGACCGGACACGTGGCCGAACCCGAGGCTGGTGACCAGCCCGGCCTTGAGCGGGAACTTCTCGCCCAGGTGCAACGGCTCACGCACCCACACGAAGTGCCCGGCGGTCGCCAGTTCGTCGTCGACACAGTCCAGGCTGCGGTTGGGCGGGATGACCCCGTCGCGCAGCACCTGGCACAGGCCCATCAGCTGGAAGACCGCCGCGCCGCCCTTGGCGTGCCCGGTGAGGCTCTTCTGGCTGATCACGAACAGCGGCGCGCCATCGGAGCGACCCAGCGAGTCGGCCAGCCGCTCGTGCAGCTCGGTCTCGTTGGGGTCATTGGCCAGCGTCGAGGTGTCGTGCTTGGAGACCACCGCGATGTCGTCGGCACCCACGCCCAGCTTGGCCAGCGAGCGGGCCAGCATGGAGTCCTTGCCGCCGCGGCCTGCGCCCAGCGCACCCAGGCCCGGAGCCGGGATGGAGGTGTGCACGCCGTCGGCGAAGCTCTGCGCATAGGCCACCACCGCGAGCACCGGCAGACCCATCTTGGCCGCCAGGTCGCCACGGGCCAGCAGGATGGTGCCACCGCCCTGGGCCTCGACGAAGCCCAGCCGGCGCCGGTCGTTGGCGCGGGAGAACTTCGAGTCGCTGATGCCCTTGTTGCGCATCATCTCGGTGTCGGCGGTGGCCGCCATGTCACCGAAGCCGATGATGGCCTCCAGGGTCAGGTCGTCGTAGCCGCCGGTAACCACCAGCTCGGCCTTGCCCAACCGGATCTTGTCGACACCCTCCTCGACCGAGACCGCCGCGGTAGCACAGGCGGCCACCGGGTGGATCATCGCGCCGTAGGACCCGACGTAGCTCTGAACCACGTGCGCGGCAACGACGTTCGGCAGAACCTCCTGCAGGATGTCGTTGGGCTTGGCCCGTCCCAGCAGGTTGCCGTGGTACATGGTCTGCATCGAGGTCATGCCGCCCATACCGGTGCCCTGGGTGCTGGCCACCAGCGACGGGTGCACCCAGCGCATCAGCTCGGTCGGGGTGAAGCCCGCCGACAAGAACGCGTCCACGGTCGCGACGATGTTCCACAGCGCCACCCGATCGATCGAGGTGGCCATGTCCTGGCTGATCCCCCACACCGTCGGGTCGAACCCGGTCGGGATCTGAGCGCCCACGGTGCGCGACAGCTTGCTCTTGCGCGGCACCCGAATCTCGGTGCCCGCCTTGCGGATCACCTGCCAGTCTGAGGAGTCCGGCACCGGGCGCACCACGGTGTGCTCGGGGTCGAACTCGACGAACGCCCGTGCGTCGGCCTCACTGGAGACCACGAACGAGAAGTCCTTGTCCAGGAACACACTGACCAGCAGCGGTGAGGCGTGGTCGGGGTCGATCGCGCCATCGTCAACAAACTGTCGGATGCCCACCCGCTCCACCACGGTGTCGTGGTAGCGCTCGACCAGTTCGGACTCGTCGACGAGCTCGCCGGTTGCGGTGTCATACCAGCCCGGCGTCGGGTCGTCTTCCCACTTGACCAGCCCGGTCGTCCAGGCCAACTCCAGCACCCCGGCGGCCGACAGCTCGCCGGAGACCTCCATCTCGAAGCGGGTGCGCGACGAGCCCAGCGGTCCCAGTTCGGCGCCACCGACGATGACCACCAGGTCAGCCGGGTCGACGTCGAGGTCGTCCCAGACCGGCGGGGGTGCCGGGGAGTAGCCGCGTGGCGGGCTCGGCAGCGCCGCAATGGTATTGGCGGCGGCGTCGGCATCCTCGTCGGCTGCCGCGTCGGACGTCATCTCCTCGCGGGCCCGGGCGGCCAGTTCGGCCATGTCCAGGTTCGCCTCGGCCAGCCCACCGGTCAGGTCGGCTTCGATCGGCGCGTTGGCCGCGGCCACCTTGGACTCGACGTCGCACAGCGCCAGCAGCATGGCCGCCATCTGCTCGGTGGAGTAGGTGGTGACGCCGGCCTCCTCGACGGCGTCGACGATGACGTCGTTGTGGCCCATCAAGCCGGTACCGCGCGTCCAGCCGATCAGGGCGTGCGCGAGGCTGACCCGAGACGCCCAGGACGACTCGGCCTTCCAGCGCGACACCAGCGCGTCCAGTGCGGCTTTGGCCTCGCCGTAGGCACCGTCACCGCCGAACATGCCGCGGTTGGGCGAGCCGGGCAGCACCACGTGCAGCCGGGAGGCGATGTCGCGTTCGGCGCCGATCTTCGACAGGCCACCGATGAGGCGCTGCACCGCCCACAGCAGCACCTTCATCTCCATCTCGGCCCGCGCCCCGGCCTCCGACAGGTCACCGGTGACCCGCGGCGCCGCGAACGGGAACAGCAACGTCGGTGTCTGCGCGTCCTTCAGGTGAATCGACTGCGGCCCAAGGTTTTCCGACTGCTCACTACCCACCCATTCGACGAGCGCGTCGATGTCGGCGTAGGAGGCCATGTTGGCCGGCACCACCCACAGCGCCGCGCCGAACCGGGCGTGGTCGCGGTAGAGGCTGCGGTAGAAGGCCAGCCGGTCGTCGTCGAGCTTGGAGGTGGTCGCGATGACGGTCGCACCGCCGTCGAGCAGCTGGCCGACCACCGAAGCGGCGATCGAACCCTTCGACGCGCCGGTCACCACCGCGACCTCGTCGCAGTAGCGGCCCCGGCCCGGGTTCTCCGCGCCGGCGGCGATCCGGGCGAACAGCGACGCGTGAATCTGGCGGCCCTCCGCCAGCGCCCGGCCCTGCCACCAGGTGGCCTGGGTGGCGACGACGTGCCCGGCGCCCTCGAAGCGCTCGGAGAGCTGCGGCCAGTCGGCGTCGATGTCGCCCTCGTCGGTCAGCCACAGCTTGACCAGGTCCTCACGGGCGCTGGCCCAGCGGTCGTCGAACAGCACCGCCTTGCGCGCATCGAACGCGGGCGCCACCAGCCGTGGCCAGTCCGACCCCAGTTCTGCGGTCACCAGGTCGATCAGATCAGCGTCGGTGGCGCTCTCCGGCGCGCTCACCACCTCGTCGAGGCCGAGCTGGCCCAGCACCAACCGGGCCGCCGAGGCGAGCACACCGTCGCGACCGGTGATCTGCTCGGTGAACTCACCCAGCGCGGCGGCGTCCACCGTCGCACCGCCACCCCCACCGGCCGACGGCAGGCTCACTGCGACCCCACGGCGCGCGGCGACCGCACCCACGGCCGCGTCGATGACCTTGTCGACGGCGGCGGCGTCGGCCAGCGCGCCCTCGTGCAGCCCGCCCAGCGCGCCGCCCCGGACACTGGTGCCTTCCCGGGTGCCCAGCGCGACCTCGACGGTGACGTGCTTGGCCCAGCCGTCGCCGAGTTCCCAGGTCTTCTTCACCCGTTCGGCGATGGCAGCGGGCCGCTTGCCGGACGGCCCAAGGACCGTGCGCAGCTGGTCGTTGATCGCGTCGGTCAGCACCGGCCCGTACGGCTTGTAGGTGCGTGCCAGCTTGGTCACCTGCGACTTCAGCGCCGACAGATCGGCCTCGGCGGCCCCGTCGATGGCGCCCAGGTTCAGCTCCGAACCCAGGTCCACCAGCAACTGGTTGCGCCGCGAGGACGCGCCGTCGGTGATGGACTCGATGGAGTCCAGCGCCTCGATCTGGTCGATGCGCATCTTGGCGCTCAACGCGATCAGCGCGCACGTGGCGTCGGCGGCGTCGAACGCGATGTCGTCGGGACGCGGGCCCCCTGACGGAGCGGCCGGTGCAGCAGGTGCCGGGGCGGCCGCCTCCGTCGGCGCGGCGTCTGCCGAAACCTCAGCCGGCACATCCTCTTCCGGTTCCGGCTCCGGGTCCTCGTCGGTGGCGAACAGCACCGCAGCGTCGCGCTCGGCGTTGAGCACTTCCACTGTGCTGTGGGCGTATTCGGGCAACTTGAGCGTGTTGGTGGCCAGCCCGGCGACCGTCGGAGCCGACTTCACCCCAATCTCGACGAACCGCTCCACGCCCAGGCCGCCGGCGGCCTCCTCGATGAACAGCAGGTCCTGCGTCTCGATCCAGCGCACCGGGCTGGCGAATTGCCAGGCCAGCAGCTCGATGACGATCTTGCGGCACAGTTCGCGCGGCTTCTCGTTACGCCAGGTGTCGTAGTCGGCGAGGATCTCATCCAGCGGCTCGGCCGGCACCAGGTCGCGGATCTCCTGGATGAACTCACGATCCAGGCTGAACGGCTTGGGCACCAGGTTGGGGATGTAGCGGCCGACGATCAGCTCTGGGTCCTTGTCGCGCGGCATGACCCGCTCCAGCGAACGCCGGAAGTCATCCACGCCGATGCGCAGCACCTCGGAGTGGAACGGCACGTCGATGCCGGGCACCAGGATGAACGACCGCTTGCCGCCGGTGATCTCGCGGCGCCGCTCCACCTCTTCCTCCAGGGCCTCCAGACCGGCCACCGTGCCGGCGATCGCATACTGCGAGCCGCGCAGGTTGAAGTTCACGATCTGCAGGAATTCCCCGGTGCGCTCGGCGATCTCGGCGACGAAAGCCTTGACGTCGGCGTCGTCGAGGTCGATCTGCGACGGCCGGATCGCGGCGAGCCGGTAGTTGGAACGCCCCATGGCGTCGCGCGGCACGATGTCGTGCATCTTCGAGCCGCGGTGGAACACCACCTCCAGCAGGGCTTCGAGTTCGTAGACACCGCTGACGCAGGCCAGGGCGGTGTACTCACCCACGGAGTGACCGCAGGCGATCGCACCTTCGACAAACGCGCCCTGCTCACGCATCTCGGCGACCTGCGCCGCGGCCACCGTGGCCATCGCCACCTGGGTGAACTGCGTGAGGTACAGCACGCCCTCGGGGTGCTGGTAGTGCACGCCGGAGGCGATCAGCGAAGTCGGGTTGTCGCGCACCACGTGCAGCACCGAGAAGCCCAGGGTGTCGCGGGTGAACTTGTCCGCAGAGTCCCAGACCTTGCGGGCGGCCTTGGAGCGGGCCCGGACCTCCATGCCCATGCCCTTGTGCTGGATGCCCTGGCCGGGGAACGCGTAGACGGTCTTGGGCGCGGTCAGTCGCGCGGTCGCCGACATCACCAGGTCCGAGCCGATACGTGCGCTGACTTCCAAAACCTCGGCGCCCAGGTCGATTCCGACCCGGTCGACCCGGAAGTCGACCTCGTCGCCGGGCTTGACCATGCCCAGGAAACGGGCCGTCCAGCCGATCAGCCGCGCCGGCGGGCGGGCTTGGCCGTCGGTAGCGGTCACCACGTGCTGGGCCGCGGCCGAGAGCCACATGCCGTGCACGATAGGCGATTCCAGGCCGGCCAGCAGCGCAGCGGCCCGGTCGGTGTGGATGGGGTTGTGGTCGCCGGACACCACCGCGAACGGCCGCATGTCGACCGGCGCGGTCACGGTGACGTCACGACGGCGGCGGCGCGGCGTGTCGGTGGCGTTGTCGGAGACCGCGCCGCCCGCCCGAACCGGGTCGGTCAGTTCCGCAGCACCGGTGCGCCCACGGATCGCGAACCGCTCCTCCAACGTGGCCAACGCTGTTCCGTCGGCCGCGCAGACCGTGACCGAAACCGGGACCACCCGCCCAACCTCGGTGTCGGTGGCTGCCGAAGCCGTTGCGGTGACGGTCAACTCGGCCGGCTCGGCCGGCAATGCGGCGAGCAGACGGGCGGCGTGATCCAGATGCACCAGACTCAGCAGGCCCTCGATGACCGGGAAACCGGCATCGGTGGTGGCCGAGCCGATGGCGGCGAACACCGCGGGCCAGCACCGACCAACCAGGGCGTCCGGCACGGTGGACAGTCCGGGCGCCAGCGGCGCGCCGAACGTGGCGGTCACCCCGGTGTGGTCGGCGACCTGCTCGGGGTTCCATGCCACCGTCACGGTGGCCGAGCCGTCGACCACCGGCGGCAGCGCCCCCGGCCCGTCGACGCCGGCGGCGATGGCCAGCACCGCGCGCATGGCAGCGGCGGCATCCTCGGTGGACACCAAGGGGGCAGCGCCATCGACGACCGAGGCCGGCACGGTGAAGCGAATGTCGATCCAGACACCGGACAGCGGCACGCTCAATATGACGTTCGGCGCCTCCCCGTTTTGGACTACCTCCAGGCGCGCGCCCGTCGTCGGGTGGGTGGCCGCCCGGTTCTCCTGCACCTGCCACTCGTCGGCGGCACCGATCCGGTGCACCGGGTTGGTGGCGGTGCGGCCGGCCCACAGCACGTCGGGGGCGTCGAGGAGCACGGCCAGCGGGCCGGTCACATCGGCGCGGCCCTGCCGGCGCGCCGTCACCGGGGTGGGCTTGGCACCGGAGGCCAGCAGCTGGTCGACTGCCGCCTGCTCGAAGCGGTCCAGCAGCTCGCCGACCGGCTCGTCGACCCGGGTGATCCCGGCCACGGCGGTGATGCCCGGAATGATGCAGACCTGTTCGGCGGTGTAGCGGGCGTCGTGCGCCTGCCACAGCGAGTCACTGCGCCACCAGCGGCGCACGTCCTTGTCGATCACCGGCACGAAGTTGACCGGCTTGCCCGGTGTCTTGCACAACTGGGTGAAGAACGGCGCGTCGGCCGGGTGCAGCCGGACCGTCTCGGCGTCGGGGTAGCGGGCCAGCAGCGCGGCGATCGCCTCGTCGGGACGCTCCAGGAGTTCTTGTCCCGCTTCGGAATCGGCGAACAGCGTCTCGATCGGCCCGGACTCGACCTCGTTGAGCCGGGCTTCGGCGCGTTGCAGCATCGCGCCGAACCGCTCCCGCCAGGTGTCGGCCAGCCAGGGGCTGTCCGGCGAGGCGGTGTCGGCGGTCGAATCACCGTCACCGATCGCCAGCTCGACGTACCGGCGCAGCCACTGCGCGTAGGTCATCTCGGTGACATCACCGAAGTACGGCTTGGCGGTGTCGGCCAGTGCGGCGATGATCTCGTCGCGGCGGGCCGCGACCGCTTCGCCGTCGCCGGCGACCTCGTCGAGCAACCGGCCGCAGCGCGACGCGGTGTTGTCGATCTCGTGGATGTCAGCGCCGAGCTGGCTGCGCGACGATGCCATGCCGCCGTGAGCTTTTCCTGCACCGATCCAGTGGTCGGTGCCCTTGGTGTCGACCAGCATCTGCTTGACCGCCGGGGAGGTGGTGGCCTCCTTGGTGGCCATCGCCGCGGTCCCCACGAGGATGCCGTCCACGGGCATCAGCGGGAAGCCGTGCTGCTGCGACCACTGCCCGGACAGGTATTCGGCGGCCCGCTCGGGGGTGCCGATGCCACCGCCGACACACAGCGTGATGTTGGGCTGCGAACGCAGCTCCGAGTAGGTCGCCAGCAGCAGGTCGTCCAGGTCTTCCCAGGAGTGGTGACCACCGGCGCGGCCGCCCTCGACGTGCGCGATCACCGGAGTGGTGGGCACTTCGGCGGCAATGCGGATCACCGAGCGGATCTGCTCGACGGTGCCCGGCTTGAACACCACGTGGCTGATACCCGCCTCGTTGAGTTCGGAGATCAGCTCGACGGCTTCCTCGAGCTCCGGGATGCCGGCGCTGATCACCAGCCCGTCGAACGGGGCGCCGGACGCACGGGCCTTCTGCACCAGCCGCTTCCCGCCGACCTGCAGCTTCCACAGGTAAGGGTCCAGGAACAACGAGTTGAACTGCACGGTGCGGCCCGGCTCCAGCAGTGTGGTCAGCTCGGCGACGCGGTTGTTGAAGATCTCCTCGGTGACCTGCCCGCCGCCGGCCAGCTCGGACCAGTGCCCGGCGTTGGCCGCCGCGGCGACGATCTTGGCGTCGACGGTGGTCGGCGTCATGCCGGCCAACAGGATCGGCGACCGGCCGGTCAGGCGGGTGAACTTGGTGTCGAGTTTGATCCTGCCGTCGGGCAGCTGCACCACTGAGGGGGCGTAGCTAGTCCAGGGCCGGGCCACCTCGGGCACGGCGCCGATGGTGAACATGTTGCGCTGTCCACCGCGGGTGGCCACCGGGACGATCCCGATGCCCAGACCGCGGATCACCGGTGCGGTCAGGCGGGTCAGGATGTCGCCGGGCCCCAGGTCCAGAATCCAGCGGGCTCCCGCGTCGTGCAGGGCGGTGATCTCGTCGACCCAGTCGACCTGGCGCACCAGGATCGAGTCGGCCATAGCGCGGGCCAGCTCCACATCGAGGCCGACCTTGGCCGCCCACTCGCCGACGATCTCGATGCCGTCGGACAGCCGCGGCGAGTGGAATCCGACCTCCACCTGCACCGGCTCGAAGACCGGCGAGAAGACCGCGCCGCCACGCAGCTTGTTCTTGCGCTCGGCGGCCTCCTTGTCGGCGATCTGCTCGCAGTACAGCTCGAAGCGCGACAGCTGCTCGGGGGTGCCGGTGATGACGACCGCGCGCCGGCCGTTGCGGATGGACAGCACCGGCGGCAGCACGGTGCGCACGTCGGTGGCGAACTCCTCGAGCAGTTGCTGGATGCGCTCGGGGTCGGCGCCTGAGACCGACACCATGGGCGGGCGGTCACCCAGGATCGAGATGCCGCGGCGGCGGGCCACCAGAGTTCCGGCGGCGCCGACCAGCTGGGCGATCGCGAGCAGCTGCACGTCGGTGGTGCCCCCCGCCTTCAGCGACTCGACGGCCAGGACGCCCTGCGAGTGCCCCGCGACGGCGACCGGCGGGGTGGCCGACAGGTTCAGGCCCTGACGTTCCAGCGCCCGCACCGCGGCGATCTGGGTCAACAAGACGCCCGGCACCGACACTGCGGCCGACGTCAGCTGCTTGGCCGACGGGATCGGGTCCTCGGCCGCCAGCGCCCGCACCCACTGCAGCGGTTCGAAGCCGATGGGCCGGACTACGACGAGTTCCTTGGCGACCGGCTCCAGCAGCAGGTCGGCCTCACCGGCCAGGGTGGCCAGCTCGGTCTCGATCCCGGCCGAGGAGACCAACTCTTCGAGCGACTCCAGCCAGGCGCTGCCTTGACCGCCGAAGGCGACCGCGTACGGCTCACCGGCCGTCAGACGATCCACCAGGGCGGACGAGGCGTTGGCGAACGGGCCCGAGCCGGCGCCGTCGGCGGACACCCGGTCATGTTCGTGGATCGTCACGGTATATATCTCCCCTGCTCTGGCACATCGCGTCTTTTGGTCATCGCCGGCCGGCTTGACCGGCTGGGCCCTTGGTCGGGCAGCGGGCTCTCGCGTCGTCGCGGCCGCGCTACAGCAGTAAGAGTGTCATAAGAACCTGTGCCGTTTCTGCAGGTAATTGGTTACTGATGAGTTCTACGCCCGGGTAACCCACCTGCGGATATCACGCGTTCGGACGGCGCCTCGATCCTCGGGGACCAAACGTCCTGCGTGCGCGGGGTTACGGTCGAGTAGCCACAACAGCGCTGATCAAGGCTGCATTGTTATCTAATCGTTATGTTCGCATCTGGCGAACGATTGTCGCCGTAGACAGTCAATGTCGCAGTGTCAACCGTGCGCCGTGATCCCCGCCACGCGCCCCCCGGGGGCCGCGACGAGGCCACTTTCCGCGTCCGGACCCGGCGTGCGGGTCAGGCCCACTGCCCGAACGCGGGCGTGAGGATCTCGTTGATATCCACGCCGACATTGCCGACCTTGCGCTTGTCGATCTCGACCTGGTGCAGGTTGGCCGCCGGGTGGGCGACCCCGCCCGGCGAACCCCAGTTGTGCTGCCAGAAGCAGGAACCCAAGCCGTCTTGCACCGCCCACTCGATGGTCTTGGCGTTGGCGTACACACCGGTGCGTTGATGCCCGATCACCGACTCCCAGCCACGCAGGTACGGGGCCACCTGCGCCTGGTACTGCTCGTATGACGGGTTGTCGTCGATCGAGGCGTAGATCGGGGCGCTATCGGGGCCGCCCGCCGCGGTGTGCAGTTGCAAGCCCCGCTGCGCGTGCTCGACGCCGGCCGCCTGACCGCCCAGCCAGTCGGCGGTGGCCTGTTTGCCGAACTGGTAGCAGGAGACGATCTTGAGGCCGTTTTGCTGCAGATCACGCGCCTCGTCCGGCTGCATCGGCTTGCCAAGCATCCAGTCGGCGCCGGGGCGGCGATCGGAGACGTAGCGGATGGCTCCCACCGCGCCGGCTGCCCGGATCTGCTCGGCGGGCAGGACCCCGGCCGCGTAGTCCAGCAGGATGCCCAGCGGAGCCGCCTCAGCGCTCCCGGCGAGCAGTGCCGCCGCCGCGGCGCCGAAACCGACCGCAGCCGGGGCGCTCGCGGCGAGTTTGAGCACGTCGCGCCGGGAAATTAACACGCGCCAAAGGATACGGCAGACCCGCCGCCGCTCACGGAAGCTTGACCGTCACAGTGCAGGATGGGCGGGTGACACAGGCGCGGAACTCGGCTCGCTCATTGCGTCCCTGGATCGTGTGGGGCACCGGGCTGTTGTCCTACGTCGTCGCGGTATTGGACCGCACTACCTTCGGGGTGTCGGGCCTGGACGCCGCCGAACGGTTCAGCGCCGGTCCGGGCACGCTGTCGTCATTCGTGATCCTGCAGCTCATCGTCTACGCCGCCATGCAGATTCCGGCCGGGGTGCTGCTGGACCGCTTCGGCCCCAAAGCGATGATCGCCAGCGGCGTCACGGTGCTCGCCGCCGCCCAGGCGACGCTTTCGCTGACCCATTCGCTCCCCATCGCGGTCGGCGCGTATGGCGCAGTCGGCCTAGGCGACGCGTTCGTGTTCATCTCGGTCATCCGGTTGCTGCCCAATTGGTTTGCGCCGGAACGTGTTCCGCTACTGACCCAACTGACCGGGATCTGCGGCCAGCTCGGGCAGCTGCTCTCGGCGGTGCCGTTCCTGGCGATTCTGCTGCACAGCGGCTGGACCGCGGCCTACCTGTCGGCAGCCGCTCTGGGCGTGCTGGCCGCGGTGCTGACGCTCGCTGTGTGCCGAGACGCCCCGGCGGGCACGGCGGTTGACGTGCAGCCGCGGACGTTTCGTGCGGCATTCGGCGACGTCAAAACGGTGTGGTCACGGCCGGGCACCAAGTTGGGTTTCTTCACCCACATGGGAACACCGTTCTCGGCGAACGTCTTCGCGCTGATGTGGGGCGTGCCGTACCTGACCACCGCACAGGGGCTTTCACGTGGCGTGGCTGGTGCGTTGTTGACGGTGTCGGTGGCGACCTTCGTCGTGATCGGACTGCTGACCGGAACCCTTTCGGCGCGCCGGCCCCAGCACCGGGCGGGGCTGGTCCTGGCGATGATAGCGCTGACCGCCGCGACCTGGGCGGTGCTGCTGGCCCTGCCCTCCCCCGCCCCGCACTGGCTCCTGGTGGTGCTGATCGTGGTGATCTCGGCGGGCCAGCCGGTGTCGATCCTGGCGTTCGACTTCGCCCGCACCTACAACCCGCCGGCCGCGCTGGGCACCGCGCAGGGCATGGTCAACACCGGCGGTTTCATCGCCACGTTGCTGATCATGCAGGCGATGGGGCTGGTGATCGCGATGGCCGGCGGTTATTCGTTCTCGGCCTTCCGGCTGGCCTGGACTGTCCAGTACGTCGTCTGGGCGGTGGCCGCCATGGGAGTGGCGGTCAATGCGCGCAAGGCACGGCTCTCTGAGTCGCTCGGCGAGCTCAGACGGCCGGCGTGTACGGGTCGGGCAACTGCGGGCAATAGGCCTGTCGAGCCGCGTTGATAATGGCGCGCGCCTCATCGGGCGACACTTCCAGGTTGGCGATCACCGAGATCGGCACCAACCGCGGCGAGCTGCCCAGCGCCGAGCAGACCGCGTGGCCCTCCTGCACCAGCAGATCCCGCAGCGAGGCGCACTTGATGGTGCCGCAGACCTGTTTGTCGTAGTTGGGGTGAAGCCCCTCTTGCTCCAGGTCGGTGAAGAACGCCTGGTCCTCGTTGCTGGGATCGTCGGCGACTGCCGCCGGGGCGGGCGCTACCACGAAGCCGGCCAGCACCGCGCTGAGCGCCGTTGCGATGAGTTGCTTGTTCATCACGCTGCACCAATCCGAGGCGGACCAATACGTCCATTCTGGCACCGCTGGCCCTGCCGGCGGGCGAAGTCGGCGTAGTCGGCCGAGGGCCACCGGCGTCCGCCTTGGGGTAGCCGCCCGTTCGGTGGCCGGCAAAGCTTGAACGCCGCCTGCCGTTGCCGCCGTCTCGCGCACGAAACCCCCTGGTCGATCCCAGTACCGCGACTTGACGGGCCCGCAAATATCAAGTTTTTGGGTGGGTGGCATGGTCCTATCAGCAAACCTGTCTAACGTCCATTTCGCGCTTTTCAGTCGGTGGATCCTCGACGGTGGGGCCACGCCCGGCTGAGACGGCGTACGGGGAGAGCGGGGCGACTGACACGCCGGCCCGCAGAGTGCACCACGCCCGCGTGGTGTGGCAGTCGGGGGAAAGACATGGCAACTGCGCTACACCGTCGTCGGTATCTGCAAGCTGGCTTGATATTGGTTGCGGTGAGCGCCGTGGTCGTCGCTCAGGTCGCAACGGTCAAGCCGTGGTCGGCGGGAAGGTCGGTTGTCGACCGAGCCGTTCGCCTGATAGCCGGCGATTCCATCCTCAACGTGCCCTTCAACTTGTTCCAAGACCTCGTCAACATTCCGGCCAACGAAGTCGCCGCGACCAACGTGTTGGCGGACTCCCTGTTCGCGACCGGAACCTGGTGGACGCCGAGTGCGACGAACCTGTGGGGCGAAGACCCCGGCGACCCAGGGCATTTCATGGCCGTCTTCGACTACCTGTTTCCATTCGCTCCACAGGTCTCCGGCGTGGACCAGCCCGAAATCGATCCGACCTTGCTGGCCAACGGGACCGCGGGCCTGGGTCAGCAGTTCGCCATGCTGGCCGCGGCCGAACTGCCGGTCAGCGCATCGTGCGACGCAGTCCAGTGCGCGCCGATGGTGCCGACGGCGCCGATCACCGGTCTTACCGGGCTCGACAGGCTGATCGACTTCGAGAAGGTGTTCACGAACTTTCCCAACGCCGACAACCAACTAGGGCTCTTCAGTCACTGGTTGAAGGTGCCACTGGAGCAGTTGCTCACCGGATACCAGTTTCCTGCCACCCCGGCCGATACCACCAACCCGACAGCGGCCGGAATCGCCGACCCGTCTGCGGGGATCGGCCCGGGTGGTTCGGTTCCCGGTGCCCCACTCGACGCGGTGCCGGGCAGCCAGGCTCAGGTCGGCTTCGGTTTCCCCGGCACCGCAACCGGACCCGACGGCGAGAACCTGATGCCGTGGGCGGGGGTCAATGTCCAACTCAACCTGCTCGGGCCGTTCGAGCAGTGGTTCCAGAGCCTGGAGGCACCGGTCAACCTCAACGGCTTTGAGCTTGTCGGCCCGGAGGAGGTGGGGCAGGCCCTGAAGGCCCTGGCCGCCGGAATGGTCGTGGACTTCGACCCGTTCACGCCGGGCAGTCCGCTGTGCCCGGCGCTCTGCGACCAATCACCGTTCGCCCCGCCCTTCGGCGTCACCATCGCGGATGTGGTTCAGTCGATCCAGAACATCGGGCCGCCCAATCCGCTGATCAGCGAGTGGCTGGCCCTCAACAGCTCAGGGCTGGCGAACGCACCGACAGCAGAACAGATCAATGCCACCGTGGCAGGTCTGCAGACTGGATTGTTCACGTTGAACCCGGACACCGAAGCTCAGATCGTCGATGAGCTCAACAGCATCAACCCGAACTTGGCAAAGCTCCTGGTCAACGCGGGGCTGATGACCGACCCGGCTTACCTGGGCCCCTGGGCCGGCACCGGCGGCCCGGATAGCGGCGTCGACATTCCCCCGGTGCCAAGCGAGTTGGGCGGATGGAATCCGATGCAGATCTGGCCCGACCTGCTCGGCGTCGTCGACCCCACCGGGACCCTGTCTAATGACCTCACCGATTTCTGGAACTCGCTGTCGAGCATCTTCGACGGCTTGGGACTGTAGGGGACCGGGCATGCCCTTCCGCTGACGTCGGTTCGCCTGTTACGAACCGTCCGCCACTGGACGATCCCGCGACGGGACGGCAGGATGTTTGCCCGCCTTTCCGCGACAACTCCGGTCAATTCCGGCTCGCCGCAGCGATTGTCGCGGAGAGGCGGGCAAACACCACATGGCGGAAATCGACGACCAACAGCCCCGGGGCGCGACCACGGCGCCCGAACTTGGCCGACCGAGAAGCCCGCCAGCGTGGGACCGCGCTGCAGTCCGATGACGCGAGTCAAAAGGTGTCACCGATGACGTGACTCATCACATTTGTGCGGGCGGAGGGACTCGAACCCTCACGCTCTTTCGAGCAATGGCACCTAAAACCATCGTGTATGCCAGTTCCACCACGCCCGCCGGCGTTGAAATCCTACCGGTCGCATCGGCGGAAAATTCTGTCGGTGTACCGAACTACGTTGGAATACAACGTGCGGAAAGGCGGGATCATGCGACCCACCAGAATTCGACTCGGTGCAACGCCTTGTCGCTACGGCATGAACGGTTGCGCGATTTCCCGGCGGACTGGCATTCCCCGGACCACGGTGCGAGGCTGGCGTCGCGATCCACGGGTCCGGCAACCGGGCGAAGACTGCCGGTCCCATGACTTTTCTGGCTTGCCTCCAACGGCGTACTGCTACCTGCTCGGCGATGTACCTCGGCGATGGCTGCATTTCCCGGCAGCCCCGGTGCTGGGTACTTAGGGTCACCCTCGACGCCAAATACCCCATGATCATCGCGCGCTGTCGCGCGGTAATCGATGCGGTGATGCCGGGACAGCACGCCGGGGTGCTCAAGCGTTCGGATCACTGCGTTGAGGTCTACCTCTGCTCAAAGCACTGGCCCTGCCTCTTCCCCCAGCACGGCCCCGGCAAGAAGCACCACCGGCCGATCCGCCTCGAACCCTGGCAGCAGGAACTCGTCAACCAGGCGACCGAGGAGTTCATCCGTGGTCTGATCGACAGCGACGGTTGCCGGGTGGTGGCCAACGACCGCGGCGTGCGCAGTGTGCGCTACCACTTCTCCAACCGCGCCTACGACATCCGCGGCCTGTACTGCGCGGCGCTGGATCGCCTGGGAATTCCGTGGACGCAGAACAGCACGTATGAGATCGCCGTCTACCGCAAAGCGGCAACCGCGCGACTCGACGAGTTCGTCGGCCCGAAGACCTGACAGCGCCCCAGCCGGGTGAGTCCCCTGGGGTGGTGGGGTTTCGGGGGTCGGGGCAGACGGTGCTGGACTTGGTATCGGGTGTGTCGCTG
>NZ_LZJK01000086.1 GCF_001667945.1 Mycolicibacter sinensis | reverse complement strand
TGTCATTCCCGAACTTGCCGACGCGCTGAGCCTCACTGTCCAGCGTCCGCTGCCGCAGCGATGCCGCAGTCGCGCTCGTCAACGTGCCGCCCAGGTGGCGCGGGTCCGCCGTCATAACCGCGCCCGGCGTGCCGCCAATGAGCGCTACGCGGCTCGGCGACGCGAGATCGAGGACCGCAAGTGGCGAAACCGGATGCGTGACACGCTGTTTTTGCTTAAAGGTACGAAGAGCGCGAGTCCCTTCTGCGGCTGGATCAACGACCCCCACGAACCCGAAGAGCTGCCGCCGGATTGGCAGCCGCCGCCACCGTCACCGCCGCTGCCCGACGATCCGCCCTTCTAGAGGATCCGGTACACCGGGTCGGCGCAGTCCACTCCCTCAGCGGAGAGCACCCGCTTGAGAACCTTGAACGTCTCGGTGCGCGGCAGCTCTTCGGGTTCGTGGGGGTCGTTGATCCAGCCGCAGAAGGGACTCGCGCTCTTCGTACCTTTAAGCAAAAACAGCGTGTCACGCATCCGGTTTCGCCACTTGCGGTCCTCGATCTCGCGTCGCCGAGCCGCGTAGCGCTCATTGGCGGCACGCCGGGCGCGGTTATGACGGCGGACCCGCGCCACCTGGGCGGCACGTTGACGAGCGCGACTGCGGCATCGCTGCGGCAGCGGACGCTGGACAGTGAGGCTCAGCGCGTCGGCAAGTTCGGGAATGACA
>NZ_LZJK01000085.1 GCF_001667945.1 Mycolicibacter sinensis | reverse complement strand
ACCGGGCCGCTAACCTGCTCACTCCTGGGAGGCAATCTAGTGACGTCCATTCAACAGCGTGACGCCCAGTCGGTGCTGGCCGCCATCGACGACCTTCTTCCGCAGCTGCGCGAGCGCGCCCAGGAGACCGAAGACCTGCGCCGGCTGCCCGACGCCAACGTCAAGGCGCTCGAGGACATCGGCTTCTTCCGGCTGCTGCAGCCCGAACAGTGGGGCGGGATGCAGTGCGACCCGACGATCTTCTACGAGGCGGTGCGCCGGCTGGCCAGCGCCTGCGGCTCCACCGGGTGGGTCGCCGGGATCATCGGCGTGCACAACTGGCACCTGGCGCTCTTCGACCAGCAGGCCCAGGAGGACGTCTGGGGCGAGGACACCAGCGTCCGGATCTCGTCGTCGTATGCACCGATGGGCGCCGGCGTCGTCACCGAGACGGCCGACGGCTACATCGTCAACGGGTCGTGGAACTGGTCGTCGGGTTGTGACCACGCCACCTGGGCTTTCCTGGGCGGCCCGGTGATCAAAGACGGCAAGCCGGTGGACTTCGGCAGCTTCTTGATCCCGATCTCCGACTACCGCATCGACGACGTCTGGCACGTGGTCGGCCTGCGGGGAACCGGCAGCAACACCGTTGTGGTCAAGGACGCCTTCGTGCCCCGGCACCGCTTCCTGTCCTACCGGGCCATGAACGACGGCACCGCCGGCGGCTACCAGACCAACACCGCCCCGGTCTACAAGATGCCGTGGGGCACCATCCACCCCACCACGATCTCGACGCCGATCATGGGCATGGCCTACGGCGCCTACGCCGCGCACGTCGAGCACCAGGGCAAACGGGTCCGGGCGGCGTTCGCTGGGGAGAAGGCCAAGGACGACCCGTTCGCCAAGGTGCGGGTCGCCGAGGCTGCCAGCGACATCGACGCCGGCTGGCGGCAGCTGATCGGCAACGTCGCCGACGAGTACGCCCTGCTGGCGGCCGGCAAGGAGATTCCGTTCGAGCTGCGGGCCCGCGCCCGGCGCGACCAGGTGCGCGCCACCGGTCGGGCCATCGCCTCCATCGACCGGCTCTTCGAGGCGGCCGGTGCCACCGCGCTCTCCAACGACGCTCCGGTGCAGCGGTTCTGGCGCGACGCGCACGCCGGCCGGGTGCACGCGGCCAACGACCCGGAGCGGGCATACATGATCTTCGGTAACCACGAGTTCGGGTTGCCGCCCGGCGACACAATGGTCTGAGCGGGCCCCGACCCGGGACATAGACGAGCTTGCGGGAGGTATCGCGATGAGTATCCGTTCGCTGGGGTATCTGCGGATCCAGGCCACCGACATGGCGGCCTGGCGGGAGTTCGGCCTGAAGGTTCTCGGCATGGTCGAGGGCGACGGGGCGACCGAGGGTGCGCTGTACCTGCGGATGGACGACTTCCCCGCCCGGCTGGTGATCGTGCCCGGCGACACCGACCGGCTGCTGTCGTCGGGCTGGGAGTGCGCCAACGCCGAAGGCCTGCAGGACATCCGGCAGCGCCTGGAAGTCGAGGGCACGCCGTACAAGGAGGCGGACGCCGCCGAACTCGCCGAGCGCCGCGTCGTCGAGATGATCACCTTCGCCGACCCGTCCGGCAACACCCTGGAGGTGTTCCACGGCGTGGCGCTGCAGCACCGCCGGGTGGTCAGCCCCTACGGTCACCGGTTCGTCACCGAGGAACAGGGTCTGGGCCACGTGGTGCTGTCGACCAAGGACGACGCCGAGGCGCTGCACTTCTACCGTGACGTGCTCGGCTTCCGGCTGCGTGACTCGATGCGGCTGCCCCCGCAGATGGTGGGCCGCCCGGCCGACGGCGACCCGGCGTGGTTGCGGTTCTTCGGCTGCAACCCCCGCCACCACAGCCTGGCGTTTCTGCCGATGCCCACGCCGACCGGCATCGTGCACCTGATGGTCGAGGTGGGGGAGGCCGACGACGTCGGGCTCTGCCTGGACCGGGCGTATCGCCGCAAGGTGCCGATGGCCGCGACCCTGGGCCGGCACGTCAACGACAAGATGCTGTCGTTCTACATGAAGTCGCCCAGCGGCTTTCAGATCGAATTCGGTTGCGAGGGACTGGAAGTCGACGACGACGACTGGGTGGCCCGGGAGAGCACCGCGGTCAGCCTGTGGGGGCATGACTTCACGGTGGGCATCGAGAAGTAGCGGCCGATAGTGACCGACGAGCTTCCGATCGACCCGCGCGCGTTCCGCAACGTACTCGGCCAGTTCTGCACGGGCATCACCATCATCACCACCGTGCACGACGGTGCGCCGATCGGGTTCGCCTGTCAGTCGTTCGCCGCGTTGTCACTGGATCCGCCGCTGGTGCTGTTCTGCCCGACCAAGATGTCGCGGTCCTGGCAGGCCATCGAGGCCAGCGGAAAGTTCTGCGTCAACATCCTGGCCGAGGAGCAGAAGGACGTCTGCGCCCGGTTCGGCTCCCGGGAACCCGACAAGTTCGCCGGGGTGGATTGGACGCCGTCCCCGCTGGGCTCGCCGATCCTGGCCCGGTCGCTGGCTCACATCGACTGCACGGTGGCCTCGGTGCACGACGGCGGCGACCACTTCGTGGTTTTCGGTGCGGTGCAATCGCTTTCCGATGTACCCGAAGTCAAGCCCCGGCCGCTGCTGTTCTACCGCGGCGACTACACCGGCATCGAGCCGGAGAAGACCACGCCCGCACAGTGGCGCGACGACCTGGAGGCGTTCCTGACCGCCACCACCGACGACACCTGGCTGTAAGCCCCGCAGCCAATCCCCCGCCGAGTCGGAATCCGGCGACGCCGAACCGGCGTGTCGCGTCGTGAGATTCCGACTCGGGAGAGCTTCAGTGCCAGCGCTGCTGGTGCTCGGCGTGGGTGCGCAGATAGGCGCCCGGGCGAAAGAACTCGTCGTAGAAGTCGGTGTCCAGATGCTGGGCCTGCAGGTACATCAGCGCATGCACCGTCGGTACGCTGCCGGGCAGCTTGCCGAAGGTGTCGTAGATATAGGACGCCTGCAGCGTGACCAGCTCGGCGATACCGTCCGGCGGCAGGGCCGAGCCGCGCACCCGCGGCGTATCCGACCACGGACCCGGCGTCGACGGGTGCGACGGCCCGCCGGGACCGAACTTTCGGGTCACCAGCTTGGCCACGCCCTCGGCCACCGACGGCACATGCGGCGGGCTCAGCGTCTCGAAATGGCCGGGCAGCCCGGTCACATTGGGCAACGGCCAGCGCGGATCGTCATCGGCGACGAACCCGAACGCGCGCAGCACCGAAACCCGGTCCAGCCCATCGAATATCCAGCCGCCCAAGCCCATCGCCTGTAACCCCAGCGCCCCATTGTGGGCGGCGATGGACAGCTCTGCGCTGGCCTCGGTCAGGCTGTACTGCTCGACGAACGACAGCGGGATCGGGTCGTCGGCGTGCGCCAAACCCGAGAATGCTTGCAGCCCGGGGATCGCACGACCGGTGATGTCGTCGGTGATGCGGTAGCCGTTGGCCGCGAAGAACCACAGGTTCTCCAGCAGGTGCTCGGCCAGGTCGGCCACCGCGAACGCCAGCAGGCTGCCCGGGTGATTGCCGATCCAGGTGTTGTGACCCTCCATATAGGGCTCTTCGCGGGGCAGCTCCAAGCGGGAATCCGACAGCTGCACATACGAATCCGCAGTATGGCCGATCCAATCCTCGAGGGTGGCGAACTCTCGCGGTTGCTGATCGCGGGTGGGCAACAGATAGCAGCCGGTGTCGTCGGTGAAGAACAGCTGGCTGGTGTGAAAGCCCGCCGCCGATGGCATCGCCCGGCCACTGGCGCTGCCGGGGTAGTTGGGCAGTGCGGGGGCGTATCCGGGATGGTGGGCGATACCGTCATGCCAGCCGGTGACCCCACCCATCAGTGACAGCAGCAGCGCCCGCTCCACTGCCGACAGCGGTTGCACCGGCCGGCGGCTGGTATAGGCCAGCGCGCCAGCCGGGATGGCGCCACCGACCGGGAAGCGGCGCGACCGGCGCCCGGTGATCGCGGCGAACAGGCCGAAGCCGGCCGCGTCGGCCAGTGCGGCCCGTTCCTGGTCGCTGATCGACAGGCCCATCGGCCCGACCTACTTGCTGACGGTCTCCAGCAGCGTGGCCAGCTGGGTCGGGGAGACCGTGATGCCGCACTGGTTCTTCAGGTCGGTCAGCGGTGCGGCGATGCCCTGCAGGGTCGACAGCTGGTCGAGGTGGCCGATGAAGTAGCCCTGCACCGAGGACTTGGCCTGCTCCGGCGGCATGGTGGCCGCCGACGTCAGCACGTCGTTGGCCTCGGGGTGGTCGTTGAGGAACCCACCGGCCTGGCTCAGCACGCCGCTGGCGGTGTTGGCCAGCCCGGCGGCGGTGCAGGGCGCCGGTGCGGCATCGGCCGGCGGCGTGGACCCGGAGGTCACCGTGGCGGCCACCGCGCCGAGGATGCCGACGGCTGCCGCGCCGATCGCCAGGCGAGACGTCGTGGTTGTGCGCATTGCTGTGGTCCCTTCGATCAGGTAGGTCGAGCTTGTGGGTAAACCTACCGGAGCGGGAGCCAGCCGCTGATTCGATGCAACGCTTCGGAGATATCGGCGGTCGGCCCGGCGAACGACAACCGGACGAAGGTGTTGCCGCGCTCGGTGTCGAAGTCGACACCCGGCGCCACGGCGACACCGGTGTCGGCGAGCAACCGCGCGCAGAACGCCAGGGAGTCGTCGGTGTAGTCCGCGACGTCGGCGTAGACATAGAACGCCCCGTCGGTGGGCGCCAACCGGTCGATACCGATGTCGCGCAGGCCGGTCAGCAGCAGTTCCCGGTTGGCCGCGTAATGCCGCAGGTGGCCTTGCGCTTCGGCGATCGCCTCGGGCGTGAAGGCCGCGACCGCCGCGTACTGGGCCAGCACCGGCGGGCAGATGGTGAAGTTGCCGGTCAGGCAGTCCACCGCGCGTCGCAGCGCCGGCGGCACCAGCAGCCAGCCCAGCCGCCAGCCGGTCATCGCGAAGTACTTCGAAAAGCTGTTGGCCACCACCGCGTTGCGGGAGGTCTGCCAGGCGCAGCTGGTCTCCGGGGCGCCCTCATAGACCAGCCCGTGGTAGACCTCGTCGCTGATCAGCCGTACGCCCGCCTCGTCGCACCAGGTCGCGATCGCGGCCAGCTCCGCCGGTTCCAGGACGGTCCCGGTCGGGTTGGCCGGGCTGGCGACGATCACCCCGGCCAGCGGCCCGGGGATCGCGGCGAGCATCTCAGCAGTCGGCTGGAAGCGGGTTTGCGGCCCGCACGGGATCTCGATCACCTCGCAGCCGAGGGCGGTCAGGATGTTGCGGTAACACGGGTAGCCGGGGCTGGCGATCGCCACCCGGTCGCCGACGTCGAAGCAGGCCAGAAACGCCAGCAGGAAGCCGCCGGATGACCCGGTGGTCACCACCACGTCGTCAGCGTCGACGTCGAGCCCGTAGCGATCGGCGTAGGAGCCGGCGATAGCCGCGCGCAGCTCCGGGATTCCCAGCGCAACGGTGTAGCCGAGCTGGTTGGCCTGCAGGGCCGCCGCGGCGGCCGAGCGCACCGGCTCGGGTGCGCCCACGCTGGGCTGCCCGGCGGACAGGTTCACCAGGTCGCCATGGCTGCGCTGGCGCTGCGCGGCGGCCAGCCACACGTCCATCACGTGAAACGGCGGGATGCCGGCGCGCAGCGCCGTGCGGTCGAGACGGGCGGTCATGCGCCCACGCCCAGGAAGGTGAACGGTTCGGCGACGGCAAAGCGCGCCGACGTCTCACCGGCGAAGACGTTGCTGTCATCGGAGCCGAGGTCGAGCTTGCGCACCGCGGCCCCCGGCACGAAGTCGAGCTTCTTCAGATCCACCCAGAACACATTGGGTGTCAGCGCGGATTCGAAGCAATACAACTTGTGGCCGTGGTGGGCGACGGTGCGCCACCGCGTCGAGGAGATGTTGGGCTCGTCAGGAGTGGTGATACCGAACGGCACCGACACGTTGCGCACCACGCTGAGCACCGACGCGAGCGCGATCTTCGGATCCTCGGATTTGGGTATCGCGTTGACGTAGAACGAGGCTCGGGCGAACCGGTCAGCGGCCCGGTTGGTGCCCGGCAGCATGACGGTGCCGCCCAGCTGCTCCCAGTAGGCGTTGACCGCAAGCTGCTGGTCGAAGACCGGGGAGTTCGTCATCACCTGATAGTCGCGGCTGTGGTGGATGGTCTGTTTGCCGCCAACATATTCCACGATCGCACTGTCACCGCTGGCGTCCGACATCGACAGATGCAGGGTCGCCAGACGGTCCTCACCGGGTACGCCGTCGGTCACCACGACGAACGGTTCGGTGCTCAAGGTCGCAACCGCCTCGGCCACGGTGGCGAAATTGTCGAGCATGTACTGGGCCCACACCGCGACCGACAGCCCGGGCCGGGAACCGTCGTAGCAGGGGTACTCCGACTCGGCCAGCCACAGCAGGTTGGCCGACAGCCCGGCCTCGTTCAGGCCGTCGGTGGTGCAGATGTCGTAGCCGGTGGCCACCACGCTGCCATATTTCGCCGTCCACTCAACGGAGTTCGCCCCGGCCTGCCCGCCGCGCCGCACGCCGCGCGGGAGCGCCCACAGATTGGTCGCCAGATCCAGCTTCCAGTCCATCGACCGCCCGGTGATGATGTTGCCGTTGGGTCCCAGGTAAACCAATCGGGTGCACACGTGTCTACCGTACGGGACCTTAGAGAACCTCGGCCTCTAACCGGCGCAGGTGTTCGGCCGGCTGACCGAGCAGCTGCGAACTGCCGTGCGCGCGTTTGAAATACAGCTGGATATCGCTTTCCCAGGTGATCGCGATGCCGCCGTGCAGCTGGACCGCCTCGCCGGCCACCTTGGAGAACGCCTCGCTGGCAACGACTCTGGCCAGTGCGGCCGACGTCGCCGACGGCTCGGTGAGGGCGTCGTCGACGACGGCGCGGGCGGCCGAGATCGCCACGTACAGGTCGGCCATACGGTGCTTGAGCGCCTGGAAGCTGCCGATCGGCCGGCCGAACTGCACCCGGTCCTTGGTGTACTGCACGGTCAGGTCCAGGCAGCGGGTGGCCGCGCCGACCTGCTCGGCAGCCAGCAGGATCGCCGCGTAGTCGGCGATGCCCGGATCGGCTCCGATCGGGGTGGTCTGCGCGGCGGTGATCCGGCCCAGCCGGCGGGTCGGATCCATGGTGGTCAACGGCTCAGCGCTGAATTCGGTCCAGCGCTGCAATTGGCCGTCCCGGGCGCCGACAACGATATCGGCGAGGTCGCCGTTGACCGCATAACCGTCGTCGAAGACGACCGTCCCGATCGCCCCTCCTTCGGCTAGCTGCTCGAGGGCTTGGGCGTCGGGCTCGTCAGCGGCCAGCAGCGCCAGCTCGGCCAGCACGGTACCCAGCAGCGGCGTGGGTACCAGTGCCTTCCCGAGCTCTTCGAGAACCACTGCGGCATCGGCTAGTTGGCCACCGGCCCCGCCGAGCTCCTCGGGCACCACCAGCGCGGCGGCACCGACCTGCTCGCACAACAGCTGCCACAGTGCCTCGTCGTAGCCGCGCTCGGACTCCATCGCCGTCCGGACCGCTTCCGGGGTGGCGTGCTTGTCGACCAGCGCGGCGACGGTCTGGCGCAGCAGCTCGCGTTCTTCGTTGTGGGCCACTTAGATCGCCTCCAACACTCGCCGCCGATGGGTGGTCGCATCCCCCCAGGCGGGGCGCAGCGCCTGCACGCGCAGCAGCCACAGCGACAGGTCGCATTCGCTGGTGAAGCCGATCGCACCGTGGGTCTGCAAAGCGGAATGGGCGGCAGCCAATGCCGCATCGGACGCGGCCACCTTGGCCGCGCTGACGTCGCGTGCGGTGTCGGCGGAGCCATCAGCCAGGGACAAGGCCGCCCCGTACACCAGCGGGCGGGCCAGTTCCAGGGCGATGTGCACGTCGGCCAGTTTGTGCTTGATCGCCTGGTAGCCACCGATCACCCGGCCGAATTGAGTGCGCTGCTTGGCGTAGTCGACGGCCGTATTCAGCATGGCCTGGCCGGCGCCGACCAGCTGCGCGGCGGTGGCCAGTGCGCCCACCTCGTAGGCGCGGCTGGTGTCCGCTTCCCAGGAGTCGCCGGCCGCGGTGACGCCGAACACCCGGCGGCTCGGGTCCACCGAGCGGTGCTCGGAGCCGATCTGTGCGATGGCCGCCTGGGAGTTCTCGGCCAGTAGAACGAGGTCGGCGGCGTGGGCGTCGACGGCCCGCGGGGCGTGCGGCGGCAGTGCCGCCGTGGCGATCAGCTCCCCGGCGGCCAACCCGGCCAGCCGCTCGGCGGCATCGGGGGCACCGGCCAGCAGCACCGGTGCCACCGCAAGGGATTCCACCACCGGCCCGGGTACACACCAGCGGCCCAGCGCTTCGATGGCCAGCACCAGATCGACCGGGTGGGCGCCGATGCCGTCGAACTCCTCCGGCACGGCCAGCGCGGTGACGCCCAGCTCGGCCAGCTGGCTCCACACCCGCTTGCCGGGCTCGGTATTCCCGGCCGACCAGGCGCGCACCGCACCGGGTACGTCGGCGGCGCCGAGGGCAGCGTCGATGCTGGCTGCGAAGTCGCGCTGCTCTTGGTCTAGATCGAATTTCATTTCTTCTCCCGGGGCAGGCCCAGCAGCCGCTCGGCGATGATATTGCGCTGAATCTCGTTGGTGCCGGCGTAGATCGGGCCGCCGAGCGCGAACAGGTAGCCGTGGGTCCAGGCATCGGCCAGCTCGCCGTCGGCGCCGCGGATGTCCAGGCCGGTCTGGTGCAGCGCGACGTCCAGTTCGGACCAGAAAACCTTCGTCACCGAGGACTCCGCGCCCAGTTCACCGCCGGCCGCCAGTCGGGTCACGGTGCCGAACGTCTGCAAGCGGTAGGCCTGCGCCTTGATCCAGGCGTCGGCGACCCGATCGGTGAACGCCGGGTCGCTGCCGTGCTCCTTCCACAGCGCCGCCAGCTTTTCGGCGCCCACCAGGAACCGGGCCGGGCTGCGCAGGCTCATGCCGCGCTCGTTGCTCGACGTGCTCATCGCGGCGCGCCAGCCCTCGTTCGGCACGCCGATCACGTCGTTGTCCGGCACGAACACGTCGTCGAGGAAGATCTCGCCGAAACCGGTCTCCCCGCCGAGCTGCTCGATGGCGCGCACCGTGATGCCGGGCGCTTTGAGGTCGAACATGAAGTAGGTCAGCCCGTGGTGGCGCTGCGCCTCCGGGTCGGAGCGGAATAGCCCGAAGCCGCGCTCGCCGAACGGGGCGCGCGAGCTCCAGATCTTCTGCCCGTTGAGTTTCCAGCCGCCTTCGACCTTGGTGGCCGTCGAGCGCAGCGATGCGAGGTCACTGCCGGACTCCGGCTCCGACCAGGCCTGCGCCCAGATCTCCTCGCCGCTGGCCATCTTCGGCAGCACCCGGTCCAGCTGTTCTTCGGTGCCGTGCGCGAATAGCGTCGGCGCCAGCATCGAGGTGCCGTTGGCGCTGGCCCGCCCGGGCGCCCCGGCGCGGAAATACTCTTCCTCGAACACCACCCACTGCAGCAGGGTGGCGTCCCGCCCGCCGTAGCGCTTCGGCCAGGCGATCACCGACAGCCCGGCGTCGTACAGCACTTTGTCCCACCGCCGGTGTTGCTCGAAACCCTCGGCGGTGTCGTAGGACAGGAGAGGGAACTTGTCCTTGTTGGCCGCCAGGAAGTCACGCACCTCGGCGCGAAAGGCCTCGGTCTCGTCGTCGAATGTCAGGTCCATCTAGGCCCACTCTCTCAATTCATGCTTGACCACCTTGCCGCCGGGATTGCGCGGCAGGGAGTCGGCGAACACCACCGATCGCGGTGCCTTGAAGTTCGCCAGATGTTCACGGGCGTAAGCGATCACCTTTTGTTCATCGAGGGCCTCGCCCGACCCGGGCCGGCGCACGATGAATGCCCGTCCCACTTCGCCAAGGCGTTCGTCGGGCACCCCGATCACCGCCACGTCGGCAACCCCGTCGAGGCGGGCCAGCACCTGCTCGATCTCGGCGGGGTAGACGTTGAAGCCGCCGGAGATGTACATGTCCTTGAGCCGGTCGGTGATCCGCAGGTTCCCCGCCGCGTCGACGGTGCCGACGTCGCCGGTGTGCAGCCACCCGTCGCCGTCGATGGCCGCGGCGGTGGCCTCGGCGTCGTCGAGGTAGCCGAGCATGATGTTGGCGCTGCGCAGCAGCACCTCCCCGGCTTCCGAACCGTCTATCCGCAGCTCGAAGTCGGCGATCGGCCGCCCGCACGTGGTGGCCACGGTGACGGCGTCGTCGTCGGCGCGGCACATGGTGGCGAACCCGCCGGACTCGGTCAGACCGTATGCGGTGAGCACGATGTCGATGTCGAGCTCGGTCTGCATCCGCTCGATCAGCACGACCGGGACGGTGGCCGCACCGGTGACCGCGAACCGCAGCGAGCTCAGGTCATAGCGCTGACGATCGGGGTGATCCAGCAGGGTCTGATAAATGGTGGGCGGCCCCGGCAGCACGGTGATCTGGTGCTCCTCGATGGCGCGCAACGCGTCGGCCGGGTCGAAAGTCAGCTGTGGGATCAAGGTGGCCCCGGTCTGCAGACAGGCCAGGATCCCGGCCTTGTAGCCGAAGTTGTGGAAGAACGGGTTGATGCACAGGTAGCGGTCGTCGGCGGTCATCTGGCCGCAGGCCGCCCACGCCGCCGGACCGGCCAGTGACTGCCGGTGCGCGCAGAGCACGCCTTTGCTGCGGCCGGTGGTTCCCGAGGTGAACAGGATGTCGGACAGGTCGTCGGGGCCGACGGACGCAGCCCGCGCGTCGATCTGGTCATCGGAGACCGACGCCCCGGCGGCGATGAACTCATCCCAGGATGCCGCCGCCGCCGCGTCCCCTTCCTGCACGGGTATCCGGACGACATGCTCGAGCGCCGGCAGCTCGGCACGGTCGAGCTCGGCGAGGCGGTCGGCCTTGAGGAAGCGGCCCATCCCGAGCAGCACCTTGGCTTTGCTGCGGGCCAGGATGTCGGTGGCCTCCGAGGCGGTGTAGCGGGTGTTCAGCGGCACCAGGACGCCACCGGCGTAATGGGTGCCCAGGCAGGCGACCACCCAATGCCAGGTGTTGGGCGACCACAATGCGACCCGCTCGCCGGGGGCGACGCCGAGCGCGATCAGTGCGGCGGCGGCCCGGCGCACCTCGTCGCGCAGCTCGGCGTAGGTGAACCGGTTGTCCTCGGCGATCAGCGCGTCATGGTCGGGGAGCGCACCCGCGATGCGGTCCAGCGCGGCGGGCGTGGTGCGCGCTTGGCTGGGCATAGTGCTCCCTGGGTTCGATGGCTCGTAGCCGAGCAAGTGCTTGGTAGGTTAGCCTACAGGGGTGCAAGCAGTCGAGGAGTTCAGGGCTGAGGTCCGCGCATGGCTGGCCGACAACCTGGTCGGGGAGTTCGCCAAGCTCAAAGGCCTTGGCGGGCCTGGGCGCGAGCATGAGGCCTTCGAGGAGCGGATGGCGTGGAACCGCCATCTCGCCGACGCCGGGCTGACCTGCCTGGGCTGGCCGGTGGAGCACGGCGGACGCGGACTGTCGGTGGCCCACCGGGTGGCGTTCTACGAGGAGTACGCCCGCGCCGACGCCCCGGACAAGGTCAATCACCTCGGCGAGGAGCTGCTCGGGCCGACGCTGATCGCCTTCGGCACTGCCGAACAGCAGCAGCGTTTCCTGCCGGGCATCCGCAATGTCACCGAGCTGTGGTGTCAGGGCTACTCCGAGCCCGGCGCCGGCAGCGACCTGGCCAATGTGGCCACCACCGCGGTGCTCGACGGCGATCGCTGGGTGATCAACGGCCAGAAGGTGTGGACCTCGCTGGCGCACCTGTCGCAGTGGTGCTTCGTGGTGGCCCGCACCGAGAAGGGCTCCAAGCGGCACAACGGACTGTCGTACCTGCTGGTGCCGCTGGATCAGCCCGGCGTGGAAATCCGCCCGATCGTGCAGCTGACCGGCACCTCGGAGTTCAACGAGGTGTTCTTCGACGACGCGGTCACCGATGCCGACCTGGTGGTCGGGGAGCCCGGCGACGGTTGGAAGGTCGCCATGGGCACGCTCACCTTCGAGCGTGGCGTGTCGACATTGGGCCAGCAGATCCGGTATGCGCGTGAGCTTTCCGCGCTGGCCGAACTCGCGACACGCAACGGCGCCGCCGAAGACCCGCTGATCCGTGAGCGGCTGGCCCGGTCCTGGGTCGGGCTGCGGGCGATGCGGTCCTACGCGATGGCCACCATGGACGTCGAGCAGCCCGGCCAGGACAACGTCTCGAAACTGTTGTGGGCCAACTGGCATCGCGACCTGGGCGAGCTCGCCATGGACGTGATCGGGCGCGATTCGATGGTGCTGGCCGACGGTGAGTTCGACGAGTGGCAACGGCTCTATCTGTTCACCCGCTCCGACACCATCTACGGCGGGTCGAACGAAATTCAGCGCAACATCATCGCCGAGCGGGTTCTCGGCCTACCCCGGGAGGCAAAGGGATGAGCTCGGCAACGGATCTGTCCAAGGCGCCGGAAGAGATTGCCGGGCATGGCCTATTAGCGGGCAAGACGGTGCTGGTGACCGCGGCGGCCGGTACCGGTATCGGCTCCACCACCGCGCGGCGGGCGCTGCTCGAGGGCGCCGACGTCGTCGTCTCCGACTATCACGAACGCCGGCTCGGTGAGACCCGCGACGAACTGGCCGCCCTCGGCCTGGGCCGGGTGGAGGCGGTGGTCTGCGACGTCACCTCCACCGCCGCCGTGGATGCGCTGTTCACCGACGCCGTGGCGAAGATGGGCCGACTCGACGTGCTGGTCAACAACGCCGGCCTGGGCGGGCAGACCCCGGTGATCGACATGACCGACGACGAGTGGGACCGCGTCCTGAACGTGACGCTGAACTCGGTGATGCGGGCGACCCGGGCTGCCCTGCGTTACTTCCGTGGCGTCGACCACGGCGGGGTCATCGTCAACAACGCCAGCGTATTGGGTTGGCGCGCACAGCATTCCCAGTCTCACTACGCCGCAGCCAAGGCCGGCGTGATGGCCCTGACCCGCTGCTCCGCGATCGAGGCGGTCGAGTACGGGGTGCGCATCAATGCCGTCTCGCCGTCCATCGCCCGGCACAAGTTCCTGGAGAAGACCAGCTCCGCAGAACTGCTGGACCGGCTCGCCGAGGGCGAGGCGTTCGGCCGGGCCGCCGAGCCGTGGGAGATCGCCACCACCATCGCGTTCCTGGCCAGCGACTACTCCAGCTACCTCACCGGCGAGATCATCTCGGTTTCCAGCCAGCACCCGTGATCCCATGACGCGCCGTGACGAACTCCTGAACCTGGCTGCGGCGATGATCGCCGAGCGCGGCCTGCGTGCCACCACGGTGCGCGACATCGCCGACGCCGCCGGGATTCTGTCCGGCAGCCTGTATCACCACTTCTCCTCCAAAGAGGAGATGGTCGACGAGGTGCTGCGCGACTTTCTCGACTGGCTTTTCGGGCGCTACCAGCAGATCATCGACACCGAATCCGATCCGCTGGCGCGCCTGGAAGGGCTGTTCCTGGCGTCGTTCGACGCCATCGAGCACCGGCACGCCCAGGTCGTCATCTACCAGGACGAAGCCAAGCGGCTGTCGTCGCAGGAGCGCTTCGCCTACGTCGACGAGCGCAATCGTCAGCAGCGCAAGATGTGGATCGACGTGCTGCAGCAGGGCGTCGAGGCCGGATGCTTTCGCCCGGACCTCGACCTCGACCTGGTCTACCGCTTCATCCGCGACACCACCTGGGTGTCGGTGCGCTGGTATCAGCCCGGCGGACCGCTCACCGCCGAACAGGTCGGCAGACAATACCTCGCTATCGTGCTGGGTGGAATCAGTGAAGGAGTCCCAAATGGCCGCACAAATCTCTGAGGCATACGTCATCGACGCTGCCCGCACCGCCGTCGGTAAGCGCAACGGGTCGCTGGCCGGGGTGCACCCGGTCGACCTGGGCGCGCTGGCGTTCCGCGGCCTCCTGGACCGGGTCGGCGTCGACCCTGCGGCCGTCGACGACGTGATCGCGGGTTGTGTGGACGCGATCGGTGGCCAGGCCGGCAACATCGGCCGGCTGGCGTGGCTGGCGGCCGGCTACCCCGAAGCCGTTCCCGGGGTTACCGTCGACCGGCAGTGCGGTTCGTCCCAGCAGGCGATCTCCTTCGGCGCTCAGGCCATCATGTCCCGCACGGCGGACCTGATTCTGGCCGGCGGGGTGCAGAACATGAGCTGGGTGCCGATCTCCTCGGCGATGATCGTCGGCGAGCAGTTCGGTTTCACCTCGCCGACCAATGAGTCCAAGAAGTGGCTGGAACGCTATGGCGAGCAGGAGATCTCGCAGTTCCGCGGTGCCGAGATGATCGCCGAGAAGTGGGATCTGTCGCGCGAGGAGATGGAACGCTTCGCCCTGCAGAGCCACGAGCGGGCGTTCACCGCCATCGCCGAGGGCCGCTTCGACAGAGAGATCATCCCGGTCGATGTCGACGGTGTGACGTTCCGCGTCGACGAGGGACCGCGGGAATCGACCCTGGAGAAGATGGCCGGGTTGAAGCCTCTGGTCGAAGGTGGCCGACTCACCGCTGCACTGGCCAGCCAGATCTCCGACGGCGCCAGCGCGGTGCTGCTCGCTTCCCAGCAGGCGGTGTCCGATCACGGCCTGACGCCGCGGGCCCGCATCCACCACATCAGTGCCCGGGGCGACGACCCGGTGTTCATGCTGACCGGCCCGATCCCGGCCACCCGCTACGCGCTGGAGAAGACCGGGTTGAGCATCGACGACATTGATGTGGTGGAGATCAACGAGGCGTTCGCGCCGGTGGTCCAGGCCTGGATGAAGGAGTTCCCGATCGACCCGGCAAAGGTCAACCCCAATGGCGGGGCGATCGCGTTGGGTCACCCGCTGGGGGCGACCGGCGCCAAATTGTTCACCACGATGCTGCATGAGCTGGAGCGAACGGGCGGCCGGTATGGGTTGCAGACGATGTGTGAGGGCGGCGGTACGGCCAACGTCACCATCATCGAACGGCTCGGCAGCTAAAATTCTCCGCCATGGGAGCGATCATGGCAACGCCCACACCTGGCGGCCGCAGAATTCGGGGACTGGACGCCGACCAGCGCCGCGCACAGCGTCGCGATCAGATCTTGGCGGCGGCGTTCGATCTGTTTGCGCGGGACGGCTACGTCAACACCTCGATCGAGCAAATCTGCCAGACCGCCTATGTCGGTAACAAGGCGTTCTACGAACTGTTCGACAGCAAGGAAGACTGCTACCTGGCGCTGATGAACGGGATCGGTGAAGGCATCGAGCGGCAAGTCGAAGAGCAGCTTCAGCGGGCGGCCCCCGGTGAGCCCGAAGAGGCGACCGTGCGCCGCGTCCTCGCCGCGTTTGCCCACGCGCTGGTCGACGACCCGCGGGTGGCGGTGGTGGCGTTTAGGGAGTGCACCGGCATCTCGCCACGGGTTGAGGCGCAACGGCGGGCGAACCGCAAGTGGGCGGCGGATTTCCTCGAGGCGTTCTGGCGTAGCAAGGCGCGCTCCGGTGACAGCGTCGACTACCGGGCGATGGCGGTCGCCACCGTGGGGGGCTGTTTCGAGACCGTCGCTGACTTCCTGCATGACACCGACCCGCCGCGGTCGATCGATGACCTCACCCACGACCTGACTTCGTTCGTGCTCGCGGTCGGCAACGGGATCCACCTGCCGAGCACCACCGACTGACGAACGCGGGCTAATGGACCAGCCCGGAGATGACGTCGTCGACGGTGCGTCGGGCCAGGGCTTCCAACTCGCGGCGGCTGGTGCCCCGCAGCGGTCCATGCAGCGCCAGCTCGGCGAATCCGTGTACCGCCGACCAGCACGGCCACTCCGCACCGGCGCGCCGGTTCGGTTGCAGCACACCGGCATCGGTCATCGCGTCGAGGGCATCCACCAGGGCGCGAAACGGCGGTGGAACCCGATCGTCGCCGAGTGCGCTGAGGTCGGAACCGCTGGATTTGTGCGGCGGTCCCAGCTTCGCCTCTCCTCCGTCGAGGCTCGCTGAACCGCCGGATTCGTGCGGCGGTCCCAGCTTCGCCTCTCCTCCGTCGAGGCTCGCTGAACCGCCGGATTTGTGCGGCGGTCCCAGCTTCGCCTCTCCTCCGTCGAGGCTCGCTGAACCGCTGGATTCGTGCGGCGGTCCCAGCTTCGCCTCTCCTCCGTCGAGGCTCGCTGAACCGCCGAAGAACGCCACGGCGAACCACCCCGGCTCGTCCAGTGCGAACTCGATATAGCCCAAGCCCACTGCGCGTAGCTGATTGAGCGCGCGGGTCTGTGCCGACCCGCGCCGGTTCACCGATGGGAACATGCGCGCGGCCATCCGGTCCTGGATGGCTGTTGCCACGGCGCTGAGCAGCGCCTCGCGGTCCGCGAAGTGACGGTAGGCGGCGTTGGGGGACACCCCGGCGCGCCGGGTCGCCTCCCGGATGGTCAGTGCCTCCGGGCCGCCGGTTCGGGTGAGCTGCAAGCCGGCGTCGATCAGTGCTGCGCACAGATCGCCATGGTGATAACCGGCCTTTGTTCCAGCCACCTCTTGACAGCCCCCTCGAGTCGAAGTGTACGGTGTCAACATACTCAATGTAGACGCCGTACACATTCCGCGGGAGGCTTTCGTGTCGACGACTTTGGGGTTGCCGCCGGTGGTGGACCAATCGACGTGGCAGCGGGAGCTGGATGCGCTGCGGGTCCGGGAGAAGGCGGCCACCCGTGAACTCGATGCGATCGCGGCGCAACGTCGCCGGCTGCCGATGGTCGCCATGGCCGACTACGTACTCGAAGGCGAGAACGGGCCGGTGCGGCTGGCCGATGTCTTCGACGGCAAACACCAGCTGATCGTCTACCACCACATGTGGTTTCCCGGCCAGGAGTGGCAGTGTCCGGGATGTACCGGGTTCACCTCGCAGTTCACCCGGTTGGAGTTTTTGGCCGACTACGACGCACGGTTCGTCATCGTCACCCAGGGCCCGATCGATGAAGCGCTCGCCTACAAGCGTCGGGTCGGCAACCGGATGGACTGGTACAGCACCGCCGGAAGTCCGTTCGGCGCCGACGTCGGCGCCCCGCCGGGTGGCCAGTTCGCACTGAATGTCTTTCTGCGCCATGGCGACACGGTGTATCGCACCTGGCACACGACCGGCCGGGGCTGCGAACAGCTCGGCCACGTGTTCGGCCTGCTGGACGTCCTGCCCTACGGGCGCCAGGAGGTATGGCAGGAATCTCCGGACGGCTGGCCGCAGTATCCCACCTTCAGCCGCTGGGCGGGCTCTGCGGAGATCGCCCAGGCATACGGTACCGAGTAATCCCAACCCAGAAGGAGCATGATGAGTCCCACCAAGATCGGCCTGAAGACGATCAACCTGGTATGCGTGGCGACGC
The DNA here is from genome assembly GCF_001667945.1 of Mycolicibacter sinensis. Classification (GTDB taxonomy): domain Bacteria; phylum Actinomycetota; class Actinomycetes; order Mycobacteriales; family Mycobacteriaceae; genus Mycobacterium; species Mycobacterium sinense_B. Next base: position 32,467 of record NZ_LZJK01000085.1, on the reverse strand, counting down.
CCGAACAGGACAAGGCGGTTGCGTTCTACGAGTCGCTCGGCTTTGAGAAGCGCACCGACGAGGAGTTCGGCGGCGGCTACCGGTGGATCGAGGTCTACCCGCCCGAGGGCTCGACCGGTATCGCGCTGGCTCCGCCGCAAGAGGGCGTGCCGGTGGTGCCGATGGAAACGGGCATCACGCTGACCACCGACGATATCGACGCCACCCACACCGCGATGCGTGAACTCGGGGTCGACGTCGACGCACAGGTGGCCCGGATGGGGGCGCCGGTCCCGCCGATGTTCTTCTTCCGCGACCCGAGTGGGCACACCCTGATGGTGGTCGAGGTCTAGCCCGACGGCCTTTGCTTCGAGTCGGAATCTCGCGACGCCACCACAGCGTGTCGCGTCGTGAGATTCCGACTCGGGCTCTGTGGATAAGTGTCGGCACCGGCTATCGCCGACTGCCACGCTTCGGCTGTGGACGAATTGGATTGGCCGTTCCTGGGACCCGAGGCATTGGCCGACAGGCTCATTCCCGAGCGGACGATGCGGACGCTGTACCAGCCGGTCTACCCGGGCGTCTACGTTCCGTGGGGCATCGAGCTGACCGCGCGGCAGCGCGCGACGGCGGCGTGGCTGTGGTCGCGGCGGCGCGGCGTGGTGGCGGGCAACTCCGCTGCGGCGCTGCTGGGCTCGAAGTGGGTGGACGCGGCACTGCCCGCTGAACTGGTCCACGACAACCAGAAGGCGCCGCCGAAGCTTGTCGCGCACAATGAGGTTCTCAAGCCCGGCGAGTTGACGACCGTCGACGACATTGCGGTCACCACCGCAGCGCGGACTGCTTTCGACATCGGACGCCGAACGCGGTCGCGGGTGACCGGCGTGCAGCGCCTCGATGCGCTGGCCAACGCCACCGGCATCGGGATCGCTGAAGTTGAGGCCGTCATCGCCGCGCATCCCGGCGCCCGTGGTGTCAACGGGCTACGGAGAATCCTGCCGCTGGTCGACAGCGGGTCGGAGTCGCCCCAGGAGAGCCGTACCCGGCTGGCGCTGATCGACGCCGGCTTGCCGTGGCCGGAGACCCAGATCGTGGTCCATGACGGGTTCGGCGAATTCGTGGGCCGGCTCGATATGGGGTATCGGGAATTGAGGGTCGGCATCGAGTACGACGGCCCGCAGCACTGGACCGACCCGAAGCAACGGCAGCGAGACATTGATCGTCAGGCAGCGCTGGCCGAGCTCGGCTGGGTGATCATCCGCGTCAGCGCGGAGCTGCTGCGCTACCGGCGGGCGACGTTGATCGCCCGAGTGCAAGACGCGATGCGCGTGGCCGGATGGCCCGGCCGGGGCGCGAATCGGAATCTCGTGACGCACCCACCGCGTGTCGCGTCGTGAGATTCCGACTCGAGGTTAGGTGATCAGCGAGGAGGCCGACTGCAGGTGGGTGACCGCTTCGTCGACGATCGAGCTGATCAGCTCCGCGCACGACGGCAGGTTGTCGAGGATGCCGGCGACTTGGCCCGAGGCCAGCACGCCGGCTTCGGTGTTGCCTTCTACCAGGCCTGCCTTCAAGAGCATCGGGGTGTTGGCGGCCATCAGCACCTGTGACCAGGTGAGTTCCTTGCCGTGTCGCATCGCCAGGCCGTCCCGCACCATGGTCGGCCACGACATGCCCGACATCTTCTTGAACTTCGCCGCGTTGCGGATGGCGGCGCTGAAACCGCGTGCCCGCGAACCGCTTTCGAGCTTCTCCACCAGTTCGGTACGCAGCACCCGGTGCGGCATGCCGTCGACCCGGGTCGAGACGACGGTGCCGCTCAAATCCGCAGCAAGGTAGCGCTGCTTGACCGCGTCCGGAACGGTCGAATCCGAGGTGAGCAGGAACCGGGTGCCCATCGCGACGCCGGTCGCACCGTAAGACAGCGCGGCGGCCAGGCCGCGGCCGTCGAAGAACCCGCCGGCGGCGATCACCTGAACCCCGGTACCGGCGACGGCGTCAAGCACCGACGGCAGCAGCAGCGTGGTGGCGACCGGGCCGGTGTGCCCGCCGCCCTCGCCGCCCTGCACGATCACCGCGTCGGCGCCCCAGGACGCCACCTTCTTGGCGTGCTTGGCCGCACCGACCGACGGGATCACCACCGAGCCGGCCTCTTTGAGCTTGGCGATCAGCTCGGCCTTGGGCGCCAGCGCGAACGACGCCACCTTGACGCCTTCGCGGATCATCAGATCCACCCGGTCGCCGGCGTCGGAGGCGTCGGCGCGGATGTTGACGCCGAACGGCTTGTCGGTGGCGGCCTTGACCTTCGAAATGGCAGCGGCCAGTTCGTCGATGGTCATGGTCGCCGAGGCCAGGATGCCCAGCCCGCCGGCGTTGGCGGTGGCCGAAACCAATCGGGCACCGGCCACCCAGCCCATCCCGGTCTGCACGACGGGATGTTCGATGCCGACCAGTGTGGTCAGCGGGGTCTTCAGCCGACTCATGCCCGGACTTCTTTGTCCCGCAGCGATTTCGGGTCGATGACCTCACGGATCAACCGCAGTTCCTCGACCTCCGGCAGCCGGGTCGTGGCGGCCTCGGCCAGCCCGTGCACCTCGAAGGAGGTGTTCTCGGCGACCTCGTCGGCGGTGACGCCGGGGTGCAGCGAGACGGCGCGCATCTGATGCGAAGGGCCGCCGAAGTCGAACACCCCGAGGTTGGTCACCACCCCACCCAGGTTGAAGAACCGGAACGCGGGGTTGGCCGGGTCGACCTTGTCGTAGCCGATGCCGGAGACGATGTCGACGGCCTCGCAGAACACCCGCGACGAGTGCGCGCCCACCCAGTAGCTGGTGGTGTGGTTGATGGTGTTGCCGGGGGCGCCGCGGACCCCGAACATCTGCCGGGTGGGCTGCTGCAGCGGACCGAACGCGCTCAGGTTCTGATTGCCGTAGCGGTCAATCTGGTTGGCGCCCATGATCACATGGCGCCGGCCCCACGACAGGGTCTCGAAGACCCGGTTGAACGGCATCCAGCCTTCCAGCGGCCCGACCTTGCCGATCGCCGGGGTGTCGGCCAGGATGCGAGCCTCCCCGTCGGTGAGCACCAGGTCGGGGGAGAAGGTCAGGCGGGCCAGCCGGGCGCCGACCGAGGGCACCGTAGCCATGGGTGAGGCCATGATCTCGCCGGCGTCGCGGAACAGCTCGGCACAGGCGACCGCGCAGATCTCGGCGCGAGTGGGTGAGTCGGTCATGCTTGGGCCTCCGCTCCGAATGCCTTAACCGCCGCCTGGTAGTCGTCTTCGCTACCGGACAGATAGGTGGCCTTGAACTCCGCCCAGGTCTCGTCGGACTTGGCGGCCTCGGCGTAGTGCCGCTGGAACTTCTCGTCGCGGCCGTAATCGGCTGCGCCAATGGTGAAGTGGGCTCCGTTGGGTGCCTCCACCACGCGATCGACCATCATCCGGTTGATGATCTGGGTCTGCGGGATCGATGCGGCCATCAGTTCCTCGGTGGACACGATCTTCTCCACCGACAGGAACCGGCGCTGCGCCGACATCAGGAACAGGTCGTCGAAGTACGGGTCGATCCCGGTGTAGGCGGCGTTGCCGCGCTCATCGCCGATGTTCATGTGCACGAACGCGGCGTCCAGGTTCAGCGCCGGCATCGCGACCAGGGTCTCGTGGCCGCCCTCAACGGGATACGGCGAGGTGACGGTCTTGAGCTCGCCCTCCCAGAAGTCGATCACCGAGCTGCCCAGACCGGCCCGGATCGGCAGGAACGGCAGCCGCTGGGCCGCGGCCTGCAGCCCGCAGCGCAGCATGCCCTCGTCCATCTCGCGGGCCTCGATGGCGCCGGTGGTGCGGGCGCGCGCGAACCACGGGTCGTAGAACGGCGGCGAGTCCAGCGAGACGAAGCCGTAGTAGGCCCGGCGCACCTTGCCCGCCGAGCACAGCAGCCCCAGATCCGGCCCGCCGTAGGTCACCACGGTCAGGTCCTTGACGTCGGTGCGCAGGATGGCGCGGACGAACGCCATCGGCTTACGCCGCGACCCCCAGCCACCGATGCCGATGGTCATGCCGTCGCGCAGCTCGGCGACGGCGTCGTCGAGTGTGGTCAGCTTGCTCATTTCTTGGCGCCCTTCTCGGTACCGGCGAACGCGTCGCGGTGTTCGTCGGCGACGCCGGCGAGGTTGAGCTCGAAGGTGAAGCCCTGCTCCATCCGGTAGCTGGAGTTGACCTTCTGCACGTCGATGAGGTTGAGCGCCTCTTTGGCGGCCCGGATCACCCGGGTGTCCTTGGCGGCGATGTCGCGGGCCACCCGCAGGGCGGATTCGTCGAGCTCGGCGCGCGGCACCACCTCGTGCACCGAGCCGTACTGGTGCAAGGTGGCCGCGTCCACGGTGGCCGCGGTGTAGAACAACCGGCGCATCATGTGCTGCGGCACCAGCCGGGACAGGTGGGTGGCCGCACCCAGCGCGCCGCGTTCCACCTCCGGCAGGCCGAACTTGGCGTCGTCGGAAGCCACGATCACGTCGGCGTTTCCGACCAGGCCGATCCCGCCGCCGACGCAGAAGCCATTGACCGCGGCGATCACCGGCACCGCGCACTCGTAGACGGCCTTGAAGGCGGCGAAGCAGCCGCGGTTGGCGTCGATCAGGGCGGTGAAGCCCTCGGTGTGCTGCATCTCCTTGATGTCCACGCCGGCGTTGAAGCCGCGGCCCTCGGCACGCAGGATCACCGCGTGGGTGGACATGTCGTTGCCGGCGGCGGTGATGACGTCACCCAGCTCGAACCAGGCTCGGGACGGCAGCGCGTTGACGGGCGGGAAGTCGACGGTGACCGCGACGATCCCGGGCTCGACGGTCTTGGATGTGATCGGCATTGGCGGGTTTTCCCTGTCGTGTCGGGGGCCATCAGTACCTGAGCAAGCACTTGCTTGGTACGCTAGCACAATGCGTGACGCCATCAACCTCGGTTTGACCGGCAAGGTGGTCCTGGTGACCGGCGGGGTGCGCGGCGTGGGCGCCGGTATCAGCGCCGTCTTCGCCGATCAGGGAGCGACGGTGGTGACCTGCGCCCGGCGCCCGGTGGAGGGCCTGCCGTACGAGTTCCACGCCTGCGACGTGCGCGACGACGACGCGGTCCGGGGACTGATCGAGGCGGTCGTGGCCACCCACGGCCGGATCGACGTCGTGGTCAACAATGCCGGCGGCTCGCCGTTCGCATTTGCCGCCGATGCGTCGGCCAACTTCAGTCGCAAGATCATCGAACTGAATCTGCTCAGTGCCCTGCTGGTGTCCACGCACGCCAACGCGGTCATGCAGACCCAGGACGGCGGGGGCTCGATCGTCAACATCACCAGTGTCAGCGGCCGTCGGCCGTCACCGGGCACCGCGGCCTACGGCGCGGCCAAGGCCGGGGTGGACAGCCTGACCACATCGTTGGCCGTCGAATGGGCGCCGAAGGTGCGGATCAACTCGATCGTCGTCGGCATGGTCGAGACCGAGCAGTCCGAGCTGTTCTACGGCGACGCCGAATCGGTGGCCGCGGTCGGCGCCACCGTGCCGTTGGGCCGGTTGGCCAAGCCCTCCGAAATCGGTTGGACAGCCGCATTTTTGAGTTCCGATCTGGCTTCCTATGTCACTGGCGCCAGCCTTACCGTGCACGGTGGCGGCGAGAACCCCGCCTACCTCGACGCATCCAGCGCGAACAAGTAAGTCGACCCCAAAAAAAGGAGACAGCACTGATGGGACTTCTCGACGGCCGCGTGGTCATCGTCACCGGAGCCGGCGGCGGAATCGGGCGGGCGCACGCGCTGGCGTTCGCCGCCGAGGGCGCCCGGGTGGTGGTCAACGACATCGGCGTCGGCCTCGACGGGTCACCGGCCGGTGGGGGCAGCGCCGCCCAGGCCGTGGTCGATGAGATCGTCGCCGCCGGGGGGGAAGCCGTCGCCAACGGCTCCAACGTGGCCGACTGGGCCCAGGCCGAGCAGTTGATCCAGACCGCGGTCGACGCCTTCGGTGGGCTGGACGTGCTGGTCAACAACGCCGGCATCGTCCGGGACCGGATGTTCGCCAACACCAGCGAAGAGGAGTTCGACGCCGTCGTCGCCGTGCACCTCAAGGGGCACTTCGCCACCATGCGGCACGCCGCCGCCTATTGGCGGGCCAAGTCCAAGGCCGGCGAGACGGTGGACGCCCGGATCATCAACACCAGTTCCGGGGCCGGCCTGCAGGGCAGCGTCGGGCAGGCCAACTACAGCGCCGCCAAGGCCGGTATCGCCGCGATGACCCTGGTCGCCTCTGCGGAGATGGGCCGCTACGGCGTCACCGTCAACGCGATCGCCCCGTCGGCGCGCACCCGGATGACCGAGACCGTGTTCGCCGACATGATGAACACCCAGGACCAGGCCTTCGACGCGATGGCCCCAGAGAACGTGAGCCCGCTGGTGGTGTGGCTGGGCAGTGTGGAATCCAAAGACGTCACCGGCAAGGTGTTCGAGGTCGAGGGCGGCAAGATCCGCGTCGCCGAGGGCTGGGCGCACGGCCCGCAGGCCGACAAGGGCGCCCGCTGGGATCCTGCCGAGCTGGGGCCGGTCGTCACCGATCTGCTGGCCAAGGCGCGCAAGCCGGTGCCGGTTTACGGGGCTTAGCCCCGGCCGGCCCGATAGCGGATCAGGGCTCGCAGATGACGATCGGGATCTCCCGGTCGGTCCAGGCGCGGTAGTTGACGAAGTCGGGATACATCGCGTCGAGCTTCGGCCAGTAGGCGGCCCGCTCGGACTCACTGGCGTCGCGGGCGCGCAACGTCAGCACCTCGTTGCGGATCCGGAACGACACCTGCGGGTTCGCCTTCAGGTTCAGGTACCACATCGGGTTGGTGGCGCGCCCGCCCTGCGACGCCACCAGGATCACCCGGTCGCCTTCGCGCAGGAACAGCAACGGGGACTCACGGGGCTGACCGGTCTTGCGCCCGGTGGTGGTGAGGATCCCGACTTCGGGGACCTCCCCGAAATGCTTGGTGCCCAGCCGCCACTTGCCGCCGATCCGGCCGCCGGTGGCTTTGTAGGCGAGTGTGTTGGCCCGGGACATCCACTTGATGATGGTGCCGGTGACCGGTGAGTCCAGCGACTTCGGCTTCTCTGGTGTCTCCACGGCACCACCCTAACGTTGCACGAACGGCTTGATCCCGGCCCGGATGTGGTGGATGACGGCGGTGCCGTCGGGGCTGTCGGCGGGAATGACGAAGACCTCGTCGACATGCGAGCAGATCCGTCGGCCGAACAGCGACGGCTTGGTGATGATGTCGTAGACCGCGCGCACCTCGTCACCGTCGATGCTGTACTTCGGCAAAGTGGCGGCCGAGATCAGCCGGAACTGCGGCCCACGATTGAGGCTGCGCCGCAAGTGGTTTCCGGAAAATCCGGTCTTGAGTCCGACCTCGATGCGGACGCAGTCGGGGGAGAACCGGACCGCGGAGGCGTCGTGGCTGACCAGCGCGTCGATGTAGGCCTGGGCGGCCGCGATGCGGTCGGTCTCTGGCACGGGGGCCATTTAGATCCGCTCGATGATGGTGCCGGTGGACAGCGCGCCGCCGGCACACATGGTGATCAACGCGGTCGAGGAGTCGGTGCGCTCCAGCTCGTGCAGCGCGGTGGTGATCAGCCGGCTGCCGGTGGAACCCACCGGGTGGCCCAGCGCGATCGCCCCGCCGTTGACGTTGACCCGATCCATGTCCGGGTTGTGCACCGCGGCCCAGGACAGCACCACCGAGGCGAACGCCTCGTTGATCTCGACCAGGTCGATGTCTCCCATCTTCATGCCGGCCTTCTCCAGCACCTTGGCGGTGGACTGCACCGGGCCGTCCAGGTGGTAGTAGGGCTCGGCGCCGACCAGGGCCTGGCTGACGATCCGGGCGCGCGGCTTGAGCCCCAGCGCCTTGGCCTTGTCTTCGTCCATCCACAGCACCGCGGCCGCCCCGTCGGAGATCTGCGACGACGTGCCGGCGGTGTGGATGCCGCCCTCGAGCACCGGGTTCAGCTTGGCCAGCCCCTCGAGCGTGGTGTCACGCAGCCCCTGGTCGCGGCTGACGGTGTTCCACTCGGCGGTGGGCTGCTTGTTCTCGTCGATCACCGGCGCCTCGATCGGGGAGATTTCCCGGTCGAACCGGCCCTCGGCCCAGGCCTGCTTGGCCAGCTGCTGCGAGCGCAACCCGAACGCGTCCACGTCGGCGCGGGTGATGCCGCGGCGCTTGGCGATCCGCTCGGCGGCCTCGAACTGGTTGGGCAGGTCGATGTCCCAGGACGCCGCCCGGGCGCCGCCGCCGTTCTCGCCCAGGCCCACCCGGCTCATCGCCTCGATGCCGCAAGCGATGCCGATGTCGATGGCGCCGGTTGCGATCAGGCCGGCTATCAGGTGGTTGGCCTGTTGCGCGCTGCCGCACTGGCAGTCGATGCTGGTGGCGCCGACGTGCTCGGGCAGACCCGCGATCAGCCAGGACTGCCGGGCGACGTTGTTGGCCTGCTCGCCGTACTGGGTGACGCAGCCGCTGATGACCTGCTCGACGCTGCCCGGGTCGATACCGGCCTTGGTGACCAGGGCCTTTTGCACCGCCCCGAGCAGTTCGGTGGCGTGCAGGCCGGACAGCCAGCCGTTACGTTTACCGATGGGGCTACGAGTGGCTTCGACGATGACAGGTTTACCCATGCGGCCAGGCTAGAACACGTTTCAACAGTCTGACAAGCGACGATGTGAAGACGCCTTTGGTCTATGGTGAGGCCATGTTTTACTGCTACTAGAACGCGTTGCATTTAGGAGTCCGTCGATGTCGAGTATCAAACTACCGCCGGGGTTCGACTTCACTGACCCGGAGATCTACGCCGAACGGCTCCCGGATGCGGAGTTCGCCCAAGTGCGGGCCGCCGCCCCGATCACCTGGATCGAGCAGCCGGACGACAAGAGTGGCGGATTCAAAGACGGTGGCTACTGGGCGATCACCAGCCACCACGACGTCAAAGAGGTGTCCCGGCTCGACGACGTCTTCTCCAGCGAGATCAATGGGGCCATCCCGCGCTACAACGACGACATCGAACGGGAGAACATCGACGTCGGCCGGCTGCTGATGCTCAACCAGGACGCGCCCCGGCACACCCGGCTGCGCCGGATCGTCTCGCGTGGTTTCACCCCCCGCCACATCCTGCCGCTGCACGACGAACTGCAGGAGCGCGCCCAGGCCATCGCCAAGGAGGCCGCCGCCAAGGGCACCGGTGACTTCGTGGTGGAGGTGGCCTCCGAGCTGCCGCTGCAGGCGATCGCCGGCCTGATGGGGGTGCCGCAGGAGGACCGCGGCAAGTTGTTCAACTGGACCAACCAGATGACGTCCTACGACGACCCGGAGTACGCCCACTACGACCCGAAGACCTCGTCGATGGAGATCATCTCCTACGGGCTGCAGCTGGCCGAGATGAAGCGGCAGAACCCCGGCCAGGACATCGTCACCACGTTGATCGAGGCGGACATCGACGGCGAGAAGCTCAACGACGACGAGCTGGGGTTCTTCATCATTCTGCTGGCGGTGGCCGGCAGCGAGACCACACGTAACTCGATCACCCAGGGGATGATGGCGTTCACCGAGTTCCCCGAGCAGTGGGAGCTGTTCAAGTCCGAGCGCCCGGAGACCACCGCCGACGAGGTGGTGCGGTGGGCCACCCCGGTGACGTCGTTCCAGCGCACCGCCACCCGCGATTACGAGCTGTCCGGGGTGAAGATCAAGAAGGGCCAGCGGGTGGTGATGTTCTACCGCGCCGCCAACTTCGACCCCGAGGTCTTCGACGACCCGCAGCAGTTCAACATCCTGCGGGACCCCAACCCGCACGTCGGCTTCGGCGGCACCGGCGCGCACTACTGCATCGGCACCCACCTGGCCCGGATGTCGGTGAACCTGATGTTCAACGCCATCGCCGACCAGATTCCCAACCTCAAGCCCCTGGCCGCCCCGGAACGCCTGCGTTCGGGCTGGCTCAACGGGATCAAGCACTGGCAGGTCGACTACACCGGCAAGTCCGCCTGAACCACCGAACGAACACGGAGGGTAGTTCCACCATGTCCACACTTCCCGCAGGATTCGACTTCCTCAATCCTGACGTCATCGTCCAAGGCATCCCGGAGGAGGAATTCGCGCGGCTGCGCAAGGCGGCGCCTGTCTGTTGGGTCGAGCAAGCCCCCGGCAAGGGCGGCGGATTCAACGACGGGGGCTACTGGGCGGTCACCAAGCTCGCCGACGTCAAAGAGGTGTCGCTGCGCAGCGATGTCTTCTCCAGCTACGAAAACTGTGTGATCCCACGGTTTCCCGACGACATGGCTCGGGAGAACATCGAGGTTCAGCGGTTCGTGATGCTGAACATGGATGCGCCGCACCACACCCGGCTGCGCCGGATCATCTCTCGGGGCTTCACCCCACGAGCGATCGGGCGGCTGCGCGACGAACTCCACGAGCGTGCGCAGGCGATCGTCAAAGCCGCCGCCGAGGCCGGCTCCGGGGACTTTGTCGAGCAGGTCTCTTGCGAGCTGCCGCTGCAGGCGATCGCCGGGCTGCTCGGGGTGCCGCAGGAAGACCGGGACAAGCTGTTCCAGTGGTCCAACGAGATGACCGGCAGCGAGGACCCGGAATACGCCGACATCGACCCGCAGGCCTCGTCGGTCGAGTTGATCCAGTACGCCATGCAACTGGCCGCCGCCAAGGCGGAGAACCCGGGCGAGGACATCGTCACCACCCTGATCAACGCGGACATCGACGGCGAGAAGCTCTCCGACGACGAGTTCGGTTTCTTCGTGGTGATGCTGGCGGTGGCCGGCAACGAGACCACCCGCAACTCGATCACCCACGGCATGATCGCGTTCTCCGAGCACCCCGAGCAGTGGGAGCTGTTCAAAAAGGAGCGCCCGGCAACTACCGCCGACGAGATCGTGCGGTGGGCCTCCCCGGTGATCTGCTTCCAGCGCACCGCGCTGGAAGACTACGAACTGTCCGGAGCGCAGATCAAGAAGGGCCAGCGGGTAGTGATGTTCTACCGCTCGGCCAACTTCGACGAGGACGCCTTCGACAACCCGCAGGAGTTCAACATCCTGCGCGATCCGAACCCGCACGTCGGGTTCGGCGGCACCGGTGCGCACTACTGCATCGGCACCCACCTGGCCCGGCTGACGATCGACCTGATCTTCAACGCAGTCGCCGACCACGTGCCGGACCTGGCCCCGCTGGCCAAGCCGGAACGGCTGCGGTCCGGGTGGCTCAACGGCATCAAGCATTGGCAGATGGACTACACCGGCAAATGCCCGGTGGCCCACTAGGTTTAAGGAGATTCGGTGGACTTCAGTCCAGATCCGGAACAGCAGGCAGTCGCCGACGTCGTCACGTCGGTGCTCGACCGGGACAACAGCTGGGAGGCGCTGGTCGCCGGCGGCGTGACCGCTCTCGCGGTGCCGGAGCGGCTCGGCGGTGACGGGGTCGGCTTGTCGGAAGTCGCCACGGCGCTCACCGAGATCGGTCGGCACGGGACCGTCAGCCCCGCACTGGCCACCCTCGGGTTCGGCCTGGTGCCGCTGCTGGAACTGGCCAGCGAGGGCGAGCAGGACCGCTACCTGGCCGGCGTGGCCAAAGGGGCGGTGCTGACCGCCGCGCTCGACGAGCCGGCCGCCGCGCTCCCCGAGCAGCCCGCAGTCACGCTGACCGGTAATCGCTTGTCCGGCACCAAGATCGGGGTGCCCTTCGCCGAGCAGGCCGAGTGGATGCTGGTCACCGCTGATTCCGGTGTTGCGGTGATCTCACCGACGGCGGCCGGGGTGACGCTGAACAAGACCCCGACGGCCAACCACAGCGACGAGTACACGGTCGTCTTCGACGACGCCGAGGTCGACACCGTGCTCGACGGCGCCTCGGTGCATCGGGTGAACCAATTGGCGCTGGCCATGATCGGCGCCTACGCCTCCGGATTGGTGGCCGGTGCGCTGCGGCTGACCGCCGACTACGTCGGCAGCCGTGAGCAATTCGGCCGACCGCTGTCGACCTTCCAGACGGTGGCCGCGCAACTGTCCGAGGTCTACATCGTCTCGCGCACCATCACCTTGGCGGCGACGTCGGTGGTGTGGCGGCTGGCCAACGGCCTCGACGCCACCGACGACCTCGGGGTGCTCGGCTACTGGATCACCTCGCAGGCGCCCCCGGTGATGCAACTCTGCCATCACCTGCACGGCGGGATGGGTATGGACGTGGACTACCCGATGGACCGCTACTACTCCACGATCAAGGACCTGAACCGCCTGCTGGGCGGACGGTCGCACCGTCTCGACCTGGTGGGAGCACAATGTTCGTCGATCTGACCCCCGAGCAGCGCAAGCTGCAAGCCGAACTACGGGAATACTTCGCCAACCTCATCACCCCTGATGAGGAAAAGGCGATGGCCGTCGACCGGCACAACCAGGCCTACCGTGACGTGATCCGGCGGATGGGCCGCGACGGCAAGCTCGGGGTGGGCTGGCCCAAGGAGTTCGGCGGCCTGGGCTTCGGTCCGATCGAGCAGCAGATCTTCGTCAACGAGGCGCAGCGCGCCGACATCCCGCTGCCGGCCGTGACGCTGCAGACGGTCGGTCCGACCTTGCAGGTGTATGGCAACGAGGCGCAGAAGAAGAAGTTCCTGCCGGCGATCCTGGCCGGGGAAGTGCATTTCGCGATCGGCTACACCGAACCGGAAGCCGGCACCGACCTGGCGTCGTTGCGCACCACCGCGGTGCGCGACGGTGACCACTACATCGTCAACGGTCAGAAGGTGTTCACCACCGGCGCGCACGACGCCGACTACATCTGGCTGGCGGTGCGCACCGACCCGACCGCGGTGAAGCACAAGGGGATCTCGATCCTCATCGTCGACACCAAGGACCCGGGTTACTCCTGGACACCGATGATCCTGTCCGATGGCGCGCATCACACCAACGCGACCTACTACAACGACGTTCGGGTGCCCGTCGACATGCTGGTCGGCGAGGAGAACGGCGGCTGGAAGCTGATCACCACCCAGCTCAACAACGAGCGCGTGATGCTCGGTCCGGCCGGCCGGTTCGGCGCCATCTACGACAAGGTGCACGCCTGGGCCACCAAGCCCGGCAGCGACGGGGTGACCCCGATCTCCCACGAGGCGGTCAAGCGCGGCCTCGGCGAGATCCACGCCATGTTCCGCATCAACGAGTTGCTCAACTGGCAGGTCGCTGCGGCCGGCGAGATCATCGATGTCGCCGACGCGGCAGCCACCAAAGTCTTTGGCACCGAGCGGATCCAGTACGCCGGCCGGTTGGCCGAGGAGATCGTCGGCTGCTACGGCAACCCGGCCGACCCGGCCACCGCCGAGCTGCTGCGCTGGCTGGATGTGCAGGCCAAACGCAACCTGGTCATCACGTTCGGCGGTGGGGTCAACGAGGTGATGCGCGAGATGATCGCCGCCTCAGGTCTCAAGGTTCCGCGGGTGCCACGATGAACGAGCTGAGCTCGGGGATCGAGCAGATATTGGCGGCCGGCCGCAGCAAGCCACGGTCCGGTCGGGACCCGGTGAACCAGCCGATGATTCGGCACTGGGTTGATGCGATCGGCGACAAGAACCCGATCTACATCGACGAGGCGGCTGCCAAGGCGGCCGGCCACCCCGGAATCGTCGCTCCGCCGGCGATGATCCAGGTGTGGACCATGATGGGCCTGGGCGGGGAGCGTCCCGCAGACGACCCGCTCGGCAAGGTCATGGAATTGTTCGACGGCGCAGGCTATGTCGGCGTGGTGGCCACCAACTGCGAGCAGACCTACCACCGCTACCTGCGGCCGGGCGAAGAGGTCAGTGTCACCGCCGAGGTGACCGACATCGTGGGACCCAAGCAGACCGGCTTGGGTGAGGGGTACTTCGTCACCCAGAAAATCCGCTGGTGGGTCGGCGAAGAGAATGTCGCCGACATGAACTGGCGCATCTTGAAGTTCCTGCCGAAAGACCGCGCCGAGTCCGTCGCGGTGCCCGAGGATCTCGAGCCGGACAAGATGATGCGCCCCTCATGGTCGAGGGATTCCCAGTACTTCTGGGAGGGGGTGGCCGCCCACGAGCTGCGCATCCAGCGCCGTCCGGATGGCAGCCTGCAGCACCCGCCGGTGCCGGCGGTCTGGAAGGACAAGACCGAGACCACCGACTACGTCGTTTCCAGCGGTAAGGGAACGGTGTTCAGCTACGTGGTGCACCACGCCCCGAAAGTCCCCGGCCGAGCATGTCCGTTTGTGATCGCGCTGGTCGAGCTCGAGCAGGGCGTGCGGATGCTCGGTGAGCTGCGCGGCGTCGACGCCGCTGCGGTGAAGATCGGAATGCCGGTTCGCGCAACCTATCTCGACTTCCCTGCCAGTGACGCCGGTCCGGCCTGGAGCTTGTATGCATGGGAGCCTGTGGAAGGAGGCGGGGCATGAGCGCTCCGACCGTGGAAGTGGGCACCACACTGCCCGAACTGAAGATCTACGGCGACCCGACATTCATCGTCTCCACGGCGATCGCCACCCGCGATTACCAGGACGTGCACCACGACCGGGACAAGGCTCAGGCCAAGGGGTCCAAGGACATCTTCGTCAACATTCTCACCGACACCGGCCTGGTGCAGCGTTACCTCACCGACTGGGCCGGATCCAACGCGGTGATCCGCTCGATCGCGCTGCGACTGGGCGTGCCGTGGTACGCCTACGACACCGTCACCTTCAGCGGTGAGGTGACCGCGGTGGAGGACGGCCTGGTCACGGTGAAAGTCGTTGGTAACAACAGCCTGGGCGACCATGTCATCGCCACGGCCACACTGACCATCGGGGAGGCGTGATGTTGTCCGGTAAGGCGGCCATCGCCGGGATCGGCGCAACCGACTTCTCCAAGGAATCCGGGCGCAGCGAACTGCGCCTGGCCGCCGAGGCGGTGCTCGACGCGCTCGACGACGCGGGCCTGACGCCGGCCGACGTCGACGGGTTGGTGACCTTCACCATGGACTCCAATCTGGAGACCGCCGTCGCGCGCGCTACCGGCATCGGTGAGCTGACGTTCTTCTCCCAGATCGGTTACGGCGGCGGTGCCGCGGCGGCCACCGTGCAGCAGGCGGCCATGGCGGTGGCGACCGGGGTGGCCGAAGTCGTGGTGGCCTACCGCGCTTTCAACGAGCGCTCGGAATTCCGGTTCGGCCAGGTGATGACCGGGCTGACCGTCAACGCCGATTCCCGTGGCGTGGAGTACAGCTGGTCCTACCCGCACGGCCTGAGCACCCCCGCCGCGTCGGTGGCGATGATCGCCCAGCGCTACATGCACGAATACGGGGCCACCAGTGCAGATTTCGGTGTGGTATCGGTCGCCGACCGCAAGCACGCGGCGACCAACCCCAAGGCCCACTTCTACGGCAAGCCGATCACCATCGAGGATCACCAGAACTCGCGCTGGATCGCCGAGCCGCTGCGGCTGCTGGACTGCTGCCAGGAGACCGACGGCGGGGTGGCCATCGTGGTGACCACCCCCGAGCGGGCACGCGACCTCAAGCACCGTCCGGCGGTCATCGAAGCGGCCGCGCAGGGCGCCGGCGCCGACCAGTTCACCATGTACTCCTACTACCGCGAGGAGCTCGGGCTGCCCGAGATGGGCCTGGTGGGCAAGCAGTTGTGGGCGCAGTCCGGACTGACACCGGCCGACATCCAGACCGCGGTGCTCTACGACCACTTCACCCCGTACACGCTGATCCAGTTGGAGGAGCTGGGTTTCTGCGGTAAGGGGGAGGCCAAGGACTTCATCGCCGGCGGGGCGATCGAGCTGGGCGGCCGGCTGCCGATCAACACCCACGGCGGCCAACTCGGCGAGGCCTACGTGCACGGCATGAACGGCATCGCCGAAGGGGTGCGCCAGCTGCGCGGCACGTCGGTCAACCAGGTCGAGGGCGTCGAGCACGTGCTGGTCACCGCCGGCACCGGCGTGCCCACGTCGGGCCTGATCCTGGGTTGACCCCTTCTCGCCGAACGTGAAGTTGGCTTCACGCTCAGGGGTCGAGCGTGAAGCTACCTTCACGTTCGGCAGGGTGTGGATAACTTCGGGCGGGTGAAATGACGATTGGCGGCCCGGGTGCGACGCTGCCGCCGTGGCAGATCCGTTCATCGGCAGTGAGTCGCTCGACGCCGGATTGGTGACACCAGGGCAACTGGTCACCGGCCACGTCCGGGTGTTTCGTGACGTATATCTGCACAGGGACGTCGAGATCAGCGCGGTCGACCGGGCCAGAGCGGCGTGGCTCTGGTCAAAGCGGCAAGGTGTGGTCGCCGGCTTCTCCGCGTCGGCTCTGCACGGCAGTGAGTGGGTAGACGCCGACAGGCCCGCCGAACTCATCCACGACAACCGGCACCGTCTTCCCGGCCTGGTGATCCGCGGCGATGAGCTGCGGCTCGATGAGATCCAGGTCATCGGTGGAGTTCCGGTCACCACACCGGCGCGCACCGCCGTGGACCTGGCCTGCTGGTATCGGCCCGCCGAAGCGGTCGCGGGATTGGATGCGCTGGCTCGCGCCAGTCGCTTCAAAGATGTTGATGTCCAACGGATTATGGATCGTTGCGGCGGACGACGCGGGATCGTGCGTGCACGCGAGTCGCTGGATCTGGTCGACGCCGGCGCGGAGTCGCCGAAGGAAAGCTGGCTGCGGGTCACCCTCATCCGGGCCGGCTTGCCTCGACCGCACACCCAGATCGCGGTGTACGACGGCGGTTGGAAGCCGTTCGCATTCCTGGATATGGGCTGGCCGGAGCTGAAAGTCGCCGCCGAGTACGACGGGGACATGCATCGGACGGATCCCATTCGCTGGCGCAAGGACGCCAAGCGTCATGAGCGACTTCAGCGCTGCGGATGGATCGTCGTCCGAGTGCTGGCGGGCGACCGGGAAGGCGACATCATCCGTCGCGTGCGTGCCGCCCGTGCCCGCCGAGCGTGAAGTTAGTTTCACGCTGGGGGTCGAAGGTGAAGCCAACTTCACGCTCGGCCGAGCCGCTCAACCGTCGTTGGTCTCGTCCCAGCTTTCGGGTAGGAGCGGTACCGTCGGCCCGCCGCCGAAGCCGTCAGCGGCCAATGTCGTCAGCCCTGCCGCAGCAGTCCTATCCGGTTGGGCTTGCGCCCCGGCGAAGCCCAGGGCACCGGCCCCACTCGTCGAGACGCTGGTGACCTCCAGGTCGGCGAACTCGTTGGCCTCATCACGGGCATGTCGGCGCCGGCGGGACTTGACCCGATTCCGATCCCGTGCGGCCGCGGCCGCCGCCTCAACGGCGTCATCCGGATTCGGCGCCTTCTTGGCGGCATAGCGGCGGGCCTTGGCACTCGACTGGCCGACGGTACCGGCGGGCCCGATCACGTACGGCGGGAAGAACCCCGGGCTGCCGCCGGCCGGGGGAGCCGACGGCGGTGCCGAGGCGGGCGCTGCGCTGCTCGTCGGGGCCGATATCGACGCCGGCGTCGTGGCCGGCGTCGTGGCGGTGTTGGCGACGGTGGTGGACGGGTTGGCGGCACCCGGCCAGGCCAGCGGCTCGGCAGCGGTCGGGCCCTCGGCGACGAGACCGGCCGGGCCGGGCTGAATGCCGGCCAGTCCGGCCAGGCCGGCCGCCCATCCCAGGTTGCCGATCACCAGGCCCAGCGCGGGTTGCAGCAGGGCGGGCGCGAATTGGCTCAGCGTCGAGGCGATCTGGCTGGCGTGGAAGGTCAGGTCGGCCAGGATGAACGGCAGATCGGTCAGCAGCGCCGCCGGATCGGTCAGCAGATCGGTGAGGATGGTGTCGGCGTATTCGCCGAGCTCACCGAAGAAGTCCTTCCACCACTCGGGATCGGAGGGATCCAACTCGCCATCGTGGATCCCGTCGTGGTCGTGGTCGTGGTCGTGATCGTGATCGTGGTCGTGATCGGCCTTCTCCTGCAGCACGATCGGTGGTGCCGCGGCGGGGCGGGGGGCGGACGCGAGCGCCGCCCCGGACACCGCTTCGTAGGTGGCCATGGTGGTGGCGGCCTGCACCCACATCCGCACGTAGTCGGCCTCGTTGAGCGCGATCGGAATGGTATTGACGCCAAAGAAATTCGTGGCGACCAGGACCCCGTGCATCGCGTGGTTGGCCGCCAGTTCGGGCATCGTGGGCATGGCCGCCAGCGCGCTGACGTAGGCGGCGGCCACCGTCTCGTGCTGCGCCGCCAGCGCGGCGCTGTCGGCGCTGGCCGTGGACAGCCATGCCAGGTACGGAACATGCGCGGCGACATAGCGTTCCGCACTGGGCCCCTGCCATGCCCCCTGGGCAGCGCCGAGCAAGGCCCGCAACGCCTCGGCGATCGCGGTGTACTCCAGGCTCAGCGAAGACCATGCGCCGGCAGCCGACAACAGCGCCGCCGGGCCGGGTCCACTGGCCAAGGCCGCCGAATGCACCTCCGGTGGCGAGGCCATCCACACCGGAGCCGTCACCGGGCCGTCCTCGCTCGTCGCTTCACGACGCAGACCTTAGCGAAGATGACAATCATTTTCAATAAAGGCCCGCGACGAGGGCGCGCAGCTCTACGGATCGCGACGACGAACGTCGCCGGGTGGCGTCGCTACGCCGAGACCAACTCCACGTCGCTCAGCACAGCGGCATCGTCGCGCGAGGGCGCGACCACGTTGCCGATCAGCCGGCCGTCCTCTTTCCAGAGGTGGGCGCGCAGGGTCTCGCCCGGGAAGACGACTCCGGCGAACCGCGCGCCGAAGGAGCGCACCGCGCCCGCGTCGCCGCCGAGCACGGTGTCCACCGCGGCCTTGCAGGTCATGCCGTAGGTGCACAGCCCGTGCAGGATCGGCCGGTCGAAGCCCGCCGCGGCGGCGAACTTCGGGTCCGAGTGCAGCGGGTTGCGGTCGCCGCAGAGCCGGTACAGCAGTGCCTGCTGCGGTGCCACCGGGATGTCGACTTCGAAATCCGGTGCGCGGTCGGGACGTTCGGAAGACGACGCCGGGCCGCGCTCACCGCCGAAACCGCCCTCGCCCCGGGCGAAGATGGACCGCTGCTGCGTCCACAGCGGCGTTCCGTCGGTGCTGGTGACGGTCGTCTCGAGTACGACGACGGCGGCTTTGCCCTTGTCCCAGACATCGACGATTCGGCTGACCGCCCGCGCGCTGCCGGCCGGCGGTAGCGGTGCCGGAACGATCACCTTCTCGGAGGCATGCAAGATCTTGGCCAGGTCGATCTCGACGCCCGGCCAGCTGACCTTGGGTGGGTCGACATCGTTGAAGGACGCCGCGACGCAGCCGAACGTCGGCAGCACCTGGGGGGTCCCGTCGACGACGTAGCTCAGCTCACGCGGGTCCATCGGGTCCGACCCCGCACCCAGTGCCAGGTTGTAGAGCTGCACATTGGTTGCGGTCCAGGAGAATTCGACCCGGCCGAACTCCGCGCCCCGGGCGACATCGAGATCGATTGGCATGTCTAGGCCCTCCCAGCCGGTGAGTCGGCGATATCGAGTGCGGCCAGGTAACCGAAGGTCATGGCGGGTCCGATGGTGCCGCCGGGCCCCGGGTAGGTGTGGCCCATGACCGGGGCGCTCACGTTGCCCGCGGCGTAGAGCCCCTCGATGACGCTGTTGTCGTCGCGCAGCGCCCGTCCGCGCACATCGGTGCGGATCCCGCCCTTGGTGCCCAGATCGCCGGGAACCATCTTGGCCGCATAGAACGGGCCCTGCGCGATCGGTCCCAGGTTCGGGTTCGGCTTATTGGTCGGGTCGCCGTAGTAGCGGTCGTAGGCGCTCTGGCCGCGGTGGAAGTCCTCGTCGACGCCGGTACGGGCGAACTCGTTGAACCGCTCGACGGTCGCGGTCAACGCCGCGGCCGGTACCCCGGTCTTGCCGGCCAGTTCTTCGAGGGTGTCGGCGGTGACGATCACGCCGGACTCCAGCCACTTCTTCGGGATGCGTTGCCCGGGCTGCAATCCCGCGAAGATGTAGTTGTTGCGGTAGCGCTGGTCGAACACCAGCCAGGCCGGGATGTTCTCGCCGGGACCCGGACCCTGCCCGTACTGACCGCCGTACATGTGGTGGCACGCCTCGACGTAGGGCATCGACTCGTTCATGAACCGCTTGCCGGCCATGTTCACGATGATCGACCCGGGCGAGTTGCGCTCCGACAGTGCGAACCACGGCGAACCCGGCAGCGGCACCGTCGGCCCCCACCAGGAGTCCTCCATGATGTCCAGTGCAGCACCGAGTTTCTCACCGGCCAGGATGCCCTCGCCGGTGTTGGCCTTGGCTCCCACGGTCCACTCGGTGGTGATCGGAGCGCGCTGGTACTTCACCCGCATCTGCTCGTTGTGCTCGAATCCGCCGCTGGCCAGGATGACCCCGCGTCGCGCCCGGATCAGCCGCGGCTCAGTGGTCTCCGACGCATTGGTGTCGCGGACGTAGACGCCGCGGACCACGCCGTCTTCGACGTAGAGGTCGGTCAGCGCGGTGTTCAGTTCCACCGGAACGCCGGCGTTGCGCAGGCCGATCCGCAGCGGGGCGATCAAGGCGCGCCCCATGCCGACCAGGTTCTTGCCGGTGGCCTGGGCCCACATGGTGCGCAGCCCCACCTTCAGGCTGCGCAGCACCCCGCGGGGGTGGCGCTTGAGCTGGTTGAGCCGGACATAGTCCTGCTGCATCACAACGACATTCAGTGGCACCTTGCCGTAAGCCGGTTCCAGGCCGGCCATGTCGGCGCCGAGTTTCTTGGCATTGAACGGCTTCGGCTCGATCGAGCGGCCGGTGGGCTTGCCGCCCGGCTGCTCGGGGTAGTAGTCGGCGTAACCGGGAACCCAGCACATCTTCAGCGGTGAGTGCTTCAGCACGAACGACAGCATCTCCGGGCCGCGCTGCAGGTAGGTGTCGATCTTCTCGGCCGGTACCACGTCACCGACGATGGTGTGCAGGTAGGTACGGGCGGCTTCGGGAGTGTCCTTGACACCGGCGCGCTGGAGCACCTCGTTGTTGGGAATCCACACGCCGCCGCCGGAGCGGGCGGTCGAACCGCCGTAGTGGGCGGCTTTCTCGATGACGATCGTTGACAGTCCCCGGTGGGCGGCGGTCAGGGCGGCAACCATCCCGGCGCCGCCGCTTCCGACCACGACGACGTCGTACTCCTGTTCGGCCATGTAGAACACGTTATAGAATTGCCCCGCCCGGGCGCCAGTTGGCTGGCGGTTTCGCTGTCACGGCCACCCGGAAGCCCGCTTCCGCTCAGTAGAACGTGTTTCATTTTAACTACCGGCGAGGACGCGTTCCCGCCTTTCGTCTGCGGCGGAGGCATGTTTTACTGGCACGAGCATGCATCGTGCTTTCACGTGCCCTGAGTTAGGAGTATCAGCGTGGCCAGCCCCACTGTCCCTTCCGCCCCCAACCTGCCCGCCGGGTTCGACCCGACCGATCCGGAGATCTACGCCGAGCGGATTCCGGACGAGGAGCTGGCCCAGCTGCGTACCAGCGAGCCGATCAAGTGGATCGAGCAACCGGACGGGGTCGGTGGCTTCAATGACGGCGGCTACTGGGCGATCACCCGGCACGAGGACGTCAAAGAGGTCTCGCGGCTCGACAGCATCTTCTCCAGCGAGATCAACACCGCCATTCCGCGGTTCAACGACGACATCCAGCGCGAGGCGATCGATGCGCAGCGCATCCTGATGCTCAACCAGGACGCCCCACATCACACCCGCCAGCGCCGGATCATCTCGCGCGGTTTCACCCCGCGCCACATCCTGCCGCTGCGCGACCAGCTCGAGCAGCGCGCCCAGGCCATCGCCAAGGAGGCGCAGGCCCGCGGCACCGGTGACTTCGTGGTGGAGGTGGCCTCCGAGCTGCCGCTGCAGGCGATCGCCGGCCTGATGGGGGTGCCGCAGGAGGACCGCGGCAAGTTGTTCGAGTGGACCAATCAGATGACGTCCTACGACGACCCGGAGTACGCCCACTATGACCCCGCGGCCTCGGCGATGGAGATCATCACCTACGGGCTGCAGCTGGCCGAGCAGAAGCGGCAGAACCCCGGCAACGACATCGTCACCACGCTGATCGAGGCCGACATCGACGGCGAGAAACTCAACGACGACGAGCTGGGCTACTTCATCATCCTGCTGGCGGTGGCCGGCAGCGAGACGACCCGCAACTCGATCACCCAGGGCATGATGGCCTTCACCGAGAATCCCGACCAGTGGGAGCTGTTCAAAAAGGAGCGCCCGGAGACCACCGCCGACGAGGTGGTGCGCTGGGCCACCCCGGTGACCTCATTCCAGCGCACCGCCACCTGTGACCACGAGCTCAACGGCACCCTGATCAAGAAGGGCCAGCGGGTGGTGATGTTCTACCGCGCCGCCAACTTCGACCCGGAGGTCTTCGACAACCCGCAGCAGTTCAACATCCTGCGCGACCCCAACCCGCACGTCGGCTTCGGCGGCACCGGGGCGCACTACTGCATCGGCACCCACCTGGCCCGGATGACCATCGGGCTGATGTTCAACGCCATCGCCGACCACATCCCGGACCTCAAGCCGCTGGAAAGCCCCAAGCGGCTACGCTCGGGCTGGCTCAACGGGATCAAGCACTGGCAGGTCGACTACCTCGGCCAGTCCTAGCTCACGGCTACGGCGGGGGCCGGCGGCGAACATGCCGCCGGCCCTCCGTCGCTACCGGACCGCCCGAGCCAAAAGTTAGAACACGTTATAGAATTTTGGCCAGCGGCTCGGTTTCACCCGCACGACACCCGAGGGGACTCTTCGAAGATGCTCAGCGCCCAGATCCGCGACGAACTCGCCGCCGAGTTGGCGCAAGCCGAGCGCAGCCGGGTCCCGATCTCGCCGTTGACCGCGGCGCACCCGGACATCGACGTGGTCGACGCCTACGAGATCCAGCTGATCAACATCCGCCAGCGGATCGCCGAGGGCGCTCGGGTGGTCGGGCACAAGGTCGGGCTGTCCAGCGAGGCGATGCAGCAGATGATGGGCGTCGACGAGCCGGATTACGGGCACCTGCTCAACGAGATGCAGGTGTTCGAGGACACCCCGGTCAAAGCGGCGAACTACCTGTACCCGCGGGTCGAGGTCGAAGTGGCGTTCATCCTGGCCGAGGATCTGCCGGGCGCAGACTGCACCGAGGAGCACGTGCTGGCCGCGACCGAGGCGTTCGCCCCGGCGATCGAGTTGATCGACAGCCGGATCACCGACTGGAAGATCAAACTCTGCGACACCATCGCCGACAACGCCTCCTCGGCCGGTTTCGTCCTCGGCAAGCAGCGGGTCAAGCCGGGCGACATCGATATCCGGGCCATTGACGCCTCGCTGACCAAGAACGGCGAAGTGGTCGCCGAGGGCCGCAGTGACGCGGTGCTGGGCAACCCGGTCACCGCGGTGGCCTGGTTGGCTCGCAAGGTGGAGAGCTTCGGGGTGCGGTTGAAGGCCGGCGACATCGTGCTGCCGGGCACCGCGACCCGGGCCATCGACGTGCACGCCGGCGACGACTGCGTCGCCGATTTCTCCGGGCTGGGTTCGGTCCGGCTGGTTTTCGAGTAGAGGAGCGCTCATGGCCGACAAAGCGTCAGTCGCGATCGTCGGGTCGGGCAATATCAGTACCGATCTGTTGTACAAGTTGTTGCGTTCGGAGTGGCTCGAGCCGCGGTGGATGATCGGTATCGATCCGGAGTCGGAGGGTTTGGCTCGGGCGCGCAAGTTGGGTTTGGAGACCTCTGCCGAGGGGGCGGATTGGTTGTTGGCCCAGAATGAGTTGCCGGACTTTGTTTTTGAGGCCACCAGCGCGTATGTGCATAAGGCGTATGCGCCTAAGTATGAGGCGGCGGGGATCCGGGCGATTGACTTGACGCCGGCGGCGGTGGGTCCGGCGGTGATCCCGCCGGCGAATCTGCATGAGCATGTGGGCGCCCCGAACGTCAACATGATCACTTGCGGGGGGCAGGCCACCATCCCGATCGTGTATGCGGTGACTCGGGCGGTGGCCGAGCAGGGCGGCAGCGTGCCGTATGCGGAGATCGTGGCGTCGGTGGCGTCGGTGTCGGCGGGGCCGGGCACGCGGGCCAATATCGATGAGTTCACCAAGACCACGTCGCGGGGGGTGGAGACCATCGGTGGGGCGCAGCAGGGCAAGGCGATCATCATTTTGAATCCGGCCGATCCGCCGATGATCATGCGCGACACCATTTTCTGCCAGATCCCCGAGGACGCCGACCACGCCGCGATCACCGCATCCATCAAGGAGGTGGTGGCTCAGGTGCAGTCTTATGTGCCGGGTTATCGGTTGCTCAACGAGCCGCAGTTCGACGCGCCGTCGCTGAACTCCGGCGGACGGGCGGTGGTCACCACCTTCGTGGAGGTCGAGGGTGCCGGCGATTACCTGCCCCCGTATGCGGGCAATCTGGACATCATGACGGCGGCGGCCACCAAGGTGGGTGAGGAGATCGCCCGTGAGATGGCGACCGCCAAGGCCGCAGGAGCGTAGGGACTATGTCTGATCACATTTTCGATGTACGGATCACCGACACCAGCTTGCGGGACGGCTCCCATCACAAGCGTCACCAGTTCAGTGCCGAGGAGGTCGCGGCGATCGTTGCGGCGATTGACGCGGCCGGGGTGCCGGTCATCGAGGTCACCCACGGTGATGGCCTGGGTGGCTCGAGCTTCAACTATGGGTTTTCCAAGACCCCGGATCAGGAGCTGATCGCGTTGGCGGCGCGGACCGCCAAGGACGCCAAGATCGCGTTTTTGATGCTGCCCGGGGTGGCGACCAAGGACGACATGAAGACCGCGCAGGGCAACGGCGGTCAGATCTGCCGGATCGCCACCCACTGCACCGAGGCCGATGTGTCCATCCAGCACTTCGGGCTGGCCCGTGACCTCGGGCTGGAGACGGTCGGGTTTTTGATGATGGCCCACACCGTGTCCCCGGAGAAGCTGGCCGGCCAGGCCCGCATCATGGCCGATGCGGGCTGCCAGTGCGTGTATGTGGTGGATTCGGCCGGGGCGCTGGTGCTCGAAGGGGTGCGGGATCGGGTGGCTGCGTTGGTCGCCGAACTCGGCGATGACGCCCAGGTGGGCTTTCACGGTCATGAGAACCTTGGGCTCGGCGTCGCCAACTCCCTGGAGGCGGTGCGCGCCGGTGCCAAGCAGATCGACGGCTCGGTGCGCCGGTTCGGCGCCGGTGCGGGCAACGCCCCGGTGGAGGCGTTGATCGGGGTGTTCGACAAGGTCGGGATCAAGACCGGCATCGACTTCTTCGACATCGCCGATGCCGCCGAGGACGTGGTACGCCCCGCCATGCCCGCCGAGTGCGTGCTGGACCGCAACGCGCTGATCATGGGCTACTCCGGGGTGTACTCCAGCTTCCTCAAACACGCCGTACGCCAAGGCGAACGCTACGGCGTGCCCGCCCACGAACTGCTGCACCGCGCCGGCCAACGCAAACTCATCGGCGGCCAAGAAGACCAACTCATCGACATCGCACTAGAGATCCAACGAGAGCGGGCCGCGAAGTAAGCAGCTGTCGGGGTGGTCCGGCACGATGGGGCCGTGACCAACTCGACCACACGCGCCGACGCCCAGGCGATCCTGGAACAGCTGGCCGGACCGCAGGCGCGGCTGCGTGACGACCAGTGGACGGCAATCGAGGCGCTGGTGGTGGGGCGCCGGCGCGCACTGGTGGTGCAGCGCACCGGGTGGGGCAAATCGGCGGTGTATTTCATCGCGGCCAAGCTGCTGCGGCAGCGCGGCGATGGGCCGACGGTCATCGTGTCACCGCTGCTGGCGTTGATGCGCAACCAGGTCGCCGCCGCCGAGCGCGCCGGGGTGCACGCCGCCACCATCAACTCGTCGAACATGACCGAGTGGGCCGAGGTGCAGGCCAGGATCGGCGCCGGCGACCTCGATGTACTGCTGGTCAGTCCCGAACGGCTCAACAACCCCGATTTCCGCGACGACGTGCTGCCCGCGCTGGCGGCCCGGGCCGGGCTGGTGGTGGTCGACGAGGCCCACTGCGTCTCGGACTGGGGCCACGATTTCCGGCCGGACTACCGGCGCATCCGCACCCTGATCGCCGACCTGGGCGCGGGAGTTCCGGTGTTGGCGACCACCGCGACCGCCAACGACCGGGTGGTCGACGACGTCGCCGGCCAACTCGGCATGGGTGGCCCGAACGACCACGACACGCTGGTGCTGCGTGGCGGCCTGGACCGGGAGTCGCTGCGGCTCTCGGTGGTGCACGCCGGTGGTCCGGCGCAGCGTGCCGCCTGGATCGGCGCGCACCTGGAGAAGCTGCCCGGATCCGGGATCGTCTACACGCTTACGGTGGCCCAGGCCCACGATGTGGCCGCCGACCTGCGTGCGCAGGGGTTCGCGGTGGCCGCCTACACCGGTTCCACCGAAGCGGCCGACCGGGAACAGCTCGAGGCCGACCTATTGGCCAACCGGGTCAAAGCGCTGATCGCCACGTCGGCGCTGGGCATGGGGTTCGACAAACCCGACCTGGGATTCGTCATCCACCTGGGCGCGCCGTCCTCACCGATCGCCTACTACCAGCAGGTGGGGCGAGCGGGGCGCTCCACGGCCAGCGCGGAGGTCATCCTGCTGCCCGGCCCGGAGGATCAGGACATCTGGCGTTACTTCGCGTCGCTGGCGTTCCCGCCCGAAGCGGTGGTGCGCAAGGTGCTCGGCGAACTCTCCGGTGAACGGCCGTTGTCGACGCCGGCCCTGGAACCGCTGGTGGACTTGAATCGCTCGCGACTGGAGATGGTGCTCAAAGTCCTCGACGTCGACGGCGCGGTGCGCCGGGTCAAAGGCGGCTGGCTGGGCACCGGCAAACCGTGGCTTTACGACGAGCAGCGCTACCGCAACCTCGCAGAGCTGCGCCGCGCCGAACAGCAGGCCATGCTCGACTATCAGCGCACCGGCGAGTGCCGGATGAGCTTCCTGCGGGCCCAGCTCAACGACCCACAGCTGAGCGCCGGGGAACGCTGCGGGCGGTGCGACAACTGCGCCGGGCCGCGGTTCGACGCCGAGGTGGATGCGGCCGCCGCCGCGGCCACCCGGGAGCGGCTGATGCGTCCCGGGGTTGAGCTCACCCCGCGCCGCCAGTGGCCCTCCGGTCTGGGCAAACTCGGCGTCGATCTGTCCGGGCGGATCACCGACGGGCCGGAGCCGGGCCGGGTTATCGGCCGACTCACCGACCTGGGCTGGGGGGCCCGGCTGCGGCGGCTGCTCGACGAGCCGGATCAGCAGGTTCCCGACGAGGTGGTGCGTGCGGCGGTGGCGGTGCTGGCGGGCTGGGACTGGCAGACCAGGCCGACCGCGGTGGTGGGCCTGGATTCGGGCACCCACCCGAAGCTGATCGAGTCGCTGGTCGACCGGCTGGCCGAGCTGGGCCGGCTGACCCGGCTGGACACGCTGCGCTACGCGCCGGGCCGGCGAGCGAGTACCGCAGCGAACTCGGCCTACCGGGTCGCCGCCCTGCACGGCTGCTGGCAGCCGCCCGCCGACCTGCCGGCGGGCGTCGGCCCGGTGCTGCTCGTCGACGACGTGGCCGACACCGGCTGGACGCTGACGATGGCGGCCCGGGTGCTGCGCGCCGCGGGCGCCCCACAGGTGCTGCCCTTCGCGCTGGCCAGCGTGAACTGAGCGCGCAGGTACCGTCGAGTGATGAGCGGCATTACTCGAGCGATCGCGGTCGGACTACTGAGCGTGGCCGGGCTACTGGCACCGGTGGCCACCGCGGCACCGTGCGATCAAACCGTCGGCGAGTCCATCGACTCCTACCTGAACCGGCACCCGGACGTCCGGGCCGAACTGGACGAGAAGGGACGCCAGGAAGACCCCGGCGCCCCGAACCCGGTGCTGGCTTATCTGGAGCGGCACCCCAACGTGCGGCAGGCGCTGATCACACTCTCCCAGCAGTGCGTGTGACAAACGGGGACCGGAACACGTAGCGGCTGGTCGGGACCGTGTCGATGTTCTGGTGCGCCCCGAACGCGCTGACACTGGCGATCATCCGGCCCACCCGGTCGGTGAGATCGGCTTCGTCGGCCGCGCCGTAGAACGCGTAGGGATCCGACACCGCCGCGTCGGGGAACAGTTCCTCGACGATGCCGTCGATCGGGGGCGCGTCGTCGGTGAGCGCGCGCACCACGACGTTCTGGGTGTAGCCGAAGGTCGCCTGCGTGTCGATCGCGACCTGGGTGTGGTCGATGTGCCAGCGGTGCAGCCAGGTCTCGTGGTCCAGGTCGGCGGGGCGGCGTAACAGCGCCACGTTTGCCAGGCCTGGCGTGCGTGCGCCGTTGCCGGCGTCTGGTGGCGGCATCGGCGTCGATTCGGTCACCAGATACGCTGCCGCCGAGTCGGACTCGGCGGCGATCAGCCCGATGGCGGCGCGGGCCTGCTTCCCGTAATACTGCTCAGTCCACAGGCTGACCACTGCGCCGGCCGGCGGGTCCAGCGTGGTCAGGGTCATCATGGCGTCGCGCACCGGCTCGTCGCGGACGTTGATCGCCAGCCCCGGTAGCCCCAGCGCCAGCAGTTCGTCGGCGACCGGCCCGCGCAACCTCTGGCACCATTCGTCGCTGGAATCCGTTGTGCGCGCGATGATCACCACTTTTTCCACGGCTGTCTCCTAATCGGTTGCGGCGCGAAACGCCTCGACGAGTTCACTCAGCAGTTCCGTTGCCCGGCCGGCGTCGCGTGGCAGTGAGCAGGTGACCCGCACATCGGTGACGCCGGCAGCCACCAGCGCCGGCGCCGACGCCGCGGTGGCCGCGGTGTCCACGGAACCGTCGGCGCGTTTGACGGTTTTCGCGTGACCCAGCACCTGTAGCCCGGTCGGATCGCCACCGAGACCGGCGATGCGATCCTTCATCGCCGCAATGGCGCCGGCCGGATCCTGGATCGCCGGACCCCACGGGATCCAGCCGGAGCCGAACCGGGCCAGCCGGCGTGCCACCGCATCGTTGACGGTGCCACTGACCCAGATCGGAACCCCGCCGGGTTGAACGGGTTTGGGCATCTGGTGGATGTTCTCGAACGACAACTCCGGCGAGGTATAGCTGCTCCGTTGGTGGGTCCAAAGCGTCTGGCACACCTCCAGGGTGTGATCCAGCAGCCGGCCGCGCCGCTCGAAGGCCAGGCCGGCGGCCTCATACTCCTCGCGCTGCCAGCCGACACCCACACCGAGGTCGAGTCGCCCGCCGGACAGCACATCCAGTGTGGCCAACTGTTTGGCCAACACCGCCGGCCGGCGTAGCGCGGCCAGCAGCACCGCGGTGCCGAGCCGGATCCGGGTGGTGGTCGCGGCCAGCGCGGTCAACACGATCAACGGGTCCAGCCACTGGCCGTCGGGACCGGTCGGCTGTCGCCCGCCGACGATCCCGCCAAGGCGGGGGTCGGCGTAGGCGTCCGGGTTCTCGCCGAACACCACATGGTCGGAGACCACGACACGATCCACCCCGGCGACGTCCATCGCCCGCCCGAGTGCGAGTGTGCTGTCCCAGTCGTGTCCGGGATCCTCGGTGAAAGTCCGCAGCTGCATTGAGATCTGGGGTCTGGTCATGATCGCACCTGGCGGGCCGGGCGGGTCTCGATGGCGTCGATGGACAGGGTGCGCACCGCAATCCGCCAGCCCTGCTCACCGCGGCGGTAGACGTCGCTGTAGCGCAGATACCAGACGTGGTCGGTGAACTGGCCATCATGGGAGATCCAGTGGTGCGCCACACCGGTGATGGCACCGGTCGCCACATCGCCGGCGCCGGTGTAGAACTCGCCGACGATGCCGTGGTGGGTTTTGGCCACTCCGGCCAGGGCGGCCATCGCGGCGTGCACGCCGGCGTGGCCATTGTGGCGCAGGCACGGCTCCAGGTGCTCCGGCGGCTTCGGCAGGATCAGCTCCGTATCGGCGGTGAACAATTCGGCGAGCTCGTCGAACCGACGGGCGTCGACATACCCGGCATAGCGGTGCACGAGGCCGGACAGCTCCAGTTGATCGGCGACGGTCAACGTCATGACGCCGAATCTAGCGTCGGCTTGGTCCCGCCGAGTTGCGCGGTGAGCGCCTCGGCGGTCCGCAGCAGTCCGCGGGCCCACTTGCTGATCTCGGTGTCGGTCAGGGCCCGCTGGGCGTGCAGCGACACGACCATCGCCTGGCGCTGATGATGGTCGTAGACCGGCGCCGAGATCACGCTGATGTCGTGGCGCCCCCGGCCGCCGGCTTCGCCGCGCAGGTACACCCGCTCGCCGATCGCCGACACCAGTTCGCCCAATAAGGCCCGCAGCTCGTCGGGCAGCTCGCTGGACAGGCCGGCCATCAGGGCGTAGAGCCGCTGCCCGCCCGGCGTCAGCCGCTCGACCAGATAACCGTCGGCCCGGCATTCGGCGACGACGCGCGCGAGACGCTCGCTCTCAGCACGCAGCGGGATCGTGGGTTGCCGGGCCAGCCAGTCCTGCAGGGCAGCATCGTCCCAGAGCACGAACATCAGCCCCACCGGCGGCGCAAACGGATAACTCTGGCCGGCCTGTACCCCCAGATGCGCGTTGGGTGCCGCGACCAGCTCCAGCACCGTGATCCGGTCCTCGACCACCGCGCTCAATGCCGCGGACGTCGCGAAATCATGGGCGAGTCGGCGCAGTTCCTCGCGCGCCTCCGGGCCGACCCGCAGCGACTGCTGGGCGGCGCGGCCCAGGGAGATCAGGGCCGGCCCCAACCGGTAGGCCTTGTCCGCATCGTCACGGATCAGGTAGCCGGCATCGGTCAGGGTGGTGGCGATCCCCAGACAGGTCGGCTTGGACAGGCCGGTCCGGCGGGCCAGCTCGGACAGGCCGAAGCGCTGGTCGGGGTGACAGGCCAGAAAGTCCAGGACACTCACCACCCGCTCGGTCGGCGGAGACGACCGAACGGATTGTTGGGCTTCCGGCATTGCAGCATGCTACCCCGACGGTTTAACCTCGGTTCGAGATATCTACCAATGTGGTCCAATATTGAACCGCTCGACTGTCAGCGAGGTGCTACTGAGATGTCCTCGACGTACTCCGAACCCCTTTCGGCCGCGATCGCCGAGGCGGAGAAGCTGGTTGCCGCCGCTGCCCACATCGACACCGAAGCAGACCTGCTGGAAGGTCTGCAGTACCTGGCCGGCGGTGTCGAAGCGTGCGTGCATGCCGCATTCAACTCCGAACGCGATCATCCGTTCCTGCTGTCGGGCACCGGACCGTTCACCAAGATGGGCCTGGACAATCCCGACACGCTGTACTTCGGCACCGTCGTGCGGCCTGGCAACGACTATGTCGTCACCGGCCGGCGCGGGACCACGACTGACCTGAGCTTCCAGCTGCTCGGCGGCGAATACACCGATGACAACGTTCCGGCCAGCGAAGCGGCGTTCGATGACCGCGAACTCGACGTCGCCGCCGACGGCAGCTTCACCTGGCGCTTCCAGCCGAAGACGCCGGCGCAACTGGTGATCCGCGAGGTCTACAACGACTGGGACGCCCAGCGTGGCACACTCTCGATCGCCCGGGCCGACACTGAGGGCACCGCGCCGCCGCCCCTGACCCGCGAACTCATCGAGAAGCGCTATGCGGCAGCGGGAAAGCAACTGATCAACCGGGTCAAGACCTGGCTGGCGTTTCCCCAGTGGTTCTATCTCAACCTCCCGGTCAACACCATGGTGGCGCCGCGGCTCACCCCCGGCGGGCTGGCCACCCAGTACTCCTCGGCCGGGCACTACGAGTTGCAGCCCAACGAGGCACTGCTGATCACCCTGCCGGTGACCGATGCGCCCTACCTGGGCTTCCAGTTGGGCAGCCTGTGGTACATCTCGCTGGACTACATCAACCACCAGACCTCCCTGAACGGCACGCAGGCGCAAGCGGATCCGGACGGCAAGATCCGGATCGTGGTGTCTGACACCAACCCCGGCGTCACCAACTGGGTCGAGACCCTGGGTCATCGCCGCGGTTTCCTGCAGTTCCGCTGGCAGCGGGTGTCGCGACAGCTGACCGAGGCCGACGGACCGACCGTCGAACTCGTCGATGTCGACTCGGTGCCGGCGATACTGCCTTACTACGACCACAACAAGATCGCGCAAGACGGCTGGCGGGCGCGTATCGCGCAGCGCCAGCGGCAAATCGCTAACAGGATGCTGGGGTGAAGATGACGGGAATGCTCGACGGCAAAGTCGTGGTGATCAGCGGGGTGGGACCTGGGCTGGGCAGTACCCTGGCGCACCGATTCGCGGCCGACGGTGCCGACCTGGTGCTGGTGGCCCGCAGTGCGGATCGTCTCGAGGAGGTGGCTAAAGAGGTCACCGCCACCGGGCGGCGGGCACTGGCGGTGCCGGCCGACATCACCGACGACGACCAGGTCGCCAACCTGGTGCAGGTGGCGTCGGCCGAGTATGACCACATCGACGTGCTGATCACCACGACTTCCGG
>NZ_LZJK01000084.1 GCF_001667945.1 Mycolicibacter sinensis | reverse complement strand
AGTTGAGTCCCGCATAGTGGTGTAGCGCGGTTGCTGGGTTCGTCATCGTGTCGGTGATGGACGTAAAGCGGCCACCGCGTGATCCTTCGAGTCAACCTTCCACAGAATCCTCGAGGAGCATCACGATGACCGCACCCCACATTGTCGACCCTGCGGGCCTTCTTGGCGAGGCCCTGTCCGAGGCCTCCCCAGATCTGATGCGCTCGCTGCTGCAGACCGTGATCAACGCCTTGCTGTCCGCGGATGCCGATGCGGTGGTGGGCGCCGAATGGGGCCAGCCCACACCGGGACGGCGGGCACAGCGCAACGGGTACCGCCACCGCGGCCTGGACACCCGGGTCGGCACCATCGACGTCGCGGTTCCCAAGCTGCGCAAGGGAACCTACTTTCCCGACTGGCTGCTGGAACGCCGCAAGCGGGCCGAATCGGCGTTGATCACCGTGGTCGCCGACTGCTACCTGGCCGGCGTTTCGACGCGGCGGATGGACAAGTTGGTCAAGACCCTGGGCATCGACTCGCTGAGCAAGTCGCAGGTCAGCCGTATGGCCACCGACCTCGACGAGCACGTCGAGCAATTCCGCCACCGCCCGCTCGATGCGGCCGGTCCGTTCACCTTCGTCGCCGCCGATGCGTTGACGATGAAGGTCCGCGAAGGCGGCCGTGTGGTCAACGGGGTCGTGCTACTGGCCACTGGCGTCAACGGCGACGGACACCGCGAAGTCCTGGGCATGCGGGTGGTCACCAGCGAGACCGGCCCAGCCTGGAACGAGTTCTTCGCCGACCTGGTCGCCCGTGGGCTGGCCGGGGTGCGGCTGGTCACCAGCGACGCCCATGCCGGCCTGCGCGAAGCGATCGCGGCCAACCTGCCCGGAGCCAGCTGGCAACGGTGTCGCACCCACTACGCGGCCAACCTGATGAGCATCTGCCCCAAGAGCATGTGGCCGGCGGTCAAAGCGATGCTGCACAGCGTCTATGACCAACCCGATGCCCCAGCGGTAGCCGCGCAGTTCGACCGGCTCATCGACTACGTCACCGACAAGCTGCCGGCCGTGGCCGACCACCTCAGTGCTGCACGCGAAGACATCCTGGCCTTCACTGCGTTCCCCAAAGACGTCTGGACCCAGATCTGGTCCAACAACCCCGCCGAACGACTCAACAAAGAGATCCGCCGCCGCACCGACGCCGTCGGGATCTTCCCCAACCGCGACGCCATCGTCCGATTGGTCGGTGCGGTCCTGGCCGAACAGAACGACGAGTGGGCCGAAGGGCGCCGCTACCTCGGCCTCGACATCCTCGCCCGATGCCGCCTGACCACCGTCACCAACGACAACCCTGAAGTAGGAGCCGATGACATGCCCGCCCTAACTGCCTAACCCATCGGATCACGCAGCACTACACCACTTCCCGGGACTTGACC
>NZ_LZJK01000083.1 GCF_001667945.1 Mycolicibacter sinensis | reverse complement strand
CCGGTCAACTCCGCGAGTTCCTCGAATAGCACGTCAAGGCGCTGGGCGGGGCCCAACGTCTTGGTGCCGGATGGTGCGTTCGAGGACATGGCTTCATCATTGCAGTGGGGTCTGACAACTTCCGGCTATCCGACTCCCGATGGTCAGCTTGACGTCAGCGCCCGGAAAAATGGCGTATCCAGCAGCAAATCGCGCATGGCTGACGGCCTAGGCCGCTGTTGACTCCGTCTGCTCCCTGTCGAGCTGGGGGGTATGTCGCCGAACCGGTCCGCCTAGTAGGGGGTTGCGGAACTCGTCGTAGTCCTGATCGGCATCCTCGAAGACGAACTCGATGAGACCCCGCGATTTCCAGTCCGGCCGACTGGACCGCCACACTGTCTGCTGATTGGCGTGGAAACACCACTTCCGTACTGGTTCCAACGACAAGTCGTGTCCCTCAGCCATGATTTCCGGTGATGTCCTGGTGGCTTTGATCGTCATTACCGATACCCGGTTGCCCTTTGGGCGACCGCATCGACCATAAGGCCGACCGCCGACAACCCGCACGATGACCACGGATGGGCGGTTTTGCAAGAGGTCGCTATGTCCGCAGCCCAGTCGTTGCTCGTTCATCGGTTACGGCGTCGCCCAGTTCATGGGCTTGCCCATCGCGAAAGCGGCTCCCGAGCCCTCGATCGGAGCCGAGAAGTGACCGTAGCGCCTCCCGCGTCTCCCGGTCGGTCGAGTAGATCACCGTGCCGACCATCCCGCGGGTCAGCAAGACCTTGTACACATGCCGCACCAAGACATCAAACCGGCTGTCAGGCAAGGCCTTCGGATTGCGGAGATCGGGGTCCCGATTGGCGTTGCGGACGGACACGAATCGACCGTCGCGCCAAACGAGGTCCGGCCCGAGAATAACGCCGTTCCAGTCATACTCGAACCCTTGAGCGGTATAAATGCAGCCGACCTGGCCGAATCCGCCGTCGTCGGTAGCCCAGAGTGCGCTAGGTGGTGCATCTCCGATGCGCCTGTCGCTCTTGCTGTTCCACGGCCGTGCCCATGATCCGATCTGGACGTCGGGAACTAGCGTTCCGTCCTTGCGGGCGTCGCTCCACGGCCAGCAATAACCTGCGGTCATGCGCGCTGTGTAGCCCTCTTGCATCTGGGTGGCCAGATAGTGTTCCATCTCCCCGGGAGTCTCAGCCAGCAGTACGTTGAACTGCGGATCGCCCGGCCACGCCGCTGGTTGACAATCCTCAGCGAGGCCGAGCAGTCGGACCACCCAGTGCACGTATTCTTCGCTACCACCGCATCGAAACTGTTCACCGAGTGCGATGTGCTGGAATTCGATTCCGAGGTGTCTTGCGTATTGCTCGATCTGCGTGAGCGTCCCCATTTCGCCGGGACGCACGACCTGGTGCTCATCGAGGAGGAAGACTGGAACCCGTGCAGCGGCGATGAGTTCATCGATCTGCGGGCGTTCTGTCCGCAACTCCGCCCGGGTGTAGCGATCGACCGATGTTTTCCGAATGCGGTGGGCTTCGTCCATGATCAGGACGTCCAGGCCGTTCTGATCGGCCGTCATGAACTGGTTGAAGTACTTGAACAGTGCTCGGATCTTCGGTGCTCTTGGGGCGGCGACTTTCCGAAGGGTTTGGGTGAACGAACGCGACCCGGTCGCATGGACAACGGTACGGCCACGACGGGCAAGATCGCCGACGAGAGACAGCGCTATGACGCTCTTGCCACTGCCGGGCCCTCCGGTCACTGTGATAACCCGCTTGGTGTTGCCGGCACGCGCGTGTTCAACGGCGTGCATGACGAGATCGACAGCCAGCTGTTGGTTCCCGATCAAGCGGAACTGCGGTCGGTCGCGGAGCTCCGCTGCGGCCAGCTTCAGCAGTTGTTTGGACGGTGCCACAGCAGAATTGATCAGCAGATCAGCCGCCGCCCTTCCCGGACCCGGAGCAAGCCTGGACCGGAGGAATTCGACCATGGCCCCCTTGTCGCCGGCGGTGAAGAACCGGCCCGTCATCGAGACGGGCACCGCAAGCAAATCTTTGACCAGGGCGGGATCTGACGCGTTGTGCAGGTAAGCCATCCCGGCGACCGAGTCTGGACGGTCAGCGATCACGCGGGCGAAGTCGAGGAGGTACTCACAGTAGCCGCGCACCTGGATCACCGGGTGCAGCCTCGGTCCACCTGGCGCACCCGGCACGTCAACGATTTCCGGATCACCCTCGAAAGCGTAGGCAGATGTCCACTGTTTCAATTCGACGACGACGTATGAAGCCGCACCGGTCCGCGGGTGGGTGCCGGCAAGGACAACATCGGCTCGCTGCGAAGTCAAGGGGAGGTGGTACTCGACCAGCATTTCGACGTCGCCAAGCCCGGCGTCGGCGAGATCGGCGGCCAGTACCGGCAGACTCCTCTTCCACGAGGACTGCTCTGCGGGCGCCGCTCGGCGGCCAGTGCGGTACAGCATCTGCTCCAGCAATTGCTCAACCAGCGATTCGGGTGCCATCCCGATAAGACGATCCGCGGTTGTCCGGATGAGTGTCACGTCGAGTTCCCCAGGGCAGCACGAATACATTCGTGCGGGTGGGGACATATCCGTGCCGGCTGGGAGGAGCCGGGGAAGTCCGTCGGACCGCAGCAGTCATGCTAGGCCAGGTGTCCTCGATCCACCGCCATTGCGGGGCCAATCTCCGTCGACGCGCCTTCGGAAACCGTGAGCAGGACCGGTTATTCAGCCCTCAGCCAACGATCTCCGAGGCCCAGTACTCCCGCAGGCTCGCAATCCGCTCACCCTCGAACTCCAGGATCGCGACCTCCCGCATCCGCTTGCGCTGCCCTTGGACGCAGTCGTCGAACATCGCCTCCCACTCGGCGATCACCGTGATGCCGTCGGTGGCGGTGTAGAGGTTGAGCAACCGGGCCTCGATGTTGGCCTGCCCCTCGACGACCTTGCTCTGCCAGTACGCCCAGATCCCGGCCCGGGTGCGAATCGGTGCCTCCAGCACCCGCTCGTGGTAGGTCGCGTCGTGGGTGAAGATCGTGACGATGAGGTCGGGATCCCGGGTCGTCCAGGCACGCAGGTAGGTATCGATCACCGCGCGGACATCCATGGCAGGCTCTCCATCGTCTGGACGATTGGACGTGCGCACTATCAAATCAGGGACAGCACCGCGCGGGTCCATACGCTGCGGGGGAATCGCCGCCAATGCATCATTGTCAGCGCCCGTTAGGCCCATCAGAGGAAGCATCGGCCGACTCCGCCGACCGCACATCGCGCGGCACCACCGGCAACGCCGCCAGCGCGGCCATCCCGCAGAGTGCAAACGCCAGCGGGTATCCGGACACGTCGATGACCTCACCGAACACCGGCGGTCCGACTCCCGACGTCAGTCGCTGGGTGGTGTTCTGGGCGCCCATCGCCCGTCCGCTCCAGTACGGACCGGCGATCTCCGGGATGGCGGTGAACGCCAATCCGTTGTCCAGGACCGTGATCACCGCCGCGACGACCATCAACGGCACCGCCAACACTGAGTCGAGCCGGTCACTGATCGCCAGCGCAACCATGACCAGCGCGGCGCCGACCGCGATCAGCCTGATCGGTCCCATCCGTGACCCGACGCGGTCCGACCAGCGACCGGCTCCGATGCGGCCCACCGCGCCCAACAGCTGTGAGGTGCTCACCAACACACCAGCCGACCCCACTGACCAATGGTGGTCCTCGATCAACCACACCAACATGAAGGTCAGCACCACCGTCTGGGGCACCATCAGCAGCGCCGACGCCAAATGGATCCGCCACAGCGTGCTGTTTCCCCGATAGGGGTTGAGCAACTCGGCGGCTGGAGCGGTTTTCGGCGAGCGCCGCGGCGGGTCTTTCACACTCACGGCACTGATCACCGCCGATGCCGCGCATACCGCCGCCGGGAAGAACAGCGCCACCGAGAAGTCGCGTTCGCCGAGCTGGGGCAAGACCAAGGCCGCCAACGCGATACCCAGCGGCTGCGCGGTCTGGCGGATACCCATCGCCAGGCCCCGCTGGTCCGGCGGGAACCAGCCGGTCACCAGCCGGCCACTGGCGGTGTTGGCGCTCGCGGCGGCCATGCCCCCGGCGAACAGGCAGGGCGCCTCGAACATGATCGAGGTCGGCACCAGCGCCGCCGCCAATGCCGCGCTGCCGGTCAAGCCCAACCCCAGCGTCAACACCAACCGCTCGCCGACCCGATCAGTCAGATAGCCCCAGCCGATCAGGGTCAACACCGTGCCCAGGCTGGGCATCGATGACAAGAAGCCGGCCTCGGCCAAGCTGATGCCGCGTTCGGCGTCAAGCGCCGGGATCAGAAACGCGATCCCGTTGATGAAGACCGTGGCGGATAACGTGGCGATCAACCCGACAGTGAGCAACCACCACCGCCGCGCGGTGCTGATCGATCCGGGTACGGCCGGGTGCTGGTCACGCATCCTGGCGGTCAGCGTAGTTGAGCACCCCGGCGGGGAGGTGGCCGAACAGTTGCCGCCCGGATTTCCGGCGTGCCCCCGATCGGGGTAATCTAGCCCGGGAAATTAGGGCAGCCTTTACTAACACATGCGAGGGGACCGGATGGCCGTCGACGACACCTCGGCGGTTGCGCAGTTCCCGTCCTGGATCGGCCGCTTTCCCGGCCCGGGCGCCGCGACACTGCTGTTCCCACACGCCGGCGGAACGGCGGTCAACTACCGCCCGCTGGCGCTGGCCCTGGCCGCTGGCGCCGACACCTACGTCATGCAGTATCCGCAGCGTGCCGACCGGTTCCGCGAGCCGGCCGCTGAGACCCTGCCGGAGCTGGCCCGCAGCCTGTTCGACGCCGCGCCCTGGCACCAGGTCGGGCCGCTGCGGCTGTTCGGGCACAGCATGGGCTCGATCGTCGCGTTCGAGTTCGCCCGGATCGCCGAAGCGCGCGGTATCGAGATCCAGCGCCTATGGGCGTCTGCCGCGCCTGCCCCCGGCGTGATTTCCGGCCTGCGCAAGGTGCCCACCGGTGATGCCGACCTGCGCGCCGAACTCGCCCAGCTGGGCGGCACCGACCCGCGCATCCTGGCCGACGAGGAATTCCTCGCGCTGCTGTTGACTCCGGTGCGCTCGGACTATCAGGCGTTCAACCGCTACCACTGCGCACCCGAGGCGACCATCCGCGCCGACATCAACGTGTTGGGCGGCCGCGCCGACGACCGCGTCGGCACCGACCTGTTGGAGGGCTGGGCCGACCACACCACCGGCGCGTGCACGGTGTCGCTGTACGACGGTGGGCACTTCTACCACTACGAGCACATCGACACCCTGGCGAAGCGGATCATCGCCGATGACTGATCGGCGCGAGGACCCGGTCGTTATCGTCGGGCTTGGTGTCGAGGCGCCCGGCGGAATCGACACCGCCGAGCAGTACTGGGCGCTGCTGGCCGACGGTCGCGAAGCGCTGAGCGCCATCCCGGACGACCGCGATTGGGCGGTGCGTGAACTCATCGACGGATCACACCGCGACGGCTTCAAGCCGATCTGCAACGCCGGTGGCTTCCTTTCCGGCGCCGCCGAATTCGACCCCGGCTTCTTCGGGATCGCGCCGCGGGAAGCCATCGCGATGGATCCCCAGCAGCGGGTCGCGCTGCGGGTGGCCTGGCGCGCCCTCGAGGACGCCGGCATCAACCCCGACGAACTCAACGGCCACGACGTCGGGGTCTACCTCGGCGCGTCGGTCACCGGCTACGGCCCGGACATGGCGCAGTTCTCCGCCCACAGCGGTCACCTACTGCCCGGCACCGCGTTATCGGTGATCTCCGGTCGCGTCGCCTACACCCTCGGGCTGGCCGGTCCGGCGATCACCGTCGACACCTCGTGTTCGTCGGCGCTCTCGGCGCTGCACCTGGCCGTCCAGGCGATTCGCACCGGTGACGCCGACATGGCGCTCGCCGGCGGCGTGTGCGTGATGGGCTCGCCCGGATTCTTCGTCGAGTTCTCCAAGCAGCACGCGCTCTCCGACGACGGGCATTGCCGGCCGTACAGCGCCGCGGCCACCGGAACGGTGTGGGCCGAAGGCGCCGGAATCTTTGTGCTGCAGCGTAAGTCAGCGGCTTTGCGGGACGGCCGGCACATCTACGGCGAAATCCTGGCCAGTCGGCTCAACCAGGACGGTCACACCACCGGCCTGCTCACCCCCAGCGAGCAGGCCCAGCAGCGACTGTTCCGGCACGCGCTGGCCGACGCGGACGTGCAGCCCGGTCAGGTCGGCATGATCGAGGGCCATGGCACCGGCACCCGGGTCGGCGACCCCGTCGAACTGCGGTCGCTGATCCACGTCTACGGCGCCGACACCGAGCCGGGCACCGGCCCGCGGCTCGGCTCGGTGAAATCCAACATCGGGCACACCCAGGCCGCTGCCGGTGCACTCGGCCTGACCAAAGTGCTGCTGGCCGCCGAACACCAGCTGATCCCGCCCACCCTGCACGTGCACGACGGGTGGCACGACGGCATCGACTGGGACGGCGCGGGAATCACCCTGGCCGAAACCATCAGCGCCTGGCCAGCGCGCGACGGGCGCCGAATCGGCTCGGTCTCGGCGTTCGGGATGAGCGGAACCAATGCGCACGTGATCGTCGCGGTGGACGCTGCCGAGGCGGCGCCATGCTGAGCACCCACCCGACCGCCTTGCCCGACGGCCGCATCCCCGTTCTGATCTCAGCGCACGCCCGCGACCTGGTCCAGACCGAAGCCGCAGCGCTGGCACGCTACCTGCACACCCGGCAGGCCACGGTCGGGGCGGTGGCCCGGACGCTGCGGGCCACCCGCCCGATCCGCCGGTACCGCGCCGTGATCCGGGCCCGCGACGCCGGCGAGCTCATCAGCGGCCTCGAGGCGGTCTACCACGACGCCGAACACCCGCTGGTCGCCCGCTCCCATCAGCAGGAGGCCGCCCGCACCGCCTTCGTGTTCCCCGGGCAGGGCAACCAGTGGCCCGGCATGGGTGCCGACCTTTTGCGCATCGCGGCCTATCGCGCCGAGGCGGACCGCTGCGAGGAGGCTTTCCGCCGCGCCGATCATGCCTCGCCGTTGACCTATCTGCGCGGCGCCGACGATCCGGACCCGGTGGTGGTGCAGGCCGCGCAGTTCACTCACGCCGCGGCACTGGCCGCCACCTGGCGGCATTTCGGCGTGCTGCCCGACATCACCATCGGCCACAGCCTGGGGGAGCTCGCGGCCGCCTATACCGCCGGCGTGGTGGATCTCGACGCCGCGGTGGCGGTGGTGATCGCGCGGGCGGAGTTGACCGATTTGCTCACCGACAATGCCCCGGGGCGATTCGGCATGGCGATGATCGCCCTGGGTGCCGAGGCCGCCACCGAGTTCATCGCCGGAACCCCCGGCTGGCTGGAGCTGTCGGTGGTCAACGGCCCGGCATCGGTGGTCGTCTCCGGGGAATGGGCTGCGGTGCAGCAGATCCTGGAACGCGCCGACCGTCGCGGGGTGTTCGCCCGGGAGCTGGCGGTGCGCTACCCCGCTCACACCAGCGTCCTGGAACCGCTGCGTGACCGCATGATCGCGCAGCTTCCCGAGGCGAAATTCCACAGCGCCCCAGTCGAATTCATCGGCTCGGTGTATGGCGGCCCGATCCCGTCGGGCAAGACGTTCCGGCAGTACTGGTTCGACAATCTGCGGCAGCAGGTCCGGTTCGATCTGGCCACCGCCGCCGCAGTGGCGCGCGGCGTCACCACGTTTATCGAGATGTCGGCGCACCCCACCCTGCTCGTGCCGCTGGCCGACATCGCCGATACCGCGCAGGTGCTGGGCAGCACCGACCGCGATCACCCGGGCGATGAGGCGCTGGCGGCCAACATCGCCGCCGCGGCGATCGCCGATCCCGGCTACCGCTGGCGGGACTTCGCCGCCCCCGACGCAGGCGCACCGCTGCGGCATTTCCCGCACGCGCCGATGCACACCACCAGGCTGTGGGCCGGCGCCGCGCCGTCCGCGCAGCCCGACCGGCAGCCGGTCGTCATGACTGAACGGTGGGCACCGGTCGAAGAACCCACCGGTCGGCCGGCCGGGGTAGCCGTCATCGACTACACCGGGGCGTCGGCAGAACTGGCCGCGCAGCTCGCGGCCGGTTTGGTCGCCGGTGTGGCCGACCCAGCGGACGCCGACCTGCTGGTGCTGATCGCCCCGCCCGCCGACGATCCCGAGATCGCCGAGGCGGCAAGGACGTTCGCTGCGCACGCGGCCGCACAGACATCGCCGGCGCCCGGGCCGACGTGCCGACGGGTGTGGCTGATCACCCGCGGCGCCGAACGACTCGACACGGATCCGCCGCCGCGACCCGGGGCGGCCGCACTGGCGGCACTGCACCGCAGCACCGGATTCGGCTACCCCGACCAGACCTTCGCCCACCTGGACCTGCCGGCCCAACCCACCGCCGCCGATCTGCGGGCCGCGATCGCCGCACTGACCCTGACCGACACCGAGGTCGCGGTGCGCGCCGGACGGCTTTCGGTGCGGCGGTTGGTCGAATCTCCCGTCGCGCCAGGTGTGCCCGCGATCCCCGAGACCGTCGTGATCAGCGGCGGCACCGGGGCCATCGGAATGGCGTTCGCGGCGTTCTGCGCCGAACGCGGCGCCCGCGACATCGTCCTGCTCAGTCGCAGCGGGGCCGCTGATGCCGGTGCGGCCCGGTTGGATGCGCTGCGCGCGCGCACCGGCGCACGCATCAGCACCTTCCGGTGCGATATCACCGACGATGCGGCGCTGACGGCGCTGATCGACGAGCACGACCCGGCGCCGGCGGGGCTCATCGTGCACACCGCATCGGCGGAGGCGGTCGCCACCGAGCAGATCACCGGCAGCGCCGTTCGAGACGCCCTCGGCGCCAAAGTGATCGGACTGGACAACCTGGTACGGCGGTGGCCGCGGTACGCCGACGTGCACGTGCTGGTCTGCTCCTCGGTGCTGGCCCTGTGGGGCGGGTCGGGCCACGGCCTGTATGCGGCGGCCAACCGGATGGCCGACACCCTGGCACAGCGGCTGCGGGCCGACGGCCTGAACGCCAACTCGATCCGCTGGGGACTGTGGCAGAACGTTGCGGTAGTCGGCGGTGAAGAGAAGAACCGGATCGCCAGGACCGGCCTGACACCGATGCCGCCCGAGGCGGCGATCACCGCCGGACTGCTGGCCGCGCCGAACGACCCGGCGATCCTGGCCGCCGACTTCGACCGGCTGGCGGTGTTCTTCGACAGCCAGGGGGTGCCGCCCCCGTTCGCCGAACCACCAACCGCCGCATCGGCGGATGCGAGTGCCGACCGCCCGGTCAGTGAGGTGGTGGCCACCGAACTGGCGACGGTGCTCGGCCTGGACCGGCCCGACGACATCGACATGCACCGGGCGCTGGTCGACCTCGGCCTGGACTCCCTGCTCGCCCTGGACCTGCGCAAGCGACTGGGCCGGGCGACCGGCCGGCGGGTAGCGCTCGGGCCGCTACTGGCCGGAATGACCGGCGCCCAACTGACGGCGACGCTGCATGACGACACAGCGCCGGCCGGGCGATGCGAAAGGACAGTGTTCACCCATGACTGACACCGTCGACCAATCGGCCGACGAGCTGCGGCTGCAGTTGCTGCGCCGCCGGCTCGCCGAACGGGGGCTGTCCGCAACCGAGTCGGCCACCGAATCTGCCGAGCCCGTGATGACCGACGGGCAGCGCCGCATGTGGTTCGTCCAGGCGCTCGACCCCGACGGGACCGTCGCCAACATCTCGGTCTCCTACCGGCTGACCGGTCCGCTCGATCCCGCCCGGCTGCGGACTGCCCTGGCCGCGGTGGCCGCCCGACACCCGGTGCTACGCACCACCTATGCCGTCGACGACGCCGGCGAACCCCGGCCGGTGACCGGCAACGTCACACCCGGATTCACCGAACACGACCTCACCGACCTCGCCGAACAAGCGCGGGCGCTGAGGCTGGAGGTGCTGGCCCAGCGCGAGTTCGCCACCCCGTTCCGGCTGGAATCCGATGCCCCGCTGCGACTCACGCTGATCCGGATCGGGCCGGACGAACACATCCTGTTGCTGGTGGCCCACCACATCGCCTGGGACGACGCCTCCTGGGCGATCTTCTTCGCCGACTTGACTGAAGCCTATGAGGCCGAGGCCACCCCCGACGCTTTCGCCGCGCTTGGGCCCGTCCGCGTCGTCGCCCCACCGGCCGGCGCCGATCACGAAGCCGACCTGAACTACTGGCGCACGCTGCTGGCCGAGCCGCCCGACCCGCTGGAACTCCCCGGACCGCGCGGCTCGGCGGTGCCGCACTCGTTGCGGGCCGGATTGTGCACCCGGGTGGTTCCCGTCGAGTTGATGGACGGCATCACCGAGTTGGCACGCAACAACGGCGCCACCGCCTATATGGTGGTCGCCGCAGCGCTATCAGCGCTGATTTTCCGCTACACCGCGACCGACGACTTCCTCATCGCCTCACCGGTTCTCAACCGCACCGCTGGCACCGAGGACGCGATCGGCTACTTCGGCAACACCGTGGTGCTGCGCGCGAAGATCAATGCCGCTGACCGGTTCAGCGATCTGCTGGCGCGCACGCGTGACACCGCGCTGGGGGCGTTCGCCCACCAGGGCATCAACCTCGATCGAGTGGTCCGCGAACTCAACCCGGACCGGCGCAACGGGGGGGTGGAACGCCTCACCCGGCTCAGCTTCGGCTTCCGGGCCGGCGATGGGCAGGGCTTCCATCCGCGCGGAATTGATTGCAGCCGAGCAGATTACCGCGGCAAGATCGCCCAACTGCCGCTGGGCATCATGCTAGAGGCCGGTGACGACGGGGCGCTGATCGAAGCCGAGTATCTGCACGACGTGCTCGACGAGGCACTGGTCGACCAACTGCTACGACACCTGGTGCAGCTGCTGGCCGCCGCCGTCGCCGACCACCAGGCTTTCATCAGCGAGTTGGACATGCTCGGCGAAGCGGACCGCTCCTGGCTGGATGCGGCCTCGCGCGGAC
Organism: Mycolicibacter sinensis; assembly: GCF_001667945.1. Classification (GTDB taxonomy): domain Bacteria; phylum Actinomycetota; class Actinomycetes; order Mycobacteriales; family Mycobacteriaceae; genus Mycobacterium; species Mycobacterium sinense_B. Next base: position 116,341 of record NZ_LZJK01000083.1, on the reverse strand, counting down.
CGGACTTCGCCGCTACCCCGACCACGCTGGGCTCGCTGGTCGCCGACCGGGCGGCGCTGACCCCGGATGCCGTCGCCGTCGTCGACGATCACAGCCGTTACAGCTACGCCGAGATCAACGCCCGCGCCAACCGGATCGCCCACCACCTGATCGCGGCCGGGATCGGCACCGAGGACAAAGTTGCCGTGCTGCTGGGCCGCTCGGTCGACCTGGTGGTCACCGCACTGGGCATCGCCAAGGCCGGCGCCGCCTATGTACCCGTCGACCCCGAATACCCACCCGAGCGCATCGAATTCATTCTCGGTGACGCCCGGGCAGCCCTGGTCATCCGCGAACCGCTCACGCAAGAGGAGCTGGCCGGCCGGCCCGACACCGATCCGACCGATACCGACCGGGTACGCCCGCTGCGGCCGGATAATCTGGCCTACCTGATCTACACCTCGGGTTCGACCGGGCTGCCCAAGGGCGTGGAGGTAGCCCACGCCCCGATCGCCGAATACCTGATGTGGTTCGGCCAGGAGTACCGCATCGACGACACCGACGTGCTGCTGCAGGTCGCCTCGCCGAGCTTCGACGTCTCCATCGGTGAACTGTTCGGCACCCTGGGCAACGGTGCCCGGCTGGTCATTCCACGCCCGGACGGGTTGCGCGACATCGGCTACCTGACCGACCTGCTGCAGCGCGAAGGCGTGACCGCCATGCACTTCGTGCCCTCGCTGCTCGGGCTGTTCCTGTCGCTGCCCGGGGTCAACCAGTGGCGCAGCCTGCGACGCATCCCGATCGGCGGCGAACCGTTGCCCGGTGAGCTGGCCGACAAGTTCCATGCCACCTTCGACGCCCTGCTGCACAACTTCTACGGGCCCACCGAGACTGTGGTCAACTCCAGCCGCTACAAGGTGGAAGGCGCCCAGGGCAACCGGATCGTGCCGATCGGCAGCCCCAACATCAACACCACCATCCGGTTGCTCGACGACGCGCTACAACCGGTGCCGGTCGGGGTGATCGGTGAGATCTACATCGGCGGAACACATCTGGCCCGCGGCTACTTCGACCGGCCCAGCCTGACCGCGGAACGCTTCGTCGCCGACCCGTGGGCCGTCGGGCAGCGGATGTACCGCACCGGTGACCTGGCCCGCCGCAACGCCGCCGGCGACCTGGAATTCATCGGCCGCGCCGACGACCAGGTCAAGGTCCGCGGCTTCCGCATCGAACTCGGCGAGGTGGCCGCGGCCATCTCGGTGGACCCCAGCGTCGGACAGTGCGTGGTCGTCGTCTCCGACCTGCCCGCGCTCGGCCGCAGCCTGGTCGCCTACCTGACGCCCGCCGGAGACACGGAGGTGGAGATCCCCCGGATCCGGGCCCGGGTCGCCGCCGCGCTACCCGAATACATGGCCCCGGCCGCCTACGTGGTGGTCGACGACATCCCGATCACCACCCACGGCAAGATCGACCGTGCCGCCCTGCCCGACCCCCAGCCGATCGAGACCGCCGCATACCGGGAACCCGAGACCAACACCGAACACACGGTGGCGCAACTGTTCTCGCAACTGCTGGGCCGCGAGCGGGTCGGTGCCGACGACTCGTTCTTCGACCTCGGTGGCCACTCGTTGCTGGCCACCAAACTGGTGGCGGCGATCCGCGCCCGTTGCGGCGCGGAGATCGGGATCCGCGACATCTTCGAGGCCAGCACGGTGGCCCGGCTGGCCGCCGCGATCGAGCGGGCCCGGGCCGGTGAGAACGGGCCGGGCCGCCCGCCGCTGGTCGCGGTGCCACGATCGGGTCCGCTTCCGGTCTCGGCGTCGCAGCTGCGTACCTGGTTCGCCTACCGGCTGGACCCGGACGCCACCGGCGACAACATCCCCCTGACAGCCCGACTCACCGGCCCCTGCGATACCGCTGCCTTGACCGCCGCGCTCAACGATGTGGTGGCCCGCCACGACAGCCTGCGCACCACCTTCTGCGAGATCGACGGGCTGCCTCATCAGATCATCAACCCACCCGTTTCCGTGCCGGTGACCGAACTGCACTGCCCGGCAACCGATCCGGAGGAGGTAGCGCAGTGGACCCGGGCGCGGCTCGACGAGCAGCGCGGCGCGGGCTTCGACCTGGAGCGCGACTGGCCGATCCGGGCGGCGCTGCTTCACCTGCCCGGCGACGAGCGGGTGCTCTCGCTGGTGGTGCACCACATCGCCGCCGACCATTGGTCGGTGGAGGTGCTCTTCACCGACCTGCTGATCGCCTACCGGGCCCGCGCCGCCGGCGCCGAACCCTCGTGGGCGCCACCGGCATTGCAGTATGCGGACTTCGCGCACTGGCAAGGCGAGCTGCTGCGGGACGAGTCGGGGCTGATCGACGCGCAGCGCCGCTACTGGATCGAAGAACTGGCCGACCTGGCCGACGACACCGGCCCCCGGCCGGACTTCCCGCGCCCGGCCACCGTCAACGGCTCCGGTGACTCCGTCGCGTTCACCGTCACGCCGCAGGTGCGGGCCGGGCTGGCGGCGCTGGCCCGCGAGACCGGTGCCACCGAGTTCATGGTGGTGCAGGCCGCAGTCGCGGTGCTGATGCACCTGGCCGGCAGCGGCGACGACATTCCGCTCGGGGTACCGGTCGCCGGCCGCAACGACAACGCCCTGGACAACCTGGTCGGGTTCTTCGTCAACATCGTGGTGCTGCGAAACCGATTGTCGGGCAACCCGACCCTGCGCGAGGTGGTGCTGCGGGCGCGGGAAGCCGCCCTGGGCGCCTACGCCCACGCCGACCTGCCGTTCGACCGGCTGGTGGAGGCGCTCAACCCGGTCCGGACGCTGTCGCGCAACCCGCTGTTCCAGGTGGTGGTGCACGTGCGCGACGCCGCCGAGGTCAGCCACGTGGTGGACAGCAGTGCCGCGGGTGAGCTGGTGTTCCGCACCGTGATGCCGACGTTCGACATCGCGCACGCCGACTTGTCGGTGAACCTGTTCGCCACCGACGACCCCGCCGACGGCCCCCGCTATGACGGTCACCTGATCTACCGCACCGACCTCTACGAGCGCGCCACCGTGCAGCGCCTGGCCGACTGGTTGGGACGGGTGCTGGCGGCGATGGCCGGCGCACCGGAGCAGACCCTGCGCGAGATCAGCCTGGTCGACGATGAGCAGCGCGAGCGGATCCTGCACCAGTGGAGCCGCGGCGCCGAGGCTCCCGCGGACGACCCGCGGACCATCGCCGAGGTGCTGGCCCCAAGCCGCAGCTTCGACGGAGTCGCGGTGCGCTGCGCCGGTGCCGAGTTGACCTACCCGCAGCTGCACCGCCGCTCAGACCAGCTGGCCGCCCTGCTGATCGCAGCCGGCGTGCGGCCCGGAACGCTGGTGGGCCTGTCGGTGCGACGCGACCTCGACCTGGCGGTAGCGCTGGTCGGCATCATGAAGGCCGGTGCCGGCTACTTCCCACTGGACCCCAGCTATCCACGTGCGCGCCTGGAGTTCATGGTCGAAGACGTCGCACCGAAGGTGGTCGTGGTCAGCGCGACGACGCGTGAGGCCATGCCGGCCCCGGACGGCGTGACGCTGGTGTGCCTCGACGACGCCGACGTGCAGGCGGAACTGTCGAAAGACGCTCCCGGAGTGGACCTTCCGGTGCCGCACCCGGACGACCCGATGTATCTGGTGTTCACCTCCGGCTCGACCGGTGTGCCCAAAGGCGTCGTGGGCACCCACCGGTCGATGAGTGCCCGGCTGAACTGGCAACTCGCCCACTACCCGGTGCCCGGCGAGGACATCCGGCTGGCCCAGTCATCGATGACGTTCCTGGAGGGTGGCATGGAGCTGCTGGCCGGGTTGGCCGCCGGGGCCACCATGATCCTGGCCGACGACAACGAGTTCCGTGACCCCGAGGCGCTGGCCCGTCTCATCGTGGATGAACGGGTGGCTCAAGTGACGGCGGTGGCCAGCCTGATCTCGGTGCTGGTGGACTCCGCGCCCCAGGCCGTGGCCGGCCTGCGGCGCCTGGTGTGCAGCGGTGAACCGGTCTCGGCGGACCTGCTGGCCCGGCTCGGTGCGGTGCTGGATCCGAAAGCTCAGCTGCTCAACAACTTCGGAGCCACCGAGACCTCCGGTGCGGTGGTGCGCGGCGAACTGGCGCCGCCCACCCCGAAACTGGGCCGGCCCACGCCCGGCTCGCAGGCCTACCTGCTCGACGACACGCTGCAGCCGGTGCCGCCGGGCGTGGTCGGCGAGGTCTACTACGCGGGACCGCAGATCGTACAGGGGTACTGGAAACGTCCCGGGCTGACCGCAACCCGGTTCGTCGCCAATCCGTTCAATCCCGGTGACCGGCTCTACCGCAGCGGCGACCGCGCCCGCTGGAGCAGCGACGGAGTACTCGAATTCGTTGGCCGCACCGACCATCAGGTCAAGGTCCGCGGCTTCCGGGTGGAGCTGGCCGAGGTGGAGGCGGCGCTGCGGGGTGCCCCCGGGGTGGCGGCGGCGGCCGCCCGTACCTGGGAACAGCGGGGCAGCACCACGTTGGCCGGCTATGTGGTCCCCGACGGTCCGATCGCCGACGCGGCGGAGTTCATCGCGGCGGTGCGCGCCGCGGTGGCCGCGGCACTGCCCGGCTACATGGTGCCGTCCTCGCTGACGGTGCTGGAGACGATGCCGCTGACCGACTCCGGGAAGCTGAACCGGCCGGCGCTGCCGCAGCCGGCGGTGGCCACCCGTGGCGAAGCCGACCCGCCGGTCACCGCCACCGAACAGACCCTGGTCGGCATCTGCGCTGAGTTGCTGGGCGTCGAGCGGATCGGGCGCAGCGACGGCTTCTTCGAACTCGGCGGCGACAGCATTCTCTCGGTGCAGTTGGCCGCCCGGGCGCGAGCGGCCGGACTGGACATCGACCCGCGGATGATCTTCGAGCACCCCACGTTCGCCGACCTTGCCGCCGCCGCCGACATGCGGGTCGCCGGCGACAGCGGCCCCGACGACACGGCGTTCGCACCGATGAGCGTCTCGGGTCTCAGCGGTGAGGAACTGGCCGACCTGACTGCGGCATGGGGCGATTCGCCGTGACCGAGGCCACAACACAGCGCAGCACTGCGCAATCCGTCGAGGACGTGCTGGCCCTGTCCCCGCTGCAGCAGGGGCTGTTCTCGCTGGCCAAGCTCGCCACCGATGGGTTGCCAGTCGACGACGGGGTCGACGTCTACACCGTGCAGTTCGTCATCGACATCGTCGGCGCCGTCGACGCCGGGCTGCTGCGCCGCAGCGCCGAGGCGATGCTGGCCCGGCACGCCAACCTGCGGGCGTCGTTCTGGGATGTCGACCTGCCGCACCCGGTGCAGATCATCCCGGCACGGGCCAACCTTCCGTGGCGGGAGATCGACGCTGCACCAAGTGAATTCGAACAGATCGCACACACCGAACGCACCACCAACTTCGACCTGGCCCGCGGCCCGCTGCTGCGCTTCGTGCTGGCCCGCTCCGCCGCCGACCGGCATCGGCTGATCCTGACCGTGCACCACCTGCTGCTCGACGGCTGGTCGATGGCGGTGTTCTTCGACGAACTGGTGGCGATCTACCGGGCCGGTGGCGTCGACCCGCTGCCCCCGCCGCGGCCCTACCGGGACTACATCGGCTGGCTGGCCAACCAGGACACCGATAAAGCCGTCGCCGCCTGGCGCGACTACCTGGCCCCGCTCAGCGCCCCGACCATCCTGGCCGACAGCGAACGCGCCCAACTGGGCAGCGTCCTACCGCAGACCCACGAGGTGGCCCTGAACCCCGATGACACCGCGCGGCTCACCGACTGGGCCCGGCGGCACGGGCTGACGCTGAACACCGTGCTGCAGTTCGCCTGGGCGGTGCTGCTGAGCCGGCTCACCGATCGCACCGAGGTGGCGTTCGGGGCGGTCGTCTCCGGTCGGCCCCAGCAGCTCACCGGCGTTGAATCCATGGTCGGCCTGTTCATCAACACCGTCCCGGTGGTCGTGTCACTGCCGCCGCGCGCCGAGGTGATCGCGAGCTGCCAAGCCTTGCAACGGGATAGCGCGGCCATGCGTGATCTGGGCTACGTGAGCCTGTCCACGGTGCAGCGGGCCAACACCAACGCGGTCTTCGATACCCTGCTGGTGTTCGAGAACGCCCCGATCGGTGCGGCGGCCGCCGGGGTTACCGCCCCCGACGGCGTGCGGTTCATCCCGGTCACGGTGGAAAGCCTCACCCACTACCCGCTGACCGTGGTGAGCTACCCACCCCGCGACGGCCGGCTCACCGTGCTGCTCGAGACGGTTCCCGAAGCGCTGGGAGAGCTGCCGGTCGTCGACCTGGGCCGGCGGCTGCTGCAGCTGCTGCGTCAGCTGGTCGACCCGGCGCGGCCCCGCATCGCCGACCTGGAGGTGCTGTTGCCCGCCGAGCAGGCCCGCCGGGCCGAACCGGGGCGTGCGCCTGCGGTAGCGGTGCCCGAACTGTTCGCCGCTGCGGCCGCCGCCCACGGCGACCACCCGGCGCTCACCGGCGAGAACCGCACGCTGACCTACGCCGAACTGTCCAGCGAAACGGCCCGGGTGGCACGGGCTTTGGCCGGACGGGGGATCGGCCCGGAGGACCGGGTCGCGATCGCCCTGCCGCGCTCACTGGATTCGGTCATCGCGATCCTGGCGGTGTTGCAGGCCGGCGCAGCCTACGTCCCGATCGATATCAGCCTGCCGGAAGCCCGGATCGAATCCATTCTGCGCCAAGCCGATCCGAAACTGACCCTGACCCCTGAGCTGCTGGCCGAATTACGTTCCGGCGCGGCCGAGCACTGCCCGACCCCGACGGCGATCCACCCCGACTGCGCCGCCTACGTCATCTTCACCTCCGGCTCCACCGGAGAACCCAAGGGGGTCGTCGGCACCCACCGGGCACTCGCGTCGTACTTCGCCGACCACCAGCAGCGCATGTACGCACCCGCGGTGGCCCGGCTAGGCCGGGCATTGCGCATTGCGCACGCCTGGTCGCTGAGCTTCGACGCCAGCTGGCAGCCGCTGGTCGGCCTGTTAGGCGGGCACAGCGTGCACCTGTTCTCGGCCGAGGAGATGCGCGACGCCGAGGCGATCATTGAGGGCATCCGCCGGCACCGGCTGGACATGATCGACACCTCACCGTCGATGTTCACCCAGCTGTTCGACGCCGGCCTGCTCGACGCGCACGCCGCCCACCGGCTCAGCGTGCTGGCGCTCGGCGGAGAAGCCATCGCCCCGCACACCTGGACGAAGCTGCGGTCGGTGTCGGCGGCGGTGGCCGTGCACAACTGCTACGGGCCCACCGAGACCACCGTGGAAGCCGTCGTCGCCGACGTCGCCGACACCGACGTGCCGGTGATCGGAGAAGCGGTGCGGGGCATGACCGCTCACGTGCTCGACTCCGGGCTGCGCGAGGTGCCTGACGGGGTGGCCGGCGAACTGTATCTGGCCGGTGCGCAGGTCACCCGCGGCTATCTGGGGCGCGCCGGTGCGACTGCGGCCCGCTACATCGCCGACCCCTTTGCCGCCGGCGGCCGGATGTATCGCACCGGGGACCTGGTCCGGCGCCGCGCCGACGGCCGGTTGATCTATCTGGGCCGCGCCGACGATCAGGTCAAGGTGCGCGGCTACCGGGTCGAGATCGCGGAAGTCGAGACCGCGCTGGCCGCGGCGACCGGCGTGACCGCCGCTGCGGTCCTGCCCGTTCAGGGGCCGACCGGAACCCAATTGGCCGGGTTCGTCACCGGTGTCGATGTCGATGTCGCCCGGGTCCGCGCCGAGATCGGCGGCCGGCTGCCGGCCTACCTGGTGCCGGCCCGCATCACCGTCGTGGAGTCGATGCCGTTGACCCCCAACGGCAAGCTCGATGCCGAGGCGCTGGTCGCCCTGGCCGGGCCCGTCGTCGGCGGCGGCGAGGAGCCGGCCACCGAAACCGAGCGGGCCTTGGTGGAGATCCTGGCCGAGGTCTTCGGCGACACCGGAGGTCTGGCGGACGCGTTCCCCGGCGTCGAGACCGATCTACGTGACGTGGGGCTCGACAGCATCGTCGCGCTGTCGATGGTGCGCGCGGCACGCCGGCGCGGGCTGCTCATGCGTCCGCGGACGGCACTGACCTGCACCACAATTCGGGATCTGGCCGCGGCGCTGGACACCGAAGCCGCCCACGCCGAACAGGCCGTCGAATGCGCCGCTGACACCGGGCCGATCCCGCTGCTGCCGGCTGGCCGCTGGCTCTACCAGTTCGGCAGCCCGCGCCGGCTCGGACAAGTCGAAGCGGTTCGCCTTCCGGCCGATACCGAACCAGAACGGGTGCGCGCTGCGCTGGCCGCGATCGTCGGCGCACACCCGGTGCTGCACGCGCGCCTCGACCCGGCCACGCTGCTGTTGCACCCGATCGAACCCGTCGACGTCCTGACCGAGATCGCCGTCGAGGCTGATGATCTGGCGGCGGTCACCGAGCACGGCACCCGGTTGCTGGCGAGCCTGGACCCACACGCCGGCGTGCTGCTGCGTGCGCTGTGGCTTCGCCCGCCGACCGGAGCCGGGGTGCTGTTGCTGTGCGGGCATGTGCTGGCCCTGGATCCAGTGTCGTGGCAGGTGATCCTGGGGGAGCTGCACGCCGCGCTGGCGGGCGCCGACCCGCTTCCGGAACGCAGCGGCTACCGGCGCTGGGCCACCGCCCTCACCGAGCGCGCGCACGCGCTGGACACCGTGCCGTACTGGGCTGCCCAACTGGCCGGCGACGACCCGCAGCTGGGCGCTCGACGGGTTCGTCCCGACGTGGACCGCGCCGGTGATCTGACGGTATCGGTGGCCGTCGCCGACGCGGAGATCACCGCTGCGCTGTTGGCGTCGCAGGTGCCGATGCATGACCTACTGGTGGCGGCGACGGCACGGATGATCACCGCCTGGCGCAACCGGCGCGGGCAAGACGGTGCGGCGCCACTGCTTGCCCTGGAGACCCACGGACGCGCCGAAGACGTCATTCCCGACGTTGACACGGCCGACATCACCGGGCTGCTGACCGCGATCTACCCGCTACGGGTACCCCAGGCCGACCCGGCCGGCGTCGCACACGCGCTGGCGCAGATCCCCGGCAGCGGAATCGATTTCGGCCTGTTGGCCTACCTGCGCGCCGACACCGCCGCCCAACTGGGCGCCGCACCCGGGCCCCAGGTGCTGCTGAATTACCTCGGGCGCGTCGACCGGGCCGGCGACGGGCCGGCCGTGGCACCCGATCTGATCGCCGCACTGCCGTCGGTGCCCGAACCCGAGCAGGCGGTGCGCAACGAGCTGAGCATCTTCGCCGCGGTGGCCGACCTCGGGTCGGGTCCGGCGTTGATGACACAGTGGCGGGCGCTGCCCGACATCCTCGCCGCCGGGGAGCTGAGCGAGCTGCAAGAACTCTTCGTCGAGGCGCTGGGCGATCTGGTGGAGGAGCTGCGATGAGCACGCTGGCGGTGGTGGGCGCGGGCGCCAAGGCGGTGGCGGTGGCCGCCAAGGCTGCGGTGCTACGCGAAATGGGTGTCGACGCACCCGAAGTGGTCGCCGTCGAACGCACCGAGGTGGCCGCCAACTGGCGGGCGACCGGGGGCTGGACCGACGGCGCGCACCGGCTGGGCACCAGCCCGGAGAAGGACGTCGGCTTCCCCTACCGCTCCGCGGTGGTGGCCGGCCGCAACGCCGAGATCGACGAGCGGATGACGCGCTACAGCTGGCAGGCCTATCTGATCGCCACCGGCCAGTTCGCCGAGTGGGTGGACCGCGGCCGGCCGGCCCCTACCCACCTGCGGTGGAGTCAGTATCTGCGCTGGGTGGCCGAGGCGGTGCGGCTCAACGTGATCCCCGGCGGGGTGGACCGGCTGTCGGTCGACGGCGCCGGCTGGTTGTTGCATACCCGCGAGACCGAAGTGGCCGCTGACGCGGTGATGATCACCGGCCCCGGCCAGGCGGAGAAGTCGATCTTGCCCGGCAACCCACTGGTGCTCTCGATCGCCCAGTTCTGGCACCGGGCCGCGGCCGACCGGATCAGCGCCGAGCGCGTCGCCGTCATCGGTGGCGGCGAGACCGCCGCGTCGATGCTCAACGAGTTGTTCCGGCACCGGGTTTCGACGATCACGGTGATCTCGCCGCAGGTGACGCTGTTCACCCGCGGGGAAGGGTTCTTCGAGAACACGCTGTTCTCCGACCCGACCGACTGGACCGCGCTGACCCTGTCGGAGCGCCGCGATGCGCTGGCCCGCACCGACCGCGGGGTGTTCTCGGCGCGCGTGCAGGACGCGCTGCTGGCCGACGACCGGATCCGGCATCTACGCGGCCGGGTCGCGCACGCGGTTGCCCGTGACGGCCGAATCCGCTTGACGCTGAGCACGAACCGCGGCGGTGAGAACTTCGAGACCGTGCACGGTTTCGACCTTGTCATCGACGGCTCCGGTGCCGACCCGCTGTGGTTCGTCTCGCTGTTCGGTCAGGACACCCTGGATCTGCTGGAGCTGGGGCTGGGTGGCCCGCTGTCCGGCGACCGGCTGGCCGAGGCGATCGGTCACGACCTGGCCGTCGCCGGCGTCACCCCGAAGCTGTTCCTGCCCAATCTGGCCGGGCTGACCCAGGGGCCGGGTTTTCCGAACCTGAGCTGCCTGGGCCTGCTGTCCGACCGGATTCTGGGTAGCCACATCCCGACGAGCAGTCCCCGGCAAGCGGGAGGTAACCCCGGTGAACGCCCGCTTTCGGCGCCCGCCGAGGGTGCTTTCGCGTCTGGCCGCGCCCTGAAGAACGAGGAGAGTCGATGAGCACCAACCCCTTTGACGACGACAACGGCACCTTCTACGTGCTGGTCAACGACGAGGACCAGTACAGCCTCTGGCCGACCTTCGCCGATGTGCCCGCCGGGTGGCGGGTGGTCTACGGAGGTGAACAGGGCGCCGCCCGCGCGGCCTGCCTGGACTACGTCGAACAGCACTGGAACGACCTGCGTCCCAAGAGCCTTCGTGATGCCATGGCGGCCGAACAGGGGTAATCTGTGCGCGGTAACCGTCGTGCGACAGGGGTGGAACTGTGACTGGAAGACTTCTCCTGACCGGCGCCGCGGCGCTGGCCGCGATCGGGATGAGTTCGGCGACCATCGCGTCGGCGGAGCCGGCCGCACCCCAGGATGTTGTCGCGGGCGCACCGATTCCGCTGGAGCCGGCCCCGGCTCCGCCCGCACCCCCCGCCCAGGGAGCGCCGCTGCCCACCACCGATGAGGTGTCCGGCATGCTCACCCGGCTCAGCGACGCCGGGATCGGCTACAAGGAGAAGGGCGACCTGGTCGAGAACGGCATCACCCAGCAGGAGGGGCACGGCCTGGACCACGAGCTGCGCAAGGCCTACCGCGACGGGGCGTTGCCCTACAACTTCGACGTGCTCAACGTCGTGCCGACAGGCGACGGCAAGGCGCTGGCCAACGTCACCGTCACCGGTCCCAAGATGCCGGCCCCGAAGACCGTGCCGCTGCAGCTGGTCGACCAGGGCAGCTGGGTTCTGTCGCACGATTCCGCGATGCAGCTGTTCCAGCAACTGGCCCAGGGCTGAGTCTCAGCGGCCCAGCCGGGCGAACATGCCCTTCTGCGCCTTGTAGAGCCGGGGGAACTCGGCGAAGAGCCGGTCATAGACCGCGCGGTGGGCCGCGACCGGCTCGAAGACGCCGTCGAGCGGGATCAGATCGCGCAACTCATCGGGATCCAATGCCCCCATGCCGATACCGGCAAACAGTGCGGCGCCGCGCAACTGGGCATTCAACGGGTCGGCCACCCGCTCGCAGGTGCGACCGCACACGTCGGCGATGATCTGGCACCACAGATCCGAGCGCGCCCCGCCGCCGACGATCCGAATCGGCCCGTCATTGCGGCAGAACCGGTTCACGCAGTCGAGCAGCCAGCGGCTGTTGTAGGCCACCCCTTCGAGCACTGCACGCACCAGATCGGCACGGGTGGTGTCCAGCGACAGATTATGAAATCCGCCGCGGGCGTTGCGATCGTCGACGGGGGAGTGTTCGCCTTTGAGCCACGGGGTGAAGATGACCCCGTTCGAACCGGCCGGCGCACCGGCGGCCACGGCGGTCAGCGCGTCGTAATCCAGATCATCGAACACGTTGTCGCGCAACCATTGCAACGCCCGACCGGCGGTGTCCTGGTTGTTGACCAACAGGTAGCTCGACGGGTCGAGGCCCGGCACCGTGGCCAGCTGGTGGAACGCATCGGTCTTCTTGACCGCCACCGGGCAGCTGATCCACGACGTGGTGGAGATGGTCAGGTGCAGCTCGCCCTGGCGCACCCCGCCCGAACCCACCGCCGCGCTGTGCAGGTCGGGAGTGCCGGTAACCACTTGTGCCGCCGGCGAAATGCCGAGCTCTGCGGCGACCGCCGGCGCCACCGGGGAGATGATCGACCCGGTCGGCACCAGCGGGGGCAGCCGGAACCGGTCGACACCGGCCTGCCGCACCAGCACCTCGTCATAGTCGAGCACGGACAGATTGCGGTTGTCGGTGAGCCAGGCGCCCATCATCGACGCCCGCGACGCCGCAGCCCGCCCGGTGAAACACATGCTCAGGTAATCCACCGGCTCCAGCAGCCAACGGGCCGCGCCGAACACCGCCGGGTCGCCGTGTTGCAGGTGCAGCATGTGCCCCACCGGGTCATCGCCGCTCGGGGTCGGGATGCCGCCGTTGCGCCGCAGCCAACTGAGTAGCGCCCGCGGCCGGTAGCCCTGCAGGCGCCCCCCGAACGCCTTGCGGCTGTGGGGGGCACCGCGGGTGTCCATCCACATCACGCACGGTCCGACCGGCCGGCCGTCGGCGCCAACCGGGACGGTGCTGGCCCACTGCCCGGTGATCGAGACACCGGCCACCTGTTCACCGCGCACCCCGCTTTCGGCCAGCCCGCGTTTGGTGGCGTCGCGGATGATCTCCCACCACAGGCCCGCGTCCTGGGTGGCCGCCCCGCCCGGGCCGTACTCCGTGGGCACCGCGGTGAGGTCCGACCACAGCACGGTGCCGTCCAACGCCACGAAACCGACCTTGGGGCCGCCGGTGCCGAGGTCGACGGCCAGCACGACCTGATCGCGGTTCATAGAGGCGGCAGCGACTGCTGGGTGTCGAGCATCTGCTCCATGAACCCCTCGATGAACTGGGCCGCCTCCTCGGTCATTCCGCCCGGCACCCCGCCGTAGACCGCGGCGCTGATCGGCGCCTCGCCGGCTGCGTTCTTCTTCTTGGCGTACTCGACCGCGGCGGCGAGGTCGACGGCGAACGCCTCGGCCACACCGGGCTGCGTTTGCGGCCGGGTGACCGCCATGTGGATGGCGTTGGGGTACTGCTGGCCGTTGAAGCGCCAGCCTTTGGGCTTCATGGCGTCGGCGACGTGGTAGATGTCGAACTCGTCGGAGCGGAAGGCGAAGCAGAACGTCGGGGAGCCCATGATCGTCAGCTCGGGGTGGCTGCGTACCGCGTCCTGCATGGTGAACGCGGTCTCGAAGATCGCCTTGGCATACGACCGGTAGCCCTCCCGTCCCAGCTGCACCATCGACGCCCACGCCGCCGCGATCAGCCCACCCGAACGCGAGCCCTCGATGCCCGGCGAATGGTATTTCCCGCCGCTCCACTCCGGCAGGAAGAAGTACTGCGCGTTGCGGTAGGCCTTGTCGCGAAACAGCACGGTGGAGGCGCCCTTCAACGCGTAGCCGTACTTGTGGTTGTCGGCGGAGATACTGGTGACGCCGGGGACCCGGAAATCGAACAGGGGGACGTCATACCCGAGCTCCTGGGCGAACGGCAGCACGAACCCGCCCAGGCAGCCGTCGACGTGCAAACCCACCCCGCGTGACAAGGCCAGCTCTCCCAGCTGTGGGATCGGGTCCACGGTGCCGTAGCCGTAGTTGCAGGCCGAGCCCATGATCGCGATGGTGTTCGCGTCGATGTTGTTCGCCACCCAGTCGACGTCCACCTGCGTGGTCTGCGGGTCGATCGGGGCCGTGCGCAGTTCGATGCCGAACAGGTGACAGCCCTTGTCGAACGCCGGGTGACCGGTCTCGGGTTTGATGAAGTTTCCCCGGGTGATGCCCCGGTGCTTGGCGGCGTGTTCCCGGTAGGCCAGCAGCGCGTGGATGATGCTGCCGGTGCCGCCGGTGGTGACCATCCCGACCGGCTGCCCGTCGGTGACCGCATCGGCATGCATCAGGTCCAGGGCCATCGCGATGATCTCGCCCTCGAACTTCGTCGCCGACGGGCAGATGTCGCGCTGCAACACGTTCACATGGGCGAACAGCCCGAACGCCTCGTCCAGGAAGCGGTAGTGCTCATGGTCGCCGCAGTACATGGTCCCGGACACCTTGCCGGTCTCCCAGGTGGGATCTTCGGCTTGCGCCATCTCCCGCAGCTCGGCCAGCACCTCCTCGCGTGGCCGGCCCCGCTCCGGTAGCACGCGGTTGACGGTGAAGCGGTCGGAATAGGGGAAGTCGGACATGCCGGTCCTCTCTGCTGCGCCAGCGTGCGGAGACGTACGGAAATCGCGGCGTGTCGGCGTGCAAACACGCACGTTCGCGCCAGGAAATAACCCAGAAAGTAATCTAGTGCCTATGGGTGTGGCTGATGATCGTCGCTTCGAGGTGCTGCGCGCCATCGTCGCGGACTTCGTCGCGACCAAGGAACCGATCGGGTCCAAGGCCCTGGTCGAGCGGCACAACCTCGGGGTGTCCTCGGCCACCGTGCGCAACGACATGGCCGTGCTGGAGGCTGAGGGCTACATCGCCCAGCCGCATACCAGTTCGGGGCGGGTGCCCACGGAGAAGGGCTACCGGGAGTTCGTCGACCGTATCGACGAGGTCAAGCCGCTCTCGAGCGCCGAGCGCCGGGCGATTCTGACCTTCCTGGACTCCGGCGTCGACCTCGACGACGTGTTGCGTCGCGCAGTGCGCACGCTGGCCCAGCTGACCCGCCAGGTCGCCGTGGTGCAGTACCCGACCCTGTCGGTGTCGACGGTGCGCCACCTCGAGGTGATCGCGCTCACCCCGGCGCGTTTGCTGCTGGTCGTCATCACCGACTCCGGGCGGGTCGACCAGCGCATCGTCGAACTCGGCGACACCATCGACGACCACCAGCTTTCCCAGCTGCGTGAGCTGCTCGGCGCCGCCCTGGAGGGTAAGCGGATCTCGGCGGCCTCCACCGCCGTCGCCGAGCTCGCCGGGCACCTGGACGGACGCAGCGGGCTTTCCCCGGGCCTGGCCAACGCGGTCGGGCGGTCGGCGACGGTGCTGCTGGAATCGCTGGTCGAGCACCACGAGGAGCGCCTGCTGCTGGGCGGCACCGCCAACCTGACCCGCAACGCCGCCGACTTCGGCGACTCGCTGCGGTCCGTCCTGGAGGTGCTCGAAGAGCAGGTCGTGGTCCTGCGGCTGCTCGCGGTGCAGCAGGAAGCCGGTAAAGTCACGGTGCGCATCGGTCACGAGACCGAGGCTGAGGAGATGGCCGGCGCCTCGGTGGTGTCCACCGCCTACGGCTCCCAGGGCACCGTGTACGGGGGGATGGGGGTGCTGGGCCCCACCCGGATGGACTATCCGGGAACTATCGCCAGTGTCGCTGCAGTTGCAATGTACATCGGTGAAGTTCTCGGAGCCCGATAATCTCCGGCCGGCAGAAGTTGGGAAAGGTCAGGCGTGGCACGCGATTATTACGGACTGCTCGGCGTCGAAAAGGGCGTCAGCGACACGGAGCTCAAGCGCGCATACCGAAAGCTGGCTCGTAAATACCATCCCGACGTCAACCCCGACGAAGAGGCGCAGCACAAGTTCAAGGAGATCAGCGCCGCCTACGAGGTGCTCTCCGACCCGGAGAAGCGCCGCATCGTCGACCTCGGCGGCGACCCGCTGGAGAACGGCGGGGGTGGCAACGGGTTCGGCGGCTACTCCGGCTTTGGCGGGCTCGGCGACGTCTTCGAGGCCTTCTTCGGCGGCGGTGCGACGTCGCGCGGCCCGACCGGACGAGTCCGGCCGGGGTCGGACTCGCTGCTGCGGATGCGCCTGGATCTCACCGAGTGCGCGACCGGCGTGACCAAGCAGGTCACCGTCGACACCGCCGTGCTGTGTGATCGCTGCCAGGGCCGCGGCACCCACGGTGATTCCCGGCCGATGGCCTGCGACACCTGCCACGGCCGCGGCGAGGTGCAGACCGTCCAGCGGTCGCTGCTCGGCCAGGTGATGACGTCGCGGCCGTGCCCGACCTGCCGTGGCGTCGGTGAGGTGATCCCCGACCCGTGTCACCAGTGCGGGGGCGACGGCCGGGTGCGGGCCCGCCGCGATATCAGCGTGAAGATCCCCGCCGGAGTCGGTGACGGCATGCGGGTCCGGCTGGCCGCCCAGGGTGAAGTCGGGCCCGGCGGCGGACCGGCCGGTGACCTCTACGTCGAGGTGCACGAGCAGCCCCACGAGATCTTCGCCCGCGACGGCGACGACCTGCACTGCCACATCTCGGTGCCGATGGTCGACGCCGCGCTGGGCACCACGGTGGCGGTGGACGCCATCCTCGACGGCCCCACCGAGATCACCATCCCGCCCGGCACCCAGCCGGGGGCCACCATCGCGCTGCGCGGCCACGGCATGCCGCAGCTGCGGTCCGGTGCGCGCGGAGACCTGCACGCCCACATCGAGGTGGTGGTGCCGGAGCGGCTGGACAATCACGACGTCGAGCTGCTGCGCAAGTTCAAGCAGCACCGGGAACGCGAGACCGCCGAAGTCCGCTCGGCGCACGCTGCGCACAGCGGTGGACTGTTCAGCCGGCTGCGCGAAACGTTCAGCGGCCGCTGAGCCTTGGGCGGCCTGTTCTACGTCGAGGCGCTGCCCGAAGTGGGGGCGCTGGCCGACGTCGGTGGCGACGCCGGCTTCCATGCCGCGACGGTGCGCCGAATCCGGCCCGGGGAAGACCTGACCCTGAGTGACGGCGCCGGTGCGGTCGCCGAATGCCGGGTCGAGGAGGCCGATCGCGGCGGGCTGCGGGCCCGGGTGCTGCAGCGCCGGACGGTCGAGGCACCCGTGCCGCCGGTCACCGTGGTGCAGGCCCTGCCGAAATCGGAGCGCTCTGAGCTGGCGGTCGAGCTGGCCACCGAGGCCGGTGCCGACGCGTTCGTGGCTTGGCAGGCCGACCGCTGCGTGGCCCGCTGGGACGGCCCGCGGGCCGACAAGGGGCTGCGGCGCTGGCGTGCGGTGGCCCGGGCGGCGGCCGGCCAATCCCGTCGGGCCTGGGTGCCGCCGGTGGACGGCGTGCTGAGCACCGGGGCGCTGGTGGCCTGGGTCGGTGAGCGGGTCGCCGCGGGTACGACGGTGCTCGTGCTACACGACGCGGCCGGATCCGGGTTGCCCGACGTTGCCGCTGCTCCGGCGTTGGCGGTGGTGGTCGGCCCGGAGGGCGGCATCACCGACGCCGAGCTGGCGGCGCTCACCGGCGCCGGGGCCGTCGCCGCACGGCTGGGGCCCACCGTGTTGCGCACCTCGACCGCGGCGGCGGTCGCGCTGGGCGCGCTGGGGGTGCTGACCCCGCGCTGGCGCCGTGGATAGCCGGGCGGATTCGGCGCCGTCGCTGGTCATCGACGACGGCTACGCGGTCTATCGGGGTCCGGTGGGCAGCGGCGGCCCGATTCACCGTCACGGGGCATTTCAGATCGTGGTCGCCGGAGGAGGCGAACTCGCGATGGTCGACGCCTCCGGAATCCGCCACCAGGCGGCCGCGCTGGTGGTGTCACCGATGGCGCCGCACCGCATCCTGGCCGCGCGGGAGCTGGTCACCTACTTCGTCGAGCCGCACTGCCTGTTCGCCGACCGGTTGCGCCGGCGCTACGGCGTGGGGGTCGCTGCCGCACCCGAGTTGGGTGAACTGACCGAGCAGGACGTTGCCGACGCGTGCCGCCGACCGTCACGAGACCTCGATGCGCGCCTGGTGACGGCCCTTGCCATGCTGGCCGACAGCACCGTCTCGATGCCGAGACTGGCTGCGGCGGTGGGTGTTTCCCCGCAACGGCTGCGGGCGCTGGCCCGCCAGGAACTGGGGATGCCGCTGACCCGGTGGCGCGTCTGGTCACGGCTACGGCGGGCCGTCGAGGCGTTGCAGTCCGGTGCACCGCTCGCCCAGGCCGCGGTCATCGCGGGGTTCGCCGACCAGGCCCACTTCACCCGGCAGATGCGGGAGATGATGGGGCTGACGCCGGCGCTGGTGTTGCACGCCCTGAGCGATCAGCGTTTGCGGGCGACGTAGATCGAGATCGAGCCGTTAATGGTGGACACCAGGTCGGCTTCGCGCACGTCGGTGAAGCCGGCGGCCGAAATCAGCTGCGGGAGAACGCCGTCGGCGTTGGGTTGGGTATCGGTCTTGCCGTCGGCGAACTGGACGAACCGAAACGCCAGGCGCATCAGCGGTGTCCGTTGTAACCCGAAGTCGGTGATCACCAGCCGGCCGCCCGGCCGCAGCACCGCGAACATCGACGCCAGGATGGCGCGTTTGACGTCCATCGGGCATTGGTGCAGCACCAGGCTGGACATCACGCCGTCCATCGACTCCGCGCCCACCGATGCCACCAGGTCGTCGCCCATCCCGGTCAGCCAGCGGACCCGGTCCTGCGTGTCCTTGTCGCGCGCCACCGCCAGGATCTCCGGATCGGGGTCCAGGCCCACGACCGTTGCCTGGGGTTCTACCCGGGCGGCGAGCAGCGCCAGCGATCCGGTGCCGCAGCCCACGTCGAGGATCGCGTCGCCGGGCCGCGGCGCCAGGTGCATGACGGTCAGGCTCCGCCACAGCCGCTCACGCGTCATCGCCACTACGTAGTCGAAGAATCGGGCCGGGGCCAGGCGGCCCAGGGCAGGGGTGAAGGTTTCCTCGCTCATGGCTGTCAGTCTGCGGGCCCCGAGGCGGTCGCGTCTTGAACGAAGCGCTCAGCGAGCCGCGAATGACGACAGGGGGGCGGCGATGTCCTCGATCGGGAGCTCACCGCGCTGTGCGACGTGGTTCATGAATGCCTCGGCCGCGTCGACATCGAAGTCAGGGGAGAGCTCAATGCCATTGAGATACAGGAAGGTCCATGCTGACGCCCAGGCAGTGCGCTTGTTCCCGTCCACCAGGGCATGGTTGCGGGCCAGCGACTGCAGCAGCGCCGCCGCCTTGGCGTACAGATCGGGATAGGCGTCCACACCGAAGACGGTCGCCTGGGGACGGGCGACGGCGGCGTCGAGCAGCCCGTAGTCACCGATCTCGCACGCGTGACCCAGGGCGAACGCACCGGCGACCAGTACGTCGTCGCGGTCGAGAAATTCGGTCAAGCCAGGCGGCGATTCAACTCGGCGGAGCGTTGCGCGATCAGGGCGGCCCCCTCCGCGACCCGGCGCCGGTGTTCGCTGGCCGCGCTGACGACTGCACGGTGCGCGAAGACTCGCAGCGAGACGTTCTCTTCCCCGGCGGCGGCGCGGACGGCGGCGAGTTCCTCGTCGGTGAAGGTGATGTTCAGAGACGGCACTCGACAATGGTACCGCGGACAGTACTGAAACCGGTACCGCAAGGGGCAGGATGAATGCCTGGGGCGTGACAGTGCCCGACGGTAGACTCACAGCATTCGTTTGACCCGCGGATCCCCCGCAAAAGCCAGGAAAGCAGGTATCGGAAACCCCGTGACGCCCCGCGATACCCCCGCTGCCGAACCCGTCGTTCGCAGCAGCGTCGACATTCCACCCGACCTGGTCGTGGGTCTGCTGGGTTCCGCCGATGAGAACCTGCGGGCGCTGGAACGCCTGCTGGCCGCCGACCTGCATGTGCGCGGCAACGCGGTCACGTTCGCCGGGGCGCCGGCCGACGTCGCGCTGGCCGAGCGGGTGATCTCCGAACTGGTGGCGATCGTGGCGGGCGGCCAATCGTTGACGCCCGAAACGGTGCGGCACAGTGTCGGCATGCTGACCGGCGCCGGCGACGACAGCGCATCGCCGGCGGAAGTCCTGACCCTCGACATCTTGTCCCGGCGCGGCAAGACGATCCGGCCCAAGACGCTCAACCAGAAACGCTACGTCGACGCCATCGACGCCAACACCATCGTGTTCGGCATCGGCCCGGCCGGCACCGGCAAGACCTATCTGGCGATGGCCAAGGCGGTCAGCGCGCTGCAGAGCAAGCAGGTGACGCGCATCATCTTGACCCGCCCGGCGGTGGAAGCCGGTGAGAGCCTTGGCTTTCTGCCCGGAACGTTGAGCGAGAAGATCGACCCGTATCTGCGCCCGCTCTACGACGCGCTTTACGACATGATGGATCCGGAGCTGATTCCCAAGCTGATGAACTCCGGGGTGATCGAGGTGGCGCCGCTGGCCTACATGCGGGGCCGCTCGCTCAATTCGGCGTTCATCATCCTCGACGAGGCACAGAACACCACCGCCGAGCAGATGAAGATGTTCCTGACCCGGCTCGGGTTCGGCTCCAAGATGGTGGTCACCGGCGATGTCACCCAGATCGACCTGCCCGGCGGCGCGAGGTCGGGCCTGCGGGCCGCGGTGGACATTCTCGAGGACATCGACGACATCTGTGTCGCCGAGATGAGCAGTGTCGATGTGGTGCGCCACCGGCTGGTCTCCGACATCGTCGACGCCTACTCCCGCCACGAAGCCGAACACAGCGGGCCGGGTCTGACGATGAACCGGGCGGCCCGGCGCGCCTCGGCGGGCAGGTCGCGCCGGTGAGCATCGAGGTCTCCAACGAATCCGGGCTGGATGTCTCGGAAGTCGAGCTGATCAGCGTCGCCAAGTTCGTGCTGGCCCGGATGGACGTCAACCCCGGCGCCGAGCTGTCGATGGTGCTGCTGGACACCGCGGCGATGGCCGACCTGCACATGCGCTGGATGGATCTGCCCGGGCCCACCGACGTGATGAGCTTCCCGATGGACGAACTCGAGCCCGGTGGCCGTCCCGACGCCCCCGAGCCCGGCCCGTCGATGCTCGGTGACATCGCACTGTGCCCGGAGTTCGCCGCCGAACAGGCCGCCGCGGCCGGGCATTCCCTGGGCCAGGAACTGGCCTTGCTCACCGTGCACGGGGTACTGCATCTGCTGGGCTACGACCACGCCGAGCCGGACGAGGAAAAAGAGATGTTCGCGCTGCAGCGTCGGCTGCTCGAGGAATGGGTCGCCGACCAGGTCGAGGCCTACCGGGCCGAGACCCAGAGCGAAAAAGATCGCCGGCTGCTCGACAAGACCAGGTACTTCGACGAACCGTGACCGGAACACCGCTGCTAGTCAGCGTGATCGCGCTGATCGGTCTGGGCGGGCTCTTCGCGGCGATCGACGCCGCGGTGAGCACGGTGTCGGTGGCGCGGGTCGAGGAACTGGTCCGCGCGAAACGTCCGGGCGCGGTGTGGCTGGCCAAGCTGATGGCCGAACGGCCCCGCTACATCAACCTGGTGGTGCTGCTGCGCATCACCTGCGAGATCACCGCCACCGCGCTGCTGGTGTTCCTGCTGCACGCGGTGCTGGGCCTGGACTGGGGACTGTTCGCCGCCGCGGCGATCATGGTGGTGGTGAGCTTCGTGGTGATCGGGGTGGGGCCGCGCACCCTGGGCCGGCAGAACGCCTATTCGATCGCGCTGGCCTCAGCGCTTCCGCTGCATGTGGTTTCGGTGTTGCTCACCCCGATCAGCCGACTGCTGGTGGTGCTGGGTAACTTGCTGACGCCGGGCCGGGGCTTCCGCAACGGGCCGTTCGCCTCCGAGGTCGAGTTGCGTGAAGTGGTGGATCTGGCGCAGCAGCGCGGGGTGGTGGCCGCCGACGAGCGCCGGATGATCCAGTCGGTGTTCGAACTCGCCGACACCCCGGCCCGCGAGGTGATGGTGCCCCGCACCGAGATGGTGTGGATCGAACATGACAAGTCCGCCGGCCAAGCCACCTCATTGGCGGTGCGCAGCGGGCATTCGCGCATCCCGGTGATCGGCGAGAACGTCGATGACATCCGCGGCGTCGTCTACCTCAAAGACCTTGTCCAACAAACCTATTACTCGACCAACGGTGGACGCGACACCACGGTGGCGCAGGTGATGCGCCCGGCGGTGTTCATGCCCGACTCCAAGGCGCTCAACGCACTGCTGCACGACATGCAGCGTGGCCGCTACCACATGGCGTTGCTGGTCGACGAGTACGGCGCGATCGCCGGACTGGTCACCATCGAGGACGTGCTGGAGGAGATCGTCGGCGAGATCGCCGACGAATACGACCAGGGTGAAGTAGCGCCGGTGGAGGAGTTGGGCAGCAGCAGGTTTCGGGTTTCGGCGCGGCTGCCCATCGAGGACGTCGGCGAACTATACGGTGTGCAGTTCGACTCCGGACTCGACGTCGACACGGTCGGCGGCTTGCTGGCGCTGGAGCTGGGCCGGGTTCCGCTGCCCGGCGCCGAGGTAACCTCACACGGGCTGCGACTGCAGGCCGAGGGCAGTCGCGACAGCCGGGGGCGGGTGCGGATCAGCACCGTGCTGGTGAGCCCGGTCGACCCCGAGGGTGAGGAGGCCGCAGGTGAGCGGTGAACCGGGGATGAGCATGCGCCGAGTGTGCGGTTTGGTACGCGACACGCCGGTGCGGGCGTATCAAACCGCACACCCGGCCAACAACTCCCGGGCGGGTGACCATGGCTGAATTCCATTCCGGCTTCGTGTGTTTGGTCGGCCGGCCGAACACCGGCAAGTCCACCCTGACCAACGCGCTGGTCGGCCAGAAGGTGGCGATCACCTCGAACCGGCCGCAGACCACCCGGCACACCATCCGCGGTATCGTGCACCGAGAGGATTTCCAGATCGTCCTGGTCGACACCCCGGGCCTGCACCGCCCACGCACCCTGTTGGGCAAGCGGCTCAACGATCTGGTCCGCGATACCTACGCCGAGGTCGACGTCATCGGCTTGTGCATCCCCGCCGACGAGGCGATCGGCCCGGGGGACCGCTGGATCATCGAGCAGATCCGGACGGTGGCACCCAAGACCACCCTGGTCGTCGTCGTCACCAAGATCGACAAGGCCAGCCGCGACAAGATCGCCGCGCAACTGCTCGCGGTCGGCGAGCTGGCCCCGGAAGCCGAGATCATTCCGGTCTCGGCCGTCACCGGCGAGCAGGTCGACGTACTGATCGATGTGCTGGCCGCGGCGCTGCCGGTCGGCCCGGCGTTCTATCCCGACGGCGAGTTGACCGACGAGCCCGAAGAGACCCTGATGGCCGAGTTCATCCGGGAAGCCGCCCTGGAGGGGGTGCGCGACGAACTGCCGCATTCCCTGGCGGTGGTGATCGAGGAGGTGGAGCGACGCGAAGGCCGGGACGATCTCATCGACGTGCACGCCGTGCTCTACGTCGAACGGGACAGCCAGAAGGGGATCGTGATCGGCCGCGGTGGCGCCCGCCTGCGTGAGGTGGGCACCGCTGCGCGTACCCAGATCGAAAAGCTCTTGGGCACCAAGGTTTTTCTCGACCTGCGGGTGAAGGTAGCCAAGAACTGGCAGCGCGACCCCAAGCAGCTGGGCCGGCTGGGCTTCTAAAAGGGGTGGGCCACCTGCGCTGGAAAGCGGCATTGGGTACATTCCAGGGGTGCCGGAACGCAAGCCGTTGGTTGTCGCCGCTGTTGCCTTGATCATGTGCGCGCAAGCGCTGACCGGCTGCGGGGGATCCCATAAGCCGCTCGATACCACCAAGCTGTTCAACGTCGAGTCGACGTTCGGCTCGGACTTCAAGACCCAGACCAAGGGACCCAACGACATCGATCCCAAAATCCTCGGCCCGCAGAAGATGCCGCCCGGCGTGACCTTCGATCCCGCCGACTGCGCCGACTACGCGGCCAGCAGCGGACGGCCGCCCAAGGGCATCCGCGGCAAGATGTCGATGGTCTCGGTCGTCGGCAACGGCAACCAGTTCGTCGCGATCGCCATGCAGGCCGACCAGGACCTGCCGTATGACGCGGCGGCCGCCGAGAAGTGCAAGCACGTCTCGTTCCAGGCCGGCAAGCTCACCGGCTACCTGGACGAGACGGACGCCCCGCAGATCGACCGCGCCCAGACCACGGGCTCGCACTCGGAGATCGAGATCACCGGCAAGGACGGCCAACAGCAGTCCCGGGAGTCCTACACCTTCACCGCCTATCTCGGCAGCGCCCTGGTGCAGGTCACCGCGAACCCGCAGCCGGTGCGCGGGCAGCCGCTGGCGATGGTGGACGCCGACCGGGCCCGCCAGCTGCTGGTCGACGCGGTGTCGGCGCTGCGCAGCTAACCATGCCGGCACGCGAACCCCGCGTGGTCGTGATCGGCGCGGGCGTAGCCGGCATCACCACCGCCCACCTGCTGCGGGAGCGCGGGTTCACCGACATCACCGTGCTGGAGAAGGGCTCCGACGTCGGCGGCGTCTGGTACTGGAATCGGTATCCGGGGCTGCGCTGCGATGTACCGTCGCAGATCTACCAGTTCGGGTTCGCGCCGAAACCCGACTGGCGGGATACCTGGGCGACCGGTGCGTCGATCCAGCGCTACCACCGCGACGTCGTCGATCAGCTTGGGCTGGCGCCGCTGATCCGGCTCGACACCGAGGTGACCGCAGCGGAATGGGATGAGCAGCGCCACTGGACGCTGAGCACCGCCAGCGGTGAGCAGCTGACCGCTGACTTCGTGATCTGCGCGACCGGCGTGTTGCACCACCCGTTCACTCCCGACCTTCCCGGGCTGGCCGACTTCGCCGGCCCGGTGGTGCATACCGCCCGCTGGGACGATGAGCTCGACACCGACGGAAAGCGGATCGCGGTGATCGGTACCGGATCGACCGGCGTACAGGTGGTTTCCGCGCTACAACCGGACGCCGCGTCGCTCGACCACTACGTGCGGTCGGCGCAATGGATCCTGTGGGCGCCCATGTCGCTGCGGCAGCTGCCCGGGGCGGCCGCGGTGCTGGCGCGTTTCCCGAAGCTGCACCGGACGCTCTACCGGTTGATGGCGCTGGGCGGGTCGGCCCTGTTGACCGACGTCACGACCCGCCCGTCGTGGCGGCGCCGGGCGGTGCAGGCCTATGCCCGAGCGTGCCTGCGAATCCAAGTCCGCGACAAGGCATTACGGGCCAAACTCGAACCCGATGACCAGCCGTTGTGTAAGCGTCAGGTGGTGTCGGGAAGCTATTACCGGGCGATTCGCGCCGCCAATGCCGAGCTGATCACCGACGGCATCGCCGAAATCACCCCGCGCGGCATCCGCACCGCCGACGGCACCCACCGTGACACCGATGTCATCGTGCTGGCAACCGGGTTCCACGCCCATAACTACATGCGCCCGATGCGGTTGATCGGCCGAGACCGGATCAGCATCGACGACGCCTGGGCCAAAGGGCCGCGGGCCTACCGGATGACCACGATCCCCGGGTTCCCCAATCTGTTCACCGTGCTGGGACCGAATTCGCCCACCGGATCGATCTCGCTGCAGTACACCGCGGAGGTGACCGCGCGCTACATCGCGCAGTGGCTGGAGAAGTTCCGCACCGGGGAGCTGACCAGCGTCGAGGTCACCGAGCAGGCGACCACCCGGTTCAATGACGACGTCGCCGCCGCGATGGGCCCGACCGTGTGGAACACCGGCTGCAACTCGTGGTACCTCACCGACGGCGGCGCGGTGGACCTGTGGCCGTTCGATCGGGCGACGATGACGACGATGCTGGGCAGTCCGGACCCAGCGGATTTCCACCTGGGCTGACCGAGGGCTCAGGCTTCGCCGCGGGCAATCGGACGGGACGGATCCGAACTCCACTGCGACCACGACCCCTGGAACAGCGCGGCCGGCCGGCCGGCGGCGGCCAGCGCCGCCACGATCACCGTTGCGCTGATCCCGGAACCGCAGTAGGCCCCCACCGTGTCGTCGCTGCCGATACCGCGTTCGGCCAGCAACCGGGCGAGCTCGTCGTCGGGCAGGAAGGTCCCGTCGGGCGCCAGCAGGGCGGTGAACGGCAGGTTCTTGGCACCGGGGATGTGGCCGGCAGCCGCGTCGAGCGGTTCGTCGTCGCCGCGGAACCGTTCGGGGGCACGGGCATCGAGTAGCGCCAAGGCGCCGGAACGGGCGCCGTCTCCGGCCTCGTCGGCGGTCAGGGTGGGGCGGATGCCGTCGTAGAGGTCTTCGGGCAGCAGGGTGACGTCGCCGGGTTCGGGACTGACCTCACCGGTTTCGAAGCCGGTCTCCAGCGCGCCGCCGGCCGCCGTCCAGGCCGCCAGGCCACCGTCAAGAATGCGGACGTCCCGGAGGCCGGCGGTGGTCAGCAGCCACCATAGGCGCCCGGACGCGGCCCGCTGCCAGTCGTCGTAGATCACCACCGGCTGCCCGCGCCGCACCCCCCAGCGGCGGGCGGCGGCCTCCAGGTTGCGGCCCGTCGGAAGCGGGTGCCGGCCCCGGCCGGTGACGGCAGGGTCGGACAGCTCGTCCTCAAGCGAGACGTACACCGCGCCCGGCAGGTGGCCCTGCAGGTATGCCTGCCTGCCGTCGGGGGCTTGCAGGCTCCAGCGGACGTCGAGGAGGGTCACCGGATCACCGGCTCGCAGCAGCTCAGCGAGCTCCGCGGCGCTGATCAGGACCTTGTCGCGTGGGCCCACCGCGGGGCGCCGCTCAGTAGTTGTTGCAGGAGTTGGCGATCGAGGTGATCGTGCCGATGTACTGCTGGGCCTCCGGCATCGCCTGGATCTGGGTGGCGATCCGCTGCCGCTTGTCGGGCGGCGACGACAGGAAGGACCGCAGCCAGGTCTGGGCGATCGGGGAGGCGTTGAACTCCGCGGCCGCGGCGGGGTTCTCGGCGTTCAGCGCCGCGTTGACCTGCGAGTAGTTGCAGGTGGTGTTGATGATCGGCCCGAGGTCGGGATCGGCCGATGCCAACCCGGCTCCAGCGGAGAGCGACAAAGCCAGACTGCCGGCTGCGACAGCGATCCTGGTCAACGACAGAGTGGCCATTTTGCAGACGCCTTTCCCCAGTGCACCTTTATGTGGATACGAAGACCTAAAAGACGGACCAAGCTTAGCGGACAGCCGATGACGTCGCCGTAGTCACAGGTCGGGGGGTTTTCGGCGTATCACCGGCTAGCCGGGCCGTATTAGGGCTCGATGCGCCACCACGGTGTGGGTTGCTGCGCAGCCCAGCCGCTGATGCCCTCCAGCTCCGCGGCCAGCGAGACCAGCAGTCCGTCGCTGTTGGCCGGTCCCATCAATTGCACCCCGATCGGCAGCCCTGCGCAGGTGAACCCGGCCGGGACGTTGATCGACGGCCACCCCAGCAGGTTCCACGGCCAGGTCAGCGGGCAGGCCGCGATTATGGCGCGGTCGGTTTCCAGGGCGTTCAGGTCGTCGAATGCGTGCACCAGCGGTGGCGGCTGGGCGGTGGTCGGTGCCAGCACCACATCGACGATCCGGAAGATCGAGCCCACCCGGCGCTGGTCCTTCGCCTCGTGCGCGCGGGCATTACGCAATACCGCCTGGGACAACAGCCGGCCGGTGCGCATGTTGGCCAGCGTGCGTGGGTCGAGCGTGACGCCGCCGCCCAGGCTGATCGCGGCATCGAGCACACCCGCAGTGGAGCGGGACAGAAAGTTCCACGACAGCCGCACCCCATAGTCGGGGTTGCCCGGGAGCACGATGTGCCCGAGTAGTCGCAGCCGAGCGGCGACGTGCTCGAGCGCGGCCCCGATCTCGGGGTGCAACCGGGCCGGAAACCCGGTATAGGGGAAGCGGGTGGACATCGCGATCCGCAGTTGCCCCGGCGCCTTGCCAACGTAGTCGGACACCGTGACCGGCGGCGGTTTGTGCAGGTCGCCCTCGGCATTGCCCGAGGCCGCATCCAGCACCAACGCCGCGTCCTCCACGGTGCGGGCCAGCACCCCGTTGACGGTGATGCCGTTGAACGCCTCCGGCAGCGGCCAGGTGGAGATGCGGCCG
Organism: Mycolicibacter sinensis; assembly: GCF_001667945.1. GTDB lineage: Bacteria > Actinomycetota > Actinomycetes > Mycobacteriales > Mycobacteriaceae > Mycobacterium > Mycobacterium sinense_B. The sequence continues at coordinate 88,407 of NZ_LZJK01000083.1, read as the reverse complement.
CGCTGCGGCTTGATACCCACCAGATGCGTCCACGCGGCCGGGATGCGCACGCTGCCGGCGCCGTCGGATCCGATCGCCGCGGCGACCAGGCCCGCGGCGACCGCGGCGGCACTGCCTCCCGACGACCCGCCCGGAGTGTGCCGGCGAGACCAGGGATTGCGGGTATGACCGAACCCCGGACCGCTGGTGAAGGGCCACTGGCCCAACTCGCAGGTGTTGGTCTTGCCGACGATCACCGCGCCGGCGGCTTTGAGTCGCCGCACCACTTCGGCGTCGTGGCGCGCGGGTTGGACGTAGCCGGAGGTGCCGAAGAAGGTCGGCACGCCGGCGATGTCGGTGTCGTCCTTGACCGCGATCGGCACGCCCAGTAGCGGAGCACGGTGGCCGGCCGCCCGGCGCCGGTCGGCTTCGGCGGCACACCGCAGCGCCGAATCGGTGAACACCACCCGGAAGGCGTTGAGTGTGGACTGGCTGGCGTCGATGGCATGCAGTGACCGGCGGACCAGGTCAACCGAGGTCACCTCGCCGCTGGCCAGCTGGTAGAGCTGTTCGGTGAGGGTGGGAAAGCGGGTCCCGGGCGCTGCGGGCGGGTGGGTCATCGGTGACGAGAGTATCCGGCGTGCCACGCCGGTGACCGTCCTCGAAACGCCCCTGCGGTGATGCGAAACTGGTGCGATGCGGCTGTACCGGGACCGGGCGGTGGTGCTGCGCCAGCACAAGCTCGGCGAGGCCGACCGGATCGTCACTTTGCTCACCCGCGACCATGGATTGGTCCGCGCGGTGGCCAAGGGGGTGCGCCGTACCCGCAGTAAGTTCGGCGCCCGGCTCGAGCCGTTCGCCCACATCGATGTTCAGCTGCATCCGGGCCGCAACCTCGACATCGTCACCCAGGTGGTGTCGGTGGACGCGTTCGCCACCGACATCGTCAGCGACTACGGCCGCTACACCTGTGCCTGCGTGATGCTGGAGACCGCCGAACGCCTCGCCGGCGCCGAGCGTGCCCCGGCGACGGCGCTGCACCGGCTCACTGTCGGCGCGCTGCGGGCGGTGGCCGACGGCAGCCGTCCCCGCGAGTTGGTGTTGGACGCCTACCTGCTGCGCGCGATGTCGGTGGCCGGATGGGCGCCGGCGCTGACCGAGTGCGCCCGTTGCGCTACCCCCGGCCCGCACCGGGCGTTTCACATCGCTGCCGGCGGCAGTGTCTGTGCGCACTGCCGGCCGGCCGGCGCCACCACCCCGCCGTTGGGCGTACTGGACCTGATGTCGGCGCTGCACGACGGCGACTGGGAGGCCGCCGAGCTTTCCACCGCGGCGCACCGCAGTCATGCCAGCGGCTTGGTGGCCGCCCATCTGCAGTGGCACCTCGAACGCCGGTTGCGAACATTGCCACTGGTGGAACGTGTTCAGCGGCCAGCGGGATATGACGCGGCGGCCGGTGCCGACGCGGGTGTCGACTCGAGGGCCACCGGCAGCGACGGCTGAGCCCGCCCCTAGGCGACCTGGCAATTGTGTGCGTTTCCGCGGACCACCGGCCCGTCGGCGGTAGGCTGATGCGACTTCACGATCCGAACGCTCAATTTGGAAGGCAGGCCGAATGATTCACGACACCGGGTGGGGGCGCTGGGCGCACAGCACTGCGCCGCGATACGCGGCCGGCCTCGGAGCAGCGGCGGGAGCGCTGCTGGTCGCGGGCTTGGTCCCGGCGGTCGGCCCGGTCGCACAGGCGGGCATCGAGCCCGTCCCCGGTGTCGGGATCATGGCGCCGTTGCCGGCTCATGCCCCGGGCGCTGATGGAGCCGACGGAGCGGACGGGGCCGATGGCGCGGACGGCGCTGCCGGCAAGGGCGGCCAAGGCGGCAAGGGCGGCCAGGGTGGCAAGGGCGGCCAGGGTGGCAAGGGCGGTCAAGGTGGCAAGGGCGGCCAGGGCGGCAAGGGCGGCGACGGTGGCCGAGGCGGCGCCGGTGGCCACGGGGGCGCCGGTGGCGCCGGTGGTGCGGCCGGCCCCGGTGGCCAACCCGGTGCGGGCGGTGCCGGTGGCGCCGGCGGTGCGCCCGGACCGGGCGGTCAGCCTGGTCAACCCGGTCAGCCCGGTCAGCCCGGTCGACCCGGCTGAGTTCGCAGAACATCATCAACCGACGGGCCTGGCACGGCACGGCGATGTGAGTCGCACCCGCCGTCCCGGGCCGAATAACCCCCGCTAAAGTCTGACTCGATCGTGGGGGGCCAATGCAGCAAGGAGCCACAAAGAAGTGACTGAGAACCCACGCGCAGACATCGTCTCCCGGCAGTACGAGCGGTGGACCTACCCGCCGCCCATCCACGACCTTCAGGCGTGGTCGGCAGGAAACTGGGAGTGGTTCGACCCGAGCCATGCGCACCGGGTGCTGTGGCCGGATCGGGAGTACCGTCCCGACCTCGACATCCTCATCGCCGGCTGCGGCACCAACCAGGCGGCAGTCTTCGCCTACAACAACCCCAAGGCCCGGGTGGTGGCCGTCGACATCAGCCAATCGTCGCTGGGGCACCAGCAGTACCTCAAGGACAAGCACGGGTTGTGGAACCTGGAGCTGCACCAGCTCCCGATCGAGGAGTTGTCCACGCTGGGCCAGGATTTCGATCTGGTGGTCTCCACCGGGGTGCTGCACCATATGGCCGACCCGAAGGTGGGCATGCAGGCGATCGCAGACCGCCTGCGGCCTGACGGCGTCGCCGGCATCATGCTCTACGCGCGCTACGGCCGCATCGGCATCGAGATCCTCGAGACGGTCTTCCAGGACCTGGGGTTGGAGCAGAGCGACGAGTCGATCCACACGGTTCGCCAGGCCATCCGGATGCTGTCCCAGGACCACCCGGTCCAGCCCTACCTGAAGATCGCCGGCGACCTGGCTTCGGATTCCGGCCTGGTGGACACCTTCCTGCACGGGCGGGCCAAGAGCTACGACGTCGACGGCTGCATCGACCTGGCCACCTCGGCCGGGCTGGACTTCCAGGGCTGGCTGCTCAAGGCGCCCTACTACGCCCATGATGTGGCCGCGCCGGCGGGCGGCGGCTTCTACGAGAAGGTGAACGCGCTGCCGGAGGCCAAGATCTGGTCGGTGATGGAGCGCATTCACACCCTCAATGCGCGGCACTTCTTCATGGCCACGCGCCCCGACCGTCCCAAGAGCAGCTACGTGGTCGACTTCTCGACGGCCGACAGCCTCGACTACGTGCCGCTGTTCCGCTTCAAGTGCGGCCTCAACGGCAATGAGATCTTCCGGCCGGGCTGGCGTATGCCGCTCAACCCGGCTCAGCTGCCGTTCGTGCAGAGCATCGACGGTCGCCGGAGCATCCGCGAGATCGCCGCGAACCTGGCGCAGGCCGGCGGTCCGAACCGGGCGAGCGCGGCGGACCTGGAGAAGTTCGGGCGGCGGCTGTTCCAGTCGCTGTGGCGCCTGGACTTCGTTGCGATGGACCTGAGCGTCGATTCCTGATCGTCGCGCTAACAGGTAAGTCGCCGCGGCGAATACGCCCTCGTAGCGGGCGGCGCGGTGCCGGTCGGGCAGGATAGGGCACATGGTGTTGAATCGGGCCAATCGGAAGGTCACCTTCCCGCAACTGCCTGCGGCGCCCGACGACTATCCGGTCTTCCCGGATAAGTCCACCTGGCCCGTGATCTTTCCCGAGCTGCCGGCTCCGCCGGGAGGGGGACCGTGCCGTCCGCCGCAGCACACCTCCAAGGCCGTGGCCCCGCAGATCCCGGCGGAGTCGCTGCCCAACCACGTCGCCGTCGTGATGGACGGCAACGGCCGTTGGGCCACTCAGCGCGGGTTGGGCCGCACCGAGGGGCACAAGATGGGCGAGGCGGTGCTGATCGATATCACCTGCGGCGCAATCGAACTCGGCATCAAATGGTTGACCGTGTACGCGTTCTCCACGGAGAACTGGAAGCGCTCCGCCGAGGAGGTCCGGTTCCTGATGGGGTTCAACCGCGAGGTGGTGCGCCGCCGCCGGGAAAACCTCAACGCGATGGGTGTGCGGATGCGCTGGGTGGGATCGCGGCCGAAGATGTGGCGCAGCGTCATCAAGGAATTCGAGATCGCCGAGGCCATGACCGTCGGCAACGACGTCATCACCATCAACTACTGCGTCAACTACGGCGGCCGCACCGAGATCGCCGAAGCAGCACAGGCCATCGCCGCGGAGGCGGTGGCCGGCAAGCTGAACCCGAACCGGATCACCGAGGCCACCATCGCCCGGCATCTGCACCGGCCGGACATGCCCGACGTCGACCTGTTGATCCGCACCTCCGGGGAGCAGCGATCGTCCAACTTCATGCTGTGGCAGGCGGCCTACGCCGAATACATCTTCCAGGAGAAGTTGTGGCCGGACTACGACCGCCGCGACCTGTGGGAGGCCTGCGAACAGTACGCCGCTCGGCAACGCCGGTTCGGGACGGCGTGATGCCGGGGCTGGCCGACCGCCTCGCCACCGTGCTCGCCACGGTGCTGACCACCGACGCGGAGCCTGACGGTGCAGTGACCGTCCACCACGAGGCCACCTTGGCCTCCTTGCGGGTGGTGCCGATCACCGACGAGCTGGAGCTGGTGTCGCTCACCCAGATCCTGGGCTGGGACCTGGCGCTGACCAAGAAGCTGCGTGAGCGGGCGGCCGAGCAGGCACGGCTTAGCCAACTCGGGACGGTCACCCTGGTGGAGAAGGGCGCCACCAAGACCGCGGATGTGTTGCTGCGCTACAACTTTCCGGGTTCGGGCCTGACCGACGACGCACTGTGCACGCTGGTCCTGCTGGTGCTGGCCAAAGGTGTCGACATCCGTGAGGCGCTCACTGCCTGAGGGCCGCCGCGCTCACTTCCTGCAGTCCGCGCAGGTGCCGAAGATCTCGATGGTGTGGCTGACATCGGAGAAGCCGTGCTCGGCGGCGATCTGGGCCGCCCACTCCTCGACTTCGTGATCGCCCACCTCGACCGTGGCGCCGCAGTGGCGGCACACCAGGTGGTGGTGATGGTGCTCCGAGCAGCGCCGGTACACCGATTCGCCGGTGTCGGCGCGCAGCGTGTCGACGGTCCCGGCGTCGGCCATTGCCTGCAGTGTCCGGTAGACCGTGGTCAGGCCGATGTTCTCCCCGCGCTCGCGCAGCGCGTCGTGCAGCTCCTGGGCCGAACGGAAGTCATCGATGGTCTCCAGCAATGCCGAGATCGCTGCGCGCTGCCGGGTGGAGCGCACCCCCGGGGCGGTCAACGGTCCTCACCGGCGTGGGCCACCGCGTCGATGACGATGTGCGCCAGGTGGTGGTCGGCCAACCGGTAGAGCACTTCGCGGCCCGACCGTTCCCCGGTGACCACCCCAGCCGATTTCAGGATTTTCAGGTGCTGACTGACCAGCGGCTGGGGCACCCCGAGCGCGTCGACGAGTTCGTGCACGCAGCGGTGCGATTCCTGCAGCTGCAAGACGATCGCGATGCGCACCGGAGCGGCCAGCGCGCGCAGCAATTCGCCGGCGGCATCGAGGATCTCCCGCGGCGGCGTCGCGGGGAAGGCGGGCCCGGTGTGCTGGTGATCGTCGGCGACCAGGCCGGATGCCGGGGGGGACATCCCACCACCTCCGCCCATGTTGGAAACCGTTTTCAGCTGGCTCCACTGTTCCATGCGTAATGACGCATGTCAAAGAAGCTCGGCGCTGTCGATACGATGTCGGTGCTCTGCGTGTCGGCGTTGCCGGCGCGGCCCCGACAAGACAGGAGTGCACCCCCTCGTGGCGTCCGTCATCGACACCGTCGTCAACCTGGCCAAGCGCCGCGGGCTGGTCTTCCCGGCCGGCGAAATCTACGGCGGCACCAAATCCGCGTGGGACTATGGCCCGCTCGGCGTGGAGTTCAAAGAGAACATCAAGCGACAGTGGTGGCGCTCGGTGGTGACCGCCCGCGACGATGTCGTCGGGCTGGACTCGTCGATCATCCTGCCGCGGGAGGTATGGGTGGCCTCCGGTCACGTCGAGGTGTTCAACGACCCGCTGGTGGAGTGCCTGTCCTGCCACAAGCGGCACCGCCAGGACCACATGCAGGAGGCGGCAGCGGCCAAGCGGCTCGCAAAAGGGGAGCAGGTCGATCCAGACGCAGTGCCGATGAGCGAGATCGCCTGCCCGGACTGCGGCACCAAGGGCCAGTGGACTGAGCCTCGCGAGTTCAACATGATGCTCAAGACCTACCTCGGTCCCATCGAAAGCGAGGAGGGGCTGCACTACCTGCGCCCGGAGACCGCCCAGGGTATCTTCGTCAACTTCGCCAACGTGGTCACCACCGCGCGCCGCAAACCGCCGTTCGGAATTGCCCAGACCGGCAAGAGCTTCCGCAACGAGATCACCCCCGGCAACTTCATCTTCCGGACCCGCGAGTTCGAGCAGATGGAGATGGAGTTCTTCGTCGAGCCCTCCACCGCCGCCGAGTGGCACCAGTACTGGATCGACACCCGGCTGCAGTGGTACGTCGACCTCGGTATCGCCCGGGATAACCTGCGTCTGTTCGAGCATCCGCTGGAGAAGCTGTCGCACTACAGCGCCGGCACCACCGACATCGAGTACAGGTTCGGTTTCCAGAACAACCCCTGGGGTGAGCTGGAGGGCATCGCCAACCGCACCGACTTCGACCTGTCCACCCACACCAAGCACTCGGGCGTCGACCTGTCGTTCTACGACCAGGCGTCCGACACCCGGTACACGCCGTACGTGATCGAGCCGGCCGCGGGACTGACCCGCTCCTTCATGGCGTTCTTGATCGACGCCTACCACGAGGACGAGGCGCCCAACGCCAAGGGCGGGGTGGACAAGCGCACCGTGCTGCGGCTGGACCCGCGGCTGGCGCCGGTCAAGGCCGCGGTGCTGCCGTTGAGCCGCAACGCCGACCTGTCACCGAAGGCCCGCGACCTGGCCGCCGAGTTGCGGCAGTGCTGGAACGTCGAGTTCGACGACGCCGGGGCGGTGGGCCGGCGCTATCGGCGGCAGGACGAGATCGGCACCCCGTTCTGCATCACGGTTGACTTCGACTCGCTCGACGACCAAGCGGTCACCGTGCGGGAACGCGACAGCATGACCCAGGAGCGGGTGGCCATCGACGCGGTGGCCGACTATCTGGCCGTTCGACTCAAGGGCTGCTGAAGGCTCCAGCGGCCTCGTGCCGGTAGCGGCTTACCCCACGATTGGTCGGGGACTCGACAGTACCTTGATCATTCTTCAGGTACGGCCGTGAGCCGGTGAAGAGGCCTGCCCGTCGGCCGGCATGGTCCAGCAGGGGTAGCCGAATAACGGAGTGCGCCGCAACGGATTACAGACTCAAGTTTCGGACCCAGCGGCCGTTTCCGTAACCGACCGTCCCGCATGAACGACACGAAGCGCAGGCATACGTGAGACTGTTGCGGGTCAGGTTGACAGCCGCGCCCGGGCCGGTGTTGGCTCAACTTCGGCTGAGAAATCATCCAGAGTCTGGGTCGGGGAATTGGGTTCTAACACGGGAGGATGGCAGATGGCGGGAAGTAAATACGCAGGGAAACAGCATGATTCACGTACTGCGAAGGCCCGCCGTCGCAATCGTGTGATCGGGGCGGGGGGCTCGGCGGCCGCATTCTTGGCGTTCGGGATGGCCCCATTGGCCACCGCGCCGGACGCACACGCCGACGGACTCGACTGGCTGGTAGATCTGTTCGACCCGAGCATGGTCGCAGGTCCCGCCGTCGACACCACCGGGGTCGACGGCGTGTTCGGCGACTCGCCGTTCTGGGACCAGCTGCTGCTGGCCAACCCCGAGCTCGACCCGGCGAGCGTGGTCGAGTCGTGGATGTACGACCCGTGGCACACGGCCATGGAGGCGTGGATCACCAGTGACATCGGCCAGCAGATCGACAATGCCATCAACACCGCCTACATCCAGATGAACGGCGTGGACAGCCTCGAGGGCGCGTGCGGGCTGATCTGCAACGGTGTCGACGGCACCGAGGAGAGCCCGGACGGCGGCGCCGGCGGATTGTGGTTCGGCGACGGCGGCGACGGTTGGGACTCCACCGTGCAGGGCGTGGCCGGTGGTGACGGTGGTGCCGCCGGGTTCTTCGGCAACGGCGGCGACGGCGGCGACGGCTGGGATTCCACCGTGGCCGGGATCGACGGTGGCGCCGGCGGCAACGGCGGTACCGGTGGCAGCGTCATGGGCGACGGCGGGGTCGGCGGTACCGGTGGCGACGGGTACGACGCGACGGCTAACGGTGTCGGCGGCACCGCGACCGGCTCCAACGGTGGTGCTGGCGGTAACGGTGGCGACACCAGCGATGCCGCCACCTTGATCTTCGGCAACGGCGGGGCCGGTGGCGCGGGCGGTGCCGGCGGCGACGGCACCGCTAACGGTGCTACGGGCACCGTCACTGGCGGCAACGGTGGTGTCGGTGGCACCGGCGGGAACTCGTTCGCCCCCATCGGCAATGGCGGTGAAGGCGGCGCCGGAGGTGCGGGCGGCGCCGGTGGAGACGGGACTGCCAACGGCTCCCAGGGCAACTCGACCGGCGGCGACGGCGGTATGGGTGGCACCGGCGGCACTGCCGAGAACGGCCACGGTGGCACCGGCGGGGTCGGTGGAGCCGGCGGCGACGCCAGGTCTAACGGTCACCTCGGTGTCGCCACCGGTGGTGACGGCGGGGCCGGTGGCACCGGCGGCCAGGGTCTCATCGCCGGCACCGGTGGTGACGGTGGGGCCGGTGGCGACGCCAGGTCCAACGGTTCCGGCGGCATCGCGACCGCTGGTGCCGGTGGTACCGGTGGTGCCGGCGCCGAAGGTGCTACCGGCGCGGCCGGCCAGCCCGGCGGGACCGGTGGTGCCGGCGGCAACGGCGGGGCCGGTGGCGACGCCACGACCAAGGGGTCCGGGGGCACCTCGACTGCCGGTAACGGCGGCGACGGGGGCGCCGGTGGCAACGGCGGCACCGGCGGCACCGGCGGCGCGGTCGGCGGCCAGGGCGGCCCTGGTGGCACCGGCGGGGCCGGTGGCACCGCGACGGCAACCGGCAACGACAGCACGGCGACTCAGGGCACGGCCGGTAAGCCTGGGCCGGACGGCCAGCCGGGCGCGGCCGGACCGACCAGCACCGCTCCCTGAAACGTCTCGACGCAAAAGTGCCCGCACCCCTTGGGGCGCGGGCACTTTCGCGTCGGCGTCGGCGGCGAGATGAGGTTGGCGCCCTGGGGGATCGAGGTCAGTCTCCGGCGACTTCGGGGAATCTCGGCCTGGCTGGCTTGAACCAGTCGGTCCGGGTCCGCCAGGACAGCGCGGACGCGTAGACGAACGCGGTGGCGCTCACGCCCGCGCAGATCCAGCTGGGCAGCGTGACGCCACTGCCGACCAGCACGCTGGTCAACTGCACCAGGATCGCCGCGGGTTTGAAGGTTGCCCAGACCAGGTACAGGTCGATGGCGGGTCTCGAGCGCGGATCGCTCCGGAGGATCAGCAGTACCCGGGCGGTGAACCCGAACAGATACAGCGCAACGGCGGCGACCAGCGCCCAGTACACCCCGAACCACGGTCCGCGGGGCGCGAACACGTCGAAGTGCTCAGGTTGGCCCCAGTCGGCGACGCAGAACACGACGACCACGAGCGGCAGAATGACTTTCAGCGGCGTCGTGACGTGCCGGTGCCCCAGCAAACGGGCTTGGTCGTCGTCGGTCAATCGCGTCGCCAAGTGCTCGAACATGACCAACACGGCGCAGAACATGCACAGCACAGCTAGCATCCCGGCGACGTTCCACAACCCGAGTACCTGGTGTACGAGCGGGTCGAAACGCGTCGTCCCGACCGGGGACATCAGCAGCCCGGCGCACCCGATGAGCACCAGGACGCGGGAAGGATTGGCGTCCCAGCGCGAACCCCAGGTGTGTCGGCGGACCCACAGCGCATACCCGCACGCCAACAGGATCACCGTGAGGGCGACGTCGACCACGGCTCAGGAGTCTACGTAGGAACCGGCAGGACGGGGCCTCAGAACCGGCCGCCGCCGCCGAAGAAACCCCCGCCACCGGAGGAACCGCCGAAGGATGTCGGACTCCAGCCTCCACCACCGCCACCGAAGCCGCCGCCCATCCCGCCTCCACTGAGGATGTTGCCGATGATGATGCCGCCGAGCATGGCCCCGGTGTCGTTGCCACCGCCGGGGCCGCCGTAGCGGCCGTAGTACTGCCGCTGGGCAGCTTGCACGTCCGCCTTGGCCAGGGATTGCGCCGCGGCCGCCAGCGTGGCGGCTCCGTTGGCCTGGGCGATGGCGCCGGCGACGTCGGTGGCGCGCTTGTCCTGCGCGGCCTCGAGCCGGCGTCTGGCCTCGGCCAACCGGGTGCGCGCCTCCGGGCCGACGCTGCCGCGGCGGGTGTCGATGTAATCCGACACGGCGCGGATCCGCGACGAGGCGGTGAACAGCGCCTGTTCCAGGGTGCGGGTCAGCCGCTCGGCGGCGGCGCGTTCCTCAGCCACGGTGCCCAACAGGGCGTCCAGGTCGGAGTCGGCCTTGGTCAACGCGGTAAACGCCCCCAGCGGATCGCCGGTGGCCCGGGCGGCGGCAACGGCCTGCACCGCGGTGTCGCGGGCAGCGGTCAGCTCGGAGCGGCGTGCGCCCGCACCGCGCTGCAGCTGGGCATTGGCCTGCGCGATCCCGGCCTCGGCGTCGGCAATGGCCTCCGGCAGCGTCGCGACCGCGTGGCGGATGTCGCGGGCGGCGTTGTCCACCGCGTCGAGCAGGGCCCGGCCCTGAGCCAGCCCCGACTCGGCGGCCCGCACCGCGTCGACCAGTTCGCTCTGCCCGCCGGTGATCGGGCGGTCGGCCAGGGTGCGCGCCCGGGTGATGTTGCGCTCGGCGAAGGCCGCCCGGTCCTGCGCCGTCTTGACATTGCCGGACACCGAACTCAGTGCCGTGGCGTCGAATTCCCCGTGCAACCCGACCAGATGCTGCTCGGAGGCCGGAATGCGCCCGGTCAGCTCGACGAGCTGCTTGGTCAGGTCGTCCAGGCGGGCCGGTGCATTGAGAACCAGGTCGCGCAACTGCTCGAACGATGCACGCTGGGTCTCCAATTCGCGGTCGGCCTTGGCGGCGGTGACGATCACCCCGGTCAACAGATCGCGCTGCTGGGCCGGCGTCTCGGGGATGTCGTCATCGAGTTGCTGACGCACCGCGAAGGCGTGCTCCATGGCCGCCTTGGCGCTGGCGACCGCCTGCGCGAACGGCCTGGTGCGTTCCTCGCCGAACTCGTCGACGGCCAACTGCAACTCGTTGGCGCTGGTGCGCACCGCGTTGTCGACGTCGACCACCTTCTCCCGCGACAGCGCATCCAAGGCGAACACCGGCACGTCGGCCAGCGCGTTCGGATCGGTCGAATCGACCCGCCGGGCCGCTGCTAGCACCGCGTTGTGCCGGCGCCGCCGCAGATAGCGTGCCACCAACAGCACCACCACACCGGCGGCCGCCACCGCGGCCAGCGCGATCAGGATCGGCACCCAGCTCACTTCGGCCGGCGCTGCCGCCACGTCCAGCCCGCTGGCGGCGACAGCGGCCGCCCCGGCCCAGTCCCCACGGTGCAGGGCCGGCTCGATGTCGTTGCGCCGCAAGGCGTCGACCTTGTCAGCGCTGATCTCGCCGATGCCGTTGGATACCAAAAACGCGTAACTGCGATCGGCGGTTGCCACCGCCAGCAGCGCGTCGTTTCCGCCCAGGTCGCTGAGCTGCGCCGTGCTGCGGCCCCAATCGTCGGCGGTCAGCCCGGAGAAGACGTCGACGTAGACCACCCACAGCCGGATGTGCCGGTCGGTGTAGAGCTTGTCGATCGCAGCCTGCACGCCGGCGCGGTCGGATGGCGAGAGCACTCCGGCGCTGTCGGTGATCGAGCTGGGCAGCCGCAACGGGGGTTGCGCCGCTGCGCCGGGGGCCACCAGCAGCACCGCGATGACGACCGCCAGGGCGGCGCTGAGCAGGCGCGTGATTCGCATGCTGGCCAATGTATATGCGATCTGCGGGTGGCCGCTGAAATTATGTGATGGGCCGGGGGTAGCTGGGCACGGCGTTTCGGCCCGGCATGTCATCGATGCGGACCGGGCCAAAATAGACTGGCGGCGGTGGCCACAAACTCATGCGACAACTACGGCGCGCACGACCGCGACCGCATGGTGGGGGAGTCGTCGAAAACCGCCGGCCTGCCCGGGACCGGCGGCCAGCACCGCACCGACTTCGCCCGCGACCGGGCCAGGGTGCTGCACAGCGCCGCCCTGCGTCGGCTGGCCGACAAGACGCAGGTCGTCGGTCCCCGCGACGGTGATACCCCCCGCACCCGGCTGACCCACTCGCTGGAGGTGGCCCAGATCGGGCGGGGCATGGCCATCGGGCTGGGCTGCGATCCCGACCTGGTCGACTTGGCCGGGCTGGCCCACGATATCGGGCACCCCCCGTACGGGCACAACGGCGAGCAGGCGCTCAACGAAATCGCCGCGGAGTGCGGTGGATTCGAAGGCAACGCGCAGAATTTCCGGATCCTGACCAGCCTGGAACCCAAAGTCCTGGGGCCGGACGGGGCAAGCGCGGGACTGAATCTGACCCGGGCGGCGCTGGACGCCGTCACCAAATATCCGTGGCCGCGCGAGTCGGGAAACGGCCCGGCCCGGACCAAGTTCGGCTTCTATGACGACGACCGGGCCGCCGCCGAGTGGATGCGCCAAGGCGCGCCGGAGGGTCGGGTCTGCCTGGAAGCGCAGATCATGGACTGGGCCGATGACGTCGCCTACTCCGTGCACGACGTCGAGGACGGTGTCATCGCGGGCCGTATCGACCTGCGCGTGCTCGCCGACGCCGCGACGGTGGCCGAACTGGCGCGCCTGGGCGACCCCGACGGCGTCCATGATCTGGCCGCGGCCGCGCATCGACTCACCGAGCTTCCGGTGGTGGCCGCTGTCGGCGGCTATGACGCGACCCTGTCGGCGTCAGTGGCACTGAAGCGGCTGACCAGCGAGCTGGTGGGCCGCTTCGCGTCCGCGGCGATCAGCGCCACCCACGCCGTTGCCGGCCGCCGGCCACTGAGCCGCTACCAGGCCGACCTGACGGTGCCCGAATTGGTGCGGGCCGAAGTTGCCGTGCTGAAAACCCTTGCAGTGCAATTCATCATGTCCGAAGATCAGCATCGCAAAATTCAGGAGGCCCAGCGCGAGCGGGTTCACGCGGTGGCCCACCGGCTGCTCGCCGGGGCGCCGGAGAGCCTGGACCCGATCTTCGTCCCGGCGTTCGCCGCCGCCTCCGATGACGGCGCACGACTGCGGGTCGTCATCGACCAGATCGCGTCGTGCACCGAGGGCCGACTGGAGCGGCTCGCGGCGGGCTGAGCCGACTCAGGCGAGCTTGGTGACCTTGTCCATCATCGCTCGCACCGCATCGATGCTGCTGGTCTGCGGGTCGCCGGAACCGGTGGCGTTCTCGGTGCCGGTGAACGCGATCAGCACCCCGACGATGCAGTTGCCCTGCACGCCGATGGCCCGGGTGTCCGGCGCCTTGGGGCTCTTGTCCAGCACGATCGAGGCCGCCAGCACGTCATCGGTGACCCGCACGTCGGTGATATGCATTTCGGTGCCATGCAGGTGCGGCTGCCCGCCCGAATCCGAGTCGGCGTTGACCGGATGCCCGTCACAGCGCTTCCACTGCGCGGCGAACTTGGCGAACAGCGCTTGTGCGTCCGCCGCAGTGGGCAGCGCGACCACGGCCTCCTTGACGAACATCACCCGGGTGGTGAGCGGCTTGAAGCCGTCCCGGTTGGGTTCGGAGTCGATCCAGGTCTCCCGCGCGTAGCTTTGAACGTCGGCTCCGGAGTACACACTCTTGGGGGCGACATCCACGACGCCGACACATTCGCCGGGCGACGACGAGTCCTCCATCGCTTCCAGACCGCCGTAGGACGGCGGGCCGGTGACGGTCGTGAACGGCTGATCCAGCATCTTGGTCAGCTCGGCGCCGTCGAGCAGGACCTGCTTGACGGTCTCGCCGGTGACCCCCGATGCGGCGCCGCGGGAACGGTCGGGCAGAACCAGCCAGGCGAGCAGCGCCACAGCGGCCAGGGCGGCGACCGCGATCACGAGCAGCAGGCGCGGTCGTCGGGATTTCGCCGCCGTTGGCTGCTCGGACAGACTCATGCGCGCTCCCTGACGTCGACGTTGACGAACCGAGCTTAAAACATGGCGGCTTGCGGCCGGCTGTGCGCTCTAGACTGACCCGGTGCCCGGCCGTATCTCCGATCGCGACATCGCCGCCATCCGCGAACGTGTCCGGATCGAGGACGTGGTCGGCGATTATGTGCAGCTCAGGCGGGCTGGGGCCGACTCGCTCAAGGGACTGTGCCCGTTCCACAACGAGAAGTCGCCGTCGTTTCACGTCCGGCCCAACCACGGCCTGTTCCACTGCTTCGGGTGCGGGGAAGGCGGCGACGTCTACGCGTTCGTGCAGAAGATCGAGCATGCCAGCTTCGTCGAGGCGGTCGAGTTGCTGGCCGACCGGGTCGGCCACACCATCACCTACACCGGGGCATCGGCGACCAACATCCAGCGCGAGCGCGGGGGGCGCAGCCGGCTGATCGCCGCCAATGCGGCGGCGGCCGAGTTCTATGCCGCGGCGCTGGGCACCGCCGAGGCGGCACCGGCGCGCAAATACCTCACCGAACGCAACTTCGACGCCGCCGCCGCGCAGCGGTTCGGTTGCGGTTTCGCCCCGTCCGGGTGGGACAGCCTGACGAAACACTTGCTGCGCAAGGGCTTCGAGTTCAAAGAGCTTGAGGCCGCGGGCCTGTCCCGGGAGGGGCGCCGCGGTCCGATGGACCGGTTCCACCGCCGGCTGCTGTGGCCGATCCGTTCCTCGGCGGGGGAGGTGATCGGGTTCGGCGCGCGCCGGTTGTTCGACGACGACCCGATGGAGGCCAAGTACGTCAACACTCCCGAAACCACGCTGTACAAGAAGTCCAATGCGCTGTTCGGCCTGGACCTGGCCAAGCGGGACATCGCGCGTGGCCACCAGGCCATCGTCGTCGAGGGCTACACCGACGTGATGGCGATGCACCTGGCCGGGGTGACCACCGCGGTGGCCTCGTGCGGCACCGCCTTCGGCGACGAACACCTGGCCATGCTGCGCCGACTGATGATGGACGACAAGTTCTTTCGGGGTGAGCTGATCTACGTCTTCGACGGCGACGCGGCCGGACGACAAGCCGCTCTCAAAGCCCTGGACGGCGAACAACAGCTGGCCGGACAGTCATTCGTCGCAGTGGCCGCCGACGGCATGGATCCGTGCGACCTGCGGCTGGCGCACGGCGACGAGGCGCTGCGCGACCTGGTGGCACGCCGCACTCCGTTGTTCGAGTTCGCCGTTCGCACCGCTCTGGCCGAGATGGATCTGGACAATGCCGAGGGCCGGGTCGCGGCGCTGCGCCGCTGCGTGCCGATGGTCGCCCAGATCAAGGACCCCACCCTGCGCGACGAATACGCGCGCCAGCTGGCCGGTTGGGTGGGTTGGGACGACGTCGCGCAGGTGATCGGGCGGGTGCGCGCTCAGGCCAAGCAGGCCAAGGATTCGCGCGGCGGCGCGGCGCGGGTCTCCACCGCGACCGCCACAGCCGCTGCCCAACCGCCGGTGGCGCGTCCTAACCCGGCCGATCCGACGCTGTGGCCGCAGCGGGAGGCGCTCAAAGCCGCGCTGCAGTTCCCGGCGCTGGCCGGGCCGGTGTTCGACAGCCTGACGGTGGAGAGTTTCACCCACCCCGGCTACGCGGCGGTGCGCTCGGCGATCGAGACGGCCGGCGGAACCGGCGGGACCGCTGCCGCGGCCGCCGGCGCGCAGTGGATCGAGACGGTGCGTGAGCAGACCACCTCGCCGCTGACCGTCGGGCTCATCCACGAGCTGAGTGTGGAGTCGATCCGCGTCGACGACGACAAGTTGCCCCGCTACATCGGCGGGGTACTGGCCCGGCTGCAGGAGGTGTGGGTGGGCCGGCAGATCGCCGAGGTCAAGTCCAAACTGCAGCGCATGTCACCGGTGGAGCACAGCGACGAATACCACGCGCTCTTCGGTGACCTGGTCGCGATGGAGGCCTATCGGCGCAGCCTGCTGGAGCAAGCCAGCGGCGACGAAGTGACCGCCTGATCGCAAGCCCGGCCGGAGGTCGGGTGCAGCGGGTCAGGCGTGATCGGCACCGCGTGATCGCAAGCCCGGCCGGAGGTCGGGTGCAGCGGGTCAGGCGCCACCGGCACCGCCTAGAGCTCGGAGTCCTCCGGGTCTTCCGGCCGCAGCACCATGGTGCCGTCCTCGAGTTCGGTCAGGGTCACCATCGTGGGGTCGGGATGGATCCGGTTGGCGATGCTGCGCCGTCCCTTGTCGATCACCGCCTTGGCGATCGGGCTGCTGGTGAGCGCGTGGTAGGTGCCGACGATCTGCTCGTAGCGTCGACGGCCGGCTTTCGTGCCCATCACATACCCGACGCCCATCACGACGACGTACCCGATCAATGCTGCTCCCTACAACGTGCGGTGTTCCCATCCTGCCCCATCCGGCGGCGCGGCGATTCGGTGCGACCCCCGCGGGACGGTGCTCCTGTCGGCATGCGCTAGAGTCGTGCACGTCCACGCGGACAGCAGTCCCCTGTAGCTCAATTGGCAGAGCATTCGGCTGTTAACCGGAGGGTTGGTGGTTCGAGTCCACCCGGGGGAGCCACGTTTTACCGGCGTCAGCCCAACCCTCAGTCCAGCCTGGGAATCACCGAAGGACCGGACTGCTGCGGCTGCGCCTGAGGCGCGAACATCTGCGGCGGTTGCTGCGGCATTCCCGATTGTTGCTGCTGCTGTTTGGCGGCACGGGCCTGTGCGATCGCGTTGACCAGCGGGCTGGCGGCCATCAGTTCCCGGCGCTCTTCTTCGCTCAGCTCGTAGATCGCCCAGGCGCCCCAGGCGGCCGGGCGCACATACACGGTGACCTTCTGGCGGCCGTTGTTGAAGACGGCCGGAACCGCCACGGCTCGATCGGCGGCGGCAAAGCTGGCCATTTCCTGGGTGATCCGCTCGATATCGGCGGATTCCTGCAGCTCATAGGTCGGCGACTGGCCGCCCTTGGTCGGTGAGGCGTTCAGCGCGAGGAACCACGCCATGGGTGATACTCCTTTGTTTGGGCTCGATGCCGACAGCCTATAAAGGCGGCCGGCGACACGGCCAACCGGCGGTCAGCAAGCCTCGACGGAGGAGAGGCGAAGCTGGACCGAATCAAACCCGGCGGCTAGACCAGGTGTTCCGGATGCAGCATCTCGGCGTATCGCAGCTGTTCGGGGATGCCGAATCCGTCGACCAGGGTTTGGGCGTGCGGCCGCAACTTGCGGCACCGGTCGTTGATGCCGCGGGTGACGGCCTTGGCCCGATCGGTGGACAGGTACCGGTGCTCGATGTACCACGCCTTGTCGTCCTCGATGACGCTGAGCGCGTACAGGTCGCACACCAGCTCCAGCAGATCGCGGGCCTCGGCGTCCGGGCAGGAGTCGATGCCGGCGACGAACGCCTCCAGCACCACCCGGTCGATGTGGGCGGTGGCGGCGTGCAGCACGTGGTCCTGGACCGCGTTGAACGCGTCGAAGTCGCTCATCTCCTCGGACTTGGCGCGCAACCGGCGTGCCACCGAGGTCAGCAGATATTGTTCGCGGTCTTCGAACATGTGCAGTTGGGTCCCGCGGTTGAACAGGCTGCCCTCCTCTTCGCTGTCTTGGCGGGCGTCCACGAACGTTTGGATGATCGTCTCTGCCGCGGTACGTTTCAGCACCCGGTCCCCGACGGTCTCGGCGGCGAACCGCACCCAGTCGACGGGGCTCATCCCGGCGATGTCGTCGGCGTAGGCGGTCAGCAGTTGCTTGGCCACCAGCTGGGTCAGCACGTGGTTGTCGCCCTCGAAGGTGGTGAACACGTCGATGTCGGCGCGCAACGCGATCAGCCGGTTCTCGGCCATGTAGCCGGCGCCCCCGCAGGCTTCCCGCGCTTCCTGGATCGCCCGGGACGCGTGCCAGGTGTTGGCGGCCTTGAGCCCGGCCGCCCGCGCCTCGAGCTCACGCTGCTCCTCGGCGTCGGGATCGTCGGACGTCTGCAGGTCATGGCAGCGGCCCACCAACTCGTTCTGGGCGAACTGCAACGCATAGGACCGGGCGATCAGCGGGAACAACCGGCGCTGATGCACCAGGTAGTCCATGATCAGCACCTCGTGTTCGGCTCCGTCATCGCCAGGCGCACTGAACTGCCTGCGCTGCAACGCATATCGGGTGGCGATGTCGAGGGCGACCCGCGCGGCCGCTCCTGCGCTGCCACCCACCGAGACCCGGCCCCGGATCAGGGTGCCGATCATGGTGAAAAACCGTCGGCCGTCGCTTTCGATCGACGACCGGTAGCTGCCGTCGGCGTCGACGTCGGCGTATCTGTTCAACAGGTTCTCCCGGGGAATCCGGACCTGGTCGAACACGATGCGGCCGTTGTCCACGCCCGGCAGGCCGCCTTTGTAGTGGCAGTCCGAGGTCGTGACCCCGGGCAGGTCATTACCGTGTGCATCCCGGATCGGCACCAGGAAGCAGTGCACGCCATGGCTTTTGCCAGCGGTGATCAGCTGAGCGAAGACCGCCGCGACGGTGGCGGTTTCGGCCGCACCACCGATGTAGTCCTTGCGCGCCGGACCGGTCGCGGAGTCGATGACGAACTCGCCCGTCGTCGCGTCGTAGGTGGCGGTGGTCTCCAGTGACTGCACGTCGCTGCCGTGGCCGGTCTCGGTCATCGCGAAGCAGCCGAGCATCTCGAGGTCGATGATCTTCTGCACGTAGGCGCGGTGGTGACGTTCGGTGCCCAGGTTTTCCACGGCGCCGCCGAACAACCCCCACTGCACCCCGGCTTTGACCATCAGGGACAGATCCGACATCGCCAGCAGTTCGATCATGCTGATCGCCGCGCCCACGTCACCGGTTCCACCGTGCTCCTTGCGGAAACTGTCGGCGGCCACGCCGGTGCCGGCCAGGATCCTGAGCTGTTCGGCGACTTTGGCGCGGGCGATCGCGGTGTTGGGGGTGTAGTGCGGACGGAACTTTTCATCGGAGAGGGTGGCCCGGACCCGGTTCTTCACCGCGCGCCAGCGGCCGTCCAAGGTGTCGCGCAGAGCTTCGGAAGTGGTCACTCCTGCACGGTATCCGGGCGAGGTGGCCGGTAAACGGGGTTTAGATTACGGTGTGCGCTCCACGCTGGCCGGGTTGCTGTCGCTGTGTTGGCTGCTGGTCGCCGGCTGCGGTCGCTGCGAGGCACCGGCGCCGGGGCTGGAATATCTCGGCCAGATCCACCTTCCGTCGAACACCACATTCGACGGCACGGCGGTCGGCGGTCTGTCGGGCATCAGTTATGACCCCGGCCGCGACTGCTACTACGTGATCAGTGATGACCGGTCGGCCAAGGGGCCGGCGCGGTTCTACACGGTTCGGCTCTCGGTGTCGGATCGCGGCGTCGACGATGTCACGATCAGCGCTGTCCACTCGCTGCTGGACGAGCGCGGAGGGCCGTTTGGCCCGCGATCTTTCGGCAGTTCGCCGCCGGTGGTACCGCCCGACCCGGAAGGGATCGCGTTCGACGGCGGCCGACAGCGGCTGTATTGGTCGTCGGAGGGCGAGCGGCTCACCGACGGCCCGCACGGCCCCGTGCTGGCCGACCCCTGGGTCAGGATCGCCGGGCTCGACGGCAGCTACCTCGGCCAGTTCGCCATGCCGCCGGAGCTGGCGATGTCGGCACAGCTCAGCGGGCCGCGCCGCAACACGACGCTCGAGGGTCTCACGCTGACCGCCGACGGCCGGCTGCTGTTCGCTGCGATGGAGGGGCCCGGCTACGACGACGGTGCCCCACCGGATCAGGTCCACGGGGCGCTGACTCGGATCACCGCCTACCGCCTGGACGCGCACGGCGACCCCAGGGCCCCGGTCGCCCAGTACGCCTACCCGCTGGAGCCGGCGACCCCGCCCGCCGAAACCAACGGCCTCACCGACCTGGTGGCGCTGTCGGATACCGCCTTCCTGGTGATCGAGCGGGCGTTCAGCGCCCGACCGGCGGTGCGGCTGTTTCGCGCCGAGATCGGTGACGCCACCGACGTGCTGGGTGTGCCGGCACTGGCCGGGCGGGCCCTGACCCCGATGACCAAGACGCTGCTGGCGGACCTGTCTGCCACGCCCGGCCTGGATCCGCTGGACAACATCGAGGGGATCACGCTGGGGCCGCGGCTGCCTGACGGCCGGCAAACGGTGGTGCTGGTCAGCGACGACAACTTCTCGCCGCGGCAGGTGACCCAGTTCGTGGTGTTTGCGGTGCCTGCGGCCTGAACCACCCGGCGGGCCGGACCTGGGGAGACTGAATACGCTCCGACGACAGCTAATTGGACGTTTTCCGAATGCCGACGGCGGTAATTGACGATTCCGAGTATCGAAAAGAGTCAACTTCAACATTGCCCTGATAGCGTTAGCGCAATGCGGTACGACTGCCGGTCAGTGACGAGGCTGAGATCGCGCGTTGGCTGAAACCACCGACCGGCGCGCCGATGCCACGCGCCAGCAGATCATCCGCGCCGCTGCGCATCAGTTCGCCCAGCGGCCCTATCACGACGTCGGCCTTGACGACATCCTCGCCGAAGCGGAATTGACCAAGGGCGCCATGTATTTCCATTTCCGCTCCAAGCATGCGCTGGCTCTGGCCGTCATCGATGAACAACTGGCCAGGGCGGGGGCGGCGGTGCAGGCGCTGGTCGACCGCAAGCTCTCCGGCCTGGAAACCCTGATCGATGTCGGCTACCTGATGGCGGTCGAGGACATCTGCCGCGACACCGCGCGCGCGGTGCTGCATCTGCTGCCGGTGGTCGGCCGGGCCGAGGGCCTGCAGACCACGGTGCTCAACAACGCGGTCCAGGCGCTGAGCGTGGTCGCCGAACGCGCGATCGCCGAAGGCGACGTCGTCGACAGCGATCCGCACGACATCGCGCGAGTGCTGCTGACGCTGTACCTGGGTTTGCGGCAAGCCGGCAACCTCGACGAGCCCGAGCAGTTCCTGCGCCAGATCGAGCGGGCGCTGATCGTCGTACTTCCGGGTATGGTGCCCGCGGACCGGATCGACTACTTCCTCCAGTTCATCCGGCGACGCACTGCGCTGGCGGTCAAAACCACCTCGGCGGAGTTCGCCGCGGCCGGAGACCGGATCGACTGATGGCACGTCAAGTCCGATCCGAGGCGACGCGGCGGAAACTGCTCGACGCCGCTATCGACGTCTTCGGCGAGGTCGGCTATGTCGCCGCGGGGCGAACCGCCATCATCGAGCGGGCCGGGGTGACCAAAGGTGCCCTCTACCACCACTTCGACTCGATGGAATCCCTGGTGATGGCGATCATCGAGGGCGGATTCGCCACCATGTTGAACACCTTCCGGGGTATGTGCCAGCCGTCGTCGCCGGCGCTGGAGGGCATGATCCACGGCATGTTCGCCGTCACCGCGGTTCTGGCGGCCGACAAGGAGGCGCGCGCGGCGGGCCATCTGGTGTTCGCACTGTCGGAATCCAACGATCTCGGTGGTGATGTCGCCGGGGAGTGGGCGGCCGCGGTGACTGCGCAGACCACCCGCGCGATCGCCGAGGGCGACCTGCGCGAGGACCTCGATGCCGCCCAGGTCGCCGAGTCGATCACCGGCGCCATGCTCGGGACGTGGCTGCTGTCGCACTCCGGCGACAGCGTCGGGCGGCTGACCCGGATGTGGGGGGCGCTGCTCCCGGCGATCGTGGCGGCGGACTCGCTGTCGTATTTCCAGCAATTCCTGGCCCGTGAGGCGCTGCGTTATCAGGTCAGCCCGGGCGCCGACGAAGACTCAGCCGCCGACCGCTGAGCGGTTACCGTTCATCGAGCCACAGCTGCTCGGTGAGGTCCTGGAACGTCGCGAGCGCAACCCGGTCGTCGGCACGTTCGAGTGCCGACTTGCTCATCAATGCCCGCACCGTAGAACCGTCTCGATGTCCAAGGGAGACGACGAGATTGGCCAACGAGTGCATCACCGACAAGGCGGACTCCTCGGCGGGCGGGACGTCGCCGAAGATCTGCCGGAACTCCAGGGCCAGGACCTCTTCCTGGGTGTAGCCCAGCATCGCGGCGAACCCGGTGTTGGCGAACAAGATGGTGCCGTCGTCGGCGATCGCGAGCACCGGGACCGGGATCCGTTCGAGCGCGACCAGAGCCGGCAACTGCCGCAACGTCTCCATCGGGGTCTGAGGGGTTTGCGCGTTCCGCCGTCGCTCCATGTCTCTGATTATGACGGGCGGACACCGCCATCCGGGCTTCCTTGCCGGTGCCGGAGAGTCGGCCGGCGGCGGCCGGCATCCGCGGCGCCCGCGTGGTGTAACTAACAGTCTCGTGGGGGTTGGACACCATCCAAAAGGTATGTATCATTCCTGTTTATGCGAGGGACTGGTTTGCACGGATCGGCGGCGCGGCAGCGCGCGTCGTGGTCGGCGCCGCGCAGTTCCTCCCACAGCTTCGCCCGGGGCACCTCGAGGGGTCCGCACCGCCGATTGCCGCCGCACGCCGAGCCGCGTTGGTGCACCGCACCGACTGCTGCGCTCGCCGGCAGGCAGACGGGGGTGCGGTTGTGTGCCGCGTTTTACCGGGCGATGTTCTTGTCAGATCACCAGCGCCTGGCTGTCGGCTAGGAACGGCATCGCCATCCAGCGCGACGCCAGCATCGCCTCGGCGGCCGGACCCGGCACCGGACGGGAGAACAGGAATCCCTGGGCCCGGTGACAGCCGTGCCGCATCAAGGTGAGCGCGGCCGCTGAAGTCTCCACGCCCTCGGCGACCACCTGCAGGCCGAACGCTTCGGCAAGGGCGATGATCGCTCGTACGATCGCGAGATCACCGGGGTTGACGCCCAATTCACGCACGAACACGGTGTCGATCTTCAACGTGTCGACCGGCAGATCCTTCAGGTGCGACAGCACCGCGTAGCCGGTGCCGAAGTCGTCGATGGCGATCTGCACCCCGGCTTCGCGCAGCTCGGCCAGAGTGCGCCGGGTGGTCTCGATGTTCTGCACCACCGCGCGTTCGGTGATCTCCAGGCACAGTGACCCCGGCCGCAGGCCGAACTCGTCGACGGTCTCCACCACGTTCTGGACGAACCCGCGGGCGGCCAGCTGCACCGGGGAGACGTTGATGCGCAGGGTGGCGTTGGTCCGAACCCCGTTGGCCTGCCATGAGCTGAATTCTGCGCATGCGCTGCGCATCACCCACCGGCCCAGATCGTCGGCCAGGTTGGCGGATTCGGCGATGCTGATGAACGAGCCGGGCAGCAGCAGCCCCCGGGTCGGATGCCGCCAGCGGACGAGCGCCTCGACCGCCACGATCGCGCCACTCCACAGGTCGACCTCGGGCTGGTAGTACAGCAGCAGTGACTCGTCGTCGATCTTGCCCTGCAGGTGCAGCTCGATGTCCTTGCGGAACAAGCTCTTCAGTGACATGTCGTCGGTGGAGCTGACGGTCTGGTTGCCGCCGCCGCGTTTGGCGGCCAGCACGGCCTCGTCGGCGCGGTGCAGCAGTCCTGCACTGGTGTCCTCGCCGGGCAGTCCCACCGTCACGCCGACGCTGACCGTGCTGGTGACGGTGTGGCCCTGGATCTCCACCTTGTCGCGCAGCGCGCCCTGCAGCCGGTCGGCGAAGGTTTCCGCGCTGGCCATCGACATCGGCCAGTCCGGGATGACGACGAACTCGTCGCCACCGATGCGCGCCGTCATGGTCCGGTTCCCGGCGTAGGCCCGTAGCCGGCGGGCGAAGTCCTGGATGAACCAGTCGCCGGCGGAGTGCCCGAGGTAGTCGTTGATCGGCTTGAGCCGGTCCAGGTCGATGTAGAAGACGCCGACCGGCCCGGGGCTGCCCGCGACCAGCCGATCGGAGAGGTGGGCGACCAGGGCGCGCCGATTGTGCAGACCGGTCAGGTCGTCGTGGTCGGCCAGATAACGCAGCCGCTCCTCGGCGACGACGCGGGCCTGCAACTGCGCGAACAGCGACGCGATCGCCTCGATGGTGTTGAGTTCCTCCGGGCGCCACTTGGGCCGGCGGAACTTGACCAGGTAGAGCATGCCGGTGGTCACCGGTCCGGAGATCAGCGGCGCGGTGGCCACCGACAGCGACTCGATGGCGTGGTCCCTCGCCATCTGGCGGACATAGCCGGACTCGGACGGCTCCGGCCGGATGACGGCCACCCGCTTGCCGTGCGCGCAGGTGGTGAAGACCGGGTCGGCGGTGGTGAACGAGACGACCGCCAGGGGATCGGGATCCGGCGGATCAGTGCGCGGCGGCCATTCCGCGACCAGCTTGGAGGCCCGGATCTCGTGATCGTTGTGGCGCAGGAATCCGGCGTCGACGTTGAGCTGCTCCACCAGCGTCTTCAGCACGCGCTCGCTGACCGCGGGCGCCGTGGACGGTGTGGTGGCCATCAGCTCGGCGGCGATCGAGGTGACCAGCGCCAATCTGTCCGCCACGGATGTCCTTCCCCCGAAGACCGCCGGCCCAGTGCAGGAGCCGCCGGGGCGGCGGGAGGCCTGGGGTCGCTTCGAGCCGATGCCGCCATGAGCATATTCGAAAACCGGACCAGGCTGGAAACATCTCAGCCGAATCTCCGCTGGTCCGATGGCGCCGACCCGGGCGGGCCCGTGATCGGCGTCAGCGCAGCGGTCTGGCCGGAGCGGTGTCGGCCAGGAAGCGGCGCAGCACCTCGACCGCGTCGGCGAGCGTCCGGCGGTCCTCAGCAGAGAGGCGGTCCAACTCCGGATCGATCGCCGCGGCCCGGTCCCGGCGGACCTGGTCGAGCGTGCGCACCCCTTTATCGGTGATCCGGATCAGCACGGCGCGGGCGTCCTGCGGGTCGGTCGTACGCGTGGTCAGGCCGGCGTCCTCGAGCCGGCGCACCTGGGTGGTCATCGTCGGCTGCGAGCAGTGGTCGACCGCGGCCAATTCGGAGATGCGGGCCTCGTCGAGATCCTCGATGGTCGACAGCAGTCGGGCCTGCGCACCGGGGATCGGCAGGGCGACCCGCTGGGTGGCCACCCGATTGAGTCGGGCGACGACGCTGAGCAGGTCGGCTCCCAGGCTGGCGTGGACGGGGGCTGCCATCGCGCGAGTATTGCACAACGGTGGAAGGAAGTGGATGAACTCGGTCGGTGAAGCGAAACGGGTGCTGTCGGGATCGGCTGGCAGAATCGACAGGTGACGAAGACCGGCCAGGGCCAGACCCGAGTCCGGGCTCGCTCTATGCAACCGGTCGAGATCGCGCAGGCCGCGGTGATGGCGGCGTTGTGCGCGGCGACGGCGATCATCGCGGTCGTGGTGCCCTTTGCCGGCGGATTGGCGCTGCTCGGCACGGTGCCGATGGGCCTGCTGGCCTACCGCTACCGGATCCGGGTGCTGATCGCCGCCACGGTGGCCGCCGCGACCATCGCCTTCCTGATCGCGGGCATGGGCGGCTTCATGACGGTGGTGAACTGCGCCTACATCGGCGGGCTGACCGGCGTCATCAAACGCCACCGTCGCGGTCTGCCGACCGTGATCCTGGCCTCGGCGGTGGCCGGCGCAATCTTCGGTGCCGGCGTGGTGGCGTCGCTGGCCGTGCTGTCGCGGCTGCGCCACCTGATCTTCGATGCGATCACCGCCAATGTGCACGGCGTCGCGGCCGCCATGGCCAAGGTTCCGCTGCCCGAATTCCAGCGGGCCGCTGCCGACCTCACCGGATTTCTCGGCGTGCTGCTGCGCTACTGGCACCTGCTGCTCCTGGCGCAGACAACGGTCGGCGTGATGATCGTCTCCCTGCTGGGCTTCTGGGCCTTGT
This sequence comes from Mycolicibacter sinensis, assembly GCF_001667945.1. GTDB lineage: Bacteria > Actinomycetota > Actinomycetes > Mycobacteriales > Mycobacteriaceae > Mycobacterium > Mycobacterium sinense_B. The sequence goes on along the minus strand of NZ_LZJK01000083.1, from coordinate 62,479 downwards.
CCCGGGTGCTCGACCGGCTGCGCGGCGTGCCCGACGTACACAAACTGGACCTGACCGCCGAGAGCGGCCCCATCGCGCCGGTACCGGTGCGCCTGGGTCAGGTGCGGTTCCGCTACCCGCAGACCCGCCACGACGCGTTGGGGCCGGTGAGCCTGGAAGTACAAGCGGGCGAACACGTCGCGGTCACCGGCGCCAACGGGTCGGGCAAGACCACCCTGATGCTGCTACTGGCCGGGCGGGCACCCACCGCGGGCACCGTCGAGCGCCCCGGCGCGGTGGGCCTGGGCGCCCCCGGCGGCACCGCGGTGGTCATGCAGCATCCGGAGAGCCAGGTGCTGGGCACTCGGGTTGCCGACGATGTGGTGTGGGGCCTGCCGCCGGGCACCACCATCGACATCGACCGGCTCCTGGACGAGGTCGGTCTATCCGGTTTCGCCGAGCGCGACACCGGCGGCCTGTCCGGCGGTGAGCTGCAGCGGCTGGCGGTGGCCGCGGCGCTGGCCCGCGAACCGGCCCTGCTGATCGCCGACGAGGTCACCAGCATGGTGGATCCGCAGGGGCGTGAGGTCCTGCTGGGAGTGCTTTCGGGGCTATCTGAACGGCACAGCACCGCGCTGGTGCACATCACCCACTACAACGACGAGGTCGGCAGCGCGGACCGAACCATCGACCTGTCCGGCTCGCCGGACAACACCGCCATGGTCGAGACCGCTGACGTGCCGGTAGCGCCCTCCGGCGTCGCGCCGGGCCGCTCCGGCCCGCCGGTACTGGAACTCGCCGGCGTCGGGCACGAATACGGCAGCGGCACCCCGTGGGCCAAGACCGCACTGCGTGACATCAGCTTCACTGTCGACGAGGGCGACGGCTTGCTGATCCACGGCGGCAACGGTTCTGGCAAGTCCACGCTGGCCTGGATCATGGCCGGCCTGACGACACCGACCGTCGGCAGCTGCCTGCTCGGGGGTCGTCCCGCCGACGAACAGGTCGGGGCGGTCGCCTTGTCGTTCCAGGCGGCCCGGCTGCAGCTGATGCGCAGTCATGTCGGCCTGGAGGTGGCCTCGGCGGCCGGCTTCTCGCCGCACGATCACGCCCGGGTCAGTGCCGCGCTGGCGGCCGTTGGACTGGATGCGGCGCTGGCGGGTCGGCGCATCGACCAACTCAGCGGCGGCCAGATGCGCCGGCTGGTGCTGGCGGGCTTGTTGGCCCGCTCGCCGCGGGCCCTGATCCTCGACGAACCGCTCGCCGGTCTGGATGCCACCAGCCGGCACGGGCTGCTGCGGCTCCTGGAGGACCTGCGGCGCGAGACCGGCCTGACCGTGGTGGTCATCTCCCATGACTTCGCCGGGCTAGGGGAGTTGTGCCCGCGCACGCTGCACCTGCAGAACGGCGTGCTGCTGCCGGCACCGGCGGGTGCGGCATGACCAACCGGCCCCGTCGAACTCCGCGTCCGGTGGTGCTGCTGCGTCCGGTGCCCGGTGACTCCGCGGTGCACCGATTGTGGGCCGGGACCAAGCTGTTCGTTGTTTTCGGTATCTCGGTGCTGCTGACCTTCTACCCGGGCTGGTTAACGATCGGCGCGGTGGCGCTGCTGGTGTTCACGGCGGCCCGGGTCGCCCGCATTCCGCGCGGCGCCCTGCCGTCGGTGCCGCGCTGGCTGTGGGTGCTGCTGGTGGTCGGCGGTGCCACCGCCGCCATGGCCGGCGGTGAACCGGCCGGCCTGGGCGGGCTGCTGAACTTCCTGCGGATCACCGCCCTGTCGATCGTGCTGCTGGGACTGGGGGCGATGGTGTCGTGGACCACCAACGTCGCTGAAATCGCGCCGGCAGTGGCCACTTTGGGCCGGCCGCTGCGCCTGCTGCGAATCCCGGTGGACGACTGGGCCGTTGCGCTGGCATTGGCGCTGCGCGCATTTCCGATGCTGATCGACGAATTCCGGGTGCTCTACGCCGCCCGCCGGCTGCGGCCCAGGACGCGGCCGCGTACCCGCCGGGAACGCCGGCGCCGCTGGGCGCGCGAGGCGATCGATTTGATCACCGCGGCCATCACCGTGACGCTGCGCCGCGCCGACGAGATGGGCGATGCGATCACTGCTCGTGGTGGAGTGGGCCAGATTTCGGCGCTGCCGTCGCGGCCTGGGCTCGCCGATGCTGTGGCGCTGGCGCTGGTCGCCGTGGTGTGCGGTGCCGGGCTGGCGCTCGAGCTGACGGTGCTGACCACCGCCGGCTAGGTTCAGCAATCGGTCTTCCCGGCGCGCGTCCGGGCCCCGTCTCCCGGAGCCGCCGGGGAGGAATACATCTGATGCCCGGCTCTGCGCGACAACTCGGCTTGCGCGACGGTGGTAGGCGCGCGTTGTCGCGCATAGCCGGGCACACACCACATCGGTGCCACTGCCGCGTGCACGGTGTTCGACATCGCAGCGCCGCCGGCTAGCTACCGACGCGCTGCCGCGTTCGCGGCGTCTTGAGCCTTACGCAACGTGGCGGCGACATCGGCGCGGCCCAAAAACATCTCGTCGAAATAGGGTTTGATCGCCTGGTTGCCGGCCGGAAACCCCTCGAAGCCACCCGGAGCGGGGATGCGCGGGCCGGCGAGCACCGCGAAGAACGGGGTGACATCGACCCCGCGGTGCGCCCAGTAGTCGAAGTAGACGGGCTGGGCGCTGAGCACCGCCGGGATCGCCGCCCCCTGCCGGCCGACGTATTGGTTCCCTTCGCGGCCGCCCAGCCAGGACAACACTGTTCGCACCGCCTCCGGGTGAGGTGAGGCGGCGTTGCCGGCGGCGGCGATCCCGTTGGTGACGCTGACCCGACCGGCCGGTCCGACCGGCAGCATCGCCACGCCCCAATGGAACGCGGCCTGCTCGGCGACGGCCGCCAGGTTGTAGGTGCCGGATTGGAACAGCGCCATCTTGCCGGCCAGGAACTGGTTGCGGGAGAAGTCGCCGTTGGTGTTGGTGTCCGAGGCCGGCGGCGCCACGTGGTCGGCATTGATCAACTGCACCAGGTAGTCGAACGCGGCCGCCGCCGCCGGGTTGTCGAAGGCGAACTCGTCGTCGCGCTGGAACACCCCGCCGGCTGATCCGATGAAGTTCAGGTAGATGCCCTGCGGGTCGTTGGCGGCGTTGTAGCCCCACTGCCGGATCCGGCGCTGGTCGAATCCCGGTGTGGCTGCGCTGCGCCCGGCAACGTCGCGCGTGAGCTCGGCCAGAAGCGGTCGCAGGGTGTCGTTGCGGCCGTGTGGATCCCAGCGCAGCTGCGTCAACCGGGCGGGATCGACTCCGGCGGCGGCCAGCAGGTCCGCGTTGTAGTAGAGCGCGATACCGGCGTCGGTGAGCTGCGGCACCGCCCACAGCGTCCCGTCCCGGGTGAACTGATTGACCACCGACGGCTCCCAATCCGCCCCGACCGCATCGATTTTCATCAGCCGCCCGCTGTCGGCATAGCCGGCCAGGTAGGCGTCGGAGAGCCAGAAGATGTCGTCGGCGCCGCCGCCGGCGACGTCGGTGCGCAGCGTGTCGAAGTAGCTGGCGTAGGAGACGACGTTGACGCGCACGTCGATGTCGGGGTGGGTGCGGTTGAACGCCGCGAAGGACTGCCGGTAGGCCGCCGCGACCTGCTCGTCCCACAATCGCACCGTCACCACCGTCTTGCCGCCGGCCGAGCGGGTCGCGGCGTGATCGAGCAGCACCGCCGCCAGGCCGAACAGCGCGGCCACTGCGACGACCGCGATCGCGAACAGGGTGGAGAACCGTGGCCGACTCATTTGATCCCTGTGACGACGATCGAGGCCACGATCCGGCGCTGGAACGCCACGAACATCACGATCAACGGGATCATCGCGACCGTGGTCGCCGCCATCACCAGCGTCCACTGCGCGTTGTAGCGCGACTGCAGCGCTGCGGTGGCCACCGTCAGCACCCGCCACTTGTCGCCGCTGGTGATCACCAACGGCCACATGAAGTTGTTCCATTGCGAGACCACGGTGATCAGTCCGAGGGTGACCAGGATCGGCCGGCTGGCCGGCACCATCACGTGCACGATCACGTCCAGGGTGTTCGCGCCGTCGAGACGCGCGGCGTTCACCAGGTCGTCGGGGACGGCCCGGAAGTACTGCCGCAACAGGAAAATCGCGTATGGGGAGCCGAAGACGAACGGCAGCACCAACGCCCAGAACGTGTTGCGCAGACCCAGCTGCGCCATCATCAGGTACAGCGGCACCACCGTCACGGTGGCCGGCACCATCAAGGTGGCCACATACACCCAGAACAGCTTGTCGCGGCCCGGGAAGTCCAGCCGGGCGAATGCATACGCCGCCAGCACCGAAAAGCTCAGCTGCCCCAGCACGATCACCGCTGTCATCAGCGTGGTCACCGCGGCCGCGCGGCCGAACCCCGCCCCGCCCAGATCGGCGTAGTTGTCCAGGGTCGGGGGATCGGGCCACGCCAGCGGAGTGCCAGTGGCGAACTGGCGGGCCGGGGTGAACGACGTCAACAACCCCAGTCCGAACGGCGCCAGGGTGATCAACGCGCCGAGCGTCAGCAGCGTGTAGACGCCGGCGTTACGTGAGGTCATAGCTGACCCGCCGTCCCAATGACAGCTGCTGCACCACCGTGACACCGACCAGCACCGCGAACAGCACCAGCGCCATCACCGCTGCCCGTCCGATCGCTGCCGCCCCGAACGCTTCGTCGTAGATGCGGTGTGCGATCAGGTCGGTGCGACCCGCGGGGCCGCCCCCGGTGAGCGCGTACACGGTGTCGAACACCTGCGCCGCACTGACCACGCCGGTGACCAGGACGAAGAACATGGTGGGTCGCAGCATCGGCAACGTGACCCGCCAGAACCGCTGCCAGCCGGTGGCCCCGTCGATGCGCGCCGCTGCGAGCACCTGGGTGGGAATGGCCAGGATGCCGGCCAAGAAGAACAGGGCGACGTAGCCGACGTTGGTCCACACCACCACCGCCGAGGTCACCGGCAGCGCCAACCCGGGGTCGGTCAACCATTCGATGCGATGCCCCAGCACGGTGCTCACCGCGCCGTCGGTGGGGCTCAGGATCCAGCGCCACAGCACCGCGATCGCCAGCGGCGCGCAGATCCAGGGCAGCACGTAGATGGTGCGGAACGCACCGCTGCCGGGCAACTCACGGGCCAGCAACACCGCCACCCCCAGCCCCAGCGCGGTCTGGACCGGGACGACGATCGCCACGAAAAGCACCGTCACCGCAAGTGAATTGCCGAACACCGGATCGGTCAGCACCGAGCGCCAGTTGTCGGTGCCGACATAGCTGATCGGCCCCAGCAGGTCCCAGCGGTGCAGACTCAGCCATACCACCACCAGCATCGGCAGCAACAGGAACGCCACCACCCCGAACAGGCTGGGCGCCAGCAACGCGTAGGCCAGCGAGGTCGAGCGGCGCGGCGAGTCTGCCATGCAGGTATTAAAACCGCTCGTTACCGTGGACCGGTGACACCGAACCGGGGGATCGATGCCGATTTTCTGGCCCTGCCCCGCCACGAGCTGGCCGATGCCGCCTTGTCGGCGGCCAGAGCTGCCGGCGCCGAGCATGCCGACCTGCGGATTCACCGGATCGCCACCGAGATCGTCCGGTTGCGCGACGGCGAGCTGGAGACCTCCGTCGTCAACCGCGAACTCGGGTGCGCGGTCCGGGTGATCGTCGACGGCACCTGGGGCTTCGCCTCACATGCCGAACTGGCGCCGGGGGTGGCCGCCGACACCGCACGCCGGGCCGTGCAGGTGGCCCGCACGCTGGGCGCCCTCAACCGGGAACGCGTCGAGTTGGCCGCCGAGCCGGTCTACCGCGACGCGAGCTGGGTGTCGGACTATCGCATCGACCCGTTCGACGTGCCCACCGCCGACAAGATCGACGTGCTGGAGGACTACTCCGGGCGGCTGCTGGCCGCCGACGGGGTGCACCACGTCACCGCTGCGCTGACCGCGGTCAAAGAACAGACGTTCTACGCCGACACCTTCGGGTCGTCGATCACCCAGCAGCGGGTACGGCTGATGCCGGTCTGCGAGGCGGTCACCGTCGGAGCGGACGGTTTCGACTCGATGCGCACACTGGCCCCGCCGACCGCGCAGGGCTGGGAGGCGGTGGCCGGCGACGAGGTGTGGGATTGGTCGGCGGAGCTGGCCCAGCTGCCGCTGCTGCTGGCCGAGAAGATGAAAGCCCCCAGCGTGACGGCCGGGCCGACGGATCTGGTGATCGATCCGACCAACCTGTGGCTGACCATCCACGAATCCATCGGGCACGCAACCGAATACGACCGGGCGATCGGCTACGAGGCAGCCTACGCCGGCACGTCGTTCGCCACCCCGGACAAGCTCGGCACGTTGCGCTACGGCTCGCCGGTGATGAACGTGACCGCCGACCGCACGGTGCCCTATGGCCTGGCCAGCATCGGCTACGACGACGAAGGGGTGGCCGCGCAGAGCTGGGACCTGGTGCGCGACGGCCTGTTCGTCGGCTACCAGCTGGACCGGGTGTTCGCGCCGAGATTGGGTCAGGCCCGCTCCAACGGCTGCTCGTATGCCGACTCGCCGCACCATGTTCCGATCCAACGGATGGCCAATGTCTCGCTGCAGCCGGGCACCGAGGACGTGTCCACTGCCGACCTGATCTCCCGGGTCGACGACGGCATTTACATCGTCGGGGATCGATCGTGGTCGATCGACATGCAGCGCTACAACTTTCAGTTCACCGGGCAGCGGTTCTTCCGGATCCGCGACGGCCGGCTCGACGGGCAGCTGCGTGACGTGGCCTATCAGGCGACCACCACTGATTTCTGGAACGCGATGGAGGCCGTCGGCGGCGCCGCGACATGGCGGCTGGGCGGGGCGTTCAACTGCGGCAAGGCCCAGCCCGGCCAGGTGGCTGCGGTCAGCCACGGCTGCCCGTCGGCGCTGTTCCGCGGGATCAACGTGCTCAACACGCGGGCCGAGGGGGGCAGGCAATGATTCCGGCGCAGCAGGTGATCGACCTTGCCCTGGACGCCGCCGGCAGCGGCCGGCACGCCGGCACCGACACCGAGACCATCGTGCTGGTCACCGACCGCACCGAGGCGTCACTGCGGTGGGCGGGAAACTCGATGACCACCAACGGGGTCTCGAGCAGCCGGACCACCACGGTGGTCACGATCGCCCGCGACGATGAGGGGCCCCGGGTCGGCTCGCTGTGCTCGGCGGAGGTGGACCCCGCGCTGATTCCCGAGCTGGTGGCGGCCTCGGCGGAGGCCGCCGCGGGTGCGCCGGAAGCCCGCGACGCCGCAGAGCTGGTGGGCGGCAGCGGTATGCCGGATGACTGGGACGCCGACGCACCGGAGACCGGGGCCGAGGTCTTCGCCGGCCTGGCGGCGTCGCTGAGCCGAGGCTTCCGCGGGGCCGACCAGTTGTACGGCTTCGCCCGACACGAGGTGGCGACGACGTTCTTGGCGTCCTCGACCGGGCTGCGGCGCCGCTTCACCCAGCCCACCGGGACGGTGGAGATCAATGCCAAACGCGCTCGCGCCAGCGCATGGGCCGGGGTCAGCACACCGGATTTCGTTGATGTGCGCTGCGATTCGCTGCTGGAACAGTTGTCGAGGCGGCTGGGGTGGGCGGCGCGCAGCGTCGAACTGCCCGCCGGGCGTTATGAGACGTTGATGCCACCGTCGACCGTGGCCGACATGATGATCTACCTGGGCTGGACGATGAGTGGCCGCGGCGCCCAGGAGGGCCGTACCGCCCTGTCGGCGCCCGGCGGCGGGACCCGGGTGGGAGAGCGTCTGTCCGATCTGCCGTTGACCCTGTATTCCGACCCACACGCCTTCGGACTCGAGTGTGCGCCGTTTGTGGCGACCGGCACCTCCTCGGAAACGGTATCGGTGTTCGACAACGGCCTGGACATCGGCTGCGTGGACTGGATCCGCGGCGGGGTGATCAACGCGCTGGCCTACCCGCGGGCCGCGGCCGCGGAGTTCGGTGCCCCCGTCGCGCTGCCCGCCGACAACCTGCTGATGACGGGCGGTTCGGCCAGCATGGACGAGATGATCGCCTCCACCGAGCGCGGGCTGCTGCTGACCACGCTGTGGTACATCCGCGAGGTCGACCCGACCACGCTGCTGCTGACCGGGCTGACCCGTGACGGCGTCTATCTGGTCGAGGACGGCCAGGTGAGGGCGGCGGTGAACAATTTCCGGTTCAACGAGAGCCCGCTGGACCTGCTGCGCCGGGCCACCCAGGCCGGTATCGCCGAACCGACGCTGCCGCGGGAGTGGGGCGACTGGGCGACGCGGGCGGTGATGCCCTCACTGCGGATTCCCGACTTCCACATGTCGTCGGTGAGTCAGGCGCAGTGATAGCAGGGGTTCAGACCAGCTCGGTGGCGTCGCATATCCAGGACATGTCCTCGGTGGCAAGGTTCTCGAGGTAGTTGGGCGGCGCGAAGGCCAGCACACTGCCGTAGTCCCAATAGTCTTTCCACACCGTGATTTTCCCGTCGACAACCCGATGCACGGTGGCGAACCGCAGGGTGCCCTGCTCACCGGTCGGGAATATCCACGTCTCGGAGTGCTCGTACATGACATCCGGACCGTTCGACACCAACTGACCGCCGTGGTGCCGGTAGTCGGCCAGCCGGTCAAACAGCAACCGGAGCCGTTTGACGATGTCCTCGGGGCCGCGCGCCGCCGCTGCCGGCATCGGCATATCGACGTAGAGGCAATCGGGGGCCAAGAAGGTCTTGAGCGCGTCCCAATCATGTCGCGCCAGCGCCTGCCACATGCCCAGGACGATGTCGCGGGATGCGGTGGCTGAATCCGAAGCCGAGGCGTCCATCATGATGGTCACTGAACCGGGTCGCCGGGCTGGTGTCAATCATCGAGGAGGGAAGATCTCAATGAACGCGCGTGTGGAGCAGCTGGAGTTTCAGGCTGAGGCCCGTCAGCTGCTGGATTTGATGGTCCACTCGGTCTACTCCAACAAGGACGCATTCCTGCGGGAGCTCATCTCGAATGCCTCCGACGCACTGGACAAGCTGCGGCTCGAGGCGTTCCGCAACAAGGACCTCGAAGTCGACACCTCCGACCTGCACATCGAGATCGAGGTCGACAAGGCGGCCCGCACCCTGACCGTCCGCGACAACGGCATCGGCATGTCGCGCGAGGAGGTGGTGGACCTGATCGGCACCCTAGCTAAGTCCGGCACCGCTGAGCTGCGCCAGCAGCTGCGGGAAGCCAAGAATGCGCAGGCCTCGGAGGAACTGATCGGGCAGTTCGGCATCGGGTTCTACTCGGTGTTCATGGTCGCCGACCGGGTCGAGATGCTCACCCACAAGGCTGGGCAGAGCGAAGCCATCCGGTGGGAATCCAGCGGTGACGGCACCTACACCATCGAACCGGTTGAGGATGCGCCGCAGGGTACGTCGATCACCTTGCACCTCAAGCCCGAAGACACCGAGGACGAGCTGCACGACTACACCGCGGAGTGGACGATCCGGAGCCTGGTCAAGAAGTACTCCGACTTCATCGCCTGGCCGATCCGCATGCAGGTCGAGCGCCGGGTCCCGCAAGACGCAGAAGCAGAGGGCGGCGGGGAGACCGTGACCGTGGAGACCGCGACGCTGAACTCGATGCAGGCGCTGTGGGCGCGGCCCAAAGACGAAGTCTCGCAAGAGGAATACAACGAGTTCTACAAGCACATCGCGCATGCCTGGGACGACCCGCTCGAGGTCATCGCGATGAAGGCCGAGGGCACCTTCGAATACCAGGCGCTGTTGTTCATCCCGTCGCACGCCCCATTCGACCTGTTCAACCGGGACGCCCACGTCGGGGTGCAGCTCTACGTCAAGCGGGTGTTCATCATGGGCGACTGCGACCAGCTGATGCCCGAGTACCTGCGCTTCGTCAAGGGCGTCGTCGACGCCGCGGACATGTCGCTCAACGTCTCCCGGGAGATCCTGCAGCAGGACCGCCAGATCAACGCGATTCGCCGGCGGCTGACCAAGAAGGTGCTGTCCACCATCAAGGAACTGCAGGCGCAGCGCCCGGAGGACTACCGCACGTTCTGGACCGAGTTCGGCCGCGTCGTCAAAGAAGGACTGCTCTCCGACTTCGACAATCAAGAGACGCTGCTGGCGATCAGCTCCTTCGCCTCGACGCACAGTGACTCCGAGCCGACCACCTTGGCCGAGTACGTCGAACGCATGAAAGACGGCCAGGAACAGATCTTCTACGCCACCGGTGAATCCCGCCAGCAACTGCTGAAATCACCGCACCTGGAAGCGTTCAAGGCCAAGGGCTATGAGGTGCTGCTGCTCACCGACCCGGTCGACGAGGTGTGGGTGAACACCGTCACCGAATTCGACGGCAAGCCGCTGCAGTCGACGGCCAAGGGCGAGGTGGATCTGGATTCCGAGGAGGACAAGACCGCGCACGAGGCCGAGCGCAAAGAGCAGGAGAAGGATTTCGCCGAGCTGATCGCCTGGCTAAAGCAGATCCTGACCGACCACGTCAAAGAGGTGCGGCTGTCCACCCGGCTGACCGAGTCCCCGGCCTGCCTGATCACCGACACCTTCGAGATGACCCCGGCGTTGGCGCGCATCTATCGCGCCAACGGTCAGGAGGTGCCGGTCGGCAAGCGCGTCCTCGAACTGAACCCGGGCCATCCGCTGATCACCGGTCTGCGCCAGGCGCACAGCGAGCGGGCCGAGGATGCCGGGTTGGCCGAGGCCGCGGAGTTGCTCTACGGCACAGCGCTGTTGGCCGAGGGCGGGTCGCTGGAGGATCCGGCGCGGTTCGCCGAGCTGCTGGCGCAGCGACTGGCCCGCACTCTGTGAGCTCACGGCACCAGCACCACCTTGCCGACGTTTTCTCGCGCTGCCAGAATGCGGTGCGCCTCCGGAGCTTCGGCGAACGGCACCGCCGCATGAACCAGCGGTGCCGCGGTCCCGTTGGCCAGCGCCTGTGACAGTGGGGCGATCCAGGGTTCGAGCGTGCCGCGATCGTCCCACAGCCGCAACATGTTCAGGCCGATGACGGTCTTGGATTCCTCCATCTGCTTGAGCAGGCTGAAGCCGCGCAGCATCGCCAGCGCCTGGGGTGCCGCCCGCCGCAGTGACCGCTTCTCGCCCTGCTGCAGCGACGACAGGCCGTAGGCCACCAGCCGTCCGCCGGGCCGCAGCAACGCGAATGATCGCCGCACCGAGGTGCCGCCGAGCGCGTCGAGCACCAGGTCATAGGGTGGCAGGCCATTCCACCAGCCGGTGCGGCGGTAGTCGATGGCGCGGTCGATGCCCAACGCGGTGAGCTGATCGTGCTTGCCCGGCGATGCGGTGCCGTGCACGATCGCGCCGGCGGCCTTGGCCAGCTGGATCACCGCGATCCCGACCCCGCCGGCCGCGGCGTGCACCAACACCCGCTCTCCAGCACGCAGGGAACCGTAGCCGTGCAAGGCCGCCCAGGCCGTCGCGTAATTCACCGGTATCGCAGCGCCCTGCTCGAAGCTCATCGCCCCGGGAAGCGGCACCGTGTCGGCGGCGCTGGCGTTGACGATCTCGGCGTAGCCGCCGAACCGGGTGCCGGCCAATACCCGCTCGCCGACGCGAGCCTTATCAACGCCCTCTCCGACCGCTTCGATGGTTCCGGCCACCTCGTAGCCGACCACCGCGGGCAGCTTCGGCGCTTCGGGATACAGCCCGACCCGGGCGAGGTGGTCGGCGAAGTTCACGCCCGCCGCGCGCACCGCGATCCGCACCTGGCCGCGGGCGGGCGGCGGCGGATCGGGGCGATCCTGTACCTGCAGCACCGACGGCGGCCCGTGGTTGGTGATGACGACGACGCGCATGGCTTTCAGCCTATTGCGGTTGCGGCCATAATCCTTGGGATGGACGTTTTCGATGAGCTGTACCGGTTGGCGGCGTGGTCGGGCGAGGCGGCCGCCGACGCAGATCCCGCGGTGGCCGAGTTCGCCGAGCAATTCCGGGTCGACGTCTCGATGATCACCGACGCGCAGCGCGCCCGGCTGCGGGAGGCGTTGGGGGACGCCACCTTTGATGCCGTGGTACGGATCTTCCTCGCCGACTTCGTGCCACGGGTGCTGGCCGGCCTGGATGCGCTCGGGGTGGCGGTGCCACCGCCCCCGGTTGCCTCGGATCCCTCGGGCCATCCGGCTGAGGTGCTGTTCAACGGCTTCATGCCGGCCGTGGCGCGCCTGCGATCGCTGGACGCGGTGACCTCTGAGCTGGTGCGGTTGCGGGGTGCGGCCCAGCACAATTGCCGCTTGTGCAAATCGCTGCGGGAGACCACCGCCCTGGATGCCGGCGGATCCGAGTCGCTCTACGGCCAGATCGAGCGGTTCGAGGACTCGGGGCTGCTCAGCGAGGCGCAGAAGGCGGCGCTGCGCTACGTCGACGCCCTGATCTGGACACCGGCGCAGATCGACGCCGAGGTGGCTGCCGGGGTACGCCGGCACTTCAGCGACGAACAGGCCGTCGAACTGACCCTGGACGTGATGCGCAACGCGGGCAACAAGATCGCGGTCGCGCTGGGCGCCGACGCACCGCGGGTGGCCGAGGGCACCGAGCGCTACCTGCTAGATGCCGACGGCCAAACCGTGTTCAGCTGACGCCGTCGCCGTGGCGGGCCAAAAAACCCAGGACGGCGTCGGCGAAGATGTCGTTGCGGTCCCCGGCGACCATGTGGCCGGCGCCGGCGACATCGATGAACTCCACCTGGGGGAATCGGGCCAAAAACGCTTCGGCGCTGCCCGCGCTGACCAGGTCGCTGAGTTGGCCGCGCACCAGCAGCATCGGCACGCCGCCGTCGAGGATGGCCTGCACCGCGGCGTTAAGACGCTCGACGTCGTGGATCTCCATCGGCCCCTGGTGCTCGGGGCCGCTGATGAACTGCGGATCCCAGTGCCAGTACCAGCGATCGCCGCGGCGGCGCAGGTTGGCGGTGAGCCCGGTGAGGTCGGTGGGGCGGGGCCGGTGCGGGTTGTAGGCGGCGATCGCGTCGGCGACCTCGTCGAGGGAGTCGAAGCCGGACTCCATGTTCTCGGCCATGAACGCCTGCACCCGTTCCGCGCCGGAGGTGTCCATATTGGGCACGATGTCGACCAGCACCACCGCGCTGGCGGCCCCGGGCGCCAGTTCGCCGCAGAGCAGCATCGCGGCGCACCCACCCAGCGAGGCGCCCACCAACACCGGATCCGGCGGCAGGGTGCGTAGCACCTCGTGGATGTCGGTGGCGAAGCTGACCAACCGGTAGTCTCCCTCGGCCGCCCAATCCGATTCGCCGTGCCCGCGCAGATCGACGGTGACGGCCTGCCAGCCACGCTCGGCCACCGCCGCCGCGGCCCGGCCCCAGGAACGACGGGTCTGGCCGCCGCCGTGCAGGAACACCACAGCGCGGGCGTCGGGGTCCCCATGGCGGTCGGCGATGATGCGCACATCGCCGGGCGCGTGGGTGACGAACGTTTCCGCAGTCATTCTGGGATGGTAAGCATGTGCTGCTGGGCGGTTCTCAATTGGCCAGGCAAAACCCCTATTGAGCTGGGCGTTACCGGGGCTACGATGGAGTATTCCTCACCTTGGGAGGCCGTCATGGCCCGCTTTCTCGCACTCGCATACGGGGTGTTCAACTATCTGGTCTTCCTCGTGGTCTTCCTGTACCTGGTCGGCTTCGTCGGCGACTTCGTCGTGCCGCGCAGCGTGGACCACGGCCCGCCGGCGCCGGTGGGGTTGGCGATCGTCATCGACGTCGCGCTAGTGGCGCTGTTCGCGGTGCAGCACAGCGTGATGGCGCGCCCGGCGTTCAAGCGATGGTGGACCCGAGTGGTGCCCGAGAGCATCGAGCGCAGCACCTACGTTCTGGCCTCGAATCTGGTTCTGGCCCTGCTGTTCTGGCAGTGGCGGCCAATCCCGGCGACCCTGTGGAACCTGACGGTGCCGGCGGAGCGCACGGTGCTGTGGGGACTGTTCTGGATCGGCTGGGCGATAGCTTTGGCGTCGACATTCATGATCAGCCACCTGGACCTGTTCGGGCTGCGCCAGGTGTACCTGGCGTCGCGCGGAGAGCCGTACAACCATGTCGGCTTTCAGACCCGGGCGCTGTACCGGGTGGTGCGGCACCCTCTGATGCTGGGGTTCGTGATCGCGTTCTGGGCCACGCCCACCATGACCGCTGGCCACCTGCTGTTCGCGGCCGCCGCCACCGGCTTCATCCTGATCGCGCTGCAGCTCGAGGAGCACGATCTGGTCGGGGCGCTGGGCGAGGACTATGAGCAGTACCGCACCGAGGTGCCGATGCTCGTGCCCGTGCGATGGCGCGGCGAGTTCAGGCGAACGGCTGCAGGGCGAACCGGCCCCAGGCCAGGAACGCGAACAGGGCGATAAAGACGAGGTCGCCGGCCAGGTAGCCCCACTCGCTGCGACGCAACCTGATTGTGGCGGCCCCGGCCATGAACAGCATCAGCCCGCACGCGGCGATCGGTACCAGCAGCGGTGCCACGCCGACGGCCGCGGGAAGCACCAGGCCGATCGCGCCGATCAGCTTGAGGGTCCCGATGGCCTTGAGATGACTGCCCCCGAAGTCGTCGACCCAGTGCTGGTTGGCGCCCAATGCCCGGTACTTCTCCTTCGGCAGCAGCAGCAGGGCGGCGCCGCCGGCAACAAACCCGGTGGCGACGACGCCGGCGATGATCCACAGCGCGGTGTTCATGTAGTACTCCTTCGTGGTTACCTCGGTCGGGTGCGGTTCGTCATTACCTATGACGGACCAGGACCACGAGAGGTAACCGATGACCCCCGAGACCCAGTTGGCGGAAGCTTTCGAGCAGCAGCGCCGTCGCCTGCTCACGTTGGCGCACCGGGTGCTGGGCTCGCGATCCGACGCCGAAGACGTGGTCCAGGAGGCGTGGCTGCGGTTGTCCCGCCAGGATGAGGCGATCGACAACCTGCCCGGGTGGTTGACGACCGTGATCAGTCGCATCTGCATCGACACCCTGCGGGCGCGCGCCGCGCGACCCCCCGAGGTCTCGATCGACGACGACCTGCCCGAGCTCGTCGTTACCGAAGACCAGGACACGCCAGAAGACGTTGCGGTGTTATCGGATTCGGTCGGGCTGGCGCTGCTGGTCGTGCTGGGGTCGTTGCGTCCCGATGAACGGCTTGCGTTCGTGTTGCACGACATGTTCGCCGTCCCGTTCGCCGAGATCGGGCCGATCATCGGGAAATCGGCCGATGCCGCCAAGATGCTGGCCAGCCGGGCCCGCCGCAAGGTCCGGGGTGTTCCGCAGCCGGCGGGGGATCGGCGTGAGCAGCGCGAGGTCGTTGATGCCTTCCTGTCGGCCGCCCAGTTGGGCGACTTCGACGCCCTGCTGCGGATACTCGCTCCCGATGTCACCTGGCGCCGGCACACGGCCCGCGGCGTCACCGTCACGACCGGATCCGGCGAGGTCGTGGAGGCGGTCCGCCGGGGTCAGGGGGCGCGCATCACCGCACGTCGCGTCCTGGTCAACGGCGAACCCGGAATCCTGGGCTGGGGCCCGACCGGGCGGCCGCTGAGCCTAATGGCGTGCACGGTCCGAGATGGCCGCCTGGTGGGCATCGTGTCGATCGCCGACCCGGTCCGGTTGGCCGGCCTCGACCTGCCCAAGCCTCCCGAGGCGTAACCGCTGACTCTTGATCAGCGGTCCGAAGGACGACCGTGGTCTGCGGGATGGGGCGCGTCGAGCACACCACCGTGTGTCGTCAGTGCGCCGCGCGGGCGCTAATCTCATGGTCGCTGGTTAGTGCCGGGGGCGGTAGCTCAGTCGGTTAGAGCCGCGGACTCATAATCCGTTGGTCGCGGGTTCGAGCCCCGCCCGCCCCACAAGGTCCGGATGACGTCGGACGGTGCTTGAGAGTTACATCGGCTGATCCTTGACGCTGCCCGGCGCCGCTTGGCTCACTGCGGCGCCCGTGTATCACGCGGCGCTGAGCGCGTTGAGCAGCGCATCCCACAATTCGGTGGAGGTCAGTGTCGGAATGTCGTTGATCGTGGTCAATCCGTCGACTGTCGTTGTGGCCGCGTCGATTTCGGCTGGCGTCAACCCGAGGTAGGCCTCGTGGAGTTCCAACCCGAGCATGAGGTCCTGCCAACTTGTGCCTAAGACGCCGGGTTCGGCGTAGGCGTCGCCGTGAATGTTGTACACCTCGGTCGGGTACAGGTCGTTGGGGACGACGGTGGTGTTGGCGCCGAGCATGACGAAACGCAGCGCGTCGCTGGGGACGCCGGCTTCGGCGAGTTGCTGTTCGGCGAGGGCGGCCACCAGGCTGCTTTGCGAGTAGGTGAAAATGGTCAGCGGGTCGCTGCACGCGCCGGAGGCGTCGCAATCCATGTCGCCGGCGGCGTAGTCGGCAAGGACCGCGTTGACGAGGATGGATTCGCCCTGCGGGACGCTCTGGAAGAAGTCGTTGGATTCCGGTGTGGTCAGTGCCAGCGTCGACGCGGGAGTGCCCTCATACCCGTTCGGCTCGAGGT
Source organism: Mycolicibacter sinensis (assembly GCF_001667945.1). Classification (GTDB taxonomy): domain Bacteria; phylum Actinomycetota; class Actinomycetes; order Mycobacteriales; family Mycobacteriaceae; genus Mycobacterium; species Mycobacterium sinense_B. The sequence goes on along the minus strand of NZ_LZJK01000083.1, from coordinate 45,959 downwards.
ACAGGTTGAGTGCGTCGCTGATGTAGGCGGCATTCGGTGTCGGGATTCCGGTGGGGCCCAGGATCAACGCGTTGGTTGAGCCGTAGAGGAAGTCGTAGTTGTCTTCGTCGGCGGCGTTGGCCGCAGCGGCCAACCCCAGCGCGGCGCCGCACAGCGCGGCGCCGAGGATCAAGTGCTTCATGGGTCCCCTCGGGTGCGAGTTCACAGATGACGTCGCCGAGCGGCTCTGATCGGCAGGTGAAGAGGTTGGCCGACACCCGCGATAGATGGCGAGCGCGCCGCGGCAGCGGTTGTCGACGGCAGAATTATTTCAGGTGGCGTCAATTTGGTCTCGGGAATCGAAATATCGCCGAGCGAGATTGATCACGTCTGGCCACGCGGCCACGAACCAAGGGGAAGGGACGGTCACGCCGTGAGAGTCCAATATGACGTCCCACGGCGCGGCCGCTCGGCCCAAGCCCAGCCCGTCACACGGCAAAGAACGAACTGAACAGCGCTTGGAACAGTTCGGGGAAGCTGAGTTCTGGAATCTCGTTGAACGTGGTCAGTCCATCGGTAACCGATGTGGCAGAGTCGATCTGGTCTGCCGTCAATCCGAGGTAGGCATTATGGACTGCCAACCCGTACAGCACGTCCTCCCAGCTCGTGTTCCCGAACAGCAGGTCTATCCAGCTCTGGGTTAACGAGTGCGTTGTGTAGATGTCGCCTGCGATGTTGAAAACCTCGGTGGGGTACATGTCGGTGGGGACGGCAGAGGGGGTGGCGCCGAGCATCACGAAACGTAACGCGTCCTCGGGGACGCCGGCTTTCACGAGGTCGTCTTGGGCGTAAGCGGCTATCAGGCTGCTTTGGGAGTAGGTGAAAATCGTCAGCGGATCACTGCATGCCCCGGAGGAGTCGCAGTCCATCTCGCCGGCGTTGTAGGCAGCGAGAACCGCGTCGATGAGGACTTTCTCGCCCTGCGGGACGCTCTCCAGGAAGTCATAGGAGTTGGGCAGAGTCAGCGCTTCCGACGACGCAACGGTGCCCTGGTACCCCAGTGGATCAAGGTACAGGTCGATCCCGTGGCTAATGTAGTTGGCGCTCGGGGTCGGGATTCCGGTCGGGCCCAGAACCAGTGCGTCGGTTGAGCCGTAGAGGAAGTCGTAGCTGGCGGCGGCGGTGGTGTCGGCGGCGGCGTCGGCGTTGGCGTTAGCTGCGCCGGCGAAGGCCAGCGCGGCGCCACAGAGTGCGGCGCCGAGGAGCACTTGCTTCATTACGTCCCCTTGTTCGTAAGGTCAGATGGTGTCGCCGAGCTGCTCTGCTGAACTCGTTCCGTTGGCCGGCATCGGGTAGATGCCGATCCGCGCTGCCCCCGGCTGCCAACATGCAAAATTATTACCGGTAGCGTCAATTTTTTCTACAAAAATCGGAAGAATCGCCGATCAACCGGCGACTGGTCACGCGGTGGGCTGAGCCGGTCGGCCACCAGTCATCAGCGACGGGCGTTCCCGTCGGTGCGGACCCCGAGATAGCTACATCACAGACCGTGCCATTGACAAATGGCGCAATCGATGGTGTTGTCATGGGCGTGACGGATCCCGACAGCTCCGCGCTGCCCGCCGTACCCACCCGAGCAACACTGCGAGCGGTCTTTTCGGCCGCTGTCACACGCTGGACACTCGGTTGTCTGACCAGCGTCATTCCGATGAACCGACCCGGCGTCTGGTTCGGACGCGGTCTGATCGCCACCATCATGGGGGCGTTCGGGTCGATGCCCGGCGGGACCAGGATCATTCCGGTGCATGCCCCTGGGGTGCGTGGCGAATGGGTGCTCGGGCCCGGCGTCGAGTTCGGCAACCGGGCCGGCTACTACGTGCACGGCAGCGCCTACGTCATCTGCTCGGCGCGCACCCATCGCAAGCTCGTCGCCAATCTGTCTGCCGCCACCGGCTTGCCGATGTTCGTCGTGGACTACCGGCTGGCGCCCGAGCACCGGTTCCCGGCTGCGGCTGACGATGTCGAAGCCGGCTACCGCTGGTTGTTGGCCCAGGGGTATGCGGCCTCGGACCTGGTGATCGGCGCGGACTCCGCCGGCGGGCATCTGACCTGTGACCTGTTGTTGGCACATGCCGGCGAACCGGGTTTTCAGCCGGCCGGGGTGGTGCTGTTTTCGCCGCTGATCGACCTCACCTTGGGGCTGGCCCAACAGCAAGAAGCCGTGCGCCGTGACCCGGCGATGTCGGCCCGCGCGGCACGCCGCATGGTGGGGCTCTACACGCGAGGGCAAGGTCACGACAACACGCGGCTGCGGCTCGACTTCGCCGGGGCGGATGCGCTGCCGCCGGTGCTCATTCAAGTCGGTGGGTTCGAGATGCTGCGTGCCGACGCGCACCACCTGGACGCCGAGATCCGCCGGGCCGGCGGAACCAGCACCCTGGAGGTGTGGCCGGGGATGGTGCACGTCTTCCAAGCCCTGCCGCGGCTGGCGGCCGAGGCCGAGTCCGCGCTGCGCCGTACCGCTGCCTTCATTGCCGACGTCTATGGCGACAACATTTCTGACGCACTCGAAGGAGCCTGCTGATGCTGGGAATCGACTTGGTGCGCAATATCTTCCGTGCCGAGCGGCGCACAGCGAATGCCAAAGCGGTGGTCACCGGCGCCGGTAGCGGCATCGGACGTTCCTTCGCCCTGGAGTTGGCCCGCCGTGGCGGCGACGTCATCTGCGCAGACATCGACGAAGCTCGCGCGGTCGAAACCGTGGCGCTGATCGATCAGCTGCCCACCGGCACCGGGCATGCCGTGCAGTGCGATGTGTCGGACCGCAGCGCGATCGAGCTGCTGGCCAAGCACGCCCACGACATCTACGGTGGGGCCCCGACCCTGGTGATCAACAACGCGGGCGTCGGCATCGGTGGAAAGCCAGTGGGCGACATCGGTTTCGAGGACTGGGACTGGGCGCTCGGGATCAACCTGTGGGGGGTGGTCTATGGCTGCGAGGTCTTCACCCCGATCCTGCGTGACGCCGGCCGCGGGGGAATCATCAACGTGGCATCGGCGGCCGGATTCGCTGCCGCCCCGTCGATGGCGGCATACAACGTGTCGAAAGCCGGCGTGATGTCGCTGTCGGAGACCCTCGCTGCCGAGCTGGACGGCACCGGCATCGCCGTCACCGTGCTCTGTCCGACGTTCGTGAAGACCAACGTCTTCACCGATGGGCGGATCACACCCAGCTCGATGACCCTCAGCCAGCAGCTGGCTCGCTGGACCGGGCTCTCTGCGGACAATGTCGCGGCGCGCACGTTGGACGCCCACGACAGTGGCCGGCTGTACGTGGTGCCCCAACTCGACGCCACCGTCATCTGGCACCTGAAGCGGCATTTCCCCGGCCTGTATGTCCGCGGCGCCGGGCTGCTCGGCCGCGTCCTTCCCAAGAACTGACCCGTCTCACGAAAGGAATAGCGATCATGGCGATGGACCTCGACGACATGCTGCAGAAGATCAAGGACAAGCAGTGGGCCCTGGTCGATATCGACTGGGACGCTCCGGGAGCCGAGTTGATCGAGCCGGAGCTGTGGGCCAAGCTCAAGCCGTTCATGACCGACCTGATGTGGATCGAGAACGTCGGCGCCCGCGGATTCGCCGCGCTGGCCAAGAAGGCCCCCAACCCGACGTTGAAGAGCATCTACGAGCACTTCCATGCCGAGGAGCAGAAGCACGCGAACGCCGAACTCGCGCTGATGCGGCGGTGGGGCATGTTGGACAACGACGAAGTTCCGCCGCCGAGCGTCAACGTACAGCTGGTGATCACCTGGCTCGACAAGTTCTCCGATGGCATGTCGCTGTCGATTCTGGGCACTGTGATCCCCATGCTGGAAGTGGCTCTGGACGGCGCACTGATCAAGTTCATCACCGACGAGGTCAAAGACCCAGTAGCCCAGGAAGTGTTCAAGCGGATCAACTCCGACGAGTCGCGCCACCTGGCGGTCGACTTCGAGGTGATGGACATTCTGGGCCACGCCAGTATGCGCAAGTTGCTGGTCGAGTTGGTCGGCAGCTGGATGAACCCGGCACTGCTGGTCGGTACGTTGAGCTACTTCCCGCTGCTGAACAAGATGCGCGACAACATTGTGGCGATGGGCGTCAATGAGGAACGCCTCTACCAGGCGATGCGCCGTTTCCAAAATGTCGGTGAACGAAGCGCTTTCGCCCGCAGGGTGCCGATGTATCAGTTCATCTCCTGGCACGGCAAGAAGGTGATCGACCGCAGCTCGAAGTACCACTGGCTGGCGGATTCGCTGGTTAAGGTCACCGGCCTGATCCCGCCGGCGATGGTGCAGCACACCCCGACCTGGTCGCAGGAACTGACCTACGAGCCGGTCGCGTAAAGGAGCAGGACATGACGATCTCCGTAGCGATCATCGGCGCCGGATTCGCCGGCATCGGGGCCGCCATCCGCCTCAAAGACCAAGGCATCACCGACTTCACGATTTACGAACGGGATTCGCGGGTCGGCGGCACCTGGCGCGACAACACCTATCCCGGCGCCGCCTGCGACATCCCGTCGCGCCTGTACTCCTACAGCTTCGCGCTCAACCCCGACTGGTCGCACACCTACTCGGGCAGCGCCGAAATCCTGGCCTACATCGACAGCATGGTCGAATCCGCCGGCATCGCCCCGCACATCCGGTTCGGGCACAACGTGACCGGTATCGAATACGACGCCGAAGCAGGCGAGTGGACCATCGGCATCGCCGACCGGGAACCGGCACGCGCCAAGACTGTCATCGTGGCGTCCGGGCCGTTGTCCAACGCCAGCTTCCCGGATATCCCCGGCATCGAGACCTACGAGGGCCACAAGATCCACAGTGCCCGTTGGGATCACGACTACGATTTCGCCCGTAAGAAGGTGGCCGTCATCGGCACCGGCGCCAGCGGCGTGCAGATCATCCCGGAACTGGTCAAGGTGGCGGAGTCGGTCAAGGTGTTCCAACGCACCCCGGGGTGGGTGCTGCCGCGGATCAACACCGCGACGAGCGGCTGGCTGAAGAAGATCTACAAGGAGGTGCCGCTGGCCGAGAAGCTGATGCGGTCCGCCTGGTTCTGGGGCCACGAGTCGGTCGCGGTCGGGGTGGTGTGGGACAGCCCCTTCACCCGGCTGGTGGAGGCCCTCAGTTTGGCGAACCTGCGTGCGCAGGTGAAGGATCCGTGGTTGCGGCGACAACTCACGCCCGACTTCTCCGCCGGCTGTAAACGGCTCCTGATGACCAGTGACTACTACCCGGCACTGCAGCAGGACAACTGCAAGCTGGTGACCTGGCCCATCGCCCGGCTGTCGCCCAAGGGTATTCGCACCGTCGAGGGTATCGAGCACCAGTTCGACGCCATCGTGTTCGCCACCGGATTCGAAGTCTCCAAAGCCGGTACTCCCATCCCGATCACCGGTATCGACGGTCGGGACCTGGCAGCGGAGTGGAGCAAGGGCGCCTACGCCTACCGCAGCGTCGCGGTCTCGGGCTATCCGAATCTGTTCTTCACCTTCGGTCCGAACTCGGGCCCCGGCCACAGCTCGGCGCTGGTCTACATGGAGGCTCAGATCGACTACATCGTCACGGCGATCGCCAAACTGTTGCAGTTCGACTGGAAGTCGCTGGACGTGCGGCGCGAAGTGCAAGACCGCTACAACAAGGACATCCAGCGGCGCCTGAAGGCCACGACCTGGAACTCCGGCTGCCAGAGCTGGTATCTGACCGAGGACGGCTTCAACGCCACCATGTTCCCGGGATTCGCCACCCAATACGTCAACCAGCTCAAGTCGTTGGACCTGCGCGACTTCAAGATCACCGCGGCAACGACGAGCCGCACCCCGGTGCTGACCGCCTAGGATGCGCAGGTGGCTGAGTACCGGATCGACGACCTGGCACGAGAGGCGGGCACGACCACCCGCAACGTGCGGGTCTACCAGGAGAACGGCCTGCTGCCCCGGCCGCAGCGCCGGGGCCGGGTCGCGATCTACACCGACCGGCACCTCAGCCAGCTGCAAGCGATCATCCGGCTGCTCAGCGAGGGCTTCACGGTCAAGCACATCCTGAAGTTCCTGACCGGGCTACAACGCGGTGCGGACCTGGTCGAGGTGCTGGATCTGGCGGATCTGGCCGAGCTGGTGACCACGCCATGGTCGAACCCGGTGTCGCAGACCATGACGCGCGAAGACCTGGAGTCACGGCTGGGCGGGTTGGACGCAGCGATGCTACGCCGATTGACCGATGGCGGCGTGATCGCGCCGACCGACACCAAAGACAGCTACCTGGTCACTGATCTGCGCCTCGTGGACGACTTCGCCACCTTGGTTTCGCGCGGTATGCCGCTGGCAGCGCTGTTGGACGCGGTCGGCGCCGTCGACGCCAAGCTGGATGAGGCGGCCAGCGTGATGGCCCGCAGCGGATACACGGAGGTGGTGCGCCAGCGGGGGACCGGATGGCTACCCGGCAACGAGACCGAGCTTGCCTGGGCCGCCGATCTGGTGAACGCGATGCGCCGAGTGGCAAGGCGGGCGGCACATGCGAGTCTGGATCGCGCCTTCGACGCGGCGGTGCGCGCCGAGTTGCGGCAGTACCAGCAGGAGAGCCAACAGCACGACACCAGCCCGAAGAGAGCATCTGAGTCAAAAAGCCGTTGAACCGCGCGGGATGGTTGATGATGGGAAGTTGCGCGGGTATCCCTTGGAACGGGAGGTCTGGCGAAAGGCTATGTCGGACATTACGGAGCTGCATCGGGCGCTGCTGGCGCGCATTCTCGACGGCAGTGCGGCAGCACCGCGCGAGCTGCGTAAGGCCGCCTTCGACAACGCGGGCCTCGATGAACCGATGCGCACCCTGGTCGACAAGGTCGCCCTCCGCTCCTACCAGGTGACCGACGAGGACATCGCCGCCGCAGGTGCCGCCGGCCTCAGCGAGGACCAGATCTTTGAGATCATGGTGTGCGCCGCGGTCGGTCAGGCCACTCGCCAATACACCGGTGCGCTGCAGGCGCTGGCCGGGGCGACCGGCGAGCGAGGCCAACGATGAGGTTGGCGATCCTCGATCACGGGCACCGGCTGCGCACCAAGGCCTTGCTGCGGGTGATCCGGCTCGTCTCGGGCCAGCCGGTGGTCGACGCGGTCAAGCTCGCGTTCTACCGCCCCGACTTCTACGGTGCCGGTGCGTTGACGCACGGGGCGATGCGCGGGCCGTCGGCGTGGTCGATCGGGGAACGGGAACTGATGGCCGCCTATGTCTCCAAGGTCAACGACTGCCCGTTCTGCGTGGCCGCGCACACGGCCACCGCCAACCTCTGTTATGACGATGAGTCGACGGCTGCCGCGGCTCTCGCCGACCCGCGCGCGGCGCCGATCTCAGAGCCGCTGCGGGCGACACTTGGGCTGCTCGGCAAGCTCACCCGCGAGCACAGCATCACGGTCGAGGACGTCCGTGACGTGCTCGCGACCGGCGTCACCCCCGCCCAGCTCGAGGACGCCCTCGCGGTCAGTCTGGCCTTCAACATCACCGGCCGGCTGGCCAACGCGTTCGACTTCGAGGTGGTCGGGCCCGCCGCCATGTCAGCCGGTGCCCGCCATCTGGTGAAGCGCGGCTACCGCTGACCACTCGACCGGGGCGTTGCCGGCACGACCCGGACGCCCGGTTGCACCGGCGACCCTCACCTCGATCATCGTGGCCGCAGTACCGGTGTGGTCAGCGTTCCACGGGTGAGGTACTCGTCGAGGTTTCGTAGCGCCAACGCGGCCATCGCGGCGCGGGTGCGCGCTGTCGCGCTACCGACATGCGGTAACAGCACCACATTGCCCTGTTCACGCAACGCCGAGGGAACGTGCGGCTCGTCGGTGTACACATCAAGCCCCGCACCCGCAAGCCGCCCGCTGACAAGTAATTCCACCAGCGCATCCTGATCGACGACGCTGCCGCGGGCGACGTTGATCAGGTAACCGGCTTCGCCCAGCGCCTCCAGCACCTGCCGACTGACCAGCCCCCGGGTTGCGTTCCCGCCGCTGACCGCCACCACCAGCACGTCGACTGATTCGGCGAGCTCGACCGGCGACCCGGCGTAGCGGTACGGGCAATCGGGCACCTGCCGACGATTGTGATACGAGATCGCGCAGTCGAATCCGAGCAGCCGAGACGCAATCGCCGCGCCGATGCGCCCCAGACCCAGAATGCCCACCTGGGCGCCGCTCACATCACGGGTCAACGCAAGCGGCCCCTCGACCGGCCAACGACCGGCCCGGACATAACGGTCCGCGGCGCACAGTCCCCGCATCGTCGCAAGCACCAAACCCACCGCGGTATCGGCGACGCTGTCGTTGAGCACATCGGGCGTGTTGCTGACCCCGATGCCCCGCCGCTGGGCCTCCTCGACATCGACCAAGTCGTAGCCGGCGCCGTAGTTGACGATCGCCCCGAGATTGGGCAACGCCTTCATGAGATGACCATCCACACCCGGTGGACCGGCCACCACGGCAGCGGTCACGCTCGGCCCATGCTCAGCCAGGAACGCGTCTCGCTCGGCACCGGCAGGCAACCGCAGCGGTTGATATTTCGCGGCGGCCAAGGCGGCGGCCAGCGCCGGATCCGGTGTCCCAACTTCGAGAACCTCCATACCGCCAGTGTCCACGGCGGGCGCTTCGGATCGGCGGCCGTCGACCAGACCGCATGGCCACGAATCACCATGGCCTTATCGGCGCTGCGAAACTACACTCTTGAGTTCATGGCCATCCGGCGCGCGGTGCTCGTCATCGCCGACATCGGCGGCTACACCGCCTACATGAACTGGAACCGGACCCACCTGGTGCACGCCCAGATGGCGGTGGCCACGCTGCTGGAATCGGTCATCGACGCCGCCAAGGGCATGAAGCTGGCGAAGCTCGAGGGTGATGCCGCCTTCTTCTGGGCGCCCAACGGCGACGCCCAGACGCTGGTCAGCGACCGGCTGGCGCGGATGCACCAGGCGTTCCTCGACCGGCGGGCCCGTATCGAGAACAGCCGCATGTGCAACTGCGCGAGCTGCAAACAATTGATGAACCTGTCGCTGAAGTTCGTCGCCCATCAGGGCGAGGTGGCGGAGCAGAAGGTCAAGCGCCACACCGAACTCGCCGGCGTCGACGTCATCCTGGTTCACCGGATGCTGAAAAACCAGGTGCCGGTGCCCGAATACGTGTTGATGACCGATGCGGTCGCACAGTGCCTCGACGAGCCGGTGCGGCGAACCTGCCTGCCGCTGCTGCACGACTTCGAGGGCCTCGGCGAAACCTCGACCTACTACCTGGATCTGGCGAACTCGGCGCTGCCACCACCGGCAGCCGCTATGGGGTGGGCCGGCAGGATGAAATTCCGGTGGAATGCTTTGCCGTTCATGGTCGGTGCCAAGGAACCCTGCGCGGGGTTTCGCAGCCTGGGCCGTGGGGCCCCCGAGCTCTCGAAGGGCTGACAGCGGCGGTCAGCTGCAGGCCACCTAGAGCTTTCCGGCGACGAAGTCAGCTGCTTGGTTGACCATCCCTGACGAGATATAAGCACTGGCCAGGTGTTGCGGCCAGTTCTCCTGCCAGGTGTTGGGGTCGGCGGGGTTGCAGACCGGATCGGCGCCATGGCACTGCTCGATGGTCCGATCGTTGTAGATCGGGCTGAAGTTCGTGATGGGGCCGACCCATTGACTGCCGTTGCCGAAGAGCGCCACTGCGGCGATGTGCTCGTCGGCGCCGGGCGGCAAAGGATTGGTGAAGCCCATCACCGAGAAGGGGACCGCAAGCACCACGTCGGTGACCGCCGCGCCCAGTGAGTAGCCCCCCGGCACGATGCGGGTGTTCGGGCATCCGTTGATCGTGTTCTGGATGTGCGCGCTCATATCGTTGGCGCCTTGGTCGATCTCATTGTCAGCGGGGTACTTCACCGCATACAGACTGACGTATTTGGAGGTCCTGGAACGCAGTGCGCTGACGAACGCGTTGCCGACCGCGCCGGCCCCGGGCGATTCCAGACGACCACGGGCGAATACCACTTCGACGTCGGGGCAGGCCGCGTTAGCCGGGGCGACCGCACCTGGCGGCCCGGCGGGAATCACGACAGGGGCGGTCAGCAAGACTGCCGCCAGCACAATGCCTGAACTTGCGAGTCGCAGTCGGCGGGCCGAGGAAACGCTCACGCAGTGGATAGTAGTGGTCGGCAGCCGGCCTGTCGCCCTGGACCGGGACCCGGTCACCGCACTGCGTTCGTCATCGACGCGTCGGGCCGCTATTCGGTGTCGGCAGGTCCCAGTAGCCGCACTTCTTCGACGTCCATTTCCGCCTGGACCTCACGTAACACGATGTCGTCGATCTCATTTCGGTCCCGAAGCTCGGTTACGGCCCGACGTTTGTGCTCCAGGACGCCCAGATGTACTCGGCGCACCACGTCGTCACGTTCGGCGGCGGCGTTGTGCTGATCGGCCACCGCCACCAGCGCAGCTTCATCCTGATATTCCTTGCGCAGCCGGTCCATCAGATCGGCGCTGACGTTGAGGTCGTCGGCGATCCGCGGTAACGCGTCCAGGGCAGCTTCCGCGGCGCGGGTACGCGCCAGGTGCAGTTCCTGCGCGTGCGCGGCATCCTCGGGCATCTGGGCCCAGCGAACCACCGCGGGCAAGGTGCTGCCCTGCACCAGCACCGTCACCAGGATCACGAACGACACCACGTAGATGATCAGATTGCGATCCGGAAAGGGCGCGCCTGCATGGGTTGTCAACGGAACGGCCAGTGCGGCGGCCAGGGAGACCGCGCCGCGGAAACCCGCCCAACTCGACACCGCGCGCTGGCGCCAGTCGACGCGACGGCTCCGCTGCACGGCGCGCCGGTCCACGGTGCGGATCAGCACGGTGGTGATCTCCGACCACGCGATTCGGGTCACGATGACCACACCGGTGACGGCGAGGGCCAGCACCGTGGCATGACGAAGGCCGTCGCCGACATTGACGATCCCGTGCACCGCGCCGGGAATCTGGACCCCGACGAACACCCACAGCGAGCCATTGATCAAAAACGTTGCCATGTCCCAGAACGCGAATGCCTGCAGCCGCGAGCGGGCCCCGATCACCCGCGGGCCGACGTAGGACAACACCAGCGCCGACACCAGCACCGCGACGACGCCGCTGCAGTGAAACGTCTGGGCGAGCAGAAACGCCGCGAACGGCGTCAAGACGCTCAGCGCGCCTTCCTCCAGCGGCGAGTCAATGCGGCGGCGCAGCAGCGTGACCGCGGCGCCCACCAGCAGTCCGGCCGCGATACCGCCCAGGTATGAACCGACGAACCGGCCCACCAGGTCGACGGGTCCGATTGCGGGGCTGCCCGTGGCTACCGCGACCGTCACCGCGAACAGCACCAGTGCCGTTCCGTCGTTGATGATGCTTTCGGCGCGCAGCACGGTCAGCGGCCGGCGCGGCAACTTCTTCGCCAGACCCGCCACCGCCGCGGCATCGGTGGGCGACAGGACGGCGCCCAGCACCGAGGCCGCATGGGGTTCCATTCCCAGCCAGCGCGCCGTCCACGCCACCGCCACCGCCGTGGCGATCACCAGCCCGACGCTGACGAGCACGATCACCCGCAGGTTCGCCCGGATCTCCCGGAAGCTGGTGTTCATGCTCTCCCAGTACAGGATCGCCGGCAGGAACAGCAGCAACACGATCTCGCCGTCGAGCTGGGTTTCGCCGAAGCGGGGGATCAGACCCAGCATGCCGCCGAGCAAGATGAGCAACACCGGCGGCCCGACGCGATACCGCTTGCCCAACAGCGTGCCCGTGACCACGGTGGCGACGAGCGTGACAACAACGACGAGGCCAAACACCCTCACATCCTGCCGTGTCGACGGTGCGCTGGGGAGCCTTCGAGATAGGCCGCCAAGGCATTGGTCAGACCGCGCCGGGCCTCCTCGAGGTCGGCATAGGAGCCCAGCTGACGCTCGGAGACCAGCCCGCGCATGGCACCCGGGATAAGGGCGGCCACCTCCCGCACCCGTTGCGGGTCGACCTCCAGGTCGGCGAACGCGCTATGGCAGGTCTGCAGCCAGCTTCTGCCCCAGGAGAACAGCTCCGCCGCGGTACGCGGATACAACCGCTCCAGCTCGTGATGGTCGCGGGGGAGCGCGGCCCGCAGGTTCTCGATCGCCCGGGAATCCTGCGACGCCAGCCCGTGATAGAGGGTGTCGATGATCGCGGCAACCCGATCCCGTAGCGGGGCATCCTTTTTCAGCTCGGCGAACGCCGATATGGTCGCGTCCCGCCGCTCGGCGGTCCGGTGCAGCACTGCCGCCCAGAAGCCGTCGACGTCGCCGAACTGATATTGCACCGCGCCCCAGGTGGCGCCGCTCTCCTTGGCGATCCGGCTCGCCGACACCGCGCCCGGGTCGCCGGTGGCCAGCGACCGCACCGCCGCGTCCAGCATCGCCTCGCGGGTCGCTTGCCCGCGCTTGTTGCTGCGCCGCGGTGCGGGTTGCGTCATCCCAGGAATCCTAGCAACATTTCCATAGTACCCCCTATGATTCTGTTGTCGGGCGAACTATGCTGCGGAAGTCGGCCCGCTCGCGACCATGGAGAGGACACGCACGCATGGCTAAACCGCCGCTGTCGATGAAGCCGACCGGCTGGTTCCAGGTCGCCTGGTCCGACGAGATCGGTGTCGGCGACGTCCACACCATGAAGTACTTCGGCCAGGAGATGGTCGCCTGGCGCGCCGAATCCGGGCGGCTCACCGTGATGAACGCCTACTGTGAGCACCTGGGTGCACACCTGGGTTACGGCGGCACCGTCTGCGGCGAAGTGCTGCAGTGCCCATTTCACGGCTGGCAGTGGAACTCCCAGGGACGCAACGTCTGTATTCCCTACCAGGACAAGCCCAATCGCGGCCGGCGGATCACCACCTACCCGGTCGTCGAACGCAACGAATCGGTCTACATCTGGCATGACGTCCACGGACGCGAGCCGTTCTTCGACCCGCCGGACGTATTCGCCAGCTTCGATGACCGCAGCGCGGCCGATTACTACCCGCAGCAGCGGCTATACCGGCAGAGCCTGGAAATGCACCCGCAGTACGTCCTGGAGAACGGAGTGGATTTCGCGCACTTCAAGTACGTGCACCGCACCCCGATCGTGCCGGTGTTCACCCGGCACGACTTCGCCGAACCGGTGTCCTACGTCGACTTCACCATCACCTTCGAAGGCGACGACGGGCAGCGCATCGAAGACGTCAACAGCGGTGTGGAGGCCATCAACGGCGGCTTGGGTATCGCGGTGACCAAGAGCTGGGGGATGATCGACAACCGCACCATCTCGGCGATCACGCCCGTCGACGATTCCACCTCCGATGTCCGGTTCATGGTCTACATCGGCCGCACACCAGCCGGCGATCCGGTGCGCGCCGAGGCCAGGGCGGCCGAATTCGGTCGCGAAGTGATCCGGCAGTTCGAACAGGACATCCACATCTGGTCGCATCAGCGCTATTCGGATCCGCCGGCGCTGGCCACCGCCGAATACTCCGGCTTCACCGCAATCCGCCAGTGGGCCAAACAGTTCTACCCCGACGGCATCGGGGGCAGTGCCGCCGAAGTCTATGCAGCGACCCAGAAAGGCTCCTCCGCATGACCGCATCCACCAGCCCGATCCGCGTGTTCCAGGTCGCCACCGGCAACGTCGGCTCCGAGATGATCAAACGGATCGCCGCGCGTCCCGATCTGGAGCTCGTTGGTGTGCACTGCTATTCGCCGGAGAAGGTGGGTAAGGACACCGGTGAGCTGGTCGGCATCGCACCCAACGGGGTGAAGGCGACCGGCAGCATCGAGGAGATCATCGCCGCCAAACCGGATGTGCTGACCTTTCACGGGGTGTTCCCCGACGAGGATCTCTACGTCCAGGTTCTGGAAGCGGGCATCAACATCGTCACCACTGCCGACTGGATCACCGGTTGGCACCGCGACCACAACCACCCGCACCGGTCCGGAAAGCCGGTGACGCAGCTGCTCTCCGAGGCCTGCGCCAAGGGTGGCGCGACGTTCTACGGGACCGGGATGAACCCGGGCCTCAATCAGATCCTGGGCGTGGTGGCCGCGGCCGACGTCGCCGAGATCGAGAACGTCACCACCATCGAGTCGGTCGATGTGTCGTGTCATCACTCCAAGGAGACCTGGATCGAGGTCGGCTACGGCCAGCCGGCCGATGATCCGGAGATCCCGGCCAAACTGGAGAAGTTCACCCGCGTCTTCGCCGACAGCGTGCTGATGATGGCGGACTGCTTCGACCTGACCCTCGACGAGGTCACCTTCAGCTACGAGCTGGGCGTGTGCACCAAGGACGTAGACCTGGGCTGGTACACGCTGCCCAAAGGATCGTTGGGCGGCAACTACATCAAATACCAGGGCATGGTCGACGGGGTGCCGCGCGTCGAGACACACCTGGAATGGCAGATGACCCCGCACACCGAACCGAACTGGAAGATCAAGGGCTGCTACATCACTCGGGTGACCGGCGACCCGTGCATCTACAACAAGCACATGATCTTGCCGAAACCCGGTGTGGACCTGTCCAACCCCGACAACTTCGCCTCGATCGGCATGACCGTTACCGGCTTGCCCGCCCTGAATGCGATCCGATCCGTGGTGGCCGCCCCGCCGGGGCTACTGACCAGTGCCGACCTGCCGTTGCGGGGGTTCGCGGGACGATTCCGGGTGTAACGGTTCTGCCGCGGTCAGACCGCGCCGGCCAACCCACGCAGGATCTGCGACGTTGATCCGCCGGCGGCATGCCGGTAGCCGGTTCCGGCCCACAGATGAACCAGATCCGGTTCGCCGGCCGCCGCTGCCGCCTTGCGCAGCGGACTGGTCAGATGGTGGATTGCCGGGTAGCCCAGCGGGGCACGGCTTTCGTAGGTGTCGATGAAGGTGTTCCGCAGCCCCCGTGCGGGACGCCCGGAGAAGGCCCGGGTGACGACGGTTTCGGTGCGGCGCGGGTCGGTCAGCGCGGCCTGGTGCGTGCTTGAGGCCCCGCTTTCGTCAGCCCGCAACAGTGCGGTGCCCACCATGGCCGCGGCGGCGCCGGCGTGGATGGCCTCGGCAACCTGCGTGGCGGTGGCCAGGCCCCCGGCCGCGATGACCGGCAGGCCAACGGTCGCCCGGATCTGGGCGATCAGCTCGGTCAACGGTTGCGGTGGAGGCGGCCGATCGGGAGTGAACGTGCCCGAATGCCCTCCGGCGTCGCGGCTTTGCACCGCAAGCATGTCGACGCCGACGTCGGCGGCCTGCGCCGCCTCGGCGGCGGAGGTAACGGTCTGGATGACCGTCGTCCCGACCGCTTTCAGTGCCTGGACGACGGCTCCGTCGGGAAGCCCGAACGTAAAGCTCACCAGCGGCACCGGGTCCGACACCAACAGGTCGACCTTGGCGCCGAAACAGTCGTCGTCCTCGATCGGCTCAGCGGGCAAGGTGAGCCCGAACCGGTCGGCTTCGTGTTGCATCAGCGACGCATACGCGCGGTAGGCGCCGGCGTCGACGTGAGTCCGGTTGGGGACGAAGACGTTGACACCGAAGACCGATGTGCGCGCCCGCACCGCGGCGATCTCGGCGGCGAGGGCGTCGGGCGTCTTGTACCCGGCGGCCAGGAAGCCGAACCCGCCGGCGTCAGATGCGGCGTGCACCATCGCCGGGGTCGAGGGGCCGCCGGACATCGGCGCGGCGATCACCGGGAGGGCGAGCCCCAGCGTGGACAAGGGTGTCGTCATCGGGGTCGCCCCTGGGCCGCTAGCTCGCGCGCCCGGATCGCTTCGCGCGCGCGGACTGCGTCGACCTCGGATTCGGGTGTCCCCGGCGGAACGTGGGTTGTCATCTCGACCAAGTACTCCATGGCCGGTCCCTTTCTAGTGCCCGGCGCTTTGGCCGCCGTCGACGTGCAGGATCTCGCCGGTGACGAACGGCGCGTTTTCCAGGTACATCACCGCGTCGACGACATCGGCGATCTCCCCGATCCGGCCCAGCGGGTGCAGCGCGGCCAGCATGTCGTGTGTCGAGGGGTCGTGCATCGGGGTGCTTATCGTGCCCAGCGCGACGGTGTTGACTCGGATCCCGCGGCTGGCGTACTCGATCGCCAACTCCTTGGTCACCGCGTTCAGACCACCTTTGGTCAGGGATGCCAGCGCGGCGGGGATCTGCGAATACGCGTGATCGACAAGGCTGGTGGAGACGTTGACGATATGGCCGCCGCCGTCGCGGGACAACATCGCGGCCAGAGCGCTGCGCGACACCTCGAAGAAGCCGCGCAGGTTCACCCCGGTGACGGCCTCATAGTCCTCGTCGGTGTAGTCGGTGAACGGTTTGGCGATGAAGATGCCGGCGTTGTTGATCAGGGTGTCCACCCGGCCGAACCGGTCGAGCGCGGCGTCGATGATCTGCCGGCCGGCTCCCGGGGCGGCGACGTCGACCGGCACGGCGAGCACCTGGGGATCGTCGAACTCAGCGGCGGAGCGAGCAGCGGCGACGACGGCGTAATCCAGCTTCCGGTAGGCCGATACCAGCTCGGCGCCGATACCTCGTGATGCGCCGGTGATGACCGCGACCTTGTGCATCTGGCTCATGGGACCGTCCTTAAGTTCGTAGTTGCGCTCGCTGCAACGATCGTCTGGCATCCGAGCATCCCTCGGCCACGATCAGTTTGCTCAGTGCTGAGAGGATTAGCCTCCTACCGCACTACGATGACGCGATGGAGCTGCGTCAGCTGCGCTACTTCGTTGCTGTTGCCGAGGAGCTGCATTTCGGCCGAGCGGCCGCGCGACTGCATATCGCCGGCCCGTCGCTCTCCCAGCAGATCAAGGCCTTGGAGCGCGACCTGAAGGTGCAGCTGTTCGACCGCAACCGGCGGGAGGTGGTGCTCACCGCTGGGGGTACCGCGCTGCTGCCTACCGCCCGGTCGTTGCTGGCGCACGCCGACGAACTGCGCAGGCAGGCCGCCGGCTTGTCCGACTCGGAGCCGGTCCGCTTGGGCTACGTCAACTGGCGGCCCGTCGATCTGGCCGAGCGCACCGCGGGGGTGGCCCAGTTGCACATCGACGCATGGGTTCTGCCTTCGCACGCCCAGGCGCTTCGGGTGGCGGAGCGCGCGCTCGACCTCGCCATCTGCTGGGTTCAGCGCGCCGATCTTGACCAGCTCGATCTGCAGGCCCGTCTGATCGGTGCCGACCTGCTCTACGCAGTCAGCCCGGTTGGCGAACCCAACGAGCCGGTTGCAGCGAAAAACCTTGTGGTGCTGCTGGATTCCGATATCGCCAGCTGGTCATCGTGGAATCGGTACGGCGTGGAGTTCGCCCACGACACCGGCGCCCAGACGGTGCACATCGACGACGGCGGCGTCACCGGCCCGGCGTTCTTCGAACACGTCCGCCGGCAGCGTCGCCCGGTCCTGAACACTCCGAAGGCCCAAAATGACCGCCTGCCACCGGATTTGGTACGCCGGCCGGTCGTGTCCCCGCGGCCGTTCTGGAGCTGGTCGCTGGTCTCCCGGCGCGACGAGTCCCGGCCGGCCGTCGAGCTGGTGGGCGCCGCCCTCACCGAGGGAGTCGGCGAGCTCGGTTTGACCGGCGAGGACGCGTGGCTGCCGGCTGACGATCCGTACGCAGGCGCTGCGCAGCGTTAGGGGGCCTCAGCGGGAAGCGGCGTGCCGGCGCTGCCTTCGGGCAGCGGAGTACCGGAACTGCCGGCGGGCGGCGCGGCCGGGCGTGATGACGGGCCGCGAGCCGGCGCGGGCGCCCGATTGTTGGTGCCGCCGTTGGTCGGAGCTTGCGCCGCCGATCCGCCGGCGGGAGCCTGCGGCTGCGGCGCGGCCGGGCGGGCCTGCGGTGCCGGTGCGGATGCTACCCACCGGATCAGGTCGGTGCCACCGGCCTGGTAGACCAAGCTGTTCGGGGCATCGCCGGTGACATCGAAATAGACCTTGCCGCTGGTCTTTTGGCCCTGAGCGAGCCCCGTCGGCACGATGCCCTGCGGTGTCGGCACGGTGAACAGGGACTGATAATTCTGGCCGCTGGCCGAGCGGGCGCTCAAGTTGGCGACGATCGGGAAAACCGTGCCCTGGATCGCCTCGTCGGTGGCGGTGGCCTCCCATAGGGTGCCGCTCGGCTGGTAAGGGATGGCGTCCGTGCTGGGCTTCAGGTCGTTGACCGTCCAACCGTGCACTCCCGGACCCTCGGGCAGCGTGCCCTGCGTTCCGATCGGGTGGGTGACCGGGGCGGGGTCAGGGTTGTCGGCGGCGGCGATGCCAGTGCTGAATGTGCCGGCAGCGGCCAGCGCGCCCGCTGCCAGGGCGGTCGAGATGGACTTCATGGGTCTGACTCCTCGGTTCGGTGACATCCCGGTGACTGGTACTCAAGTACAGAATCGTAACGGCCCAGCGGTGAGGCCGCCGTGAAACGAGTCCGGCCCGGACCCCGCGCGAAGCGGAGGCCGGGCCGGACCGATGATCTAGGGCTCGCTCAGTGCGATCCGGTCACATTGCTCGCGCCGCTGGCCGCCGGGGCCCCGGCGGCGGGAACCGGG
Organism: Mycolicibacter sinensis; assembly: GCF_001667945.1. Lineage (GTDB taxonomy): Bacteria > Actinomycetota > Actinomycetes > Mycobacteriales > Mycobacteriaceae > Mycobacterium > Mycobacterium sinense_B. Next base: position 27,393 of record NZ_LZJK01000083.1, on the reverse strand, counting down.
GTGCCCTGGTTGCCGGCCGGAACCGGCGGGTTGCCGGCCTCGGTGCCCTGCGGGTTTGCCGGAGCTGTGCCTTCCGCGCCGGCCGTCGGCGCACCAGGGGTCTCCGCCGGAAGCGGCGTGCCGGAGCTGCCGGCGGCCGCGGGGGTGTTGCCGGTAGCCGCGGGAGCCCCGGCCGCCCCGGGAGCCGAAGCCTCCGGGGTGCCCGCCGAAGCCGGCGCCTCCGCGCCGCTGGCCGCGGCCGGCGTGCCCTCGGTGCCGCCCGCGGCTGCCGGGGTGCCGTCGGCCTCGGCCGGCAGCGGGGTGCCCTGGCTGCCCGAGGCGAGCGGGGTGCCCTGGCTGCCGGTCGCAGCAGGCGTGCCGTCGGTGGTCTGGTTACCGGCCGGGGCCGGGTTGGTCTGCGTGCCGGACTGGGCCGGCTTCGGGTTGGTGGCCGCCGGAGTGCGCTGCGAGCCGGCCGCCGGGGCCGACGAGCCGCCGGCCGGGGCGCTTGGTGCGGCCGGGGTCCAGACCAGCTGGTCTTTGCCGGCGAACTGGTAGACCGCGCTGTTGGGTGCGTCACCGGTGACGTCGAAGTAGACCTTGCCGCTGGTCTGCTGACCCTGCGCCAGGTTGGAGGGGTTCACGCCCTGCGCGGTGGCCACCCCGAACAGCGCGGGGTAGGTCTGGCCGCTGGGGGACCGGGCGCCGAGGTTGGCGATCACCGGGGTCACGGTGCCCTGGATGGCCACGTCGGTGGCGGTGGCCTCCCACAAGGTGCCATGCGGCTGGTAGGGGATGGCATCGGTGCTGGGTCGCAGGTCGCTGACCGTCCAACCCTGGATGACCCCGCCGTTGTCCACAGTTCCCTGGGTGCCGAGCGGGTGGGTCGTCGCGGTGACGTCACCGGCGTCCGCGCTGGCGGTCGCGATGCTGACGGCTCCGGCTGCGGCCAACGCTCCGGCGGCGGCCACAGCGGTAGTGATCAACTTCATTGTTGGTTGACTCCTCGGGTCGACTGGATCTTGAGGGATAGTGCAGTCCAGAACGCAAATCCTAACGGATTTGACAATGACGTTTGTTCACGTCTCAGGGTTTAAGTCGCCAACGGCCGCGCATTGTCGGTCGCCGGCGATCAGGAGTGCGAACTCCACCAGGTGTAGAGCTGCTCCAGTGACGGCGCGCTGTGCTCGGTGTGCAATCGGGCGATCACCAGACTGGCGTCATTGGTCCAAACCAGGGTGGGAGACCCCTGGCGCATCCCGCAGAGCAGCATCCCGCTCGGCTTGTCCGGGGTAGCGGTGCGGTGCCAGGCGCCCGGCGACTGGATCCTGCCCGGGCAGGTGACGACGGTGATGGCCTGCACGGTGTTGTCGAAGCTCAGACGCAGCGCGCCGGCGTCCGGGAACAGGGCATAGCTAGCCGAGGGCGGGCCGTCCACGTCCACGTTGCGGCCACAGGTCACCTCCGCGATGGCGCCACCCATCGGCGTGGTCGGGGTGCAGACGTCCTGCGGGTAGCCGGCCGGCAGCAGCTTGAGCAACCGCGCCTGGGCTTCAGCCGATGACATCGACGTCGCCGGACCGTTGGCCGCCGTGGTGGAGCCGGCATCGCCGGTGTCGGCGGCCAGATCGTCGGAGCCGGACCGGTGCGTCATCCAGGTGATCAGCCCGACGACCACGGCCAGCGCCGCCGCAAGGCGCAGCACTAGCTTGCGTTTGCCGGGATCGCGATACGTGGGCGCCGGCCGCGGCGAGCTGAACCAGTCGTCGTCGGGGGTGGAGATGCGCGGGATGCCCGGCGGCGGGACGGGGTGCACGGCGGCGACCGCGGCCTCTGGCAGTGGCGCGGTGTCGGGTTCGGCAGGCGCGGCCGGCGGGTTGGCCGACCGCGCCACCGGTGCAGACACCGGGGCGGCCGGCGGCATCCGGGGCACCTGGGCGGCCGGCGGCACAGGGGCGGGCGCCACCGGAGGTTTCGGCGGCTCGGCGGCAGGCGTCTGCGTAGGCGGGGTCACCGGCGGCACGCTCGGCTGCGGCTGCTCGAGCAGCGGCGGAGTGGACTGCTGGCTGGCCTCGTAGATGTGCAGCATCCGGTGCTGATCGGGTGCGCTCAACGCCTGATAGGCCGCGGTGGCCAGCTCGGCGGCGCTGGCGAAGCGCTGCTGCGGATCCTTGGCCATGCCCTTGGCGATCACCGCGTCAAAGGCGGGTGGGATCGTCGACCCGGCATGGCTGGGGCGGGGAATCGGTTTGCTCAGATGAGCATTGGCCAGCATCTTGACGCTGTCGGCCCGGTACGGCGGCGAACCGGTCAAGCACTGGTAGAGCACGCACGTCAGCGAATAGATGTCCACGCCCGCGCCGAACTCGCCGCCGGCGAACAGCTCCGGTGCCGAGTACTTCCACCGGGCGCCGGCATGGTCGGTGTCGGCCGTCTTCGCCCCGGGCGCACCGGCGATCCCGAAGTCCACCAGGTAGACGAAGTCCTCATGGGTCAACAGGATGTTGCGGGGCTTGACGCCCCGGTGAATCACCCCCCCGGCATGCGCGGCATCCAGCGCCGATGCAGCCTGCCACACCATGTTCACCGCGCGGGACGGGGGCAGCACCCCGGTTCGCTTCAACAGCGCGGACAGATCGTTGCCGTGCACCAGCGGCATGTCGATGAAGACTTCGCCGTCCAGCTCACCGTAATCGCGGACCGGGACAACGTGCGGCTCTTGGACGCGCCCGACGGTGAGCGCCTCACGCTGCAACCACTCCCGGAACGCCGGGTCCCGGCCCAGCGCCGGGGCGAGTAGTTTGAGCGCGGCGGTGCGGTCCTTGCCGGTATCGACGGCCTCGTAGACCTCGCCGGTGGGGCCGCGGCCCAGCAGGCGTTTGAGGAGGTAGCGCCCAACCCGTGACCCAGCCCGCGAACCCGACGCGGTCTCGCCCATCATCGACTCCTCAAGTCAGACCCGTGAACGCCGATCACCGAACCGGCGGCCCGACGACATTGCCGCCAATAATTTCATCACTGAACCGGTCGGCTATCAGCCGGTCGCGCCAACCTCCCCGAAATCCGGCCGTCCCGGTCAGCGGCCGGCCAGGTTGCTGATCGTCATGATCTCCAGGTTGCGGTACGCGCGGCCGGTGGGCTGCACCAGATCGTGGAACCAGACCTGCGGCGCAGCGGTGTAGGGGCTGTCCCAGGAGTCCCATGGCAAGTAGGTCTGCGTTCTCCCGGCGACGAAACCCCAGTTGTAGGCGCCCACATTGTGACGCTTCATGATCGGCAGAATCCCGTCGATGGTGTTGCCGCGGGTGCGCGCCAGGTACTCGGTGCACATCATCGGCCGGCCCAGCGGCGCGAGCTCAGCGATCCGGTCGCTGAACAACGCCGGCTTGTCATAGGAATGGAACGTGATGATGTCGGAGCTGTTGAGTTGGGTGTTGACGATCGCGCTGCCCTGCCGCGATCCCTCCCAGATTCCGCTGGTCAGCGGCTGACGGGCATCGACTGCCCGGGCCCAGCTGAACACCTGGGGAAGTAAGTCACTGACGAGGTCGAGCTTGTCGGACCGCTCGACGCTGCTGTATTCCCGGGCCATGTTGTCCGGCTCGTTCCACAGATCCCAGGCCAGAACCCGTTCGTCGTAACGGAATTGGGTCATCACTCCGGTGACGTAATCATGCAGGGTGCGGTAGTAGTTGCGGTCACCGAGCCGCTCGGCGCCGGGACTTTGCACCCATCGGGAGTTGTGGATGCCGGGCCGCGGCGCGGGCTGCGGACCCGCCTTGGGAAACGGGTCCCAGCAGGAGTCGAACAACACGAACATCGGCTTGATGCGGTGGCGGGCAGCGACGGAGACGAACTGGGCCAGCCGATACTGGAAGCCTTTGCGGTCCAGCGCCCACAGCTGGTCGTGCAGGAAGACCCGCACGGTGTTGAAGCCGGCCGACCGGGCCCACCCCAGCTCGGCGTCGATGCGCCGCAAGTCGAACGTTCCCGGCTGAAACATCTCGAGCTGGTTGACCGCGGTCGAGGTGATGTAGTTGGAGCCGACGGGCCAGCCCTGTGCCTGATACCAGCGGTTGGCCCGGTCGATCGACCACCGGCCGGGGTCCGCGGCGGCGCGCGGAATCCGGCTCAGTGTGGGACCCGCCGCCAACAGAAGGGGCAGCCCCAGTGCCGTTCGACGTTTCACGAACTGACCATAACGTCCAGACCCGTGGCACGGCGTTTGAGCGTCCGGCCTGTCGCCCGGCAAATCGGGCACGCGCACCCGCGGCGACGCCGGCCACCTACACTGCACGGATATCTTCGCTCCGTTTCGCGTCGTCGGGAGGCCGACTGTGTCGCAACACCTGCAGAACAAGGTCGTCGTCATCACCGGCGCCGGCGGCGGATTCGGCAAACTCATCGCCGAGAAGTGCGCCGCCAAAGGTGCGCACGTGGTCGGTGTTGACATCGGCGCGGCGAATCTGGCCGCGGTCTTCGACGGGATCCGCGCGGCCGGGTACTCCGGCACCCAGCACGTCGCCGACGTCACCGACATCGAGCAGATGAAAGCCGCTGTGCAGCACGCGGTGGCGACCTTCGGCGCGGTGGACGTCATCGTCAACAACGCCGGGGTGATGCCACTGGCCTACTTCGCCGATCACGAGCGGGCCTGGCAGCAGTGGCACCGGGCGATCGACATCAACATCAAGGGCGTGGTGAACGGGATCTCGGCCGTCTACGACCAGATGATCGACCAGGGCCGGGGCCACGTCGTCAACATCTCGTCGATTTACGGCAACGCCGGCGTCGCGGGGTCGGGCGTCTACAGTGCGACCAAGGCCGCCGTCACCGTGCTGTCGGACTCGTTGCGCAGCGAAGCCAAGGGCAAGATCAAGGTGACCACGGTCAAACCGACCGGTGTGCTGGGCACCAACCTGGCCAGCGGGGTAGTCAACGGCGCGGCGATCATGGGCATCGTCGGATCCCGCGCTGAGAGCTACATGCAGTCGCTGACCGCGTTCGCCAACGGCACGCTGACCGCTGAACAGACCGACGTCGACTCGGTGAAGTACTGGCTGATCACCCCCGAGGACCTCGCCGACGCCGTGGTGCACGTGATCGACCAGCCGTGGGGCATCAGCATCAGCGACATCACCGTGCGGGCAAGCGGCGAAGACTACCTCTACTGACTTCGAGCGGACCCGTGCAGACCGATTGGGATTCACCGGCTTTCACCGCCGCCGAAGCGGCCCGCTATCACGCCGCCGGCTGGTGGTCGCAGACCACGCTGTCGGACGCGGTTCACCGCAACGCGCAACGGTTGCCGGGCCGCGTCGCCTATGTGGACCACCCGGGCACGGGACTGACTTGGCGGGAATTCGACGCAGCGGCAGACGCGCTGGCGGCCCAGCTGGCCGGGATCGGCGTCCGGCCGCGCGACCGGGTCGCGGTGTGGCACCGTGACTCGGCCGCCATCCATGTGCTGTTCGTGGCGATCGAACGGTGCGGCGCGGTGGTGGTGGGCATCGGTGCGCGGGCCGGCACCCGCGAGGTGAGCGCGATCCTGGCCGGCGCGCAGGCCAAGCTGTTGATCACCGACGAGCAGCGTCACGCGGATACGGCCGGCCTGCCGATCGAAACGCGGAGCATCGACGAGCTGACGTCAGCTGCCACAAGGGCCATGCCCGGGCCGCAACTCGGCCCCGACGACGTGTTCCTGATCAACTCCACCTCCGGCACCACCGGGCTGCCCAAGTGCGTCGTGCACACCCAGAACCGCTGGCACTACTTTCACCAGCGCGCCGTCGCCAACGGACAGCTGCGTGCCGACGACATCTTTTTGCCGATCATCCCCACGCCGTTCGGCTTCGGGCTCTGGACCAGCCACACCACCCCGATCCACCTCGGCGCTACCGCGGTGCTGTTGGACCGCTTCACCCCAGCAGCGACCTGCGCTGCTATTGCCCAGCATCGAGTCACCGTATTGTGCTGTGTGAGCACGCAATTGACCATGATGATGGCCGATGCGACCAGCCGTGAGTTCGATCTGAGCTCGCTGCGGGTGGTCTTCACCGGCGGCGAGGCGCTGCCCTACCGGCCGGCCGCGGAGTTCGAGGAACTCACCGGAGCCACGATCCTGCAGTTCTACGGCTCCAACGAGACCGGGCTGCTCAGCGGAACCACCCTCGACGACCCGCTGGACAAGCGGCTGCGCACCGGGGGCCGCGTCGTACCGGAGATGGCGGTCCGGCTGTTCGGCGGCGAAGACGGCAACACCGAGGTGACCGACACCGGCCGCGGCCAGCCGGCATGCCGGGGCCCAGCGACCAGCCTCGGCTACCTCAACGGGGTTGATCACGACAAGCTGTTCACCCCCGACGGCTGGATGCGGATGGGGGATATCTGTGAGATCGACGGCGACGGCTATCTGCGCGTCACCGGCCGCACCTCGGATTTCATCCTGCGCGGCGGCAAGAACATCAGCGCCGCCCAGGTCGAGGACGCCGTTATGAGCCACCCGGCGATCGCGCTGGCCGCCGCGGTCGCCATGCCCGATGAGGTGTTCGGCGAAAAGGTCTGCGCCTTCGTGGAACTCGCCGGCGAAGCGGCCCTCGAGCTACCCGACCTCGTCGAGCACCTGCTGTCGCTCGGGGTGTCCAAAGAGCTGCTGCCCGAACGCCTTGTCGTCGTCGACGAACTGCCGCGTTCGTCGGGCGGCAAGATCGCCAAAGGGCAGCTGCGCAACTACTGGTAGCCCTCGTACACCTGTGACGGGCCCTCGGGAGTGATCACATAACCCACCGTCGCGACGTGCACGTCGCCGACCGGGTCGAGTTCACGGTAGCCGCCGAACAGTTCGACGTCGTTGTCGGCCAAGCCGATCCGGAAACCACCCCACAGGTAGGGCACCGGAAACCACAGCTGCTTTCCCGGAAGCTCATGCAGCACCTCGACCGGGGGATAGCGGAACATCTGACGCAGATCAACGCCGCGGAACAGCTGCTGGATCAAATCGTCGATGATTCCGGTGAGCTGAGCGTTGAGCGCGGCGATCCGGTCGCGCTCCAGCGGCGCCGCCGGGGGCTTGAGCACCGCCAACAGCTCAGCGGGCCGGTCGTGCTCGACGGCGATGTCATAGGCGGTGCGGCCGGCGGCGTCGGGCTGGCTGCGCAAGGCGCCCCGCTCGATCAGCCACGACGCCACGTCCGGGGACACCCCGTGCCAGCCGGCCTGATGCAGCACGGTCAGCCAGGTCTTTCCGCCCGGCCGCCACGCCTTGACGTCGACCACGTGGTCACCGCGGTCGAGTTCCCGCATGACCTTGCGCCAGTTGCCCCGCTTGGCCATATCCGCCAGGTACAGCGCAGCTTGAGCCTGCCGGTTGCCCAGCAGCGAGCGGTCCATCACCCCCGGCCACAGCGGTGCGTTGTTGCGGATCTCGGCGTAGGTCGTCACGGTGCCATCTTCTCGCGGTTCGGGCTCGGCTGCCTCAGGGACCACAGCTAAGGGTCCTCATCGTCATCGAGGAGTTCCTCCGGGTGGTGCAGATGGTTGATCCGCGGTGGGCTGGTGCCGTCGGTCCAGGCCAGGCGACCTTGCTCGGTGACCACTGTCTGTAGATCGCCGCGGGTGGCGCCGCCGTGGTCGGGCCCGCAGGCGAAGTAGAGCTCGTCGGGATTGGTGCGCCCGCCGCGCGCCCAATCGGTCGAATGGTGAACTTCGCAGTGGTAGCCGGACTCCGGACAGTTTGGTCTGGTGCAACCGCGGTCCCGGGCGTGGCAGATGATCCGGTGGTCCAGGGTGGCGATGCGCTTGCTGCGGCCCAGATACAGCGGCCGCTCGGAGTGGTTGTCGAAGACTGCGAGGTAGTGGATTGAGTCGGCCGCCATCCGGATCAGGTCCTGCATCGGCAGCCGGCTGCCGCCGCCGGTGCGGGCCGGGCCGGGCATCGGGACATCCGGGTCGGCCATGGCGAGGGCCGCCTGCTCGAGGTCGGCGAGTCTGGTGGTGACGATGACGGTCACGGGAACGCCGCGGTGGGTGCCCATAGCGCCGGACTCGATGCCATGGCGCAGCGCGAGTTTGAGTGCGTCGTGGTCGCGTTGTCCCGACGAGCGGGTATCGCGGTCGGTGGCGCCGTCGGGTTGGCGGTGTCCGGGGCGAACCGCGGCGATGGCTGCCTCGAGGTAGGCGCGAGTTTCGGGGTCGATGCAGCCGGAGAGCCGGCTCATCCCGTCGGGACCTTGGCGACCCAGGACCAGGTTGCGCCGCCGTGCCCGGTCCTCATCGGTGAAGTTGCCGTCGGGATTGAGGTGATCGGCGATGGCGTGGCCGAGGGCGGTCACGAAGGCGGCGTCCTGTTCGGAGGCGTGGCGCACCAGGGTACGTTCGGCAGCCTCGCGATCGGCCGGTGCGACTTTGGCGGGCAGTTCATCGAGGGCCTTGGCGACCGCTTTGATGTGGTCGTCACCGATACGGCCGTCCTCGACAGCAGCGGCGACTTCGGGAAGCTCGGGCGGGGCCGGCGGTCCGGTCAGATTGCGCCTTGGCCGGATGCGGGCAGCGATGCGGAACCGGCGCCGGACCTCGGCTCGGGTGATGCGCAGGCGTGACCACAGCAGGTCCGTGATCTTGGTGTCGGCGGGCAGTCGGGGGTCGTCGGGTCCGTCGGCCGGGTCGGCGATCTCGCCGAAGATGCGATAGGACAGGCCGCGATTGACTCGATGCTGGGTTTCGAGGTGTTCGGCGACCTCGACGCGAAACGCGTTGCCCACTATGTCGGTGTCGGCGCAGCGGAGCCGGGCTTGGGCGTCGTCGATCAGAGCCAGGTCCGCGCGGATGGCCGCACGGGCCGCCGCGGCGGGGGGAAGGATCTGATCGGACATGCCCCCAAAATATCGAACGTCTGTGCGAACGGTACGGCTCGAAGGGCGGCCTGTGGATCAATCGGGCAACTGTGGAGAGATTGCCTCCACCTGAGCTGGACAGGGCGCCGTCGCCGAGTTCAAGGTCGCGGTGACCGTCAAGTACCGAGCTGTGGAGCCAGCTGGGGGTCGACTGTCAGACCGGCCGGTTAGCGTCCGGCTATGGGCCTGGATGCTTATGTCTCCTGCAATTGTTACCGCGAGGGCTTGACCACCGAGCCGCCGATGCCGCGTAGCCGGCTCAAGATCGACGAGCGGGGCGACGTTGTGCCGATCCATTTCAGTCACGATGACGATGACGACACCGATGACGACATCGACATGTGGGATGAGCTCATGAACTGGAAAGAAACGGCATGTGCACACCCGAGCATGCAGCTTGCCGGTGAGCTAATGGGCAACATCATGAGCATCGCCTGGCTGCGAAGCGTTGCCGCTGGCCTTCCCGCGGACCGTTTCGGGAACTTGGCGGAGATCTTGTGCGGGCTGAGCGGCATGATGGACAGCTACCAGCCGGCCTCCGACGTGCGGAGAGCGTCGCCCGAGTTGGATGCGCTGTTGCGCCAGGACTATGTCGGATTGACGCGGATCATCTGCGCGGATGGCGACTGGGTCGTCGACAACCAGGTTGATCGAGGGGCTGTCGACTACGCGTCATTTCATTCCCTTGACTACGGCGCCGGATACAACGCGCCTTGGCCAGATCTGGTCGAGCTGGGTATCGAGGCTTACGAGTTCGTGGTACGGACCCGCGCCGAGCAGCCTCGGGAGCTGCTGCGAGCACGGATTCTGAGGCAGGAGTGGGACGCGGGCAACGTGGAATACCACGAACACGGCCGCCGCAGGCAGGTGTCGCTGGTCACCTTCACCAATGTTCAGAATGGCGAATCGGTCCGGGTGCGGTCTTTCGGAATCTCGTCGGTGGCCGTGTCGGACGATGCAGCCGGCCATGGAGGACTTCCGAATGGTGACGAGCGTCGTCGCTATCCCTCGTTCCTCTTCATCTCCGAGCGCAAGCTGATGCTGGCCGAATGCTGGTGGCAGCTGGCCGCTCTCAAGCGCCTATTTGACGCCTCGGTGGCGTCGGGCAACCCCGTGGTGTGGTGTTGACCGCCGACGTTGGCGCGCGGGAGCTTGTAGGGCCGCATCGAGCCGGTGACCATGTCCTTGCGCAGCGAAGGCTCCGGGTTCCAACGCTGTCGGTAGCGCCCTATATACAGTGCTGTTCAATCTCCGACGGCCGCAGACAGGTGGGTGCAGTGATAACCGGTGAGCTCAAGGGCAAGATCGACCGGGTCTGGGACGCGTTCTGGTCCGGCGGCATCTCCAACCCGCTGGAGGTCATCGAGCAGATCACCTATCTGCTGTTCATCCGCCGGCTCGATGATCTGAACACGCTCGCCGAGAACAAGGCCCGCCTCACCGGCGCTGGCGACGGCATCTTGTTCGGCGCGAGCCAGCAGCATCTGCGGTGGTCCAAGCTCAAGCATGAAGACCCGACGCTGATGCACAAGATCGTCGCCGACGAGGTCTTCCCGTTCCTGCGCGGCCTGGGCGGTGACGGGTCGACGTATTCGGAGCACATGCGCGACGCGCGGTTCACCATCCCCACCCCCCAGTTGCTGTCGCGAGTGGTGGACCTGCTCGACGACATCCCGATGGATGACCGCGACACCAACGGCGACCTGTACGAGTACCTGCTGTCCAAGATCGCCTCCGCCGGCGTCAACGGGCAGTTCCGTACGCCGCGGCACATCATCAAGGCGATGGTGGCGATGACGGCACCGCGGCCGGGCGATGAGATCTGCGACCCGGCCTGTGGCACAGCCGGATTCCTGGTGGCAGCGTCTGAGTACGTCCGTGATCAGCACCCTGGCGTATTGACGAACGCCGAGCAGCGCCAACACTTCCACGCCAGCATGTTCCACGGCTACGACTTCGATGCCACCATGCTGCGCATCGGCAGCATGAACATGCTGCTGCACGGGGTGGAATCGCCGGACATCCGGTACCGCGACTCGCTGTCTGAGGGCGCCAGCGAGGATGCCGAGAAGTACACGCTGATCCTGGCCAACCCGCCGTTCGCGGGTTCGCTCGATTACGAGTCGACGTCCAAAGATCTGCAGCGCGTGGTCAAGACCAAGAAGACTGAGCTGCTGTTTCTGGCGTTGTTTTTGAAGCTGCTGAAGCCGGGTGGTCGGGCAGCGGTGATCGTGCCCGACGGTGTGCTGTTCGGATCATCGAAGGCGCACAAGGAACTTCGTAGGGTGCTGGTGGAGGAGCAGAAGCTCGACGGGGTGGTGAAGCTGCCGTCGGGGGTGTTCCGCCCGTACGCCGGGGTGTCGACGGCGATCCTGCTGTTCACCAAGACCAATTCGGGTGGCACGGACCATGTGTGGTTCTACGACGTGCAGGCCGACGGGTTCTCGCTTGATGACAAGCGCAATCCGGTGGAGGCAAACGACCTGCCGGATGTGGTGGCGCGGTGGGCGCTGCGAGACGGTTCCGAACGTGAGCGGGGCCGAACCGAGCAGTCCTTCGGCGTGCCCAAGGACGACATCGTCGCCCAGGGCTATGACCTGTCGCTGAACCGGTACAAGGAGATCGTGCACGACGAGGTCGAGCACCGGCCGCCGTTGGAGATCATCGCCGAAATCGAGAAGTTGGAGGGGGAGATTTCGACGGGGCTGGCGGAGTTGAAGGCGATGCTGTCGTGAGGATGGTGGCGCTGGGGGAGGTGGCAGAGATTAACCCCCGAGCGACAGTCATTCCGGCTGCCGAGGAAGTCTCGTTTGTTGGTATGGCGCAGCTCGGCGCGACAACGGGTGCAACGGAACCTGGAACGACGCGAAGATTTTCGGAAGTTAGTAAGGGCTACACTGTCTTTCGAGATGGCGATCTTCTCGTCGCCAAAATCACACCATGTTTCGAGAACGGCAAGATCGGCCAGGCCCGGCTGCTGCACAAGGTCGGCGTCGGTTCTACCGAGTTCCATATCGTCCGACCTGGGAAATGTCTGTACGATCGGTATTTGCTGAATTTTTTGAGGCAAGACTGGGTTCGCGCGCAAGGCGAGTTGCGGATGACTGGCAGTGCGGGCCAACGCCGAGTTCCTGCGAGCTATCTTGCGGAACTTCGTATTCCCGTCCCGCCGCTGGACGAACAGCGCCGCATCGCCGCGATCCTCGACCAGGCTGATGCGCTACGCGCCAAGCGTCGTCAGGTCATCGCCCATCTCCACGAACTCGCGCAGTCAGTCTTCCTTGACATGTTCGGCGACCCCGTCCGGAATCCCAAGCAGTGGAAAATGTATAGGCTCGGGGATCAGATTTCCTCGATGCAGTATGGCCCGCGGTTCTACAACGAGTCCTATTCAGCTGAAGGTGTCAGGATCGTTCGGATCACTGATCTAGATCAGGCTGGACGACTCAAGTTCGATTCGATGCCAAAGATGGACGTCAGCGACGACGATTTCCGCAAGTTCTGTTTGAATCCGGGCGACATCGTTTTCGCGCGTACGGGGGCGACCGTAGGAAAACTCGCCCTCATCACAGGGCAAGATCCACCGTGCATAGCCGGCGCCTATTTCATCCGGCTTAAGCTTAAAGATGGCGTTGAGCCGGAGTACGTTGCCGCAGTGCTCCGATCGCGCAGCACCCAATCAATCATCGTTTCCGGATCCCATCAGTCCGCGCAGCAGAACTTCAGTGGGCCTAGTTTGCGCTCGCTTCCGCTGCCGTTGCCGCCGAATCAACTGCAGCGGCAGTTCCGCACGACATTGGCCGCGCTGGCGAAACGGCGCGCCTCGTGTGAGTACGCGGCTTCGTCTGCCGACACCCTCTTCGCCTCCCTGCAATCCCGCGCTTTCCGAGGGGAACTCTGATGGCCTTCGCGGTAATCGATTTCGAGACAACAGGGTTCGTTCCGGAGCGCGCCGACCGCGTCGTCGAGGTCGGGATAGTGCTCACCGACGACCATGGCGCGATCGAGGACGAGTGGACGACCCTGATCAATCCGCGTCGCGACATAGGTGCCTCGCACATCCACGGGATCACCGCCGGAGATCTGTTGGACGCGCCCGAGTTCGGCGACATCAGCGGCCACGTCCTCGACATGCTCAGCGGTCGCACGGTCGTCGCGCACAACGCCACCTTCGACATGCGCTTCCTGCTGTGCGAACTGCGACGGGCCAACTACACCATCGTCGACCGCCCGGCAGCGCTGTGCTCGATGAAATGGGCGGGCCGGATCCTTGGCGCTGCCAAGCTCGCGCACTGCTGCGAGGCATTCGGAATCGCCCTGCCCGACGCGCATTCGGCGCTCTGCGATGCCCGCGCCACCGCGCAGCTGATGGCTCGGCTGATGGCGTCCTGTTGTGACAGCGTCGACTGGCACGACGACATCAAGCGCTGCGCCGCCTACACCTGGCCCGCGCCGTCGGCGCCGGCACGGCACGTTGCCGCGGTACCGCGTGGGCAGGCCAGTACGGATCCGCACGAGTGGTTGCGCACGGTACTGCAAGCCTCCTGGATTCCCGGATATCCCGAAGACGAAGCCGCCTACCTGCTGGTGCTGGAAAGCGCCCTGTTGGACCGCGAGGTCTCGCGCACCGAGGCCAGGCAGCTCGTCGATACCGCCGCTGCGGCGGGCCTGAGCCGAGCCACCCTGGAGCGGCTGCACCGCGATTACCTGCGCAGCATCGCCCGGGAGGCGTTGGCCGACGGGGTCGTCACCGCGGTGGAGCGCGACGACCTCACGTCTGTAGCGGCTGCGGTCGGCCTCACTGCGCACGACGTCGACGAAGCCCTGGAGTGGGCAGCGGGTCACTCGATCGAGGCGACGGGGTCCCGGTTCGCCCTCCGGGCCGGAGATCGGGTGGTGTTCACCGGGGAGATGAACCGCAGCCGCGAGGAGTGGATCGCGGCAATCGTCGCGGCCGGCCTGACGAGCGGCGGGGTCACCAAGTCCACTCGGCTGGTGGTCGCCGCTGACCCCGACTCGCTGAGTGGCAAGGCGGCCAAGGCGCGCGCTTACGGGATTCCGGTGGTTGGCGAGGAAGCGTTTGAGCGGATGTTTGCGCAGTACAGAGCGGATATGGCCACGACATGAGCGTCAGGCGGTCGCAATGTGCGTAAACGTACATCGCCGGACACGCTATTAACGTTTAATTGCACAAGGGTTAATCAAAGGGCATGTAGTGAACAGATAGGGCGATGGCGGAACTTCGGGAGCTGTACTGGGAGCCCACACACGGGCGTGGCCTGGTATCGCGCGACCGGCGCGGCGGACCGTACGCCGCTTACGTTCCGGACCGGTTGTGTGATCGCCCGGTCCTGATCCCCGCCGAGCTGGCGATCTTCGCCGCATCCGTGGAACGGAAGATCCTGCGCCTGGCCGCGGGGCCGAATGCGAGGAGCCTGGAAGGCATCTCCCGGTTCCTGCTCAGGTCGGAGGCGATCGCCAGTTCGATGATCGAGGGCATCGCGCCCTCGCCTCAGCAGGTTGCGATTGCCGAGCTGGCCCAGGACGAACGGATCCGCGGATTCAGCGCTCAGGCCGGTCTGGTGGCCAACAACATCACGGTGCTCCGACAGGCGGCACTCGGACTTGTTCAGGCTCCCGCGATGACGGTCGAAGACATCGTCGCGCTGCATGCCCGCCTGTTGCCGGACGAGAAACACCGTGGACTGCGCGAAGTGCAGAACTGGATCGGCGGGTCGAACTGGAATCCGCTCGAATCGGCCTTCGTGCCACCACCTGCCGACCGCGTCTCCGATCTCATGGATGACCTGGTCACCTACCTCAACGGCTCGGCACATGGTCCGCTGATTCAGGCGGGCCTGGTGCACGCCCAGTTCGAGACGATCCACCCGTTCGTCGACGGCAACGGCCGGGTCGGTCGCGCACTCATTCACACCGTGCTGGCACGGCGGGGGCTGTCGTCGAGGGCGATCCTGCCGGTGAGCCTGGTGCTTGCCACGTTGCGCGACCGCTACATCGATGGACTGGCGGCATTCCGCTACATCGGTGATCCACTGAGCGACCTCGCGGTCACCGGTGTTGCGTCATGGCTGGGGATCTTCGCTGAAGCCGCGGAGGTCGCTGTCGAGCAGGCCGAGCGGTTGGCGGGCGAGATCGAGGTGCTGCGAGCCGAATGGGGCCAACGACTGGCGGGCTGGCGTACCGACCATGGGAAGCGCCCGGAGCCCCGCGCCGACTCGGCCACGTCAAGATTGCTGGGGATGCTCTCGGAAGCGCCGATGCTGACGGCGCGAACGGTTCAGCGCCTCCTTGATGTTTCGTTTCCTCGGGCACGAGATGCCCTTGATGAACTTGCGGAGGCGGGCGTGTTGTCGCGAAAGAGCGTCGACAGAGGCACCACCGGCTATCTGGCAAACGAGGTGCTCGACCTGGTCGGTCTGGCTGAGCGGCGGATGGCGAGCACCCGGTTCGATACCCGGATGAGTAAGCCCAACCGGCCGGCACCCGCACCACCCGAGCGCAGAGTGCCCGCGCTCAGCGATGATGCCATAAACCACGAGCAGGAGGATCAGTGACCAACTTCGCCTTCCTGAAAGTCGTTGATTGGCCCGAGATCTACGCCGACTGCGCCAAAGCCGAAAGCTACGCCACCAGCGACCCACGTTCGGCGTGCTTCTACGCCCGGCGCACCGCCGAACAACTGGTCGAATTCCTTTACGACATCATGAACCTCGCCGTCCCCTACAAGGACGACCTCGCGGCCCGGATCAACGACACCGCTTTCCGGGCGAAGGCCGGCCAGGGGATCGCGCAGAAACTCAACTTGATTCGCCGGCTCGGCAACACCGCGGTGCACGACCCGCGCCCAATTCCGCCGCGCGCCGCCCTCGACGCGCTCAAGGAACTGCATCACGTGATGGTGTGGGCGGCATTCCATTACTCCACCAACCCGAAGGCCGTGCCGCTCAAGGCAGTCTTTGACCCGGCGCTGGCGGCCAGATCCGCACCGCTGACCAGAGAAGACGTCGCCCGGCTCGCCGCAAAGTTCAAAGCCCAGGACGACGCGCACGCCAGGGCGCTGGCCGAGAAAGACGAGCTGGCCGCGGCCAAGGACGCCGAGATCGCCGCCCTGCGTGCGCAGATCGAGCAGGTCCAGGCCGCGAACGCTCAAGTCGATGACCGCGACTACGCCGAGGATGAGACCCGTGACCGGTTCATCGACGTGCTGCTGCGCGAGGCCGGCTGGCCGCTGACCGACGCACGCGACCGTGAGTACGAAGTCACCGGGATGCCCAACAACCACGGCATCGGCTACGCCGACTACGTGTTGTGGGGCGCCGACGGGCTACCGCTGGCCGTGGTCGAGGCCAAGCGCACCAGCAAAAGTCCCGAGATCGGGCAGCAACAGGCGAAGCTCTACGCCGACTGCCTGGAGAAGATGACCGGACGTCGCCCCGTCATCTTCTACACCAACGGCTACGAACACTGGATCTGGGACGACGCGGCCGGCTACCCGCCCCGGCACGTCCAGGGCTTCTACACCCGTGACGAACTGGAACTGGCGATTCATCGCCGCCATGCCCGACAGCCCCTGGCTGATGCGACGATCGACACCGAGATCGTCGAACGCCACTACCAGCACCGCGCAATCCGGGCGGTGGACAAGGACTTCGCCGACAAACGGCGAGAGGCCCTGCTGGTGATGGCGACCGGGTCCGGCAAGACCCGCACCGTCATCGCCCTGGTCGATCAGCTGATGAAGGCCGGCTGGGTCAAGCGAGTGCTGTTCTTGGCCGACCGCACCGCGCTGGTCACCCAGGCCGCCAACGCGTTCAAGAAGCATCTTCCAGCGGCGACCACCGTCAACCTGGTGACCGAAAAGATCACCGATGGTAGGGTTTACGTCTGCACCTACCCGACGATGATGAACCTGATCAACGATACCGAAGCCGGGCTGCGCACCTTCGGGCCCGGATATTTCGACCTGGTCGTCATCGACGAAGCGCACCGTTCGGTGTATCAGAAGTACCGGGCGATCTTCGACTGGTTCGACTCCCTGCTGGTAGGGCTGACCGCGACACCCAAGGATGAGGTCGACCACAACACCTACCGGCTCTTTCACCTCGAAGACGGTGTTCCCACCGACGCCTACAGCCTCGAAGACGCTGTCGCGGAAGGCTTCCTGGTTCCCCCGGTAGGGGTATCGGTCGGCACCCAATTCCTGCAGCAGGGCATTCGCTACGCCGACTTGAGCGAAGAAGAGAAAGACGAGTGGGACGCTCTGGACTGGGGCGATGATGGCGTGGTCCCGGACGCGGTGACGTCGGAGGAGCTCAACAAGTTCCTGTTCAACGAGGACACCGTCGACAAGGTGCTCGCCGAACTGATGGACAAGGGCGGCAAGGTGGCCGGGGGAGACCGGCTGGGCAAGACCATCATCTTCGCCAAGAATCAGGACCACGCTGAGTTCATCGAGGCGCGGTTCAACGTCCAATACCCTGAATACGCTGGTCACTTCGCGCGCGTCATCACGCACAGCACGGTGTATGCGCAAACCCTGATCGACGACTTCTCGGTTCCAGACAAGGCGCCGCACATCGCGATCTCGGTGGACATGCTCGACACCGGCATCGACGTGCCCGACGTGGTCAACCTGGTGTTCTTCAAGCTGGTGCGATCCAAAACGAAGTTCTGGCAGATGATCGGCCGCGGCACCCGGCTGCGCCCCGACCTGTTCGGGCCGGGACAAGACAAACAGAACTTCTATGTGTTCGACTTCTGCGGCAACCTCGAATACTTCAGCCAGGACCTTCCCGGATCGCAAGGGTCCGTGCAGAAGTCGCTGAACCAGCGGCTCTTCGAAACTCGCCTTGGCTTGATCACCGCATTGGATGCGGCAGTACCGCCGGACGGGACCGAGCCGGCCGAGGGAGCCGGCACCGAATCAGAACGGGGCCTGCGGGTCGATGCCGCCTGGTCGCTGCACCGGATCGTCGTCGGGATGAACCTGGAGAACTTCCTGGTCCGTCCGCACCGCAAATGGGTTGAGCGCTATGGCGACTGGGCGGCATGGACTGCGCTGACGCAAGAGGCCGCGGACGAGGTCGCCGAACACCTGGCCGGCCTACCATCGGGCGCCACCGAGACCGACGAGGACGCAAAACGTTTCGACCTGCTCATCCTGCGCCGCCAGCTCGCGCAACTAGAGGGCGACACGTTGGGCGCCGAACGGCTGCGCGAACAGGTGCAGAACATCGCATCCGGGCTGCTCAATCAGACCGCGATCCCGTCGGTGGCAGCACAGCAGGAGCTGCTCGACGAGGTCGCCGGCGACCAGTGGTGGGTCGATGTCACATTGCCGATGCTCGAAGTCGCGCGACGCCGGCTGCGCGGCTTGCTGAAGTTCTTGGAGAAGACCAAGAAGGTGCGGATCTACACCGACTTCGAGGATGCGCTGACGGCGTCGACGGTGATCGATCTGCCCGGCATCGCCCCAGGAACGAACTTGCCGCGATTCCGGGCCAAGGCCGCGGCCTACCTCAAAGCGCATCAGGACCACGTCGCACTGCAGCGGCTGCGGCGTAACAAACAGCTGACCGCCGCGGACCTGGAGGCATTGGAGCAGATGCTGGTTGATAGCGGTGCGGGCGAAGCCGACGACATCACGCAGGCCGGCGAAGAGGCGCACGGGTTGGGCTTGTTCATCCGGTCTTTGGTGGGGCTGGATCGGCAGGCCGCGGCCGAGGCCTTTGGCACCTACCTGGATGGCACGAAGTTCACCGTCGAGCAGATCCGGTTCGTCAACCTCATCATCGACGAGTTGACCGACAACGGGCTGATGGAGCCGTCCCGCCTCTACGAGTCGCCCTACACCGACCACGCACCGCGCGGGCCGGAACAGGTGTTCGGTGACGACGAGGTGGGCGGCATCGTAGCCATCCTGCGCGCGGTCAAAAATCACGCTGTGCCGGAGCCGGGAACTGTCAGCGGCGTTCGGTAGGGTCCGTCGGCGTGACCGCCAACGTAACGCTTAAGTCCGTGAATGCCCGCCTCGCTGAGGAACTCGCGGTGGCAGAACGGCAGGTCGCCGCCGCCGTCGCGCTGCTCGACGAGGGGGCGACGGTGCCGTTCATCGCCCGCTACCGCAAGGAGGTCACCGGCAGCCTCGACGACGGCCAGCTGCGCACTCTCGAGGAGCGGCTGCGCTACCTGCGGGAGCTCGACGACCGGCGGGCCGCCGTGCTGGCTTCGATCGAGGAACAGGGCAAGCTCACCGACGAGCTGCGGGCGGCGTTGCTCAGCGCTGACACCAAGGCCCGCGTTGAGGACATCTACCTGCCCTACAAACCCAAGCGCCGCACCAAGGCGCAGATCGCCCGCGAAGCGGGTCTGGAACCGCTGGCTGACCGGCTGCTGGCCGATCCGAGCCTGGACCCGCAGCAGCTCGCCTCGGAGTTCACCGGTGAGGAGGTCGCCGACGCCGCGGCAGCGTTGGAGGGCGCCCGCGCGATCCTGGTCGAACGAGCCGCCGAGGACGCCGAACTGGTGGGCGCGGTCCGCGAGAAGTTCTGGGCGGCCGGTTCGCTGCGGACCGCCCCGCGGTCCGCGGATGCCGCGAAAACGGCTGCTGCACAAAAGTTCCGCGATTACTTCGAGTTCAGCGAAGCACTGGAGACCATGCCGTCGCATCGGGTGCTGGCTGTATTGCGTGGCGAGAAGGAAGATGCCCTGGCGCTGGCCTTCGACGGCGGCGAGAACGAGCCCTACCAGGCGATGGTCGCCGAATCGCTCGGCGTCGACATGACCGCGCCGGGGCCGGCGACGCCGTGGCTGACCGAGACGGTGCGGTGGGCGTGGGAGACCCGGCTGGCGTTCTCCGCAGCGGTCGACGCCCGGATGCGGCTGAAGCAGCGCGCCGAAGCCGACGCGGTGGCGGTCTTCGCCCGCAACCTCAAAGACCTGCTGCTGGCCGCCCCGGCCGGCAACCGCACCACCCTCGGTCTCGACCCGGGCTTCCGCACCGGGGTGAAGGTGGCTGTCGTGGACGGCACCGGCAAGGTGCTCGACACCTGTGCGATCTACCCGCATCAGCCGCAAAAACAGTGGGACCAGGCCAAAGCCGCGCTGGCGGCGCTGGTCGCTCGGCACGGCGTGGATCTGATCGCGGTCGGTAACGGCACCGCGTCGCGGGAGACCGACGCCCTGGCCGCCGAGCTGATCGCCGACCTCAAGGCCGCGGGCGCCCCCGCACCGGTCAAGGCGATGGTCAGCGAGGCCGGCGCCTCGGTGTATTCGGCGTCGGCCTACGCCGCCCACGAGCTGCCCGATCTCGACGTCACCCTGCGCGGGGCGGTGTCGATCGCGCGGCGGCTGCAGGATCCGCTGGCCGAGCTGGTCAAGATCGAGCCGAAGTCGATCGGAGTCGGCCAGTACCAGCACGACGTCACGCCGGGAACGCTGGCGCGCAGCCTGGACGCGGTCGTCGAGGACGCGGTGAACGCCGTCGGCGTCGACCTCAACACCGCCTCCGCGCCACTGCTGGCACGGGTGTCGGGGGTGTCGGAATCGTTGGCCGAAGCCATTGTGGCCCACCGCGACCAGACCGGGCCGTTTCGTAACCGGGCCGCCCTGCTCGACGTGCCGCGGCTGGGGCCCAAGGCTTTTGAGCAGTGCGCCGGATTCCTGCGCATCCGCGACGGTGATGACCCGCTGGACTCCTCGGGGGTACATCCGGAGGCTTACCCGGTGGTCCGGCGCATCCTGGACCGCGCGGGGGTGTCGCTGGCCGAGATCATCGGCGACGAACGGCTGCTGCGGTCGCTGGAACCCGGCGACTTCGCCGACGACCGGTTCGGGGTCCCGACCGTGACCGACATTCTCGCCGAGTTGGAGAAGCCCGGGCGCGACCCGCGGCCGGCGTTCTCCACGGCGACGTTCGCCGCCGGGGTGGAGAAGGTGGCCGACCTCAAGGTCGGCATGGTCCTGGAGGGGGTGGTGACCAACGTTGCGGCGTTCGGTGCGTTCGTTGATGTCGGCGTGCACCAGGATGGCCTGGTGCACGTCTCGGCAATGTCGGACCGTTTCGTCTCCGATCCGCACGAGGTGGTCCGCTCCGGCCAGGTGGTGAAGGTGAAGGTGCTCGACGTCGACGTCGACCGCCAGCGGATCGGCCTGAGCCTGCGGCTGGGGGACAAGCCGGCGGGCAAGGCCGGCAAATCCGCCTCGGGCCCAGGTGCCAAAGCGGCTGCGCGCCGTGACACCGGCAAGCAGAATCGGGGGGAGCGGCGGGGTCACGGCGGCGGGCGCCGGGAGGCGGCGCCGGCCGGCGGGTCAATGGCCCAGGCGCTGCGGGACGCCGGATTCGGGAAGTGAGGGCCGCATGCTAGATGCCGCAGTCGAGCAGGAGTTCGCCGAGATCGTCGGCGCCGCCGCACTGCTCACCGGCGAACAGATCGGACCCGACTACTCCCACGACGAGGCGCTGGTGGGCGCACCGGTGACGCCGCGTTACGTCGCCCGCCCGCAGACCGCCGAACAGGTCGCGGCGCTGCTGGCCGCCGCCAGCAGGGCCAAGACCCCGGTGACCGCCCGCGGGTCGGGCACCGGACTGTCGGCCGGCGCGCGGCCGTGCGCCGACGGCCTGTTGATCTCCTTCGAGAAGATGAACGCGATCCTGGAGATCGACACCGACAACCAGGTCGCGGTGGTGCAACCCGGGGTCACCCTGGCCGACCTCGACACCGCGACCGCCGAGGCCGGGCTGATGTACACCGTCTTTCCCGGCGAGCTGTCGGCCAGTGTCGGCGGCAACGTCGGCACCAACGCCGGCGGTATGCGCGCGGTCAAGTACGGCGTGACCCGCCACAACGTGCTCGGGCTGCAGGCCGCGCTGCCGACCGGCGAGCTGATCCGCACCGGCGGGAAGATCACCAAGTTGTCCACCGGATACGACCTGACCCAGCTGATCATCGGCTCGGAGGGCACCTGCGCGCTGGCCACCGAGGTCACCGTGCGGCTCTACCCGCGGCTGGCGCACTCGGCCACCCTGCTGGCCCCCTTCGCCGACCTCCCCGCGGTGCTGCGCGCGGTGCCGACAGTGGTGGGCAGCGGCGTGGACCCGGTGATCCTCGAATACATCGACAAGCTCACCCTGGCCGCGATCAGCTACTCCCAAAACCTCAACCTCGGCATCCCCGACGCCGTCCGCGAGACCGCTGAAGCGCATCTGGTGATCGGGTTGGAGAACCGTGACCACGACCGCCTCGACGACGACGTCGCCATGTTGGGCGAATTGCTGGGTTCACTGGGCGCAGTCGATGTCTATGTGCTGGAGGGCAATTCGGCGCACGCCCTGATCGAAGCCCGGGAGAGGGCGTTTTGGACGGCCAAGGCCGCCGGTGCCCACGACGTCATCGACGTGGTGGTCCCGCGGGCGGTCATGCACGAGTTCTTCACCCGCGCACAAGGTTTCGCCCAAGCTGCGGGCGCCGGGGTGGTGGGGTGCGGACACGCCGGTGACGGCAACGTCCACCTGGCGGTGTTCTGCGCCGACGACGAGCTACGGCACCGGCTGCTGCATGACATCTTCTCCGCGGCGATGGCGTTGGGCGGGGCGATCTCCGGCGAGCACGGCCTGGGGCGGGTCAAGACGCAACACTTCCTGGACCTGGAGGATCCGGTCAAGCTCGCCCTGATGCGCCGGATCAAGGACGCCTTCGACCCCGCCGGGATCCTCAACCCCGGCGTGCTTGTATAGGCAGGAAACCGCGAGTGTGCCGTTTCATCCGTCGGCACCGGCGCGTCGCGAATGAAACGGCACACTCGGCGTTGGTAAGAAAGGCAGCCAGATGACCAACGGAGCACAGGCCCTGATCACCACCTTGGTCGACAGCGGCGTGCAGGTCTGTTTCGCCAACCCCGGCACCTCCGAAATGCACTTCGTGGCCGCGTTGGACTCGGTGCCGCAGATGCGTGGGGTGCTGTGCCTGTTCGAAGGCGTGGTGACCGGCGCGGCCGACGGCTACGCCCGCATTGCCGGAAAGCCGGCCGCCACCTTGCTGCACCTGGGGCCCGGGCTGGGCAACGGTCTGGCCAACCTGCACAACGCCCGCCGTGCGCACGTGCCGGTGGTCAACGTCATCGGGGATCACGCCACCTACCACAAGAAGTACGACGCGCCGCTGGAATCGGACATCGAGCCGCTGACCGACTGGACCCACGGCTGGGTACGCCGCACCGGCGCCGGGGCCGAGGTCGGGCGCGACGCCGCCGAAGCGGTGGCCGCCTCGATGGCCAGCCCGGCCCAGGTGGCCAACGTGATCCTGCCGGCCGACATCTCCTGGGACGACGGTGCGCAGCCGTCCGGCCCGGTGAAACCGGTTCCCGCGGCCGCCCCCGATGAGCAGGCTGTCGCCGAGATCGCCGACGTGCTGCGCAGCGGCGAGCCGGTAGCGCTGCTGATCGGTGGCCCTGCCGCGGCCGAGGTGGGCGCACTGGAGGCCACCGATCGGATCGCCGCCGCGACCGGGGCGCGTGCGCTGGTGGAGACCTTCCCGGCCCGGTTGGCTCGCGGGGCCGGGGTCCCGGCCCTCGATCGGCTGGGCTACCTGGCCGAGCAGGCGGCGTTCCAACTCGACGGGATCAAGCACCTGGTGGTCGCCGGAACGCGGGCCCCGGTGTCGTTCTTCGCCTATCCCGGCAAGCCGAGCGACCTGGTGCCCGAGGGCTGTGCGGTACACAATCTGGCCGGGCTCGAGACGGATGTGGTCGCCGCCCTCACGCAGTTGGCCGCGGCGGTGGCTTCGGATGTGCAGCCGCGGCCGGCGCCCGCGGCCGCTCCGGAACTCCCGGCAGGACCGCTGACCCCGCAGAACTGGGTGCAGGTGATCGGCGCACTGCTACCCGAGGGCGCGATCATCTCCGATGAGTCCAACACTTCGGGCCTGCTGCTGCCGGCCGCCACCGCCGGGGCACCGCGCCACGATGTGCTCACGCTGACCGGCGGGGCGATCGGGCAGGGACTGCCGGTCGCGCTGGGCGCTGCCGTCGCCGCCCCGGACCGGCCGGTGATCGCACTGCAAGCCGACGGCAGCGCGGCCTACACCATCTCGGCGCTGTGGTCGATGGCCCGCGAGAACGTCGACGTGACCACGGTGCTGATCAACAACAGCTCGTATGCGATCCTGCGGATGGAACTGGCCCGGGTGGGCGCCGCAGGCGAAGGGGGCCGGTACGGCGCCAAAGCCGAAGCCCTGCTCGACCTGTCGCGGCCCAACATGGACTTCGCCAAGATCGCCGAGGGGTTCGGTGTGCCGGCGAGCGTGGCGACCACCTGCGAGGAACTCGCCGAACAGTTCCGCCGGGCCCTGGCCGAACCGGGGCCGCACCTGATCGACGCGCGGGTGCCGAGCGTGTTCTGAGCCGCGTCGGCCTAACTGATCGTCAGACGGGTCGCGGCGAACGCCGCGCCCTCATCGGCCTTGCCGTCTTGCACGTACATCAGATGCGGGACGACGCTGCCGCTCTCTTCGCAGTAGATGTCGCCCGCCAGGCAGAAGTCGATGCTCTTGGGGCGGTAGGAGGCGGCCAGCACCGGCAGCGGGCCGCCCCACAGCGAGGTGGAGTACGGACTCGACGGCGGGCCGAAGAGTGCCACCGCGACGACATGGTGGGCGACCGCGGGTGGCAGCGAATTGCTCGACATCTCGATCACACTGGCGCCCTGGGAGTAACCGCCGAGCACGAGTTTGGTGTTCGGGCAGTTTGCGACCGTGGCCTGGATGTGCGCGGTGGCGTCGTTCTCCCCGAGCAGCGCGCTGTTGCGGTAGTCGGTGCTCGCCGGGTACTCGACCGGATAAACCTGCACGTCACGGCCGGGTAGTTGCTCCTTGAGTGAAGCGACGAACGCCTCCCCGACATCGCCGAGACCGGGGGGCTGCCCGGAGCCGCGGGCAAACACCACCTCGGTGTCCGGGCAGGGCTCGGCGACGGCGGCCGGCAGGCCCGCCGGGGTGCTCAGCAACGCTCCCGCCAGCGTCGACGCGGCAGCGACGGTGCGAACAGTGTCACGCAAAGTCATCCTTGAATGCTGACATGCCGCCACCTGCCGACCGGCCCGTGGGTCGCCATACCGCGCCGGGTCGATCCGGTCGACCGGCCGACCTCGGGTTCCTGCCGCAGGCAGATGAGGGTGCTGGCGACGCTGCGCGGAGCCGACTGCACTAGCGGTCATCAGCAAAGAGCGGCGCCGGTGCCAGGCGGCGAATGCGGTGGTTACAGCCGATTTGCCGCGTAGGCGGCACCTTCGTCGACGATCCCGTCGTAGGCGCCGGGGGCGTGCGCTGCGAAATTCATCCCTTCCGAGCAGACCGGGTCTTCCGGGGTGCACAGCTGGATGGTCTTTCCCGTGTACGCGGGGCCGATGACCACGGGCGGTTGGCCCAGGAAGTTCATCGCCCGCTCATTCGGGGTGCCGAAGAGCACCACAGCGGCGACATGGTCAGCCACCTCCGGCGGCATCGGCCGTGGTATATCGACCCCTTCCACGCCGTCGGGGATGACATTGGCGGTGGAGAATCCCATCACCGCGGCGCCCTGGGAGAAGCCGCCGAGCACCATCTTGGTCTTGGGGCAATTCGCCGCGGTGGCCTCGATGTGGGCGGTGGCGTCGCGGATGCCCTGGATGCCGGTCGGCCAGTCGTTGGTGGCCGGATAGTCGACCGCGTAGACCTCCATGGAACGCTCGCCGATCCGGGGCCGGAGCGCGTCGACGAATGCTTGCCCGGTTTCACCGACACCGATGGCCTCGTCGGTGCCTCTAGCAAACAATACTTGGACGTCGGGACAGGGGTCGGCGAAGGCAGGGGGAGGGGTGGCAGTGGTGCTCTGCAGCAGCCAGGTCAGCGCCAGCACAACACCGAGGGAGCGAGGGATCCGAGGTGTGTTCACCCGTACATGGTGGCATAAGTCGTGGCGCGACGTAAGTAAACAACGCTGGGAATTCGCGTAGTAGAGGGCTCGCGGGGGTGCGCGTCCCGCCCCGCCGGGCGGTCCATGCCGAAGAGCTGAACCACGGCTGAAGCCCGCTGTGGTGAGCGTGCAGTTACCGTCACGTGGCCGTCCGGTGTCGGCGAAGTGACCATCCGGTGGGGTCGCCCGAGCAAACTCGGTGCCGGGCAGTGAGGTCGCTCGACAGACCCCGGTTTCGCGCCACCGCGCGCCGAACCACGCCCGGCCCGTCGCTACCTGCCGCGGGCGCAGCCGGGACCGGTGCGCCGCACCTACGGCGCTGCAATGTCGGGTAAATAAGACACTCATCGATAAAATTGCATACGATCCGGTGCGTTTCGATCGCCGGTGGACACTGCGGATGGGACAGCATGGCGCATGACACAGGCCCCGCGGTGGGCATGTCCGTCGGAGCGACCACTCTGGCGGCCGTCACCGCCGACCGGGCGATCACTCGGCGGCCGGTGCTGACGCTGTTCCGGGACCGCCCCTCGCAGATCGGCATGCCTTCGGAGAATTCCGCGGTCACTGCCGCCCTCGACGAGCGCGGCCTGGTCGTGACCGATTTCGTGGACCGTGTCGGCGGCGGTGGACCGGTGGTAGCCGGCGACGGCTCCACGCACCGCGCTGAGCAGTTGCTCGGCGACGGGCTGCACGCGCTGGCCTACGCCGCGACTGAGGGACGGCCGCTGCCGCCCGCGGTGGCGGTCACCCACCCCGCCCACTGGTCGCGGGAGGCCGTCGGTGCGCTGCGCACCGCGTTGGGGCGGGTCTCGGAGTGGGCGCAGCACCCGGTGACCTTGATCTCCGACACCACGGCGGTGCTGACCGCCCTGCAGGCGAATCCGGGCTTGCCCGACCACGGCATCATCGCGGTGTGCGACTTCGGCGGCAGCGGCACCAATATCAGCCTGGTCGACGCCGGCCGTGGTTTCGAGCCGATCGGCGCCACCCGCCGCGTCACCACGTTCTCCGGTGATGTGATCGATCAGGCGCTGCTCGATCATGTGGTGGCGGATCTGGGCGGCAACGGCGACGGACCGCCGACGGTGGGGTCGCTGACCCGGTTGCGCAGCCAGTGCCGCGACGCCAAGGAGCAACTGTCGACCGAGACCGTCGCCGAGCTGGCGGGATTCCACGGCGGCGTCTGGCTGACCCGTGCAGAACTCGATGAGGCGCTGCGCCAGCCGCTCGACGGTTTCTTCACCGCGTTGCAGAACACCTTGGACGACAACGAGATCAGGCCCGACGACCTGTCGGCGATCGTGTCGGTCGGGGGCGGGGCCAACATGCCGACCGTCACGACCGGCCTGTCGCAACGCTTCGGCTCCCCGGTCATCAGCTCCCCGCGACCACAACTGACCGCGGCTATCGGCGCCGCGCTGAGCGTCGCCGGCAATGTGGTGGCGACCCCGAAGAAGGCGCCTCCGCCGGCCGAGCCGCCACCACATGATCGAGCAGCGCCTGATCGATCACATCACCGGAGAACGTGGTGACGCGGCGGGTGGCGCCGATC
>NZ_LZJK01000082.1 GCF_001667945.1 Mycolicibacter sinensis | reverse complement strand
CCGCCGGAGAAGGTCGACGCGGCACTGGCCAACTACTTTCGCGGCGAAACCCTAACCGCGCTGCGCGAACTGGCGCTACTTTGGGTGGCCGACCAGGTAGACGCCGCCCTGGCCACCTACCGCGCCGACAAAAAGATCACCGCAACCTGGGAGGCGCGCGAGCGGGTGGTCGTGGCCGTCACCGGCGGCCCGGAATCGGAGACGCTGGTCCGCCGAGCCTCGCGGATCGCGTCGAAGTCCAGCGCCGAGTTGCTGGCGCTGCACGTGCTGCGCGGTGACGGGCGCTCGCCCTTGCCCGATGCCCGGATCGGCAAGATCCGCGAGTTGGCGGCCAGCCTCGGCGTCTCGCTGCACGTCGTCGTCGGCGACGATGTGCCGACCGCGCTGTTGGATTTCGCCCGGGACGTCAACGCCACCCAGCTGGTGATCGGGACGTCGCGGCGGTCCCGCTGGGCACGTTTGCTCGACGAGGGTATCGGTGCGACGGTGGTGCGGCTGTCCGGGAAGATCGATGTCCACATAGTGACTCATGAAGAGTCCGGGCAAGGCTTTCGCGGCGGAGCGCTCTCGGCTCGGCAACGCCGTGTGCTGCCATGGCTAGCGGCGGTGCTCGTGCCGTCGCTAGTCTGCTGGATCACAACCGCATGGCTGGATCCGGTGCTGCGCCTAGGCGGAGAGAGCGCGCTGTTCTTCGTCGGCGTGCTGGTGGTCGCCCTCCTCGGCGGCGTCGCCCCCGCAATGCTGTCGGCTGTGGTCTCGGGCCTGCTGCTCAACTACTTCCTGATCGACCCCCGACACAGTTTCACCATCGCCGAAACCGATTCGGCGATCACCGAAATCGTGCTGCTGCTGGT
>NZ_LZJK01000081.1 GCF_001667945.1 Mycolicibacter sinensis | reverse complement strand
CCTGCAGCCGGATCGGCTTGTTGGCGCCCATCGGCAGGAACAGCCCGTCGCCCATCCCGATCAGCTTCTCCGCGCCGGCCTGGTCCAGGATCACCCGCGAGTCGGTCAGCGACGAGGTGGCGAACGCCAGCCGGGACGGCACGTTGGTCTTGATCAGGCCGGTGACGACGTCCACCGAGGGCCGCTGGGTGGCCAGCACCAGGTGAATGCCTGCGGCGCGGGCCTTCTGGGTGATCCGCACGATGGCGTCCTCGACGTCGCGCGGCGCGGTCATCATCAGGTCGGCGAGCTCGTCGACGATCGCGAGGATGTAGGGGTAGGGCCGGTAGACCCGTTCGCTGCCCAACGGCGCGGTGATCTCCCCGGAACGCACCTTCTCGTTGAAAACGTCGATGTGCCGCACCCGGGAGGCCTGCATGTCCTGGTAGCGCTGCTCCATCTCCTCGACGAGCCAGGCCAGCGCGGCCGCCGCCTTCTTCGGCGAGGTGATGATCGGGGTGATCAGGTGCGGAATGCCTTCGTACGGTGTGAGTTCCACCATCTTCGGGTCGATCAGGATCATCCTGACCTCTTCAGGGGTGGCTCGCGCCAGCAGCGACACCAGCATCGAGTTGACGAAGCTGGACTTGCCCGAGCCGGTGGAGCCGGCCACCAGCAGGTGCGGCATCTTGGCCAGGTTGGCGCTGATGAAGTCGCCCTCGATGTCCTTGCCCAGCCCGATCACCAGCGGGTGGTGGTCGCGGCGGGTGGACGGCGCGGTCAGCACGTCGGCCAGCCGCACCATCTCCCGGTCGGTATTGGGCACCTCGATGCCCACCGCGGACTTACCGGGGATCGGTGCGAGCATCCGCACACTTTCGGTGGCTACCGCGTAGGCGATGTTGCGCTGCAGGGCGGTGATCTTCTCGACCTTGACCCCGGGTCCCAGCTCCACCTCGTAGCGGGTGACGGTCGGGCCGCGGGTGCAGCCGGTGACCGCGGCGTCGACCTTGAACTGGGTGAGCACCGAGGTGATCGCGTCGGTCATCTGATCGTTGGCGGCGGTGCGGGTTTTCGGTGGATCGCCGGCGATCAGCAGGTTCAGCGGCGGCAGGGTGTAGGGACCCTCCACCACCCGGTCCAGGACGACAGTGGTGTCGGTGGGTTTGGCCGCTTTGGGCTGCTTGCGGCGGGCGGGCTTGGCCGGTGGCGCCGGCTCGGCGGGCGGCTCGTCGAGCGGGTAGTTGTCCAGCGGGGTGCGCGACTGCCAGTCCGGGGTGTCACCGGCGTCGTCGTTGCCGGCGCCGTCGTAGCCGGCGTCCTCGACGGCGCAGTCATAGCCGTCGTCGTCTTCGTCGTCGTCGTAGTAGTCCTCGTAGCCGCGCGCGGTGAACAGGTCGCGCAGCGCCTCGGGGGCCTCGCGCAGCGTGGTTCCGGTCAACAGCAGCACCCCGAACAGCACGCCGATGCACAGCAGCGGCGCGGCGATCCAGGCGGTCAGCCCGTCGGCGAGCGGCCCGCCGATGACGAATCCGACGAAACCGGCGCCGTGCAGACGGCCGTCGGGGGTCTGCGGGGAACCGGACCACAGATGCCACAGCCCCAGGATCGGCAGCGCGACCATCGCCGATCCGAGGATCAGCCTGGGCCGGTTCTCCGGGTCGGGTTCGGTGCGCATCAACGCAACGGCGCCGACGCCGGCCAGCACGGGAAGCAGCACCACCGCCCCGCCGATCACCGTGCGCAGCCCGGTGTCGACCCATGCCCCGACCGGCCGCGCGGCGTCCAGCCAGCAACTGGCGGCGGTCACCACGGCCAGGCCCAGCAGGGCCAGCGCGATGCCGTCCCGGCGATGGCCCGGGTCGATGTCGTGGGCGCGGCCGACCGACCGGGCGGTACCGCCGGCCGCCTTGGCGACCATCAGCCAGCCCGCCCGGGCGGCCCTCCCGCAGGCCAGCCCCGCCCCGGCCAGCCCGGAGCGTTGCCGGCGCGGTGCCGGTTTGCGCCGTGCCGCCGCTGCGCGGGCCGGCCGAGTGGCGCGCGAGCCAGCCTTTGACCTGCTAGTTCGCGTTCCCGATCGTGCCCCGGTGCCACTAGCCGTCTTACTAGCCATAACCGCAAGCCTAACCGCAATACCCTCATTCGCACCATCTGCCACACTGGTCACGGGTCGGGCGGTGCAGTGGTCACCCGCGTGGCACCGGTCACAGTGGGCCTGCGTACGGTGGCAGGGCCACACCTAAGCCTGTCTAAGGAGACCTGCATGCCGGTAGTCGTCGTCGCCGCCTTCCCCGTCAAGCCGGAATCGGTGGATATCGCCCGCGAGATCTGCACCAAGGCGGTCGGCCAGGTGCACGAGGAGCCGGGCTGTCAGCTGTACTCGGTGCACGAAGCCGACGGCTCGTTGGTGTTCATCGAGCAGTGGGCGGACGCCGAGGCGCTCCAGGCCCATTCGGCGGCTCCGGCGGTCGCCGAGCTGTTCGGCAACCTCAAGGAGCACCTGGCCGGGGCACCGGAGATCAAGATGCTGCAGCCGCTGCCGGCCGGCGATCCGGCCAAGGGCCAGCTCCGGGCCCAGTGATGGGAGCCCTGACCGGCAAGGTCGCGTTCATCACCGGCGCCGCCCGCGGCCAGGGTCGGGCCCATGCCCTGCGGCTGGCCGCCGAGGGCGCCGACATCATCGCGGTCGACCTGTGCCAACAGATCTCCAGCGTGCCGTATCCGCTGGCCACCGCCGAGGATCTGGCGGAGACGGTCAAGCTGGTCGAGGAGACCGGTGCGCGCATCGTGGCCCGGGCGGCCGACGTCCGCGATCGCGCCGCGCTGAGCACCGCCTTGCAGGCCGGCCTCGACGAACTCGGGCGGCTCGATTTCGTGATCGCCAACGCCGGAATCGCTCCGATGGCCGGCGAGGACGCCTGGCAGGACGTGATCGACGTCAACCTCACCGGTATCTACCACACCGTCGATGTGGCGGTGAAGCCGATGATCGCCCAGGGTGACGGCGGGTCGATCGTGCTGGTCAGCTCGGTCGCCGGGCTGGTCGGTCTGGCCGCTCCGGCAGCCGGATCGCTGGGGTACGCCGCCGCCAAGCACGGCATCGTCGGACTGATGCGGGTATACGCCAACCTTCTTGCGCCACATAGCATTAGGGTCAACTCAGTACATCCGGCCGGGGTACAGACGCCGATGATCGACAACGAGTTCACCCGGAAGTGGCTCGACGGCCTGGACACCCAGGGCGGACCGGACATGGGCAACGCGTTGCCGGTGCAGGTGCTGCAACCGGAGGACGTGGCCAACGCCGCATTCTGGCTGGTGTCCGACGCCGCCCGCTACATCACCGGGGTGACGCTGCCGGTGGACGCCGGCTACGTCAACAAGAGATAGCTCAGATCTCGATAACGGTCGGCACGATCATCGGCTGCCGCCGGTAGACCTCGCCGACCCACTTGCCCACCGTGCGGCGCACCGCCTGGGCGATCCTGGTCGGGTCGGTAACACGTTCGGCGGCAAGGGATTCCAGTTCCGCCTCGACCTTGCGGGCCGCCGGTTCCAGCGCCTTGGGATCTTCGGAGAAGCCCCGGGAGTGCAGATACGGCGGCGCGACGGCCTTGCCGGTGCCGCGGCGCACCACCACGGTGACCGCGACGAACCCGCTCGACAGGATCAGCCGCTCCCCCAGCGTCGCATCGCCGACGTCGCCGTCGACCAGGCCGTCGACGAACATCTTGCCGACCGGGACCGCCCCGGCGATGCTGGCCTGCCCGGCGACCAGATCCACGCTGACGCCGTTCTCGGCCAACAGGATCGACTCCGGTGGCACCCCGGTGCGCGCGGCCAGCGCGGCGTTGGCGCGCAGCATCCGCCAGGTGCCGTGCACCGGCATCACGTTGCGGGGCCGGATCCCGTTGTAGAGGAACAGCAGCTCACCGGCGTAGGCGTGCCCGGAGACGTGGACCCGAGCCGCGGCGTTGGTGACCACCCGGGCACCGATCTTGGCCAGCGCGTCCATCACGCCGTAGACGGCCTCCTCGTTGCCGGGGATCAGCGACGACGAGAGCACCACCAGATCACCGGCGGTCAGCGTGATGGAGCGGTGCTCCCCACGCGACATCCGCGACAAGGCTGACAGCGGCTCGCCCTGCGTTCCGGTGGTGACCAGCACGACCTTCTCCGGCGGCATCATCTCGGCCGCTCCGATATCGACCAGGTCGGAGTCTGCGACCCGCAAAAAGCCCAGCTCCTTGGCGATGCCCATGTTGCGGACCATCGACCGGCCGACGAACGAGACCCGGCGGCCCAGCGCCACCGCGGCATCGACGATCTGCTGCACACGGTCCACATTCGAGGCGAAGCACGCCACGATCACCCGTCCCTCGGCACCCCGGATCAACCGGTGCAGGGTGGGGCCGACCTCGCTTTCGCTGGGCCCGACGCCGGGAATCTCGGCATTGGTCGAGTCACACAGGAACAGGTCCACGCCCTGATCGCCCAGCCGGGACATGCCGGGCAGGTCGGTGGGCCGCCCGTCCGGCGGCAGCTGGTCGAGCTTGATGTCGCCGGTGTGCAGCACGGTGCCGGCACCGGTGTGCACCGCGATCGCCAATGCATCGGGGATGGAGTGGTTGACCGCGAAGTACTCGCATTCGAACACCCCATGGGTGCTGCGCTGGCCTTCGGCGACCTGGACGAAGACCGGCTTGATGCGGTGTTCGCGGCACTTGGCGGCCACCAGCGCGCAGGTGAACTTCGAGCCGACCACCGGGATGTCGGCCCGCAGCTTGAGCAGGAACGGGATGGCGCCGATGTGGTCCTCGTGCGCGTGGGTCAGCACCAGCGCCTCGACGTCGTCGAGCCGGTCTTGGATGTGGCGGATATCCGGCAGGATCAGATCGACACCGGGCTCGTCGTGGCCCGGGAACAACACCCCGCAGTCGATGATCAGCAGTCGGCCCAGATGTTCGAAAACGGTCATGTTGCGGCCGATTTCGCTGATACCGCCCAGCGCCGTGACGCGTAGCCCGCCGGGGGTCAGCGGACCCGGCGGGGTGAGGTCTTCCTTCACCCGAACCTCACCCGAGAACGGACGCGGTGCGCATGTCGATGGCCAGGTCGTCGACCTCGGCCGCGGTGGCGGGCACCTGGGGCAGCCGCGGGTCGCCGGCGTCGAAACCCTGCAACCGCAGGCCGGCCTTGACGAAGGTGACCCCGCCGGTGCGGGCCATCGCGTTGGACAACGGCGCGATGGAGACGTTGATCTTGCGAGCGGTCTCGACGTCGCCGGATTGGTAGGCGGTCAACATGTCGCGCAGCTGGCCGGCTGCGAAGTGCGAGATCACGCTGACGAAGCCGGTGGCACCCATCGCCAGCCACGGCAGGTTGAGTGCGTCATCGCCCGAGTAGTAGGCCAGCCCGGTTTCGGCCATGATCTGGGCGGCGGCGTGCAGATCACCCTTGGCGTCCTTGATCGCGACGATGTTCGGGTGCTCCGCCAGCTCGAAGATGGTGTCCGGGGCGATCGGCACCACGGAACGGGCCGGGATGTCGTAGAGCATCACCGGCAGCGCGCTGGCATCGGCCACGGCGGTGAAGTGCGCCAGCAGACCGGCCTGCGAGGGCCGCGAGTAGTACGGCGTGACCACCAGCAGGCCGTGCGCACCGACCCCGGCGCAGGCCTCGGCCAGCCGGACACTGTGCTCGGTGTCGTTGCTGCCGGCACCTGCGATGATGCGGGCGCGGTCACCGACCGCCTCGACCACAGCACGCAGCAGGGTGAGCTTCTCGTAGTCGGCGGTGGTCGGCGACTCCCCGGTGGTCCCGGAGAGCACCAGGCCGTCGCAACCGGCGTCGACGAGGCGGTTCGCCAGGCGTACCGCGGCGTCGGTGTCCACCGAGCCGTCCGCACCGAACGGGGTCACCATTGCGGTCAGAACGGTGCCGAACTGCGCCTTGGCATCGAATCCGCTGCTGCTCACGGCCCAAGATTACCTGGCGCCGCGCAGGTGCTCAGACCTCGGTCGCCAGCGGACTGGTCGCGACTTCGGTGCCGTCGGCCAGGGCGGTGATCTGGAAGTCTCCGAACGCGGCGGGGGCGACGGCCACGAGCTGCCGCAGGCATTCGACGGCCAGCCGGCGGATCTCGACGTCGGCGTGCTCGCTGGCGCGCATCGCCACGAAATGCCGCCACGCCCGGTAGTTGCCGGTTACCACGATGCGGGTCTCGGTGGCGTTGGGCAGCACGGCGCGGGCGGCTTGCCGGGCCTGCTTGCGCCGCAGCGCTCCGAGCGTTTCGCCCGCCTGACCTGCGCCGAACTTGGCTTCCAGCCGGCTCAACAGCTCGGTGTAGGCCGCCCGGCTGGCGTCGGCGGCCTCGGCCAGGATCTGCCGCAGCTCCGGGTCGTCCTCGAGGCCGGGAGGCACCACGATCCGCGAGTCCGGTTCCGGGACGTAGCGCTGGGAGAGCTGGGAGAACGAGAAATGCCGGTGCCGGATCAGCTCGTGGGTGGCCGACCGCGAGATTCCGGTGATGTAGAAGCTCACGCTGGCATGCTCGAGCACCGAGAAGTGCCCGACGTCGATGATGTGCTGCAGGTAGGCGGCGTTGGTGGCGGTTTTCGGGTTGGGCTTGGACCAGCTCTGGTAGCAGGCGCGGCCGGCGAACTCGACCAGCGCCGGCCCGCCGTCCGCGTCGGTGCTCCACGGCACGTCCGGCGGCGGGATGAACTCGGTCTTGGCAATCAGTTGCACGCGCAGCGGCGCCGTCTCGGCCACGGCACTCACCTTAAGGCGTACCGGCCCGGCGTCAGCCCTTCGGCACTTTCGCGGCGATTTGCCGGGCGATGACCACCGCGGAGTCCTTCGGGTCGGTGCTGCAGGTGTTGACGTCGACGACGACGTTGTTGGCCACCGTCAGCGCCCGCCCGCAGGCCTGCCACGCCGAGTCACCGGCGTTCTGCTGGGTCGCGACGGTGCTCAGCACGCCGTCGGCGTTCGATATGCGCCCGGCGGTCCACTGCGAACCACTTTGGGTGTGGGTGTACTCGCGACATTCCGGCCACTGCTTGGCCGACACCTCGAAAAACGCTTCAGCTTGCTTGGCGGTCGGAAACAGCACGACCGCCTGGTCGACGAAGTGGGCGTTGTCTTCGCCGTCGCTGACAGTTTGCTCGCGCACCGCAGTGAAACCGCTGCGCGCATAGACCTGTTCCTGCGCTACGCCGTCGACGGCCAGGCATTCCCTGGGCTGCATCGTCGTACTGTCATCGGGCAGCACGTCGTGGGGAGCGTGTGCTTTCATGTCGGTCGCGCCCATGATCGGACCGATCTCCTCGGGGTACAGCAGCAACGCCCGCAGGCCGCCTTCGGCGACCGGCGCGATCGCGGCGGTCGTGGTGGTCGGCGTCGGCGCGCTGGTGGTGGGCCTCGCCGCACCCCCACTGCTGCCGCATCCGGCGACCAACACGCAGCCGACGACAACGAAACCCAACGAAACCGAACCCCGCACGCGATCACATCCCGTGTTTCCGACCAGGTTTGTGGATCTGCACGCCAGTTGAGAGCGTCGCCGATCAGTTATCGGCAAGATTAGCGAAATCCGGGCAGTGCCGCCGGTATCGGCACGCCATACCCCAACCGC
>NZ_LZJK01000080.1 GCF_001667945.1 Mycolicibacter sinensis | reverse complement strand
CCGGAAGGCGTTGTTGATCAGCACGTCGATGTGGTCATACTCGGCCGACGCCACCTGCACCAGGTTGGCGACCTGGTCGTCGTCGGTGATGTCGGCCGGCACCGCCAGTGCCCGCCGCCCGGTGGCGGTGACCTCTTTAGCCACCTCCTCGAGACGATCCGCACTGCGGGCCACCAGCACCAGGTCGCCAACCTGGTGCAGGTGGCGTCGGCCGAGTATGACCACATCGACGTGCTGATCAACAACGCCTTCCGGGTGCCGTCGATGAAGCCGCTGGCGCAGACCACCTTTCAGCACATTCGAGACGCCATCGAGCTCAGTGGGCTCGGCGCACTGCGCCTGACCCAGGCGTTCACGCCGGCTCTGGCCGAGGCCCACGGCTCGATTGTCAACCTGAACTCGATGGTGATCCGGCACTCGCAGCCCAAGTACGGCGCCTACAAGATGGCCAAGGCCGCGTTGCTGGCGATGTCGCAGTCGTTGGCCTCCGAACTCGGGGAGCAGGGCATCCGGGTCAACTCCGTTGCGCCCGGCTATATCTGGGGCGAGACATTGCAGAGCTACTTCGCCCACCAGGCCGGCAAGTACGGCACCACCGTGGAGCAGATCTACGCCGCCACCGCCGCGAACTCCGACCTGAAGCGCCTGCCCACCGAGGACGAGGTGGCCTCGGCGGTGCTGTTCCTGGCCAGCGATCTGGCCAGCGGCATCAGCGGCCAGGTCCTCGACGTCAACTGCGGGGAGTACCACAACTGATGACAGCACGCACCGATGTCGGCACCGTCGAAGATCTACACGCCTCGGCCACCAAGATGGTCGGTCTCGACGACTTCGGACCCGACGACGACAACTACCGCGAAGCTCTCGGCGTGCTGCTGGACTCCTACCGCAACGAGGCCGACCTCACCGAGCTGGGTAGCAAGATGAACCGGTTCTTCCTGCGCGGGGCGCTGGTGGCCCGGCTGCTGTCGCAGGCCGGGTGGAAGCAGCATCCCGAATACGCCGACGTCGCCATCGAGCGGCCGATTTTCGTCACTGGGCTGCCCCGCACCGGCACCACCGCGCTGCACCGGCTGCTGGGCGCCGATCCGGCCCATCAGGGCCTGGAGATGTGGCTGGCCGAGTTCCCGCAGCCCCGGCCGCCACGCGAGACCTGGGAGACCAATCCGGTCTTCGCCCAGATGCAGGCTCAGTTCGCCCGGCACCACGAAGAAAACCCCGATTACACCGGGCTGCACTTCATGACCGCCGATGGTCTGGAGGAGTGCTGGCAGTTGCTGCGCCAGTCGCTGCACTCGGTGTCCTATGAGACCCTGGCGCACCTGCCGAGCTATTCGCGCTGGCTTTCCGAGCAGGATTGGACGCCGTCGTATCAGCGGCACCGCCGCAACCTGCAACTGATCGGGCTCAACGACCCGGACAAGCGGTGGGTGCTCAAGAATCCCAGTCACCTGTTCGCCCTGGACGCGATCATGGCCGTCTACCCCGATGCGCTCATCGTGCAGTGCCACCGGCCGGTTGAGACCATCCTGGCGTCGATGTGCTCACTGGCCCAGCACACCACCGAAGGCCAGTCGAACACCTTTGTCGGCGCGCAGATCGGCGCCGACGAGATGGAGACCTGGGCTCGCGGGTTGGAGCTGTTCAACAGCCAACGCCGCCAATACGATCAGGCCCAGTTCTGCGATATCGACTACCACGAGTTCGTCGCCGATCCGGTGGCCACCGCGGCCGGCATCTACGAACGCTTCGGGCTGCCGCTCTCGGATGCCGCACGTCAGGCGATGGCCGACGACTACGCCGCGAGCAAGACCGGACCGCGCGCGCCCAAACACCATTACTCGCTGGAGGATTACGGCCTGACCACCGAGCAGGTCCGGGAGCGCTTCGCCGGGTTGTGAGCCGGTGCGCTCAGTCGCCGTCGCCGGGGGGCGGGGCGCTGGAAGTCTCCTCCAGGTGCCCCTCGGCGACGGCGTGCCGAATGCTCTTCGTCAGGTTCGGGCAGCCGCGAGCGCGGCTGCTCGGGTTGCCGGCTTCGCGTTCGGCGGCGAAGTACGCGCACTGCTGCAACGAAGCCGAGTTCCACTGCACCGAGGTGTATCCGGGTCCCAGCTTCTTCACCTCGACGGTGGCGCGGCAGTGCCGGCATTCCACCGGAACCAGGCCGGAATGCAGGTAGCGGTCCGAGTCCCGTTGGGTCGCAGCACGTATCGCTTCATAGCGCGCCGGATCAACCGGGAACAGCGGTTGCCGCGCGTACCGGGTGTCAGGACCGGGATCGCCGGCACCGGGCTCGTCGTCGTGGTCGTCATGCGGGCCGTAGAGCATCAGCATGGACCGAGCCAGGTCTTCAACGCCCGGGACGCCGCGTTCCTCCGGGGCCATGGCGGTGTTACTCGGCCTTGACGGTGTCGGCGTCTGCCTCGGCCTGTTCCCGCAGGTTCTCGGCGACCTCGGCGTTCCACTTCTCGTTGGCCACCGTCGCGTCGATCTCGATCTCGAAGCGGTCGGTCATCTCCGGGGTGACGTCGGCGACGTCGACGTAGAACTGCGAGTACCAACGGCGCAGCTGGTAGACCGCACCGTCCTCCTCGACCAGCAGCGGGTTCTCGATCCGGCTCTTGTGCGTCCAGATCTCGACGTCCTGCAGGAAGCCCTTGCTGACGCCTTCGGTCATCACCTCGGCGAGCTTCTCGGTGGTCTCGTCGTCCAGGCCCTTGGGCTTCTGCACGATCACACCCCACATCAGCTTGAACTGGTCGTGGCTGATCGGGTAGTGGCAGTTGATCAGGATAGACTCGGACTTGAAACCGCTGTAGCTGTTGTGCAGCCAGTTGATCATGAACGACGGCCCGAAGTAGGACGCCTCCGAATCCAGCTCGGCACCGGCATAGCTGGTGCCCAGCCCGGGAACGTCGGGACGCCCGACGTTGTGCAGGTACTGCGAGGCGATGTGGCCTTCGAATACGTTCTTGAACGACGTCGGCAGGCCGTAGTGGATGTAGAAGAAGTGCGCGAAGTCGGTGACGTTGTCGATGATGTCGCGGCAGTTCGAATCGATCACCATGGAATTCCAGCGCCAGTCGGTCCACTCTCCGCTGGACCACTCCGGGATCTCCGGGATCCGCACCTCGTCCGGCGGCGGGTTGCCCTCCGGGTCGTGCCACATGAACAGCAAACCGCCGCGCACGTCGGTCGGGAACGAGCGGGTGCGGGCCACCCGCGGCGTCCGCTTGGAGTAGGGGACCAGCTTGCAGCGGCCGTCGCCGCCCCAACGCCAGTCGTGGAACGGGCAGGCGACCTCGTCGCCCTTGATGGTGCCGCGACTCAGGTCACCGCCCATGTGGCGGCAGTAGGCGTCCAAGACGTGCAGGTCACCCTGCGAGTCGGCGAACACCACCAGCTTGGCGCCGAACGCGTGGATGGCGTGCGGTTTGCCGTCCCGGAAGTCCTTCACCGGGCCAAGGCAGTGCCAGCCCCTGGCGTAACGATCCGGCAGTGTCCCCGTGTCGATTTCGCGGACGCCGACCTCGGCGTTGTCAGTGCTCACCTGTTGCCTCCAACCCGTTGCTTCTAACTAGAACACGTTACAGTTTTTCTCCGGGGTTTCGCAATAAAGCCTGCTGGTTCGGGGTCTTTCGGCCCTGAGGTATATCTGAACAATGCAGCTCTTCTCCTTCAACGGGCGTTCTCCGCGGATCGACCCCACCGCGTTCGTCGCACCGACCGCCACCTTGATCGGCGACGTCACCATCGAGGCCGGCGCCTCAGTGTGGTTCGGTGCCGTGCTGCGCGGCGACGATGCCCCCATTGTGGTGCGGGAGGGTGCCAACGTGCAGGACGGCTCGGTGTTGCACGTGCCGCCCGGTGTTCCGGTGGACATCGGCCCCGGTGCGACCGTGGCGCACATGTGCCTGATCCACGGGGCGCACGTGGGCGCCGAGGCGCTGATCGGCAACCACGCCACGGTGCTCGACGGTGCGGTCATCGGCAGCCGCAGTCTGATCGCGGCCGGTGCCACGGTGCTCGCCGGTACCAAGATCCCGGACGGGGTCCTGGTGACCGGTGCGCCCGCCGTCGTCAAGGGCCCGCTCGCCGGAACCGGCGCCGAGATGTGGATCAACGCGAACCCGAAGTACTACCAGGACCTGGCGCAGCGCTACCGCGACGGGCTGGAGCCGATCTAGATCTTGCGGGCGGTCTTGGCGGCCCGCTCCAGTTCCCAGTAGGCGCGCAGTGCGACGAGCTCACCCTGCTCGTTGGCCCGGTAGGTGAACACTCCCTCGGTGACGATCTGGTGGTCTCCCATGGTGATCGTGATGTTTCCGGTGTTGGCTTCCTCGTTGCCGCACTGGAAGGTGTCGACGAAGTTGAACTCGATCTTGTCGGTTGGGGCGATCGCCTTGTCCCAGAACGCCGAGATCGCGTCGCGGCCGCGGTGGCCCTTGCCGTCCGGGTCGAACGGCGACGGGCCGATCGGGTCCTCGACGATGGCGTCGTCGGCGAATACCGACAGCCAGGCCTCCTTGTCGCGGGCCGCCACCGCGTCGCGGGAGCGTTGGCCTGCGATGTGGGCGGGGTGATCAGTATTCATTACTTCTCCTGCCAGCCGGAGTGGATGTAGGTGTCGGCGAAACGTTTCAGCGAATCCTGCTTGGCGGCCAGCGGCGCGTCGAAGCCCAATCCGTCGAGCATCCAGGGGATCACAATGTTGTCGGTGACGCCGGTTGCGGCCAACTCACGGTGCCCGTCCACGCCGAACTTGTCGATACAGACCGCCTGGT
Organism: Mycolicibacter sinensis; assembly: GCF_001667945.1. Lineage (GTDB taxonomy): Bacteria > Actinomycetota > Actinomycetes > Mycobacteriales > Mycobacteriaceae > Mycobacterium > Mycobacterium sinense_B. The sequence continues at coordinate 30,709 of NZ_LZJK01000080.1, read as the reverse complement.
ACTCGAACGGCACGTCGGCGCGGTCGTGTTCGGCCAGCAGCGCCTGGAGCTTGCCGATGGTCTCGGCCAGCTGCGCGCCGGTCATCATCGCCGACGTCCAGCCGTCGCCGATCCGGGCCGCACGCTTGAGTGCGACGTCGGTGTGCCCGCCCACGTAGAACGGCACCGGCGCGCTGGGCGCCGGGCTCATCTGCAACCGGTCGAAGTCGTAGAACTCGCCGTGGAATTCGACCATCCCACCGGCCAGCACGAGTTTGATGACGTCGATCATCTCGTCGACCCGGGCGCCGCGGCGAGCGTACGGAACCCCGCACCACTCGAATTCCTCCGGCGCCCAGCCGATTCCGACACCCAGACCGAACCGGTTCCCGGTCAGGTTGGCCACCGAGCCGACCTGACGGGCCAGCAGCAGCGGATTGCGCGACCCCAGCTTGAGCACGTTGGTGTAGAACCGCAGCGTCGAGGTGACCGCTCCCATCGCGGCGGCGGCGATCAGTGGATCCACCCACGGGGTGTCGGCGTTCCACATCCGCGAGCCGTCCGGGGTGTAGGGGTAGTCCGCGGCAGCCTTCTCCATGAAGAACAGCGAGTCGGGCAGTGCGATCGCGTCGAAACCCACCTCCTCGGCGCATTGCGCCAGCGCGACCAGTTCCTCGACTGGCCCCATCGCCACGCTGAGGGTGTATTTCATCATGCGGAAGGTGTGCCGGGCTTCTCGCTGCCGACCACCCACATCGAGTAGTACTGCGAGCCGCCGCCATAGGCGTGCCCCAACGCCTTGCGGGCGTTCGGAACCTGGTGGTCACCGGCCTTGCCCATCACCTGGATCGCCGATTCGGCGAACCGGATCATCCCTGAGGCGCCGATCGGGTTGGAGGACAGCACCCCGCCGGAGGGGTTCACCGGCAGCCGCCCGCCGATCGCGGTCTCACCGGCCTGGGTGAGCTTCCAGCCCTCGCCGACCGGTGCAAAACCCAAGTTCTCCAGCCACATAGGCTCGAACCAGGAGAACGGCACGTAGATCTCCGCCGCGTCGATCTCGTCGATCGGGCTGGTGATCCCGGCGTCGCGCCACAGTGCGGCCGCAGCGTCGCGGCCGGCCTGCGGATTGACCTGGTCGCGACCGGCGTAAGCCAGCGGTTCGGTGCGCAACGCGGTGGCGTGAATCCAGGCCACCGGCTCACCGGCATTGATGCGCGCGTCCGCTGCGTCTTCAGAGCCGATCACGACCGCGCATGCGCCGTCCGAGGACGGGCAGGTCTCGTCGAAACGGATCGGGTCCCACAGCATCTGGGACGCCATCACCTTCTCGACGGTGATGTCGGGTTGGTGCAGGTGCGCGAGCGGGTTGCGGGCACCGTTGAGCCGGTCTTTGACCGCGACCATTGCGCCGATGTCGGTCGGCGCGCCGGAACGACGGATGTAGGCGCGCACGTGCGGGGCGAAGTAGCCGCCGGCGCCGGCACCCACCGGCTTGGTGAACGGCACCGGAATGCTCAACGCCCACATGGCATTGGACTCCGACTGCTTCTCCCACGCCATCGCGAGCACGCGCCGGTACTTGCCGGACTTCACCAGGCTGGCCGCCACGACCGCGGTCGACCCGCCCACCGAACCGGCGGTGTGCACCCGGATCAGCGGCTTGCCGGTGGCGCCCACGGCGTCGGCCATGAACAGCTCCGGCATCATGACGCCTTCGAAGAAGTCCGGCGCCTTGCCGACCACAACCGCGTCGATGTCGTCGAACGTCGAGCCCGAGTCGGCCAGCGCGCGGTCGATGGCCTCACGCACCAGGCCGTTCATCGAGACGTCCTGGCGTTTGGCGACGTACTTGGTCTGCCCAGTGCCCAGCACCGCAGCCAGTTGACCCATCAGTTGCGTCCTTCCATCACGGCGACCAGATTCTGCTGCAGCGCAGGCCCGCTGGTGGCGTGCGCCAGCACCCGGCCCGCCGAGCCATTGAAGATGTGCTGGGCGGCGAAACCGATCCGCTCCAGCCCGGCGACGAACATCGGATTGGCCGCCAGCGCGCCACCCGACGGATTCACCTTCGCGCGCGACGGCAGCCGCATCGACTCGGTCAGGATCAAGTGCTGGTGGGTGAACGGTGCATGGATCTCGGCGACGTCGACCGCGGGAATGTCGTCGCCGCTCGCCGCGCGCGCCGACGCGGTGGTCGACGGTGAACGGGTCAGGTCCCGGCTGCCGAGCACCGGCGACTCGATGCGGTGCTCGAAACCGGTGATCCAGGCCGGGTTTTCGCACAGTTCGCGGGCCTTGTCGCCGGCGGCCAGGACGATCGCGGCGGCGCCGTCGGTGATCGGCGCGATGTCGTGCCGGCGCAGCGGGTCGGCGAAGAACGGTCGGTCCAGCAGTTCATCGAGACTGGTGGCCGACTCCACCGAATCGACCCGGTCGGCGACCGCGAACGAATCCAGTGCCACCCGCGCCATCTGCTCGGCGGTCCACTGGCCGCCGTCGAGCCCGAGCCGGGCCTGCAGCCCGGCGATCGACACCGAGTCCGGCCACAGCGGCGCGACGCTGTAAGGATCGGTCTGCAGCGCCAGGACCCGGCGCAGCTGCCCGGCCGAGGACTTCCCGAATCCGTAGGCCAGCGCGGTGTCGACCTCCCCGGTGAGGATCTTGATGTAGGCCTCGTACAGCGCCCAGGCGCCGTCCATCTCCACGTGCGACTCGTTGATCGGCGGAACCGCGCCGATCGAGTCGATCGCCGAGATGAACGAGAAGGCCCGTCCGGCAAGGTAATCCGAGGAACCGGAACACCAGAAGCCGATGTCGGCCCGTTCGATGCCCAGATCACGGTAGAGCTGTGCGAAACACGGCATCAGCATTTCGACGCCGTTGGTGGTGCCGTCGGTGCGGCGGACGTGCGGGGCGTGGGCAAAGCCCACCACCGCGACATCGCGAGTGCTCATCTTCCCGAGTTCCCCTTACAGGTGGTGCTTGTAGGTGTCGTAGTCGGCGTCCGGCTCGCCGGTAGGCCGGAAGTATTCGATGTTGTCGATGCCCAGGCCCCACTCCTCGCGGGGCTTCCACACCGCCTCAACGCGCATGCCCATCCGCACCTCGTGGGCGTCGATGTCGGACACCAGGTGCAGGAACGGGATGTCGGCGCCGTCGAGCAGCACGTAGGCCGCCACATACGGCGGCTTGATGCGCTGCCCGGCGAACGGGATGTTGATGATGGCGAACGTGGTCACCGTGCCCTTGTCGGGCAGCTCGACGAAGTTGTCCAATGGCAGGCCGGTGGCCGGATCGGCTTCTTTGGGCGGGAAGTACAGCTTGCCCTCGGTGCCGGTGCGCGCCCCGAGCAGCTTGCCGTCCTGCAGGGCGCGCAGATATGCGCTCTCCGGGAGCGAGGCGGTGTGCTGGATCTCGAGGCTGGACGGGATCACCACCATGGTTACCGGGTCCCGGTCGTCGGTGGTCTGCGTTACCGGCTCGGCGTCCTCACCGATCTCGAAGTAGGCGATGTCGGTGATCGCTCCGACGGGCTCGTCGGCCCAGTGCACGTGCACCCGGGTGCCGGTCGTGATCGCTTTGGGGCTGTCCGCCGCCACTGCGTGCAGCAACGGCACGTCGGCGCCGTCGAGCTTGATCAGCGCCCAGGCGAACGGCGTGTCCAGCGGCTGGCCCTGCAGTGGGGCCGGCTGCCAGGTCCACGACACCACCGTGCCGACACTGGCCACCGGTACGATCTCGGTGAGCTGTTCGTAGCTGACCGGGTCGTATTCGACGGGCGGCACGTACACCCGACCGTCGGAACCTCGGACGCCGACGATGCGGCGCTCACGCAGAGCGGTGAAGAATGCGCCGAGGGTAGGGCCGACTGAACGTGTGTAGTCGAAGGACAACTTCAGCGGCGCAGAAAGGGGTGGCTCGTGCTCATCGATCTGCGCGCGGTTGCTTTGGCTGGCAGTCACGGCATCGAGTAGAACAGGTTCTAACAATGGTGGCAAGCATGCGAGCAAGGAGCCAAGGATGAAGCTGGGACTGCAACTGGGATATTGGGGCGCGCAGCCGCCAGCCAACCACGCGGAACTGGTGACCGCGGCCGAGGACGCCGGCTTCGACGCGATCTTCACCGCGGAGGCCTGGGGCTCCGACGCCTACACGCCGTTGGCATGGTGGGGCTCGTCGACGTCGCGGGTGCGGCTGGGCACTTCGGTGGTGCAGTTGAGCGCGCGTACTCCGACCGCGTGCGCGATGGCTGCCCTGACGCTGGATCACCTCTCCGGCGGCCGGCACATCCTCGGCCTCGGCGTCTCCGGGCCGCAGGTGGTGGAGGGCTGGTACGGCCAGCGCTTCGGCAAGCCGCTGGCGCGCACCCGCGAGTACATCGACATCCTGCGCCAGGTGTGGGCCCGCGAGGCCCCGGTGACCAGCGCCGGCCCGCACTACCCGCTGCCGCTTTCCGGTGAGGGCACCACCGGGCTGGGCAAGGCTTTGAAACCGATCACCCACCCGCGGCGTGCCGACATTCCGGTGATGCTGGGTGCCGAAGGACCCAAGAACGTCGCGCTGGCCGCCGAGATCGCCGATGGCTGGCTGCCGATCTTCTACGCCCCCCGGCTGGCCGACATGTACAACGAGTGGCTGGACGAGGGCTTCGCCCGGCCCGGAGCGCGGCGTAGTCGTGCGGACTTCGAGATCTGCGCGACCGCGCAGGTGGTCATCACCGACGACCGTGCCGCGGCGTTCGCCGGCATCAAGCCCTACCTGGCGCTCTACATGGGCGGTATGGGGTCTGAGGACACCAACTTCCACGCCGAGGTCTACCGCCGGATGGGCTACTCCGAGGTCGTCGACGACGTCACCAAGCTGTTCCGCTCGGATCGCAAGGATGAGGCGGCCAAGGTCATTCCGGACGAGCTGGTCGACGACGCCGTGATCGTCGGCGACATCGACTACGTCCGTAAGCAAATCAAAGTGTGGGAGGCCGCCGGGGTAACGATGATGGTGGTCACCGCGCGCGACACCGCACAGGTTCAGCAGCTGGCGTCGCTGATCTGAGTTCGGGCCCGGCGCTCGTCAGTTCGCCGGTGACAGGGTCTGCTGTCACAACCGACGGCGCTGGATCGTCTACCGCAGTGAGGGGTTGACCACCCGTCTCGACTGTGGGAGGACGCGACATGGACGACGAACTGCCGTACATCGACGAGCACACGGTGGCGGTCCATGCGCCACGAGTGCTGGTATGGACCGCCCTGCAGCGGTATACGGCGTCTTTGCTGCGCAGCGTCGAACGCAATCCGCTGCTGGTAGTGCTCGGCCCAAAGCCCCGCGCCGGCTTTGCGATCGCCGAGAGCACACCGCAGCGGCGCATCGTTTTGGTTGGGCGACACCGGTTCTCGCGCTATCGGCTCGTCTTCGAGATCACCGACGCCCCCGGCGGCGGCAGCCTGGTACACGCCCACAGCTATGCGTCGTTCCCCGGGCTCCATGGCCGCGCTTACCGTGCCCTCGTTATCGGTACCGGGCTTCACGTCGTAGCCACCAACTACATGCTGAGGGCGATCCGGGCCGGCACGTCGGCGTAGCGCCGCCTGCGTGTTGGCGCCTCGCCTTGCACCCGGACTAGAACACGTTCTAGATTGGCCGGATGAGCGAAGCCGGCCTGTGGAACATCGCCCGTGACACCCCCGACGCCGCCGCGGTGGTCGACGTGCTGGGTGGTCAGCTGACCTACGGTGAGTTGGCTGCCCGCGCCGACCGCTACGGCCGCGGCCTGCAGGCGCTGGGCCTGGAGCCCGGCGATGTGCTGGTGATGGTGCTGCCCAACATCGTCGACACGCTGGCGGTGTACTTCGCGGCCATGCAGACCGGGCTGTACATCGTCGCGATCAACTGGCATCTGACCGGCCCGGAGATCGGCTACATCCTCTCCGACAGCGGCGCCAAAGCTCTTGTCGCCCATGAGCGGTTCGCCGAAGCGTCGAAGACCGCCGCGGACGAGGCCGGGTTGGCCGCCGACCGCCGGTTCGCCGTCGGCGACATCGAGGGCTTCACCCCGCTGTCGGCGCTGGGCGCCGGCGAGGAGGGTCGCCCCGATGTCCGCACCATGGGCGCGGCGATGCTCTACACCTCCGGCACCACCGGCAAGCCCAAGGGCGTCAAGCGCCCGCTGACCGGAGCCGACCCCGACGCGGTGCCGGTTGCCTCCGCGGGCTTCTTCGCGCTGTATGACCTGGCGCCGTTCGACAACCATGTGCACATCTGTGGTTCGCCGCTGTATCACACTGCGGTGCTGAACTTCTCGGCCATCTCCATCCAACTGGGCCACAAGGTGGTGCTGATGGACAAGTGGGACCCCGAGGAGATGCTTTCCCTGATCGCTGAGCACCGGGTGACCCACAGCCACATGGTGCCGACCCAGTTCCGCCGGCTGCTGGCGCTGCCGGTGCAGGTGCGGGAACGCTACGACGTGTCCTCGCTGCGCAACGTCATCCACGGTGCAGCACCGTGCCCGCCCGAGGTCAAGCGCCAGATGCTGGACTGGTGGGGTCCGGTGATCACCGAGTACTACGCCGCCACCGAGGGCGGCGGCACCAAGATCAGCGGCGAGGAGTGGCTGGCTCACCCCGGCTCGGTAGGCAAGGCCTGGCCGTATTCGGTGGTCAAGGTGCTCGACGACGACGGCAACGAACTGCCGCCCGGTGAGGTCGGCACTGTCTACATGCAGATGGGCGGATCCAGCTTCGCCTACCACAACGACGAGAAGAAGACCCAGGAGAACCGCGCCGGTGACCTGTTCACCGTCGGCGACGTCGGCTACCTCGACGACGAGGGCTACCTGTACCTGCAGGACCGCAAGACCAACATGATCATCTCCGGCGGGGTCAACGTCTACCCGGCCGAGATCGAGAACGAGCTGATCATGCACCCGAAGGTGCTCGACGTCGCGGTGTTCGGGGTGCCCGATGAGGACTGGGGCGAGTCGATCAAGGCTGTCGTGCAGCCCGCCGAGGGGGTGGTGGGCGACGACGCGCTGACTGCGGAGCTGATGGAGTACGCGAGCGCGCGGTTGGCGAAGTTCAAGCTGCCCAAGAGCATTGACTACATCGCCGAAATGCCGCGCGACCCCAACGGCAAGCTGTACAAGCGGAAATTGCGGGACCCGTACTGGGAGGGGCGGGAAGCGAAGATCTAGGGGTCGTCACCGTTGTCCTGCTTCCAGTGACGGGGATGTATCCGGTACTCCATGGATCTCTTGGGGCGTCGCGGCCAGCGCTTTCCGGCGTAGAATCCGGGGAAATAGAGCGCTGCGAAGATTCCCGCCGTCATGATAGTCAAGGTAGCTAATTGCGCTAGCTGTCCGCGGGCTATCGGGTAGTCCCAACTCGCATCCCAGTAGCCAAAGTAGAGTGGCACATATATAAAAATGATGGCCGCCGGAATTCCGGCAAAGTGAATGTTATGCGCGACGAAGTCGTCGTAGATCACGAACATGCATATCGCATAAGCTCCGATCGTCATCCACCAGGTTTGATTGGCGGTAGACGAACCAGTGTATGAGTCGGGAATCGGATCGTGGCCTGGTTCCTCGTTTTGCTCATCGGATTCCGCCAGGCGGTCAGATCTCCACCATGCGTATACCTTTCCGCGGACCTTAATGTAAGGCGTATCCCGGAACGCAAGGAGGAAGAACAGAGCGCCAACCGCGAACGCTGCTTCGAGGCTATATCTCCAGTCGGGCAGCAGACCGAGGAATGCGAATACCATTGCTGCGCCAGTGGCTCCCCAGAAGATCCGTCTATTTCGGCTTAGATTTTCGCGGTCAGACGAGTCCGGAATAAAGGCTATTATTGCGCAGACAAGGGCGCCCACGAACGCAACCAGCTGATCCATGCTGGCAAAGCCCGCGACCGGGTTCACGATTTTAACGCTAAACGTCGCACCGCTCGCACGTCAATTCCTCGCCAGCTCGAGGAGGTTTTCCATGACCTTCTCTCCAGACACCGAACCGACAACCCCGAAGGCCAGTGCGCCAACGAAAGCGCCCACTGGCCCGGCGAGGGCACCAACGGAGGCCCCCAATTCTGCACCTGCGATTCCGCCTCCGAAACCCCCCGCGCTTGTGGCCGCGGTGTCCACGAACGGCTTGTGGTCGACGAACACGTCGTAGAATCCGACGGCGGACCCGAGCACGTTGCCGGCGAAGCCCATGCGCTTCGACAGATTCTTGATCGCGGCGATGTCTTCCGCGCTGTAAGCAACCCCCGGTGCCCAATGCTTTCCGGTGGGAACCTTGTCGGCAAACGCGTTGAGGGCCGCCTTGCCGGCACTGGCAGAGATCCCCGCGGCGTCGCCGCCATCCCGCAGGATGTGGCCAACTCGGCCTCGCGCGATGTCGCCGACGAGTTGCGTCGCGCCTTGGTGCGACATCCCGCCGTTTCGGACGAGGGCGTCGATTGCCTGCCGGGTCACGATGACTCGGGCATTCTGTTCCGCGGTGTCGAGTAGCTGGGTGGCCTGATCCGGGGTGAAAGCTCGGCCGTCGGCCATCCCCCGTTCGAGATCCTTCTGCAGCTCCAGCCGTGTTTGGGCGCGGGTTCGAGCCTCTCCACCCAGGACCGGGTCCATCGGCAGCGGGCCGATGAAGTTGGCCATTCGGTAGTCGTCGAGGCGCTCGCCGGCCAGGCGCCGGGCCTGCGGATCGGCGGCCGGGTCGGTAGCGGTGGCGTAGTCCCGCAGCCGCGCGGCCGCTGCAGCCTTCTCGGGCGTCATCTCGCCCGCACTGTCCACCAATTGCTGGTCGCGATCACGCTCGGTAGTGCCGTAGGCATCGGCAGCGCGACCGGCTTGTTGGTCTTGGGTGGGTTGCCCGTCGCCGTCGTAGCCGTGCAGCGGTGCCGGCTCGTAGCCATTGGAGAGCAGTTTGCTGGTGGCGTCTTGTAGGACTGCGGCGTAGTCGTCGCGGAGCTTTTCGAGTTGATGCAGGATGCCAGCGGTGTCGTCGATCGCCACCTGCTCCAGTTCGGAGGTGTCGAGCTGCGCCTGCTGGGACATGCCGATGCGATTGTCGATGTCTTGGAGCTGGATCTGCAGCGCGTTGATCTTCGCAGCCGCCGCCTTCTGGGCCTCGGCCAGCGCGGCGGCGATGGTTTCCAGATCGGTGCCGATCGCGGCCAGCTGGGTCTGCTGCAGATGCAAGGTATTGGTGGCGCGCTGGACTTCGGCGGAGTCGTTGATCGGGTGGTCGCCGTTCTCCCGGTTCCAGGCGGCCTGAAAGCGTTGGCGGGCTTGGGCGAACGCGGCACTGGCCTCGGCGGTGCAGGACCCGGCGTCGTGGAAGGCCTGCGCCAGCTCGTCGATGACAGCCGGGTTACCGCTTTGCAGCGTGTTGTTGACCTGCCACGGGTCGCCGCCGGCGGCTTCGGTCAGCAGCGCCGGGTTTATGTGCTGGAGTTGCACCGCACCGCACGAAGCTGGGCTGCGTTGCGCTGATCCATGCCGGTGAACTCGCGCGCGGCATGGTGGGCTTTGTCGCCGACGTCGGCCAGGGTCCGGCGGTGGCCACTGAGGGTGGTGATGTGCTCGGTGTGGGCTGCGGAGATCGCGTTGTGGAAGACGTCCGCGGCGCCGAAGCCGCCGAAAATGCCCGCTGCTACGGAGGTCTGGTTTAGCAGCGTCGCCCCGGCCTGGGCGTGTGCGCCGGCGCTATGGGTATCCGCCGCCCCGGAACGCAGCATCGCCGGATCGACAAACATCCGGAACCCCGCTCAGATCGGTCGTTAACAACCTTGACAGGGCGGCCCTTCGGGGTCAATTCAGTTTTGCGCGGCGGCCTCCGAGGGTGATTGTCGCCGGTGTTCTAGACGGTGCGTGGTCCTGGACAGTCGCAGTACTGCGCCCGTTGTTCGGACCTGTGCCCACATTTTGGAAACGATGATGTAAGCGAAGAATTGGCCCTCGGGGATACCATCCGTGACGTGACCATGACACAGCCTTGGCCCGCACCGCCCGCACCAATCCGGTCTCGGAACTGGCTGACAGCGACACTGGCCGCCGTGGCCGTGGTTCTTGCGGCGGTGGCGTTGATCGTTGCGCTGACGCGGTCCGGATCGGGGTCGAGTGCGACCTATACGGCGGCGGAGAAGGCGGAAGCGAAGAGGGATTTGTGTGAAAAGTATAAACTTGCCGCGCGCGCAATGCACATCGAGACTTCGACGCCCGACAACACTGCGCTGGCCCGCATTGCCATGTCCAACGGTGCCCTGATTCTAGAGACAGCGGCCGCAAATCCTGCGTTAGACGCCAAACAACGTGACGCAGCCCGCGCCTTGGCGGCCACTTACCAAACAACAGCGGCAATTGGCACGACTGGCATGGCCACCAGGGAGCAGTATAATGAGTCCGTTGATGACATGAATGTAAAAGACCGCGTGATGCAGGGATTGTGCGGTGAGTGACCTCCCCGACTATAGGCCTTTCACGCGGATGTTGATCGGTGCGTGGTGGCCTGCACCACCCACCCAGCCAGCTGACGCAGTCGGCTTTTGGTTCGGTCACCAGCAGGCGAAGCAGGAAGAGGCTGAATACATCCGCAACCTCGCCACTTTACTAGGGCAAAACAACAGTGGTCAGACCGCGGAGGACATGCTAACTCGTCTAACGCTCGGCAGGAATCGCTTGCTTGACGTTGCTCATGGCCGACACGGCCGCATTTATCGCGGAAATCCTTCTCTGACCATCTCTTCGATCTCCTCAACTGATTTCGACATCAAGTGACTGAATATCGTACTGTAAGGCTGCCCTAGAATAGCGCTCCCAGCAGGCGATTTGATCTCCGTTTCCCATTCGTCTCCGGTTGGCGTTACCGTGACGTCACTGCTGAAGCCCATCTTGTACAGGGGCGGGCCCAGGCTTTCTAGGGCGAATGCGCTACGTGCAGTAGAACTCCATCGCCAAATCAGGTATTTCTCTAGAAGTTCGAAGTCAGAAAATTTTGCGATAGCCGCGTAGTGCTTGCCGCGATCATCTGTTTTATCGACCACCCACCATTCACCATCTCTACCAAGATGGAATGATTCATCATCAGCTATGAACGTTGCCTCGGCTTTGGCGCCGTCCAGCGATACAGAAACGCCCCTCAGGCGGGCCAAATTAGCCCACTCGGTCCACGCGCGGGACAGTCGAGCGAATTTGTCTGTCATCTCCGAACCTCCTTCAGGTAGCCTGACTCAATCAATGCATCCACCGAGGCTTCTTGCCCTGGCGGTGCTATCACCCGATATTGGATGCCGCCGCCGGGTTGGTGGAACCACGGGGCTGCCCGGGACTGCTCGATATGCCAGCCGGGCGGAAGAGCTGTCGGATCATTTACGACAAATGTGTAATAGGGCTTAGTGGCACTGCTGGGCGGTAGTGACAGCTGGGCGAACGGGGTGCCTTCGGGGGCGAGGTAGGCGCCACTGGGATACCCGAATCGTCCGAGTTCGGTTCCCGCGGCCAAGTCGGCGTCGGGAATGACGCTGCCTGGTATTGCGTAGGGCTTGCTGGCCAGGCTGTCGTTAGGATAGATCAAATGGCCGGCGGAGTCGGTGAATTGTGGTCCCGGTTCGATGGGGTGGTGGCCGTCGAACAAGGGCGAATCTGGAGGCAGTGGCTGTACCTCGGTTGCTGACGCCGGCACATGTGGGCCGCTGTGCGGGACGTGGTCGTGGGCAAGCACCGGTGGGCCGTGGTCGGCGGTCGTTAACGGTGGGATGTGCTCGCCACTGGTGGTGACCGGGGTGTGCACGCCGGGGTGGTGGATAGCGAGATCGTCGGTGGCGGCTTGGGCGCGGATCTCGGCTTGGGTGATTGCCCGTGGCAGCACGTTGTCGGCGGTCAGGCCGGCAGCGCTACCGCCACTGGTTGCGAGGGCTTCGCGGGCGAACAGGGACCGCATGCCTTGCCAGCCGGCTTCGACGCCGGCCTTGCCGGCGGTGACGGCGGGTCCGGCGCCCACGGCGGTGAAGATGACGTTCTGCAGCAGCGCGTCGTCAGGGGTGACCCGGCCGGGGTCGAGGAACCGGGAGGCGACCAGCTTGCCATCCTGATAGGTGAAGTAGGCGCCGCTGCCGCTGCCGGCGCCTTGGTCATAGATTTCGCCGGTGCCGTTTTTGAGGGTGCCGGTCACCACCATCTTCTAGCCCGCCAGGGTGTAGGCGAACGACACGGCGCCGTCGGGGCCCAAGTGCACCGAGGCCGGATCGATTTTTGAGTAGTCGGGGATCTTGCCCAGGTCATCGAGGGCATCGGCCAGGTTTTTCTTCAAGGTCGGCAGCCGGGTCATCGCGTCTTGGGCCGCTTCGCTGCCGGCGCCTTGCTGGTAAGCCTTGGCCGTGGCGTCGTCGAGCGCTTTTTGGGCGGCCCGTACCCGGGCCATCGCATCGAGTACCGCTTGGTTATTGGCGCGCAACAGTTCCTCGAATGCGGACTGGTCGTCCGGCGAAGTCGTGGAGGGGCTTAGGGGGCCGTGCAGCGGTGCCGCGTCGTAGCCATGGGACAGCAGCTTGGTCGTCGAAGCTTGAAGTATTGCGGCGTAGTCGTCGCGCAGCTTTTCGAGTTGATGCAGGATGCCGGCGGTGTCGTCGATCGCGACCTGTTCCAACTCGGAGGTGTCGAGGTTCGCCTGCTGGTACATCCCGATGCGGTTGTCGATGTCTTGAAGCTGGATCTCCAGTGCGTTGATCTTCGCGGCCGCGGACTTCTGGGCCTCGGCCAGCACGGCGGCGATGTTCTCTAGGTCGGTGCCGATCGCGGTGAGTTGGGTTTGTTGTAGATGCAAGGTGGTGGTGGCGCGCTGCACTTCGGCGGAGTCGTTGATCGGGTGTTCGCCGTTCTCCCGGTTCCAGGCGGCCTGGAAGCGTTGGCGGGCTTGGGCGAACGCGGCACTGGATTCGGCGGTGCAGGCGCCGGCGTCGTGGAAGGCCCGCGCCAGCTCGTCGATGACGGCTGGTTTGCCGCTCTGCAGCGTGTTGTTGACCTGCCACGGGTCACCGCCGGCGGCGTCGATCAGCAGCGCCAGGTTTATGTGCCGGAGTTGCACCGCACCGCACGAAGCTGGGCCGCGTTGTGCTGATCCATACCGGTGAACTCACGCGCGGCATGGTGGGCTTTGTCGCCGACGTCGGCCAAGGTGCGGCGGTGGTCTGTGAGGGTGGTGATGTGCTCGGTGTGGGCTGCGGAGATCGCGTTGTGGAAGACGTCCGCGGCGCCGAAGCCGCCGAAAATGCCCTCTGCTACGGAGGCCTGGTTTAGCAGCGTCGCCCCGGCCTGGGCGTGTGCGCCGGCGCTATGGGTATCCGCCGCCCCGGAACGCAGCATCGCCGGATCGACGAACATCCGGAACCCCTCTCAGATCGGTCGTTAACAACCTTGACAGGGCGGCCCTTCGGGGTCAATTCAGTTTTGCGCGGCGGCCTCCGAGGGCGATTGTCGCTGGTGTCCTAGACGGTGCGTGGTCCTGGACAGTCGCAGTACTGCGCCCGTTGTTCGGACCTGTGCCCACATTTTGGAAACGATGATGTAAGCGAAGAATCGGCCCTCGGAGATACCATCCGTGACGTGACCATGACACAGCCCTGGCCCGCACCGCCCGCACCAGTTCGATCCCGCAACTGGCTGACAGCGACATTGGCCGCCGTGGCCGTGGTCCTTGCTACGGCCGCGTTGATCGTGGCGCTCACCCGTTCGGGTTCCGGGTCAACTCCTACCTATACGGCTGCGCAGAAGGGTGAGGCAAAGGCGAAACTTTGTGACCAGTACAAATTGGCTGCGCAGGCGATGCATATCGAAACATCTAAACCTGGCGACCCAGCGCTAGCTCGTGTCGCTTTAACCAACGGTGCTTTGATCCTTGAAACAGCCTCCGCGAACCCAGCGCTGGAAGCGAAGTACAGTAAGGCTGCTCGTGCCTTAGCTGCGGCTTACCAAACACAGACCGCAATGGGCACCACGGCTCCAGTCGAGCAATATCAAAAAGCGGGGGAGGACCTCAACGCCAAGGATCGCGTAATGCAGGGGCTTTGCGGTGACTGACCTGCCGGACTCTGGACCGTTCACGTTTTTGTTGATAGGTGCGTGGTGGCCTGCCGCTCCCGACCAACCGACCGCGGCGGTTACCCATTGGGCCCGGCACTCAGCCACCAAGCAGCAAGAGGCGCAAGAACTCGATAAGCTCATCAATCTAGTGAGTGACCACAATAGTGGCCGCACCGCGGACGATACGGTGGCTCGCCTTCGGCTTGGCAAGAAACGTTTGCTTGACATCGCCCATCAATGTCGCGCGAAAAGCGAGGCCAATGAGAGCGTCGCCAATGCCGTGAAGCATCTGCGGGATCGTCTCAAGGCAATCGCGGACGACGGCAACCACAAAATCGACCAGATCCTTAAGCGGCAAGGATCCATGGAAACGAAACTTCCTGAAGTGAACGCCGTGATTGCTCAAGCGAATTCCGACGCCACCAGCGCAGGTACAACCGCCCTGAACGCGATCGCCGACGCGACACAACAGATGTTCGATGATGCGGGTGTCGATGCCAACGCACGAGAGTGGCTGCAAAACCATGGGGCGAACTTCGACGCCCCTCCCCCGCAGCGACCGCGCACCGCCGAAGAGGTGGCCCGTACACAAAGTCCTGATGGCGGCGCGGGAGGTCAGGGACGGACGGAAACCGGCACGCCCGCGGCTACGGATGGAACGAGCGGTAACGCTGGCGACGGCGGTGCAGGCGGCGCCGGTACTGCTCCCAGCACCAACGGATCCCCGACCGGCAGCGGGACAGGCGGAGATGGCGGCGCGGCCAGCGGCGGCGACATCGGCCCTCAACCAGCCCGTACCGTGGTCAACGGCGATGGTGGTGCGGGCGGCCACGGTGGCGGCACCGGTGGATTGCAATCCACTGAAGCGGCTGGCAGCGACGGGGGCGCGGGCGGGCGAGGCATTCTCAGCACCGACGGATCGCAATCTATGAGCGCGCCCAGTGGTGATGGCGGCGCGGCGCGCATTCCGGGCAACGCAGGCAGTTTCAGCAACGCTGGGTTCGGAGGTGGCGGTGGTAACCCGGGGGCACAGGGCACCGGCAACGGCGGCGCCAGTGGCACGGCATTTGGCGGCGACAGAGGCAATCCAGGCGGCCTAAGCAACGGCGTCGCCGGTGGTACCACCGGGTTCGGTGGAAATGGCGGAGGCACAGGTAGCGCGGGCGGTTCGAATGGTGGGGGTGCCAGCGGTGCTACCGGGTTCGGTGGAAATGGCGGAGGCGGAGGTAGCGCGGGCGGTTCGAATGGTGGGGGTGCCAGCGGTGCTACCGGGTTCGGCGGAAATGGCGGCACCGGCGGAAATGTGGGCGGATCGCCGGGCGGTGTCCCTGGGTTCACGGGAGGCGGCGCTGGCTTCGGCCCGTCCAGTGGCGGCGGGATGGGTGGTGGGCTTGGCGGTACCGCACCCCTGACCTCTTCGACGTCAGGCCTCGGTGGTGGCAGTGGGGTCGGCGCTACACCGCAGAGCCTCGAGGGCGGTGGATTGAGCCAAGCATTTGCATCGGGTACTCCCGGGGGTCCGGCTGGTCCAGGAGGGCTGGGCGGTACACCGCCATGGGCGCAAGGGGGCCCAGGCTCGGGTGGCTTCGGTCAGTCGTCAGGTCCGCAGGTGCCGCCCTCACCGTCGGTAACGCCGATGGCGGGCGGGCTGCTCGGTAATCTGGGAAATCTTGGGGGCTCCAGCCCGGAGGCTGCTCCGACAGCTTCGACCACGGGAGCGACGATGCCGACTCCGGCAGCGGCTCCGCCCATGACCGCTGGGCCGACCTCGGTGCCGTCGGCGCCGGTCGGTGCAGGCGGCCCGGCAGCCCCGTCGGGTCCGCTGCCGGGCTACGGGGCGGACCTTCGCCCCGCCGGTGCTGCGGCACCAGCCGCACCGACGCCGACGGCTGGTCCACCTCCTGTGTCTCCCTCAGCGCCTGGCGGCCCCACGACACCCACCTCCGGTGGTACCACCGTCGCGTCCTCGGGTGATCGTCCCGCGCCGGGCAAACCAACCGCGAGCACAAGTGGGCAGTCGGGTGCGGCGCTGGCCGGCGGCGCGGCCGCCGGAGGTACGGCCGGAGCGGGGGCTGGCACCGCCGCCAAACGCATGGCCGAGCAGGACGATGTGCAGCGCAAAGTCGATGCGGTGGCGCGCCAGGCACCCAACCTCGCTTGGGCGGCTGGGCTGCGCGATGACGAGACCACCACCGTACTGGTGACCGACCTGGCCGGGGGCTGGATCCCGCCTGGCGTTTTGTTGCCGCCCGGTGTCACGCTGCTGGCTCCGGCCCAGCGCAGACACGACCTGAGCGTGGTCGATCTGCTCGGTGCGGTCGTCGCCACCGCAACACATCAGCCCAACACCTATGTTGCTGAAGCTGGCCCCGACGACCCACTTCCGGGCGCCGGGGAGCGCGCCCGCTACGGCCAGCGCATCGACGAACTCGGACCCACACTCACCGATGCGGCGGGCGCCAGCTCTCGGCTACCGCGCATAGTGCAGACCGTCGCCCACGCCGTGGCCCGCAGATCCGGTGTCGCCGACAACGAAATCGAACGCTTCCGCAACGTCAGCAACGACACCGCAACCAAGGTGCTGTCGGCCTATCCTCACCACCTGCCCCGCGATGTCGCCGACTGGATGCTGTTGGCGGCCATCGACGCCCTGATCGACGGAAGCGAAGAACTCGCCCGCTACCACCTGGCCTGGCACCAAGCCGTCACCGCGAGCAGGCACGCCGCATGAGCACCGCGAGCGGTTCAGCGTGTGACGTGGCGATGGCCGGCCTGAACCGGTTGCTGGAATCCGAGACGCTGGCGCGCCTGGATCGAGCGGATAAGAAGCGGGCGTGGACGACAGCCGCCGCGGTCAACCACCTACGCGCACGGCTCACCGTAATCTGCGAAGCGGGCAATGGGATGAGGACAAGCTCACCCAGCGCAACGCCATCAAGGACCGCGTCAACAGCGACGCCACCGGCGCCAGTCGTGCCGCGGTGACGAGAATCATCGGTGTCATCCAACAGCTTCTCGATGCTGCTGGCAGCGTTGATGACGCCGCCAAATGGCTTGCTGCACACGGGTTCGACGTTGCAGAGCGTCCGCCTCCACCGCTCACCGCAGGCTGCGGAGTCTGCCAAGGGCACGACCATCGGTCAGTTCGACGCGTCGGTCAGGGTGTGTCCAGTAGAAGCGCACCCATTCACGCAACGCATGGCCACCGGGCGTGTAGGAGTCGGCGGCCAGCGAACGGCTTTGTCCATCGGAAAAAACAATGAAGATGGTGCCGCGTAGCGGCATCGGACCGCGCGGAGGCCGAGCCGTAATGGCTTGCACCTCCTCCCATGCGCCTTTCGCGGAGGACAGCCCTTGTCGGATTTCAAAACCCTCGGCCGTCAATCGCAGGGAGCTCACGCCACCGCGACAGAACATTTTCAATAGGCTGGGGAAGCCCCAAACCGCCGCTATGGCCGCGGCGATCAGGAAATAGTGCCGCATCCCGCCGGGGACCGGAATATGGACCATCCCCAAGGGTGTGAAGATTGCGTATAACCCCATCGCAAGGCATTCCGATGCTGCTGCGACCTGAAATATGACATCGACGGTTCGGTCGGGGCGAACCACGGTGCCAGTTGTATTTTTTTCACAACGCGGCCGTATTCGACCGAATTTGATAACATACAGCGGTAGGAGCGTACCTAGTGAAAATACTGCAAACCCAAGTACTGTAACACTTGTCAGGTAATCACCCCGCGTAACCGAATAAACGCCCCACCCCAGGCATAACAACCCGACGCTACCCAGAACTGCGGTCAGAAATGATAGTCCTGTCCAGAACTTTATGGCAGACACGTGAGGTTCCCGATGATGCCCCCGAGATACCCGAACGCCCAGCTTCCGCCTACATTAGCGCCCGTAGCTACGATGGGTAGGGTTTCTGGCGCGAAGGCGCCCACTAATAGGTCTGCCGCAATACCGCCAGCCGTTCCAGCGGCGGCCTGCCAGGAAGCAACACAAGCATCGTGAACCGTTTCCGCGCCCACTACGTTGTAAATGCCTGTCGCGACGCCGACAGCAGGGCCGCCCCATTTTGCGCCCGCCTTAACATTTTCGATCGCAGAGGCGCTGAGTAATGGAATCCCGCGCTGAGCCTGCTTTTCCAGACCGGAGAGAGAACTACCCGCGAGGGTGGGAATCGGCTGTGAGAAGAATTCATCTGGCAAAACGCCATGCTTGCCCGCGGCGGTAGTGACGTCGCCGGTTACTGTGCCGTCTGACCAACTTGTCATCGTCACCGCGGTGCCGTCCGTGAAACGAATTTCTGTCAGATCGAATTCTCGAGAGCTAGCGGTATCAGTGAGCCTGTGTTCCGTAATGCTGCTCGACACACGGTTTCCATTCCTGTCGAAGTAGGTGTCGCTGAGGTAGCGAGTACCGTAGCCCGGGTGGCTGTACACAGGGATCTGGCCTTCGACAAGTTCGTGGCGACTGCCGTCCAGCATGGTGAGCGTTTTGTGTAGACGGCCGTCCGGGCCGATGTGTTCACGAACGTCGCGAACCGTGGTGGCCATATCTTGCTTCCGGAGGATGTCCTGGGGCACTAGGCCTTGCAAGTCGTAGCCATCTTTCGCCCGTAGGTTATCCAGGGCCTGCTGCAGCGTCTTGGCGTACGCGTTGCGGATTACGTTTTCATTCTCCAGCCCGACTGAGGTGTCATCGTTGGCTTGCTGACGCCACTGGCTGATCTCGGTGTCGCAGTTGATGCCATCGGTTTCCAAGGATCGGTAGTAGCCGATCATGTTGTCGACCGTTTGTAGGTTGGAGTTAAGTGCCTCGATGTTGTCGTGCGACGTTTGTCGAGCTTTAGCCAGTGCCTCAGCGATACTTTCCAGGTCGGCGGCGATCCGCCCGAGTTGTTCCGTGGTGGCCTGCAGCCCGTCTTTCACCCGCTGCACCTCGGCACCGTTGTTGATCGGCTGCTCGCCGTTCTCGCGGTTGTACTCCTGGAAGTGCTGTTGCGCGATCTGAAAGGTCTCCTCGGCCGCGGTGGCGGAGCCCGCAGCCTGATGGAACGCCTGGGCCAGAAAGTTGATCTGAGTGGGGCTGCCCGACTGCAGACTTTCATCTACGGCCCAGGGGTCACCGCCGGCGTGGCGATGAGGTCATCAACTTGGAAATACTCCAGATAAGGGCGCGCCACGGTCGGTCTCAAGCGATCTCGGCGCGCAGCGCATCCGCATCGATCGACATTTTCGGCCTTCCCGCTGTACTCAGGCTGCGCACTGACAGTACCGGCGACCGCAGAGCCGTCAATTCACCGGTCGGGCACACTTCGGTACGGCCAGTCGGCTCCGGTGTTCGGCGGCGATGCCAGTCAGCCGGCGCTAACGACCCATCACCTCAGCATCCCCGAACGTCATCGCGACGTGCCCGACCGTCGACGACATCATCGGCCGCTTCGGCAGGCCCAACTCGGCCAGCTCGCGAGCGTAGGGATGGGTGCCCAGCCGCAGCGTCGTACCGCCCAGCGCCCCGCGCACCCCGGAAATCCGCATCTCCCAGGGAATCTGCCGGGTCACGCCGTCGAGGTGGCTGAAGGCCTGCAGCGTCCGGGGACGGGACGTGAAAAGGCCCGGGACCGGCAGCCCGCGCCCGAATTCCATGGTGGCGATGTGCTGGCCGTCGGCGGCGACGTCGAAACCGAGCTGCTTGCCGTCGCGAACGGTGAAGTCCGCCATGATCTTCGGGAAGCCCCAGATGGTGCGACCGGCCTCCAGGGTGAACTCCTGATCCACCGGCAGGTGGTGGATGAACGCACCGGCGGAACCCAGCGCACTCCAGCCGCGCGCCGATGTACCCGGCGGGTTGATCATCACCGCGGTCCCGAATTCGTGGTACTTGCCGAGATCACCGTCGATGTAGCGGGCCAGCATCAGGTTGACCACGGCCTGTCCCGGCCGGTGCTGGAAGACCTGCAGACCGCTGTAGTCGATCATCGCCTGGGCGGCGTCCGCCGGAACCGAGAACATCGCGCTATGCACATCTGCCTGACGGATGCGGACGGGCATGGTAAGCACAGTGCCAGCGATGGTGTGCTGCGAAAGAGCCATGACGCCCACTGTAATCCGGAGGACGCTGATGACCGAGGTAATGGCCGATCCAAAGCCGGCGACCAAGCCCGACGTCGACCTGACCGACGGCACGTTCTACTCCGACGGTGGGGCGCGTGCCGCCTACAAGTGGATGCGGGCGCACGAGCCGGTGTTCCGGGACCGCAACGGGCAGGCCGCCGCGGCCAGCTATGCCGCGGTGATCGACGCCGAGCGCAACGCGGAGCTGTTCTCCAGCACCGGTGGCATCCGGCCCGACCAGCCGGGAATGCCGTACATGATCGACATGGACGACCCCGAGCACCTGGTGCGCCGCAAGCTGGTCAACGCCGGCTTCACCCGCAAGCGGGTGCACGCCCAGCTGCCGTCCATCGGGACACTGTGTGACACGTTGATCGACGCGGTCTGCGAGCGCGGCGAGTGCGACTTCGTCCGCGATATCGCCGCGCCGCTGCCGATGGCGGTGATCGGCGACATGCTCGGCGTCCTGCCCGAAGAACGCTCGATGCTGCTCAAGTGGTCCGACGACCTGGTGGCCGGGCAGAGCTCACACCTGGATCCGGAATCGGCGACGTTCCAGGCGGTCATGGAGGCGTTCGCCGGTTGGACCGAGTTCACCAGAAACATCATCACTAAACGCCGGGCCGAACCGACTGACGACCTGTTCTCGGTACTGGTCAACGCCGAGGTGGACGGCGCCCAGATGTCGGACGACGAGATCATCTTCGAGACCCTGCTGATTCTGATCGGCGGCGACGAAACGACCCGGCACACGTTGTCCGGCGGCACCGAACAGCTGCTGCGCCACCGCGATCAGTGGGAGATGCTGCGCGCCGACTCAAGCCTGCTGCCCGGGGCCATCGAGGAGATGCTGCGCTGGACCTCGCCGGTGAAGAACATGTGCCGCACGCTGACCGCCGACACCGAGTTCCACGGCACCCAGCTCAAGCAGGGCGAGAAGATCATGCTGCTGTTCGAATCGGCGAACTTCGATGAGGCGGTGTTCGACGAGCCCGAGCGGTTCGACATCCAGCGCAACCCCAACAGCCATCTCGCGTTCGGCTTCGGCACCCACTTCTGTATGGGCAATCAGCTGGCCCGGCTGGAGCTTTCGCTGATGACCGAGCGAGTACTTCAGCGGCTGCCGGATCTGCGCCTGGCCGACGGAGCCGAGGTGCCGCTGCGGCCGGCGAACTTCGTGTCCGGTCCGGAAGCGATGCCGGTCGTGTTCACGCCGACCAAGCCGGTGCTGGTATAGGCGAGCGTGTAATCAGCGTGAAAACCGAGCCCGAAAATCGCTGGGAGTACACGCTCGTCGTGCCCAGGCGTCCGCGACCCGGCCGAGGATGCCGCCTTCGGTGTCTTCCAGGGTGATCCGCAGGTCGATCCAGCCGAGCCCGGTCACCGTCTCGTGGCGGCGGATGTCCTGGTTGAAGCGCCGGGTGCTGGTGCGGTGATGTTCGCCTTCGTAGTCCAGGCCGACCATGATCTCCTCCCAGCCCATGTCCAGCACCGCGACAAGCTGGTGCCATTCGTCGTAAACCGGAATCTGGGTCTGCGGCGGCGGGTAGCCGGATCGGATGAGAAACAGCCGCAGCCGGGACTCCTGTGGCGAGTCAGAACCGGTGTCGACGAGCGGCAGTACGATTCGGGCATCGCAGATCCCGCGGCGGCCCCGGTATCGTTCGGCCAGCAGCTCGACGTCGGTGATTTTGAGGTCGGTGGCCTGCCCGAGGGCATCGATGGCTGCGACGGCCTTGACCTGGGGATAGCGGCAGGCCAGGTCGAATGCGGTGCGGGCGGGCGTGGTCACCAATATGCCGCCGATCAGCTGCACCTCGTCGTCGTCGAACCGGTCCGACCAGGTGTGGATGTGCTTGGGTGGCCGGCGACAGTCATAGAGCACCTCCGCCGGCGCGTGGTCATCAACCCACTTCGCGCCGTGCAATGCGGCGGCCGACTGGCCCGCGACCACCCCACGCCGCCGCGACCACAGCCAGGCGGCTTGGGCTCGCAAGACCGCGGTGGGTCGAGTACCGGCTGGAACATAAACGTCCGGATGGATCGCGACGAACCGGCTCCGCAAGGCGTACGGCGTCAACCGGCCGCTTCGGACCGCCTCGCTGCCCAGGAACGGTGTCGCCATGGCGGGAGTCTGCCAAGCGATACCGACACCTACGCCGAACGTGTAATGGTTGCGAAAATCCGGCCGGATTTTCGCAGTGGTTACACGTTCGGCGAGACGGGCTGGGACCCCGCCCGCAAAGACTCCACGATCGCGTCCACAGGCGAACGCCACTGCAACCCCAGATCGGCCAACGTCGCCGAGTCGTCGGTCGGGGTGGCCGACGTCAACAACCACGCCGCCTCGTAACTCAGCGACTCCGGCAGCGGCAGCAGTTTGCTGGCCAGGTCGCTGACCCTCCCGATGCCCTTGAACACACTGGGGGCCACCCGGATTCGGCGAACCGAAGCACCCAATCCGACCTCCACCGCGGCGATCATCTCGTCGAAGCCGACCATGATCCCGCCGCACAGATAGCGGTGCGGACCTCGACCGGGCTTCATCAAAGACGAATGCACCAGACCGACGTCGCGGACGTCGACCATCGCCATCCCGCCGCGCACCACCGGCGCCACCCGGTAGCGCACGATCGGCGCCCAGCCGCGCTCGGTGACCCCGGGCGCCGTCCAGAACGCCGGCCCGACCACGCTGGAGGGATAGGTGACCACCACCGGCGCGCCCTCGTCCTGCAACCGGCGGGCCACCCGCTCGCCGTAAGCCTTGGTGCGCGCGTAGGCGCTGCGCCCGGGCACGGTCGGTGAGTCCGGGCCGATGACCCCGTTGGGGGGCGGGAACAGCGCGCTGTAGCTGCTGACCGACACCACCGGATCCAGGCCGGCGGCCACCGCTCGGGTCAGGATCGCTTCGGTGGCGTGGGCGTTGATCTCCCACATCAGCTTTTCCAGGCGGTCATTAGTGCCGACCACCCCGGCGGCGTGCAACACCGAGTCGCAGCCGTCCAACAGCGTCCCCACCACGTCGGCATCACGGATGTCGCCGTCGAGCACCTCCAGCGTGCCCAGCTCGCGCAACCGTGGAATGACGGGCTCGGAACCGCAGCCCGGCGCGACCAGCAGTCGTACCGAATGCCCGGCTTCCAGCAGCGCCTTGACGGTGTGGGCGCCGAGGTAGCCGGTGCCGCCGGTGACTGCGATCTGCATCAGCGGTTCTTGAACTCGGGCTTGCGCTTCTCGGCGAAGGCACGCGGGCCTTCCTTGGCGTCCTCGCTCAAGAACACCTTGATGCCGATCTGGGTGTCGATCTTGAAGGCGTCGTTCTCGTGCATGCCCTCGGTCTCGTGGATCGTGCGCAGCATCGCCTGCACCGCCAGCGGACCGTTGTTGTTGATCTGCTCGGCGATCTCCAGCGCCTTGTCCAGCGCGGAACCGTCCGGCACCACGTGGCCGATCAGGCCCATCTCCAACGCCTCAGCGGCGGTAATGTGCCGGCCGGTGAACAGCAGGTCGCACGCCATCGTGTAGGGAATCTGGCGTACCAGGCGCACCGCGGAGCCGCCCATCGGATACAGGCTCCACTTCGCCTCGGAGATCCCGAACTTGGCGCTTTCGCCGGCGATACGGATGTCGGTGCCCTGCAGGATCTCGGTGCCGCCGGCGATGGCGGGTCCCTCCACCGCGGCGATCAGCGGCTTGGTCAGCCGGCGACCCTTGAGCAGGCCGTCGATGCGCGACGGGTCGTAGCTGCCGTCTTTGAAAGAGTCGCCGGGCGCCTTCTTGTTGGCCGCCTTGAGATCCATGCCGGCGCAGAAGTAGCCGCCGGCCCCGGTCAGGATGCACGAGCGGATCTCGTCGTCGTTGTCCACCCGGTCCCACGCCTCGACCATGATCGCCAGCATTTCGCCGCTCAACGCGTTGCGGGACTCCGGCCGGTTCAGCGTGACGATCAGCGTGTGTCCGCGCTGTTCAACCAGGGCGTGGGGCTGTTGTGACGACTCGCTCACCGGCGTCCGCCTTTCCAGGTTGGGGCCTCGACTTGAAAACGAAATGTAACACGTTCTAGTTTGTGTGTTGTGGCTCTCAACATCGCGGATCTCGCCGAACACGCCATCGATGCCGTTCCGGATCGGGTCGCCCTGATCTGTGGGGACGAGAAGCTGACCTATGGGCAGCTGGAAGAGAAGGCCAACCGGCTAGCGCACTACCTGATCAGCCAGGGCGTCAAGAAGGACGACAAGGTCGGCCTGTACTGCCGCAACCGCAACGAGATCGTCGTTGCGATGCTCGGCATCATCAAGGCCGGCGCCATCCTGGTCAACGTCAACTTCCGTTACGTCGAGGGCGAGCTGCGCTACCTGTTCGACAACTCGGACATGGTCGCGCTGGTGCACGAGCGCCAGTACTGCGACCGGGTCGCCAACGTGCTGCCTGACACCCCGAAGGTCAAGACCATCCTGGTGGTCGAGGACGGCAGCGACCTGGACTACGGCCGCTACGGCGGGGTGGAGTTCGAAGCGGCGCTGGCGCAGAGTTCGCCGGAGCGTGACTTCGGGCCGCGCAGCGCCGACGACATCTACCTGCTCTACACCGGCGGCACCACCGGCTTCCCCAAGGGCGTGATGTGGCGGCACGAGGACATCTACCGGGTGCTATTCGGCGGCACCGACTTCGCCACCGGCGAGCCGATCGCCGACGAGTACGACCTGGCCAAGCAGGCCGTCGCCAACCCGCCGATGGTCCGCCACCCGATCCCGCCGATGATCCACGGCGCCACCCAGTCGGCGACCTGGATGTCGCTGTTCAGCGGTCAAACCGTCGTTCTGGCACCGGAATTCGACGCCGACGCGGTATGGCGCACCATCCACGACCACAAGGTCAACCTGTTGTTCTTCACCGGGGACGCGATGGCGCGCCCGCTGCTGGATGCGCTGCTGGCCCACCAAGACGCGGGTAACGAGTATGACCTGTCGTCGCTGTTCCTGTTGGCGTCCACCGCAGCGCTGTTCAGCCCCAGCATCAAGGAACGACTGCTGGAGTTGCTGCCCAACCGGATCATCACCGACTCCATCGGGTCGAGCGAGACCGGCTTCGGCGGCACCAGCATCGTCGCCAAGGGCGAAGCGCACACCGGGGGCCCCCGGGTCACCATCGACAAGAACACCGTGGTGCTCGACGACGACGGCAACGAGGTCCAACCCGGCTCCGGCGTGCGCGGCATCATCGCCAAGCGTGGTCACATCCCGGTCGGCTACTACAAGGACGAGAAGAAGACCGCCGAGACGTTCCGCACCATCAACGGCGTGCGCTACGCGATCCCCGGCGACTTCGCGCAGGTCGAGGCCGACGGCACCGTCACCATGCTGGGTCGCGGCTCGGTGTCGATCAACTCCGGGGGCGAGAAGATCTACCCCGAGGAGGTCGAAGCCGCGCTCAAGACTCACCCGGACGTGTTCGACGCCCTGGTGGTCGGCGTGCCCGACGCCCGCTACGGCCAGCACGTGGCGGCGGTGGTGCAGGCGCGCGGGAACGCCCGGCCGTCCCTTGAGGAGATCAATACCTGCGCCCGCACCGAAATCGCCGGCTACAAGGTGCCCCGCAGCCTGTGGTTCGTCGACGAAGTGAAGCGCTCACCGGCCGGCAAGCCGGACTACCGCTGGGCCAAGGAGCAAACCGAGGCGCGCCCCGCCGACGAGGTGCACGCCAAGCATGTGACGGCCGACAGCTAGTTTGCCCGCTTTCCCCGGCGATCCGCGTCCAGCGACCCGGGTGCGGCGTTAGTCTCGGTCGATGCAGCGACTCTCGGGCGTCGACGCGGCGTTCTGGTCAGCCGAAACGGCCGGCTGGCACATGCACATCGGTGGTCTGGCGATCCTGGATCCCAGCAATGCGCCGAATTACAGTTTTGCGCTGGTCCGCCAACTGCTGATCGAGCGGCTACCACAACTGCCGCAGCTGCGCTGGCGAGTCAGCGGGGCACCGCTGGGGCTGGACCGGCCGTGGTTCGTCGAGGACGACGAACTCGACATCGACTTTCACGTGCGGCGCATCGGCGTTCCCGCGCCGGGTGGGCGCCGCGAAGTCGAAGAGCTGGTGGGCCGGCTGATGTCCTACAAGCTCGACCGCTCCCGGCCGCTGTGGGAAGTGTGGGTGATCGAAGGGGTCGAAGGCGGCCGGGTTGCGACCCTAACCAAGATGCATCACGCGATCGTCGACGGCGTCTCCGGCGCCGGCTTGTCCGAGATCATGCTCGACGTCACCCCGGAACCGCGTCCGCCGCAACCGGAAGCGGTCGGATCGCTGACCGGGGAGAGCGTTCCCAGCTTCGAGCGCCAAGCGGTCGGAGCGCTGGTCAACGTCGCCGTCAAAACGCCGTTTCGCATCGGCCGGCTGCTGCAGCAGACCGTCCGCCAGCAGATCGCCACGATCGGCCTGGGTGTGAGCCGCAAACCTCCGCGCTACTTCGATGCTCCGGTGACCCGATTCAATGCCAGTGTGTCGCCACATCGCCGGATCACCGGCGCCCGAGTCGAACTCGAGCGGGTCAAGGCGGTCAAAGACGCCTACGGTGTGAAGCTCAACGACGTGGTGCTCGCCATGGTCGCCGGTGCCGCCCGCGATTATCTGAGCAAGCGGGGCGAGCTGCCCGAGAAGCCGCTGGTCGCCCAGATCCCGGTGTCGACCCGCACCGAGGACAGTCAGGGCGAGGTCGGTAACAAGGTCAGTTCGATGACGGTGTCGTTGGCCACCGACATCGAAGGGCCCAACCATCGGCTCAAGATGATTCACGAGAACACCCAGAGCGCCAAGCAGATGGCCAAGGCGCTCTCGGCGCATCAGATCATGGGACTGACCGACACCACCCCGCCCGGACTACTGCAGCTTGCCGCGCGCGCCTACACCGCGACCGGGCTGTCGAATCGGTTGGCGCCCATCAACCTCGTCGTCTCCAACGTTCCCGGCCCGTCGTTCCCGCTCTACATGGCTGGAGCGGAACTGGAATCGCTGGTGCCACTTGGCCCGCCGGTGCTCGACGTGGCGCTGAACATCACCTGCTTCTCCTACCGCGACCACCTCGACTTCGGGTTCGTCACCACGCCGGAGGTCGCCGACGACATCGACGAGATGGCCGACGCGATCGAGCCGGCGTTGGCCGAGTTGGAGCGGGCCGCTAACCGGGGAAAAGCCCGGACAGGTCGGCGCTGATCGATTCGGCCGTGCTGATCAGCGCGAAGGCTTCGAATCCGGCGGCCAGCGTGTACAGGTAGGTGTTGTTGGCGATCGGCTGAAATATCGCCTCCAGCAGGTTGCCCGACTGCAGGCCGTCGGTGAACCATTGCAGGTCATAGGTCGGGATTGTGGTGGTGACTCCGGTGATCACATCGGCGGTCGGCAGCAGCGCCGCATACGCCGTGGAGAACGCCGCGGTCAGGGAGTTCACGAAGTCGGTCAGATTGAAGCTGCCGGCCACCTCCGAGGCCGCCGAGCTGGACAGGTTCGACAGATCCAGCGAACCCAAGTCATCGGTGAACGCCTGGATTCCGGTCGGCACACCGGCCGCCGCCTCCTGGAAAGCCTTGACCACCATGTCGGTGTCCGGAAACAACCCGAACGGGGTCGGCACGTTCGCCGGACCGGTGTCCCAGCCGAAGTCCGGGTCGCCGTAGCCCAGGTTCACCAGCGGGGTCAGGATCGGCTGCAGCAGGTCGGCCAGCGGCTTGCCGAGGCCGGGGACGAGCAGCAGCGGTTGCAGTAGCGGCAGATACGGAACCGTCTCGTCGCTGAGCGGAATCCCGTAGTAGGTAGTCATGGTGTCGCCGACGGTGTCCAGCTTGACCGCGGACGCCAGTTGCTCGGGGGTCAGATCCTGGTAGGTGGGATGTACGAACTGGATGCCGAGAATCGAATTCAGGTCGGCCAGAAAGTTGATCGGGTAGCGCGGGATGTCCGAAAACCCGTCGTAGGCCTGCATGTAGATGGTGGTCGGGTAGAGGTCGTCGGGGGTGGCGCCGTTGAACGTGATTCCCAGGCTCGGGATGGTCACCCCGGTCAACCGCTCGAACAACCCGCCGTCGGGCTGGTTGGGGTCGGCCAGCAGCACGAAACCGACGTCGTCTTTCGAGATGTGATCGGCCGCAAGCTCGCTCATGACCATCGAGGAGATGGTGGAACTCTGCGAGTCGCCGAGCACGGCGACGTGGTTGCCCGCCGCGATCTGCTTTTCGATCGCATCCTTGAGGATCGTCACGCCCTGGGCTTCGGATTGATCCAGCGTCAGGCTCTTGACTCCGGTGTAGAGCGCATAGTTGCCCTCCGGGGTGAACAGCGCCTGCGGGATGTAGCCGGGGAAGTTGGGTTGCACGTAGAGGGTGTTGTTGGTGTCCACGTACTGGTCCGACGGGATGGGATCGCCGCTGCCGCCGATGACGAACGCGATGTTCTCCCCGCTGGCCAGCCGGACCGGAGCGGTATGGACGCTTTGGGGCGCGGCCGCGGGTGCGGCGATGATCCCGGCGCCCAGAACCGCGGTCGTGAGACAGGGCCGAACTGCGTGCTGCATGTCCGCCTCCTTCGCAGGGATGGCCTACGAAGTGACGCTAAACCTCTCAGTAGACCCCTACAAGGGGCTACAGGCCGCTCTCAGCTACCGGCCAGGTAGCGCCTGCACCAGCCGGATCATCGGGGTCAGCAGTTTCTGCCACAGCGGACCCGAAATGCCCAGCGGCGGGTCCAGGTTCAGGATCCGGGCGGTGGAGACCGTCTGCGACTCGGTGTACTTGAGAATGCCGTCGGCGCCGTGCCGGCGACCCACCCCGGAGGCCTTCATGCCACCCATCGGTGCGGCGGTGCTGCCGAATGCCAGCGCGTAGCCTTCGTCGACGTTGACGGTGCCCGACTTGATGCGAGCGGCGATCGCCTCACCCTGGGCCTTGGTCGCGGCCCATACGCTGGCGTTGAGCCCGTATTCGGTGTCGTTGGCGCGTGCGATCGCCTCATCGATGCTGTCGACCGGGTAGATGGAGACCACCGGGCCGAACGTCTCATTGCGCCCGCACTCCATCTCGTCGGTGACGTCGGTCAGCACTGTGGGTTCGAAGAACAGCGGCCCGATGTCAGGGCGGGCGTTGCCGCCGGCAACGACCTTGGCGCCCTTGGCCTTTGCGTCATCGACATGGTTGGAGACGGTCTTGATCTGGTCTTCGGAGATCAGGCTGCCCATGTCGGCGGAGAAGTCATAGGCGCCCGACAGCTTCATGGCACGCACCTGCTCGGCGAACTTCGCGGCGAACTCGTCGGCGATCTCGCGCTCGACGTAGATCCGCTCGATCGAGATGCACAGCTGCCCGGCGTTGGAGAAGCAGGCGCGGGTGGCGGCCTTGGCGACCTCGGTCAGATTCGCGCCCTTGGTGACGATCATCGGGTTCTTGCCGCCCAGCTCCGCGGAGAACCCGATCAACCGGGCGCCGCACTGTTCGGCCAGCGAACGGCCGGTGGCGCTGGAGCCGGTGAACATCAGGTAGTCGCATTGCTGCACGATCGCGGTGCCCACCACCGACCCCGGCCCGGGCACCACCGCGAACAGCTCACGCGGCAACCCGGCCTGATACAGCAGTTCCGCATTGGCCATCGTGCAGTACGGGGTCTGGCTGTCCGGCTTGACCACCACCGCGTTACCGGCCAGCAGTGCCGGGATGGCATCCGAAATCGACAGTGTCATCGGGTAATTCCACGGCGAGATGACGCCGACGACCCCCTTGGGGTGATGGTTGACCACAGTCTTGACGATGCCGGGCAGCAGGCCCTGCACCCGCTTAGAAGCCAGCAACTTGGCGGCCTGGCGCGCGTAGTAGCGCGCGTTGAGCATGATGTCGACGATCTCCTCCTGGGCCGCCGAGCGGGCTTTGCCGGTCTCGGCCTGGGCGACGTCCATGAGGAAGTCCCGGTGGGCGATCACCAGGTCGCGGTAGCGCTCGATGATCGCGCAGCGCTCCTTGACGCTGCGCGCGGCCCACTGCTGCTGTGCGACGCGGGCCTTGGCGAAGGCCGCCGTTACATCCTCGGCGGTGCCGATCGGGATGGTGGTCAACGCCTTGCCGGTGAAGACCTCGTCGATGGTCTTCGATTGCCGGGCGTCGATGTCGTCGATGGCGACCAGTGCACGCAGCCGGTCGAAGTCTGCGGCGGACGGAGCGGGCATGGCTGTCTCCTACTCGCGGGTAACACGTGGTTAGCCGCCAACCTACCTCGCGCAGCGGCCACCCGGTAGCTGGGCGGCATTGGCGCTGAGCCACTGGGTCATCTGGTTGAGCGCAGCCACCCCGGAATCGAAGCTGCCGTCGTTGGGTTGGGCGGCCAACGCCACCGCGAGCTGGCCGCCGTTGGGCGTGCCCACTACGCCGAACTGCCGCACCAGGTAGCCCCCGCCCGGGCCGGGGCCCCAGCCGCCCTTGGTGGGGGCGCCGAGGCCGGCCAGACCCAGTGGCCGCTGGCCCGCCAGGCCGTGTTCGCCGCCCACCTGCCGTGCATGGCCGCTGCCGCACCGG
>NZ_LZJK01000079.1 GCF_001667945.1 Mycolicibacter sinensis | reverse complement strand
CCGACGTCGCCGCGGCCGCCGCCCCGGCAGCGGCGATCGCGGTGATCGTCGACGCCGCCGGCGCGCGCTGCCCGGTCT
The DNA here is from genome assembly GCF_001667945.1 of Mycolicibacter sinensis. Classification (GTDB taxonomy): domain Bacteria; phylum Actinomycetota; class Actinomycetes; order Mycobacteriales; family Mycobacteriaceae; genus Mycobacterium; species Mycobacterium sinense_B. The sequence goes on along the minus strand of NZ_LZJK01000079.1, from coordinate 37,938 downwards.
GCAACGACCAGCATCGCCGGCTGGTCGATGCCCTGTCGCTGGAGTTGTCGCGCAACGACATTGCGCTGCTCAGCGCGCATGTGGTGGACCGGGCAGCGCGCGCCGGCGGCGTCGACGATCACCGCGATCGCCGCTGCCGGGGCGGCGGCCGCGGCGACGTCGGCGAGATGACCGACGGTGTCGGCGAGTTCGTCGCAGAGGTCGACCCGCAGCACCGCCCCCAGCTCGCCGCCGTCGACCGAGACCAGGATCAGAGATTTCTCCGGCACGAAGCCGAGGATGGCCGGCAGCGCCGCAATCAGCGCTCCCGGGCGATTCAGGGTGAATTCCGGTTGCTTGGTCGTCATGGCAGCAACGTTGACGACACCCACCGTCATCGGGGCGCGCCCGCGCCGGGTACGCGGCCGCTTTGTGGACGAATCGGCAACTGTGAGCCGACCCCGCGGGCCCGGCGACCGGGATTTCATCGCTCAGCGAACGGGAACCCCACCGGGGAATGCGGTCGGCGCACCCGGGTGTTTTCGATCGCATGCCCGCACCGTTTTCCGGTGCGGGCCCGACGTGAGGGAAACTAGGCGGTGCGACCCGCACCGAGATCTGCAGGAATGAGGAGGCGAAGGTAATGGCCGAGCATCCGGACACCGGTCCCGACCGGCGCCGGCACTACCAGGCCGAGCAAGGCGGCATGTACGAGCTGGAGGTCCCGGCGCCCCAGGTGACGTCGCCCGACGGCGCGGGTCCGGTCCTGATCCACGCGTTGGAGGGCTTCTCCGACGCCGGGCACGCGATCCGGTTGGCCGCCAGCCACCTCAAGGCCACCCTCGACAGTGAGCTGGTGGCATCGTTTGCGATCGACGACTTGCTCGACTACCGGTCGCGGCGACCGGTGATGACGTTCAAGACCGACCACTTCACCCACTATGCCGAGCCGGAGTTGAGCCTCTATGCCCTGCGGGACACCGCGGGGACACCGTTTCTGCTGTTGGCCGGCATGGAGCCGGATCTCAAGTGGGAGCGTTTCATCACCGCTGTGCGGCTGTTGGCCGAGCGGCTCGGGGTTCGGCGGACCATCGGGTTGGGCACCATCCCGATGGCGGTTCCGCACACCCGGCCGGTGACGCTGACCGCGCACTCCAACAACCGCGAGCTGATCACCGATTTCACCCCGTGGATCGCCGAGGTCCAGGTGCCGGGCAGCGCCTCCAACCTGTTGGAGTACCGGATGGCCCAGCACGGCCACGAGGTGGTCGGGTTCACCGTGCACGTGCCGCACTACGTGTCACAAACCGACTACCCCGAGGCGGCCGAGGCGCTGCTGCGGCAGGCGGCCCAGACCGGCTCCCTGCAGTTGCCGCTGGCCGAACTCAGTGCAGCCGCGGCCGATATCCGGGCCAAGATCGATGAACAGGTCGAGGCGAGCGCCGAAGTGGCGCAGGTGGTGGCGGCACTGGAACGCCAGTACGACGCGTTCATCGCCGCGCAGGAGAACCGCTCGTTGCTGGCCCGCGACGAGGATCTGCCCAGCGCCGATGAACTCGGGGCCGAGTTCGAACGGTTCTTAGCCCAGGAGGCGAAGAAGGACCGGGGCGACGACGACACGCCGTGACGGCCGGCCTATCCCGTTCGTCGCAGCGCAGCGGTGAGATGGTTCTGCGCCGGTTGGCCGACCGCGCCCATGTCCAAGGTGTAGGACAGCTCGTCGCCGGCGAGGCGGTAGTGGCGGCGCAGCGCTGTCACCTCTTTGGCGGTCGGCGCCAGCCCGATCGTCGGCGCCGACATCTCGAGTTCGATGCCGTCGGCGGTCACCGCATAGCTGCCCACCTCGATCTCGGTGATACCGCTGGGGTGGGCCAGCACCCATTCGATCCGGCCGGGCTGCGGCACCCGTAGGTATCCGGTCTCGGCGTGCAGTGGCAGACCGTCGGCGGCCGACTTCGTCTTCTGGCCGTAGACCAGAAACGGTTTGCCGACGTGGGAGAACACCACCTCTTCGAGGTAGTCGAACGACGTGATCGTGGGATACACCCCCGAGCCCCGGCCAGACCAAGTGCCCAGCAGCGGTGCCAGCTCCACAAGATTCGGGTGCAGGTCGGGTGCCATGGGGCCAGCGTAGTGCGGCATGGCGCCGCGAGCCTCAACCGGTGCTGGGCACCTGCCGGTGTTCGCGCAGCGCCTCGATCTCCCGCTCGAAGTCGGCCGCCGACGAGAAGGACCGGTAGACCGAGGCGAATCGCAGGTAGGCCACTTCGTCGAGTTCGCGCAGCGGGCCCAGAATCGCCAAACCCACCTCGTGGCTGGGAATCTCCGGTGAGCCCGCCGCGCGCACCGCGTCTTCGACCTGCTGGGCCAACAGGTTGAGCGCGTCATCGTCGACATGGCGGCCCTGGCAGGCCCGGCGCACCCCGCTGATGACCTTCTCCCGGCTGAACGGCTCGGTGACGCCGCTGCGTTTCACCACGGCCAGCACCGCGGTCTCCACGGTGGAGAAGCGACGACCGCATTCCGGGCAGGACCGGCGGCGGCGAATGGCCTGACCTTCGTCGGTTTCGCGGGAATCCACCACCCGGGAGTCTGGATGGCGACAAAACGGGCAATGCATGGCCGCTCCTTCGCCGTGCCGAGAGCCGGACACCCGCACGCGCTGAGGCGATCCGGACCACTGGGACAACTGTGAGCGTACCTGCGCGGGTGCCGGGCGGCGCGCCGCAGTAGCCGCAGGCCGCGGCCGGCCGGGCATCAACGGTCAGCCGATCGGCGCGATCAGCGGCTGGCCGGCGTCCACCGCCGCCGATTCCAGACTGTTGAGTTCGCGGATCCGGTCGACGACCTGCGCGGTCGGCGCATCGGGCGCGACCCGGGCCGCCAGGCGCTGCAGGCTCTCGCCGCTTTGCACCCGCACCACGCCCAGCCGTTCGGGCACCGCGGGGGCGCCGCCGCCAGCCATCGCCGCACCGAACTGGGCGATGAGCCCCAGCCAGACCGTGATCCCCGCCGCGATCAGCGCCAGCACCACGGTGGTCACCGGAGTGATGGGCTTGACCGGCCGCGGGCGGTGCGCCGTGCGCGACATCAGCACCCCGGCGCCGTGGTGCCGCAGCGGCGCCCCGCCCGGGCGCGACCGGGCGAGGCGCACGGGACGGGTCTGGACCGGGTGGGCGCGGCCGGACGTCCCGGCAACGCGATGCGCCCGGACCCGCTCGGGCCGGGCCGGTTCGCACGTCGGGGCGATCGTGTCGATGAGCATCATGTGCGGTTCTCCCTCACTCGGCGTCGGCGACCGGTATTCGCTCGACTGTTCGAATCATAATCGATTGTATGTTCGATGTCCGAACATGTGATCGATTCGTTGTCGAATAGGCTAGCGATGCCCACCGACAAGTCTCGGCCGGGTTCGAACGCTCGCGCGACACACCTCGAACACATGTTTGATTAATTGCGGCGATGCGACTACATTCGCCTTCATGAGCGATAGCAGCAAGACGGCGGCCCCGGGACCTGCAGCTGTGCCCGATTCACCGCTGACCGCCCGGCAGCGCACCATCCTCGACGTCATCCGCGCCTCGGTGAACGAGCGGGGCTACCCCCCGAGCATCCGGGAGATCGGGGACGCCGTCGGGCTGACCTCGACTTCCTCGGTCGCCCACCAGCTACGCACACTGGAGCGCAAGGGCTATCTGCGGCGCGACCCCAACCGGCCCCGCGCCGTCGACGTCCGCGGCCCCGAGGAATCGGCCGGGCCCTCAGACGCGGCGCCCCGGACCGACTTCGCCGGTTCCGACGCGCTGCCCGAACCCACCTTCGTCCCGGTGCTCGGCCGGATCGCCGCCGGCGGGCCGATCCTGGCCGAGGAAGCGGTCGAAGATGTCTTCCCCCTCCCCCGCGAACTGGTGGGAGACGGAGAGCTGTTCCTGCTCAAGGTGGTCGGCGAGTCGATGGTCGACGCCGCGATCTGCGATGGCGACTGGGTGGTGGTGCGCCAGCAGAACGTCGCCGACAGCGGCGACATCGTCGCCGCGATGATCGACGGGGAAGCCACCGTCAAGACCTTCAAACGGGCCGGCGGTCAGGTGTGGCTGATGCCGCACAACCCTGTTTTCGACCCCATTCCGGGTAACGACGCGGTCGTGCTGGGCAAGGTCGTCACCGTCATCCGCAAGGTCTGAACCGCGGGCCCGTCGGCTATCCGCCGATTCCGACCAGCGAGAAGAACTCCTGCCGGGAGCGGGCATCGGTGCGCAGCGTGCCCAGCAGCGTCGAGGTCACCGTGGTCGAGCCGGTGGCGTGTACCCCACGCAACGTCATGCAGGTGTGCTCGGCGCGGATCACCACCCCGACGGCACGTGGCTGCAGGTGGTCGGTGAGCCAGTCGGCCACCTGTTTGGTGAGACGTTCCTGCACCTGCGGCCGGCACGCGAAGTAGTCGACCACCCGGGCCAGCTTGGACAGGCCGAGGATGCGGTCACCGGGCAGGTAACCGACACAGGCGCTTCCGGTGAACGGCAACAGATGGTGTTCGCAGATCGACCGGAACGGGATGTCACGGACCAGCACCAGCTCGTCGTAATCCTCGTCGTTGGGAAAGGTGGTGGCCTCGAACGGCTTCGGAGTGAACATCTCGGCATAGGCTCGCGCCATCCGGCGGGGGGTGTCCGCAAGCCCCGCCTCGGTGGTGGAGACGCCCAGCGCCTGCAGAAACGCCGCGGCGGCCTGTTCGGCGGCATCGAGGTCCGGCACCGGCCGATCGACCAGCCGCAGGTCCGCGTAGACGGCTACCGACATCGCACTCTCCCCCATCGATTTGTCCGCGTTGGGCCTTAGCGTGGCGGCACGCAACCCTATTTGTCAATATTTTTTGGTGTTACATTGGGACGATGAGCACCCCTCCCCGCGGCGGCCTGGATCCGCTAGCCGGGTTGAGCGCGCTGGACGATCCGGTGCGGCAGCGGCTCTACCAGTACGTCGCCTCGTCGGATGAACCGGTGGCTCGCGAAGACGCCGCGGCCGCGGCGGGCATCAGCCGCACCCTGGCGGCCTACCACCTCGACAAACTGGCTGAGGTGGGGATCTTGGCGGTGAGTTACGCCCGGCCCGCCGGCCGATCCGGGCCCGGCGCCGGGCGCCCGGCCAAACGCTACGCACGCACCCGCGACGAGCTGTCGGTAAGCGTGCCGCCGCGCAACTATCGCTTGCTGGCCGAGCTGCTGGTCACCGCCCTGGTGGCGGATGACGCCGGCACCGTACGCGCGGAGATCTCGGCGGCGGCCCGTCGCGCCGGGCGGGCCGGGGCAACCGGCCAGGACGTCTTCGAAGCGCTCTGCGAGTGCGGTTACGAGCCGGCGGTCAACGGCGACGGGGACATCGAGCTGCGCAACTGCCCGTTCGAGCAACTGGCACGCCAGTACACCCAAGAAGTGTGCGGGCTCAATCTGCAGCTGATCCAGGGCATGCTGGAAGGCGCCGGTGAGCTGCCGCAGCGCGCGGCGCTGACCCCCTGCGAGCGGCGGTGCTGCGTCACCGTCCGGGCTCCGGTTGGCCGGCACCGATGAACCTGCTGGAGTCGCTGGGATTGAGCGCCCCGGTCATGCAGGCCGGGATGGGCGGCGGTGTGGCCGGAGCGGAGTTGGCCGGCGCGGTCTCGGCGGCCGGCGCGCTGGGCACGGTCGGGCTGAGCGCTCCGCGCCGCTTCGCCGCAGAGCTGCATCGTGCCGTGACGCTGGCTGGCGGCCGGCCGGTCGCGGCCAATCTGCTGGTCCCGTTCGCCCGCCGCGCCCACATCGACGCCTGCATCACGGCCGGTGCCGCCCTGGTGGTGTTCCACGACGGCGCGCCCGCACGCTGGATTGCAGCGCTGCGGACCGCACGAATCCCGGTGCTGTGCACCGCGGGTGACGCCGCGCAGGCCCGCCGGGCGCTGGCCGCCGGCGCGAGCGGACTGGTGGCCCAGGGCGTCGAGGCCGGCGGGCACCTGGTGGCCGACCGGCCACTGGAGGTGACGCTGCCGGAGGTCCTGCAGGCCGCGGACGGCGCACCGGTGCTAGCGGCCGGCGGGGTCGCCGACGCCGACGATGTCCGGGCGCTGCTGGCCGCCGGGGCCGCCGGCGCAGTTGCCGGGACGCGCTTTCTGCTCACCGAGGAGTCGTGTGCACACCCCGGCTACAAGCAGAAGGTGCTGGCCGCCCAACGCACCATCCGCACCATGTTGTTCGGCATGGGCTGGCCACTGGCGCACCGGGTGGTGCCGAACGCACTCACCGAACGCTGGTGTGCCCGAAACGAACTCGGCCCGCCAGCGGTGCGGGCATTCAATCGGGCCGGTGCGCCGCTGAGCCGGCTGATGCCGGTGGGCGCCCAGGACGCGATGCTTGCCCTGCAGCGGGTGGCGGTACCGCTGTACACCCCGGCGCTGCCGCTGGCCGGCATGGACCCGGCCGTCGTCGAACGGTCGGCGCTCTACGCCGGAGAGACGATCCATCGCATTCACGACATCATTCCGGCCGCGCAGGCTGTCGCGCGGTTGACGCCGTGAGCTATCAGCAAGGAGGTCACCATGTTCGGCCCCTGTCCGCCTTTCGACGAGGATTCGGCGCGACGTAAGGTCGCTGCCGCCGAGGACGCCTGGAACACCCGGGATCCCGACCGGGTGGCGCTGGCCTACACCGACGACTCGGTATGGCGTAACCGTGACGAGTTCATCACCGGGCGCGCCGAGATCGTGGCCTTCCTGCGACGCAAGTGGGCACGCGAACGCGATTACGCCCTGCGCAAGGAGCTGTGGTGCTACCACGGCAACCGGATCGCGGTGCGCTACCAGTACGAGAGCCGTGACGCCGACGGTCAGTGGTGGCGCAGCTACGGCAACGAACTGTGGGAGTTCGCCGACGACGGCCGGATGAGCCGCCGCGAGTCCAGCATCGACGACGTCGCGATCACCGAAGATCAGCGACGGATCTTCGGGCCGCGCCCGGACGGTGAACGAACCACGTTGCCGCTGCGCTGATCAGCGGGCCTTGGTGAAGCCGTTCAGCCGGGCCGCATCCTCGGTGGCGAACCAGATCTCGGCGAGCGTGTCGTCATACAGGGCGTTCTGCGGCGTGTAGTACAGCCCCGAACCGATGTTCGCCTTGATCGGATAGCCCTCCGGCTGCTGGTAGGGGTCGTCCAGCGGCAGGTGCATCACCGGATGAGCCGACTCCTCGACGCCGTAGCTGCGCTGGCCGGAGCCGAACGTGCGCGACTGCGCCCCAGACCCGAACCCCCGCGATTCCGCGCCGGAAGCCGCGTGGCCCACCGCGTGTCGCCCGGTGCCCAGCTCCTCCTCGCTGACCACCCGGGTCGGCGCGGTGTCCGCCTCGTCTTCGTCGTCGACGTCCTCCCCCGCGTCGGATTCGCCGTAATGCAGCCAGGGTGCATCCGGCATCCCCGGCGTCTCCGCCTCGGGTGCCGCACCGAACGACGAGCCGCCGTAGCGGCTCGGCAGCCGCACCGTGCCTTCGTGATCCTGCTGCTCGTGGTGGGCCCACTGCTCGTCATCGTCGTCGTAGTCGTCGCTGACCGGGGCGGGTACGGCGACCGGTGCGCGCCCGGGCTCCGGCGCCGGACGGCGCCGCTGCCACCACATCGCCGCGCCGGCCAGCGCCCCGAGCACCACGAGCACCGCCACCGGGATGAGCACCCACAACCAGTTCCAGTGCGTCTCCTTGCTGACACCGGGCGCGGTGGACGTGCTGGCGTTGGGCAGGTTCATCCCGGGAATCTGCAGGCCCGACAGCGCCTGCGCCAGCTCGGCCGGTTCGGTGCTGAAGGTGTTGGTGGCCTGGTTCCAAGAGACCGTCCCGCCGGTGAACTTCTGCGAGACCAGGTCGCCGTCGACGGTCTGGTCGCCCACCGGGGCACCCAGCTTTCCCGACGCTCCGTCAAGCTTGTCCCACGCGACCTTCATCGCGCTGCGCACCACGAAGGCGCCGTTGTCCGGGCTGAAGAAGATCACCGGGTCGTCGTCGGCGGCAAAAGCGTTGAACTTGCTGCCGGCTATGGAGCCGTCAGCCGTGCTGGTGATCGGGAAGCCCAGATCGCTGCCGGCCGGCCCACCGAGCGACTCGTACTTGGCCAGCACGTCGCCTTCCAGCGCGTTCGCGCCGGTAGCCGGGGAGAAGTAGACCTTGCCGCGGGCGAAATCCTGGCCTACGCCGTCGCTGCCGATCGGATACTGGTCACCCTGCTTGGCCCCGAGTGCACCCGAGGGGCCGCCGGCGGTGCGCCAGGCCTGGTCGATGGCCGCGGTCGGGTCGAGCTGAACCTGCAGATCGGCCAGCTGCGCCGCCAGCTCCGGCGGCACGGTGGTGAACGTCTTGGTCGCACCGTCGAACGACAGCGCGCCGGCGCTGAACTTCTGGCTCACGACCGCACCGTCGTAGTTCTCGTCCTCGACCGGCACCCCCAGCGGGCCGGTGGAGCTGCCCAGTTTGTCCCAGCCGGCGTTGATCGGGCCGCGCACCACGTGGGCGCCGTGTTCGGGCGTCCAGAAGATCACCGGGTTGTCGGGGCCGGAGAAGATCGCCACCCGGCTACCCGGGACCAGCCCCGGCACCTCGTCGATGTTGGGAAACCCGAGGTCGCCGGTGGCTGCCCCGCCCATCGACTCGTACTTGTCGAGGATCGCGCCGTAGAGCGCCTTGGCGCCGGTTTCGGGGGTGAAGAACATCGTCCCGCCGGCGAAATCCTGGGCGAATCCCACTCCGGCCGGGTGTACGTCGCCCTTGGGCGGTCCCAGGGGTGAACCGTCACCGCCGGCCGCCTGCCATGCCGCGGTGATGGCGTCGTGGGCGTCACTGTCGGGCGTGGCCGCCGCGGTCTGTACCGACAACAGCACGGTGACCGTCGCCGCGAGGCCGAGCGCCATGCGCACCGCCGTCTTGCCGAACCGATCTTTCCGACTAGTCACCAAGCCCTCCCAGGCACCGCAATCGACCCAAACGTTTCCGGCATAAACTTTCCCGCAATCGGCCCGTATTGCGAAGCGAAGTCATCGATATTGCGGAAACAGATACCCAGCCGATGCCGAATCGATGCGGAAGCGACGTGCCGCAACGCCGCGCCGGATGGCGCTGAACACGCAGCTCAGCGCCTCGGTCGCCGGGAACTAGACGCCCAGGCTGCGACCGATGATCTCCTTCATGATCTCGGTGGTGCCGCCGTAGATGGTCTGCACCCGGGAATCCAGGTAGGCCCGGGCGATCGGGTATTCGCGCATGTAACCGTAGCCGCCGTGCAACTGCAGGCAGCGGTCGATCAGATGGACCTGCTTCTCGGTGGAGTACCACTTGGCCATCGCTGCCTGCTCCACCGTCAGCTGCTTGTCCAGGTGCAGCCGGACGAACTCGTCGACCATCATCCGCACCACGGTGGCCTCGGTGGCCAGCTCCGCCAGCAGGAACCGGCTGTTCTGGAAACTGCCGATCGGCTTGCCGAACGCCTTGCGCTCCCGGGTGTAGGTGATGGTCTGCTCAAGGGTGGCCTCCATCGCCGCGGCGGCCATGATCGCGATCGAGATCCGTTCCTGCGGCAGGTTCTGCATCAGGTAGATGAAGCCCATGCCCTCTTGGCCCAGCAGGTTCTCGACCGGCACGTGCACGTCGGTGAACGACAGTTCGGCAGTGTCCTGGGCGTCCAGGCCGACCTTGTCCAGGTGGCGGCCGCGTTCGAAGCCCGCCATGCCGCGTTCCACCACCAACAGGCTGAATCCCTGCGCGCCCTTGTCGGGGTCGGTCTGGGCCACCACGATCACCAGGTCGGAGTGGATGCCGTTGGTGATGAACGTCTTGGAGCCGTTGAGGACGTAGTGGTCGCCCTCTCTGACCGCCCGGGTCTTGATGCCCTGCAGGTCACTGCCGGTTCCGGGCTCGGTCATCGCGATCGCGGTGATCAGTTCACCGGTGCAGAACTTGGGCAGCCAGCGCTGCTTCTGCTCCTCGTTGCACAGTTCCAGCAGGTAGGGGGCACAGACGTCGTTGTGCAGCCCGAAGCCCAGACCGCTGTAGCGACCGGCGGTGGTCTCCTCGGTGATGATCGTGTTGTAGCGGAAGTCTGGGTTGCCCCCGCCGCCGTACTCCTCGGGCACCGCCATGCCCAGAAAGCCCTGCTTGCCGGCTTCGAGCCAGACGCCGCGGTCGACGATCTTGGCCTTCTCCCACTCCTCGTGGTAGGGCGCGACGTGGCGGTCCAAAAATGCCCGGTAGGACTCCCGGAACAGCTCGTGCTCAGGCTCGAACAGGGTTCGCTGGTACTTGACTGCGGCGCTCATCGCCTGACCTCCGGGATCGACGGAATCTTTCCGACGACAATAGACCAACCGGATGGTTGGGAGGTCCGGCGGTCCGGTCGGCCGCCGCGCCAGCGCCTATTACCGGGCGTCCGCTCCGGTGCGGCGCGGGCCGCCGCGGCGTGCGGGACGCGGGGACGCCCCCACCGCCGCGCCGCGCCGCCGCCGGCCGTTACCCGATCCCCGGCCCTGCGCCTTCGGCGCAGCAGGGCGTACCGGCGCCGCCGCCTTGGGGGCGGGCAGCTCCAGCGGGGCGAGTTCGCCGACGAGGGTCTGCACCGGCATCGAGTCGACACTGACCTGTTGCGGGGCCACGGTGATCCCGGCCCGGCGCAGCAGCACCTGGGTGTCCTTGCGCTGCTCGGGCAACACCACGGTGACCACGTCGCCGGCGCTGCCGGCGCGCGCCGTGCGCCCCGAGCGGTGCAGGTAGGCCTTGTGCTCGGCCGGCGGGTCGACATGGACGACCAGCGCCACCTCGTCGACGTGCACACCGCGGGCAGCGATGTCGGTGGCCACCAGCACCCGAGCCGCTCCGGTGCTGAACGCGGCCAGGTTGCGGTCACGCGCGGGCTGAGACAGGTTGCCGTGCAGGTCGACGGACGGGATCCCGGCCTCGGTTAGTTGTCTGGCCAACTTGCGGGCCTGATGTTTGGTGCGCATGAACAGGATTCGGCGGCCGGTACCAGATGCCAAGCGGTGCACCACGTCCTTCTTGTCCTGCGCCCCGGCGACGTGAAACACGTGATGGGTCATGGCCGCTGGAGGCGCGTCCCGGCCATCATCGACCGAATGCGACACCGGGTCGTGCAGAAAGCGCCGCACCAGTTTGTCCACCCCGTTGTCCAGCGTCGCCGAGAACAGCAGCCGCTGACCGGTGTCCGGCGTAGCGGCCAGGATCCGGGTGACGCCGGGCAGGAACCCGAGGTCGGCCATGTGGTCGGCTTCGTCGAGCACGGTGATCTGCACCGCGTCCAGACTGAGCAGCCGCTGCTTCATCAGGTCTTCGAGACGCCCGGGGCAGGCCACCACGATGTCGACACCGCCGCGCAGTGCGCTCTCCTGCCGAGACTGCGACACTCCGCCGAAAATGGTGGTGACCTTCAAGCCGTAAGCCGCCGCAAGGGGTTTCACGGTTGCAGCGATCTGGGTGGCCAGCTCGCGGGTGGGCGCGAGCACCAGGCCCGACGGCCGGCTCGGGCCCCGTTTGACCCCGGCCAGCCTGGCTACCAACGGAATTGAGAACGCCAGCGTCTTGCCGCTGCCTGTCTTGCCACGGCCCAACACATCCCGGCCGGCCAGAGCATCGGGCAGGGTGCGGATCTGAATGGGAAACGGCGCGGTGATTGCGTTGTCGGCCAGCGCCGCGACAACGGGTGCGGGCACGCCGAGGTCGGCGAAAGAGGAGGTCATGAGGGCGGTGCCTTTCCGGCATCGGGTGCGCAGCCAGCCGTGACGACGAGGTCGAGCCGTTGGCGGCGCAAAGTGGCGAGATTGCCGGTGGGCAAAATCGATCGCCGCGAGAAGACCTTGTGCTCTGATCGCACCGTTCACCGAGATGTCGGCGGTGAGTAAGCGTTCCACGACGTGCCGGCGTCATGTGATGCCAGCGTTGATCGTCAGCCTAGCGCACCGGCCCGCGCAGCCCGAACGCTTGTGACCGATCACACGCCGGGAGCGACGCTACGACTGGGCGAATTCGGCCAGGCTGGCCGCCAGCGCGGCCGGGACCCGCGCGCGGATCCGGGTACCGCCCTCACTGTGCTCGGTGTGCTGAACTCTGCCCTGCTCGTGCACCCGCGCCACCAAATCGCCACGGCGGTAAGGGATGACCACGTCTACGGCGGTGTCGACCGGCGCCACCAGCTGTGCCATCCGGTGGCGCAGCGCGTCGATACCGTCACCGGTGCGCGCCGAGACGAAGACCGCCTCCGGCAGCGCGCGGCGCAGCTGGGCCAACGCCAGATCCCCGGCGGCGTCGATCTTGTTGACCACCAGCAGTTCCGGTGCCGGTGTACCGTCGCGCTCGGCGATCACCTCGGAGACCACCTGGCGGACCGCGCTGATCTGAGCCAGTGGGGTGGGGTCGGCGCCGTCGACCACATGCACCAGTAGATCGGCGTCGGCGACTTCCTCCAGCGTGGAACGGAACGCCTCCACCAATTGGGTTGGCAGATGCCGCACGAAACCAACGGTGTCGGTCAGCACGAACGGGCGGTCGTCCTCGAAATACCCACGGCGCGTGGTGGGTTCGAGCGTGGCGAACAGCGCGTCTTGAACCAGCACCCCGGCGCCGGTCAGCGCGTTGAGCAGACTGGACTTGCCGGCGTTGGTGTAGCCCACGATCGCCACCGACGGGACGTCGCTGTGCAGGCGGCGGCTGCGTTGGGTGTCGCGCACCTGCTTCATCGCCTTGATCTCGCGGCGCAGCTTGGCCATCCGCTCCCGGATCCGGCGGCGGTCGGTTTCGATTTTGGTCTCGCCGGGGCCGCGCAACCCCACCCCGCCGCCGCTGCCGCCGGCCCGGCCGCCGGCCTGCCGCGACATCGACTCACCCCAGCCGCGCAGCCGCGGCAGCATGTACTGCATCTGCGCCAGCGCCACCTGGGCCTTGCCTTCGGCGCTGGTGGCGTGCTGGGCGAAGATGTCCAGGATCAGCGCGGTGCGGTCGATCACCTTGACTTTGACCGCCTTTTCCAGCGCAGTCAGCTGCGCCGGGGACAGCTCGCCATCGCAGATGACGGTGTCGGCACCGGTGGCCAGCACCACCTCACGCAACTCGACGGCTTTCCCGGAGCCGATATAGGTCGACGGGTCGGGCCGGTCCCGACGCTGGATCAGCCCTTCAAGCACCTCCGAGCCGGCGGTTTCGGCCAGCGCCGCCAGCTCCACCATGCTGGCGTCGGCCTCGGCGGCGCTGCCCTCGGTCCACACGCCGACCAGCACCACCCGCTCCAGGCGCAGTTGGCGGTACTCGACCTCGGAGACGTCGGCGAGTTCGGTGGACAGCCCCGCGACCCGGCGCAGCGCCGAACGGTCGTCGAGGGCGAGCTCACCGGTGCTGGGGATCTCCGGATAGCTCACTGCGCCGCCCACCACGCCGGTGCGATGTCACCGCGCGCCACCAGTTCCGACGGGCCACGCAGGTAGCTGGTGGCCTCGGTGACGGTCACGGCGACCTGGCCACCCGGGATGTCGACGCGCAGGGTGCCGGTCGAGGCGCCGGCGTGAGCCAACGCGGCCACCGCTGCGGCCACCGTGCCGGTGCCGCAGGACCGGGTCTCCCCCACCCCGCGCTCATGCACCCGCATCGCCACCGCGCCGTCACGCGCCGCGGTCACGATCTCCACGTTCACCCCGTCGGGAAACTGGGCGGCGTCGAACGACACCGGGCCGGCGACGTCCAGCGCGGCCAGCTCCGCGACCGACAGTGCCGGATCCACACACGCCAGGTGCGGGTTGCCGACGTCGACACCCAGCCCGGCGAACCGCCGCCCCCCGACCACGGCGTCGAACGCCGGCCCCCCGCTGCCGAGCCGGTTAGGTTTGCCCATGTCGACGGTGACCTCGGCCCGAACGTCGTCTGCGTGGTGCACGGTCACCGGACGCGGCCCGGCCAGCGACCCCACGACGAACGCGTCGGCCGATTCCAGGCCGGCGGCCCGCAGGTAGTGGGCGAACACCCGGACCCCGTTGCCGCACATCTCGGCCACCGATCCGTCAGCGTTGCGGTAGTCCATGAACCAGTCTTCGGCCGCCACCCCTTCGGGCAGCTGGTCGAGCACACCGGCGCTCGCCGCGGCGCCGGCGGTGGTGACCCGCAACAGGCCGTCGGCGCCCAGCCCGCGGCGCCGGTCGCAGACGGCGGCCACCGCGGCAGCCGTCAGATTCAGTTCCGCGCCCAGGTCCGGCAACACAACGAAGTCGTTCTGGGTGCCGTGACCCTTGGCGAAAAGCATGTGCTCAGGATACGTGCCGCCACGCGGCCAGTGCCGCGTCGAGCAGGCCGTCGGCCGCACCGTCCAACCAGGTGATGCGGTGATCGCGGCGGAACCAGGACCGCTGCCGGCGCACGTAGCGGCGGGTACCGATGAAGGTCTGCTCGCGCGCCGCCGCCAGATCGGCCTCGCCGCCGCCCGCATCGAGCGCGGCGATCACCTGGGCGTAGCCCAGCGCCCGGGCCGCGGTGACCCCGTCGCGCAACCCAGCCGCCAGCAGGGTCTGCACCTCGGCTACCAGCCCCTGGGCGAACATGGTCTCGGTGCGAGCGGCCAGCCGTTCATCAAGAACGGCGGTGTCGCAGTCCAATCCGATGATGACGGTGTCCCAGCGCGGATCGCCGATGCTGGGCGCGGAGGCGGCGAACGGGCGACCGGTCAGCTCGACCACCTCCAGCGCCCGCACGATGCGCCGGCCGTCGGTGGGCAGGATCGCCGCCGCGGCGGCCGGGTCGGCCACCGCCAGTTCGGCGTGCAGCGCGGCCACCCCGACGTCGGCCAGCCGCTGCTCGTAGCGGGCCCGCACCGCCGGATCGGTGGCCGGAAAGGACCAGTCGTCGAGCAGGGCCTGCAGGTAGAGCATCGACCCGCCGACGATGATCGGTACCGCGCCACGCCCCGCGATCGCCTCGACGTCGGCGGCCGCGGCCTGCTGGTAGCGGGCCACGGTCGCGGTCGCGGTGACGTCGAGGACGTCGAGCTGGTGGTGCGGGATGCCGCAGCGCTGGCTGGGCGGCAGCTTGGCGGTGCCGATGTCCATGCCGCGGTAGAGCTGCATGGCGTCGGCATTGACGATCTCCGCCGATTTCCCCGATTCGCCCAGCGCTTCGGCGAGCTCCAGCGCGAGCTGCGACTTGCCGGTGCCGGTCGGCCCGACGACCGCGATCGGCCTCACGGCTGCCAGCTCCCGACGAAGTAGCCGACCCCGTAGGGGGCGTCGCGGTAGAGCTGGGTGACCGCGCGCGGCGGGGTCGCCGCCAGCCCCGCCAGCGCCGCGAATGCCGCCCGCCCGACGATCTGCGGCGGCAAGGCGGCCAGTGCGGCGACGTCGCCGCCGGCCAGGGCGTCGTCGAGGGCCCGCTGGAGATCGACGTCGGCCGGGTGATGCCCGCCCGGTGCCGCCGGGGTCAAGGTGGTGGCGCCGTCGGCGAGCACCAGCACCCCGATCGGCTCGGGTGACTGCTCGATCTCGGCGCGCAGCCGACGGCCGGCGGCCAGCGCCGCCGCCGGCTCGGTGTAGGCGTGCACCACGATCGCGGCCTCCGGCCGGAGCCGCCCGCGCACCCACCCGGCGACCAGGGCGCACAGCGGCAGATCGGTGGGCCGGTCGGCGGCCGGTGACAGCCGCACCGGCACGTCGGCGCCGAATCCCGCGAAGCTGCCGGCAGCGTCGGGCCCGAATACTCCGTCGGCTCCGGCACCCACCGCCACCCAGCGCGCCGGCAGCGATTCGGCGGCGGCCAGGGCCGCGGCCCGCAGCTCGGCCGCCTCGGGAGCGCTACCGGCCAGTTCGGGCACCAGCAGCGGCGCCGACGGGATGATCGCTAGTCCGCCCAGCACGGCACCAAAGTTAGTGGCTCGTCGGAGCCGTCACCGGCGCCAGGTCGGCGCCTCCGGCGTCGGCGACGATGGTGGCGGCCTCACCGCGGGCCAGCGCCGCCGTGGAGATGATGATCAGCGCCGCCCCGATGAGCACCGCGACGTCCTCGGCGCCGCCGGCCTGGATGTGCTCGTTGAGCAGCAGCACGCCCAGCGCGGTGGCCACCAGCGGTTTGGCCACGATCATCGTCGGCATCGACGCGGTCAGCGCCCCGGCCCGAAACGCCGACTGTTGGAAGATCATCCCGGCCAGCGTCGCGGCCAGCCACGGCACCAGCGCCGGCGCCCGCAGCACCGCGGCGAAACCGTCGGCCTTGAGCACCTCGACGAGGACCTTGGTCAGCAGCGCGAACACCGCCAGCGAGGTGCCGGCCACCACCGCCAGCAGCACCGCCGCCGCCGGCCGGCCCCGATAGATCCGGGCGGCCAGCGTGCAGCCCACCAGCACCGCGGCCACCACCACCGACGTCACGATCCAGGTGGCCGCCGGCGCATGCTGTTTGCCCTCGGTCGGGTCGCCGACGACCACCACCACCGCCAGCGCCGCGGCCAGCAGCACGGCCCACATCCACTCCCAGTTGCTCACCCGGCGATGGGTCAGCCAGGCGTAGAGCGGCAGGGCGAACAGCAGCGCGGTCACCTGCAGCCCGGTCACCAGCATCACCGAGCCCACCGCCAACGCCACCGCTTGCAGCGCGTAATTGGCCACCGCGGCGGCGCCGCCGCCCCACCAGCGCAGGTCGCGCAGCGACAACCAGAACAGCTGCAGATGCCCGACCTGTTGATCGGTGATCTCCTGGGCGGACCGCTGGCGGATCACGTCGCCGATCGCGGACGCCAGCGCGGCGCACAGCGCGAGCAGCGCCGCGATGACATTCCCTGTGGACATGGTCCCTCCCTACGATCGCGCAAGAATACCGCCGGCCGGGTGGCAACCGGGCGACGCTAGGCCGCCCCGACGGCGGGATCGTCGTCCACGACCGCTTCACCACGCGACAGCACCGCGACCGCGACGACCAGCACCACCAGCGCCACGGTCAGCAAGAACCCGCCGCCCGGGCCGGGCCGTACCACCTCACCGAGCAGCACCACTCCCAGCGCCGCAGCCACTGTCGGCTCCAGCACCGTCATCGTCGGCAAGGAGGCGGTCAGTGCCCCGGCGCGAAACGACGACTGCTGGAACACGGTACCGGCTACCGCGAGCGCCGCCCACGCATACAGCTCCGGCGAGGCGAGCAGCGGTCGCAGCCCGTGGCCGAGCAACTCGACGACGCCCTTGGTCAGCACGGCGACGACGCCCCAGGACATGGCCGACGCCGCCGCGAGCAGCACTGCCTCCACCCGCCCCGTCGCGACGCGTGCTCCGGCCACGCACAGCACCACCGCCGGCCCCAGGGCGGCGATCACCCAGAACCAGGTGTCGAACGAGGCCCGGGCCTGCCCCGCCGTGGGATGACCGACGGTGATGATCACCGTCTCGGCGGCGACCAGCAGCGCCGCCCACACCCAGACCGACCGGCCCAGCCGCCGCCCGGTCTGCCGGGCGCTGATCGGCAGCGCGAACAGCAACGACGTCACCAGCAGCGACTCCACCAGCAGCACCGAACCCAGGCCGAGCGCGACAGCCTGCAGGACGAAACCCGCTGCGGCCACCAGGCTGCCCAGCCACCAGCGCCGGTCGGCCAGCAACCGGGCGAACAGCCCGAGGTGGCCGATCGACTCGTCGGCGACCCGGTGCGCGCTGCGCTGGTGGATCACGTCACTGATCGCGACGAAAAGCGCCGCACCGAGCGCGAGCAAGACGACGACGGTCTCTTTCGCCACTGGCGGCCTCCCCAAGTCGGCGGTCCCGGAGATGACACCGACCGCGATCGCACAGGCTACCCAGCGTCGGCTCTCCTGCGTCGAGCCTCGCTGAACCGCCCGGCCCACACGGCGCTCCCAGCGTCGGCTTTCCTCCGTCGAGCTTCGCTGAACCGCCCGGCCCACACGGCGCTCCCAGCGTCGGCTCTCCTCCGTCGAGCCTCGCTGAACCGCCCGGCCCACACGGCGCTCCCAGCGTCGGCTCTCCTCCGTCGAGCCTCGCTGAACCGCCGAGTTGGCGGTGCAGCATGGCGGGTAACTGCTTGAATACGCTTGGATACTTCTAGGCAGATCGAAGGCGCCGCGGTGCGCGGCAGATGCGCGGGTCTACCGCGAAGGGTGAGGTGACGACAGCGATGACCATCGACAGCGGTTCGTCCGCCCCCGCTCCACGCCCGGGCCCCCGCCCGGGGCCGCGTCCCGGTCCCAAACCGGGCGCCCGGCCTGGCCCGGTGGTCGCCGCCCCGCCGACCGGCGATCCGCACCGCTTCGGACGGGTCGACGCTGACGGCACGGTATGGCTCGTTACCTCGGCCGGCGAGCGACAGATCGGCTCCTGGCAGGCCGGCGACCCCGAGGCCGCGTTCGCGCACTTCGGCCGGCGGTTCGACGATTTGAGCACCGAAATCACCCTGCTCGAGGAGCGCCTGGCCTCGGGAAGCGGCGACGCCCGCAAGATCAAGGCCTCGGCGACCGCGCTGGCCGAGTCATTGCCGACGGCAAATGTGCTCGGCGACATCGATGCCCTGGCGGCCCGCATCGCCGCGGTCAGCGAGCGCGCCGACGCCGTCGCCGCCGCCAACCGGGCGCAGCGGGACGAGCAACGAGCCGCCGCGACCGCCCGCAAGGAGGCGCTGGCCGCCGAGGCCGAGGAGCTGGCCGCGAACTCCACGCAGTGGAAAGTCGCCGGCGATCGGCTGCGAGCCATCCTCGAGGAGTGGCGCACGATCACCGGGCTGGACCGCAAGACCGACGACGCCTTGTGGAAGCGCTACGCGGCGGCCCGGGACGCATTCAACCGGCGACGCGGGTCGCACTTCGCCGACCTCGACCGCGGCCGAGCCGGGGCGCGCGAGGAGAAGGAACGGTTGTGCAAGCGCGCTGAGGAGCTGGCCGGCTCCACCGACTGGGCGGCCACCAGTGCCGCGTTCCGGGAGCTGCTCAACACCTGGAAAGCGGCCGGGCGGGCCAGCAAGGATGTCGATGAGGCGCTGTGGCAGCGGTTCAAGGCCGCCCAAGACACGTTCTTCGGCGCGCGCAACGCCGCCCACGCCGAACGCGACGCCGAGCTGGTAGCCAACGCCACGGCCAAGGAGGCGCTGCTGGCCGAGGCGGAGCGCATCGACCCGGCCAACCAGAATGCCGCGCGCGCTGCGCTGCGGTCGATCGTCACCAAGTGGGACGCCATCGGCAAGGTCCCCCGGGAGCGCGCCGCCGAGCTGGAGCGGCGACTGCGGACAGTGGAGAAGAAGGTGCGGGACGCCGGCGCCGCCGCCGACGCGTCCGGGGTGGACCCGGAGGCCGAGGCCCGCGCCGCCCAATTCCGTACTCGCGCTGAGCAATTCGAACGTCAGGCACAAAAGGCGGAGGCCGCCGGCCGGACGAAGGAGGCCGCCGAGGCCGCCGCCAGCGCCGAGCAGTGGCGGCAGTGGGCCGAGGCCGCCGAACAGGCGCTCAACCGGCGCTGAGCCGGGCATGTTTGGCGCTCGGGTGCGCCGGGCTAACCCCACAGTGACAAGGACCAATCTCACTGGGGGTATTCATGGCCAGCAATATCACTGCAGCACTCGACGTCAAGCGACCGATCCAGACGGTCTACAACCAATGGACCCAGTTCGAGTCGTTCCCGTTGTTCATGGAGGGCGTTGAGCGCATAGAGCAGCGCGACGACACGCACCTGCACTGGACGATCAAGGTCGGGCCCGCGACCCGGGAGTTCGATGCGACGATCACCGAACAGCATCCCGAAGAGCGGGTGGCCTGGCGATCCGACAACGGGCCCCGCCACGGTGGTGTGGTCACCTTCCACAAGATCGACGAGGACACCACCCGGGTGACCACCCAGATGGACATCGACCCGGATGGCGTCGTGGAGAACGTCGCCGACAAGCTGAACATCCTCGACCACCGTGTCCACGCGGACCTCAAGCGGTTCAAGGACTTCATCGAGAACGTGCCCGTGGAGACCGGCGCGTGGCGCGGCGACGTGCCGCGGCGCTGATGGCCCCGGCCGCGCCGGTGTTTCGCTGGGGCGCCGCCGCGCGGGGCCGTCGGCTGTTCCATCCGGCCGGGGTGTTGGCAACCGGCTTTCTCGAGCGGATCGCCCCCGCCGACGAGGGCCTGCCCGTGGCGTCGTCGGCGGTCGTCGCTCGGATCTCCAAAGGCGCGGGCACCCCGGGGGCGTTGCCCGACGCCGTCGGGTTGGCGCTGCGGGTGCCGGCAGCCCGCCACGGCTCCTGGGACATCCTGCTGGTCTCGGCGGGCTCCGGGGTGCTGGGCCGGGCGGTGGGGCTGCGGCCGGTGGCGTCGTGGGCGGGTCTGAGCATGACGACGCTCATGCCGTTGGGCTACCGGGATAGCCTCTGGTGGCTCCGGGCACGGCTGACCACGCCGGTCCCGGGCTTCGGGCTGGCGCTGGGCAGCGTCCGCGATCAGATCGCGAAGGACCGGGTCTGCTTCGAACTCGAGCAGGCCCACGGCACGGCGGGATTTCGCCCGCTGGCCCACCTGGTGCTCACCGGCCTCGATCACGACGAGGACGTGTCGTTCGACCCGATTGTGAACACTGCGCCCGGGGTGTGCCTGCGTCCCCGATGGCTCGCCGACCTGCGGGCCCAGGCCTATCGGGGCAGCCGCGACGGCCGCGACGCGCCGGCGGCTACTCGCCCGGCGGCTGGTCCTCCGGGCGCCTGAGGTCCTCCAGCAGGCCCCGGGCCTGACGCTGGGCGGTGCTGCGGCGGCGCTGCTCTTCGGCGGCCAACTGCAGCGCGGTGCGCGACCACACCAGCCGGGCCCAATGAAACGTCAGGACGATCACCGTGATCCAGGCCAGGATCAGGCCGATCCCGGGACCCGGATGGCCTTGCACCACGGTCTGGCGCGACCACACCGCCAGCAGCCCAGCCACACTGGCCACCGCCGAACCGGCCAGCGCCACCCAGGCCACCGCCCAGCGGCGGGTCAGCAGGGCCAGCATCGAGAACCCAACCCCGAACACCAGCGCCAGCCACATGAACAGCCGCGACGGCAGCGTCACCAGGGCTTCGTCGGCGCCGTTGGTGGCGAACAGCACATCCCAGCCCCGCACCGCTCCGGTGTGCGGCGCCAGAAACGATGCCAGCAACACGAACACGCCGATCGCGACGACCAAACCCCTACCACCGGGGTCGATTTCGCTGGCCACCCGCCGCTCGGCGGCTTCGATATCGGCCCGGTAGGCCTCGAAGTCGCCCTGCGACCCGGGAGTGTCGGCCGGGCCGCTCACCGCGCCGCCCCCGGCATCTTCGGCATGCCCAGCCCCACGCCGGGTGGGGGGCCGGCCGCGATGTCGCCGGCCCGGGTGCGCCGGTGGCTGTGCAGCGGCCCGTCGGCCAGCAGGTGGTGCGGCGCCGCGCCGGTCACCGTCGTGGCCACCACGTCGCCGGGACGTACCTGCGCATCGCCCGGGGCGAAGTGCACCAACCGGCCATCGCGGGCGCGACCGCTCAACCGCGCCGTCTGCGCGTCCTTGCGCCCCTCCCCGACCGCGACGAGCACCTCGACGGTGCGGCCGATCTGCGCGGTGTTCTCTTCCAGGGAGATCCGCTCCTGCAGGTCGATCAGCCGCTCATAGCGTTGTTGGACCACTTCTTTGGGCAGCTGATCCGGCAGCTCGGCGGCCGGAGTGCCAGGACGCTTGGAGTACTGGAAGGTGAAGGCGGCGGCGAAGCGGGCCGCGGCCACCACCTCCAGGGTGTCCTCGAAGTCGCGCTCGGTCTCGCCGGGAAACCCGACGATCAGGTCGGTGGTGATCGCCGCGTCCGGGATCGCCGCGCGGACCCGGTCGAGGATGCCCAGGTAGCGTTCGGCCCGGTAGGAGCGGCGCATCGCCCGCAGCACGGAGTCCGAACCGGATTGCAGCGGCATGTGCAGCGTCGGACACACGTTCGGCGTCTGGGCCATCGCCTCGATGACGTCGTCGGTGAACTCCGCCGGGTGCGGGGAGGTGAACCGGACCCGCTCCAGGCCCTCGATGTCCCCGCAGGCCCGCAACAGCGCTGCGAACGCGCCGCGGTCGCGCGGCAGCGCCGGGTCGGCGAACGAGACCCCGTAGGCGTTGACGTTCTGGCCCAGCAGCGTCACCTCGAGCACGCCTTGATCGGCCAGCGCGGCGACTTCGGCGAGAATGTCCTCGGGGCTGCGGTCCACCTCGCGGCCCCGCAGCGACGGCACGATGCAGAACGTGCAGGTGTTGTTGCAGCCCACGGAGATGGAAACCCAGGCCGCGTAGGCCGATTCCCGCGCAGCCGGCAGCGACGACGGGAACTCCCGCAGCGATTCGACGATCTCGACCTGGGCGCTGCGGTTGTGCCGGGCCCGCTCCAGCAGCACCGGCAGCGAGCCCAGGTTATGGGTGCCGAACACAACGTCGACCCACGGCGCCCGGCTCAGCACGCCGTCCTTGTCTTTCTGGGCCAGGCAGCCCCCCACCGCGATCTGCATGTCCGGGTTGGCACGCTTGTTCGGCGCCAGGTGGCTCAAGTTGCCGTA
Organism: Mycolicibacter sinensis; assembly: GCF_001667945.1. GTDB lineage: Bacteria > Actinomycetota > Actinomycetes > Mycobacteriales > Mycobacteriaceae > Mycobacterium > Mycobacterium sinense_B. The sequence continues at coordinate 15,411 of NZ_LZJK01000079.1, read as the reverse complement.
CAGCTTGTTGTCGGCGTTCTCGCGCACCGCGCAGGTGTTGAACACCACCAGGTCCGCGTCGGCACCCGCGGCGGCGCGGCGGTAACCGGCCTGTTCCAACATGCCGGCGATGCGTTCGGAGTCGTGAACATTCATCTGACAGCCGTAGGTACGCACCTCATAGGTGCGCACCTGTTCGGAAATCACCGGCGAACTCACCCGGACTATGGTACGGCGGCCGCCGATGCCCAGATCGATCGGATTGCGAAGACCGGCGGCGCGCTCATCGGTAGGGTCGGGTGCCATGACCAGCGGCGGGCCGCCCATGATCGCCATCCGGGACGTCAACAAATACTTCGGCGGCCTGCATGTGCTCTCCGACATCAATCTCGACGTCGCCCGCGGCGAGGTGGTGGCCATCCTCGGCCCGTCCGGCTCGGGAAAATCCACCTTGTGCCGCACCATCAACCGACTCGAAACCGTCGACTCGGGCAGCATCACCATCGACGGCCAGCCGCTGCCGGCCGAGGGCGCGCCGCTGGCCCGGTTGCGCGCCCAGGTCGGCATGGTGTTCCAGGCGTTCAACCTGTTTCCGCACAAGACCATCCTCGACAACGTCACACTGGCACCGATGAAGGTGCACAAGACCCCGCGGGCGCAGGCCCAGCGCCGGGCAATGGCACTGCTGGAGCGGGTCGGGGTCGCCGACCAGGCCGGTAAACACCCCGCCCAGCTGTCTGGCGGGCAGCAGCAGCGGGTGGCGATCGCCCGCGCGCTGGCGATGAACCCCAAGGTGATGCTGTTCGACGAGCCGACCAGTGCCCTGGACCCGGAGATGATCAGCGAGGTGCTCGCGGTGATGAGCACGCTGGCCGACGACGGCATGACCATGGTGGTGGTGACCCACGAGATGGGTTTCGCCCGCCGCGCCGCCGATCGGGTGGTGTTCATGGCCGACGGCGCGATCGTCGAAGACGCTCCGCCGGCGGAGTTCTTTTCCGACCCGAAGTCCGCCCGGGCCAAGGACTTTCTCGCCCGGGTCCTCGACCACTGATGCGCGTTAGGCGGCTGCTGGGTGTGCTGACACGGCTGGGTGCGGTGTTGGCGGTGGGGTCGTTGGCGGGGGCCTGCACCGCCCACGACAGCGGCAAGATCACCATCGGTGTGAAGTTCGATCAACCCGGGCTGAGCGTCAAAAGACCCGACGGCACGCTCGGCGGGTTCGACGTCGACGTGGCCCGCTACGTCGCGGGCCGGCTGGGTTACCCGCCCGCGCGCATCGCCTGGATCGAAGCGCCATCCGGCCAACGCGAGATGCTGCTGCGCAACGGGCAGGTCGACTACGTGGTGGCCACCTACTCAATCACCGACGCGCGGCGGGCAAAGGTCGACTTCGCCGGCCCCTACCTGCTGGCCGGGCAGTCCCTGCTGGTGCGGGCCGACAACACCGACATCACCGGCACGGCGTCACTGCAGCGTCACAAGAAGCTGTGTTCGGTGTCCGGATCGACTCCAGCCCAACGGATCAAAGACCGCTACCCGGGCGTGCAGCTGCAGCGCTATGACACCTACTCCGCCTGCGTGGAGGCCCTGCGCAACAACGCCATCGACGCGGTGACCACCGATGACGTGATCCTGGCCGGGTATGCCGCCCAAAGCCCCGGGGCTTTCAAGCTGGTCGGCGGACGGTTCTCGGAGGAGAAGTACGGGATCGGGGTGCGCAAGGGCAACGACAGCCTGCGACAGCGGATCAACGACGCACTCGAACAGATGGAACGCGACGGATCCTGGCGCGCGGCGTTCGTCGACAACTTCGGCCCTGCCGGATTCGCGGTGCCCGATCCCCCGCCGATCCAGCGATGATGTTCGCCGAGTATCGCGACCAGATCCTCGCGGCGTTCACCGTCACCGTCGAGTTGGCGGTGTTGTCCGGGGTCGTGGCCCTGTTCCTGGGCACCGGGCTGGCCGCGATGCGGCTGGCTCCGGTTCCGGCGCTGCGGTGGCTCGGCGCCGGTTACGTCCACCTGGTGCGCAACACCCCGCTGACGCTGCTGTTGCTGCTGTGCTCGTTCGGGCTGGCCCAGACACTGGGTGTGACGCTGACCGACCCGCGCTCGCCGACGTCGATCGACGACAGCAATTTTCGGCTCGCGGTGCTCGGACTGAGCGTGTACACCGCGTCGTTCGTGTGCGAGGCGGTGCGTTCCGGCGTCAACACCGTCGGAATCGGGCAGGCCGAGGCCGCCCGGTCACTCGGGCTGAGCTTCGGCCAGAATTTGCGAATTATATTGTTACCCCAGGCGTTTCGGGCAGTGATCATCCCGCTGGGGTCGGTGCTGATCGCATTGACGAAGAACACCACGCTGGCGTCGGCGATCGGGGTAGCCGAAGCCGCGCTGCTGATGAAGTCGATGACCGAGAACACCGCGGCACTGATCGAGGTGGGCGCCATCTTCGCGGCCGGTTTCGTCGTGCTGACCCTGCCGCTAGGTCTGCTGTTCGGGTACCTGGGCCGGCGCTGGGCGGTGACGCGATGAGGTCGGCGGACCGGGCCACGGTGCTGTTCGACGCACCGGGACCGCGCGCCCGCGCCCGTCACCGCGCCATGTCGGTGGTCACGGTGCTGGCCGCGGGACTGCTGGGGTGGGTGGTGTATTCGCGGCTGGCCGCCAAGGGCCAGCTGGCCGCGGAGAAGTGGACGCCGTTTCTCACCGCCGACCTGTGGCGGACCTATGTGCTGCCCGGGGTGGTGGGCACGCTGACCGCGGCGGCCTGGTCGATCGGGCTGGCGCTGATTCTGGGTGTCAGCCTCGGTGTCGGCCGACTGTCGCGGGTGTGGCCGGTCCGCTGGAGCTGCGCGGTGGTGGTGGAGTTCTTCCGGGCGATCCCGGTGCTGATCATGATGATCTTCGCCTACTTCGTCTACGGCGTCCTGGGCGCGTTCCCGCCGCAGCAGATCGCCCTGGCCGCAGTGGTCACCGGCCTGACGCTCTACAACGGCGCGGTCATCGCCGAGATCGTGCGCGCCGGAGTCAACGCCCTGCCCGGCGGGCAATCCGAGGCGGCCGCCGCGCTAGGCCTGAGCTGGGGCCGTTCGATGCGGCTGGTGCTGCTGCCCCAGGCCGTCACCACCATGCTGCCGGTCCTGGTCTCACAACTGGTGGTGGCGCTCAAGGACACCGCGATCGGCTACCAGATCACGTTCGTGGAAATGGTGCGCCAGGGCACGGTGGTCGGCTCCCAGTACAGCAATTACCTGCCCGCGCTGCTGGTGATCGCGGCGCTGATGATCACCGGAAATCTGGCATTGTCAGCCGGCGCCATCGGGTTGGAGCGCCGGCTGCGCCGTTCGCGGCACAACCCGTTGGAGCCGGCAACGATCGAGCCGGAGGGCGCCCCGGGAGCGCAGGTCGTTTAGGCCCTGCGCGGGCGTGGTTGGGCGTCTAGAGTCGGACTCAACAGCTAGCGACAGGAGACTCTGATGGCTCTCACCCCCAAGGACGCGTTCAACGCCGTCCGTGACATCGCCACGCACGCCGTCGAGAAGGCCTCCGACATCGTCGAGGACGCCGGCGACATCATCCGCGGCGACGTCTCCGGCGGGGTCAGTGCGATCGTCCAGGACTCCATGGAGATCGCCACGCACGCCGTCGAGCGGACCAAGGAGGTCTTCACCGACCGGGACGGGGCCGACGAGGTCGACGAGGTCTGAGCCTTCAGACCCGCCGGCGCTCCCGTTCGGCGGCCAGTGCGTCACGCACCACGTCGTAGGCCATCGACGGGCTGTAGCCGCGGCGGGCCAGCATCGCCACCAGCCGCCGGGTGACGCGCACGTCATCCTCGCCGAGGGTCTCGCGACGGAGTTTGCCAACCACCAGCTGTTCCGCCCGCACGCGCTCGGCGCCGGCGTCGATATCGGCCAGTGCCCCAGCGATGACATCTTCGGCGACGCCCTTGGTGCGCAGTTCGGCAGCCAGCACCTTTTTGCCCTTGCCCGCGTGTTCGCGCCGGGAGCGCACCCACTGCTCGGCGAAATCAGCGTCATCGATCAGGCCGGCTTTGGCCAGCCGGTCGAGCACCCGAGTGCTGACGTCGTCGGGGTAGCCCCGTTTGGTCAGCTGCCCGGCGAGCTCGGCACGGGTGCGCGCCCGCGCGGTGAGCAGGCGAAGGCACAGTGACTTCGCCTGCTCCTCACGCTTGGGTTCGGCCGGCTCAGAAGTCGACGGGAGCGGGCAGGACGTCATCAGCCAAACCATCGGTCAGCACGGCACCGATGCCGAGCTTCTCTTTGATCTTCTTCTCGATCTCGTTGGCCACGTCGACGTTGGTCAGCAGGTAGTTTCGGGCGTTCTCCTTGCCCTGTCCGAGCTGTTCACCGTCATAGGTGAACCAGGAGCCGGACTTGCGGATGAAGCCCTGGTCCACGCCCATGTCGATCAGCGAGCCCTCGCGGCTGATGCCGCGGCCGTAGAGGATGTCGAACTCAGCCTGCTTGAACGGCGGGCTGACCTTGTTCTTGACCACCTTGACCCGGGTGCGGTTGCCGACCGCGTCGGTGCCGTCCTTGAGCGTCTCGATCCGCCGGACGTCCAGGCGAACTGACGCGTAGAACTTCAAAGCCTTTCCGCCCGTGGTTGTTTCAGGCGAATTGTGCACCATCACTCCGTCGACGAAGTAGTTGTGGTTGCCTTCCACCTCGATGTCGAAACGGTGCATCGATCGAGTCGGCGGCTTGACATGGACATCGAGCACCCGAGCCGGCACCAAATGCTGGGTAGGTTCGGCGAACTGCGGCGTCAACGTGCCTTGACCGCGGAACCGCGGCAACAGCTTGTACTCCATCGACGGTGCCATGTAGGGCGCCACCAATTCCTGGAACTTGGCCGTGGCGGCGGTGGAGAACACCAACACCGCCTTGCCGGCCGATCCGGACAACCGCAGCCGCACATCCAGCCCGTGAGTGTCGCGCAGGTAGTCGCACAGCCGGGTTCGGGTGCCTTCCGACATGGCCTCCACGCAGATTTCGATCCGTCCGCTACCACCGGTGGTACGTTCCTGCAATCCCTTGGAGCGCAGCGAGAATGAGCCATCATCCATGTACCAGATGGCCAGCGCCAACGGGGTGAGTGCCTTGAGGTAGTCCTCGGAGAAGAACTTCTTGCCATCCCCGAGGTACACCGCGCGCTGCAGTTCGCCCAGTTCGGGAAGCGGAGTGAAATCGACGAAGTGCGAACCCGCAGCGTTCTCCCGCTTTGAGTGACCGATGTTGCCCATCAGCGCGGTCTTCCACTGCAGGTATTCCAGCTGCTTGGCGCCGTGTCCCAACCGGAACCGGACGCCGTTTCGGTCACGCCGATTGGGTGAGAGGTTTCCATCACCCATCAGTGAACCGAGGACGACCTGGAATTGCTGGTCGCTGAGCAGGTGCGGTTCAGCAGCCAGGACCCGGTCGCCGGCGATCAGTTCGCCGGCCTCGGTCCAGCCGCCCGGGGTGCGGATCAGGTGGTTGGGCGTCGCGGCGAACTGCGATTTGCCGTTACCGCCGGACTTCTCGACGGTGAACTGCAGGAACTTCTCGGCAGGCCCGTTGTCGAACCAGTTCACGATCTTGCGCGGCACCAACTGGTCGGCGATGGGGTCGTAGGACAACACCTCCACGTCCATCTTGTTGTTGACGATCTTGCCGATCTTCTCGGTACTGCCGTCGGCAAGGGTCACCCGGGTGGAATAGTTCATGCACCCGAACATCACTCCGATCTTTTCCCGCAGCTGGTTGATGAAGATCGCGGTGGTGCCCGAATTGTTCAGCGCGCCAGTCATCTTCCGCAGCGCCTGGCTCATCAGCCGAGCCTGCAGGCCGACGTGGCTGTCCCCCATCTCGCCTTCGATCTCCGCGCGCGGCACCAGGGCGGCCACCGAGTCGATGACCAGGATGTCCAGCGCACCGGAACGGATCAGCGTGTCGGCGATCTCCAGCGCCTGTTCCCCGGTGTCGGGCTGGGACACCAGCAGCGAATCGGTGTCCACGCCGAGCTTCTTGGCGTACTCGGGGTCCAGCGCATGCTCGGCGTCGATGAACGCCGCGATCCCGCCGGCGGCCTGGGCATTGGCCACCGCGTGCAGCGCCACCGTGGTCTTACCGGAGGACTCTGGGCCGTAGATCTCGATGACCCGGCCCCGGGGCAGGCCGCCGATGCCCAGCGCCACATCCAGGGCGATCGATCCGGTGGGGATGACCGAGATCGGTTGCCGCACCTCGTCGCCGAGGCGCATCACCGAGCCTTTGCCGAAGTTCTTGTCGATCTGGGCCATCGCCAGTTCGAGTGCCTTTTCGCGATCGGGAGCTTGCGCCATGATGTCTCTCCTGTGGTTCGGTGTTCGGTTGACCGGTTCTCGGTCGGTTGGCCGTGACGCTAGTAGCAGGGTCCGACAACCCGGCGAACTCTCTCCACAGTAGGCGAACGGATGTTCGAATCAAGTCAGACACGCGGCGTGTCGGGGTGTCGATCCCAGGCGGAGTGTTACGCCACCTGCATCACGTGCGCCGAAGCCCCGATGGCGGTGTCCTGCGCGCCCATCATGGTGCGCATGAACTGCTCCTGCTCACGGCGCCCACGCAGCGCCGCGCGGTCTAGCCCGCCGGGCAGGGTCAGCGCCGCAAGACTGCGGGCCAGGTTCACCGGCAGACGCAATACCGGGTACCACGGCAGGACGAATCCCGGCAGCCCCAGTTCCCGCATCGCCCGCGGCCCCAGGAAGCCGCTGGTCACCGACAGGTGCTGCGCCCGGGCGATCCGACGCCGCACCCCGCTCATGCTGCGGTAGTGCCACTGCAGGGGATCGTCGGCCATCGGGACCGCCAGCTGCGGCGTGGATTCGTCGGGCGCCGACAGTGCGCCGAGCGTGTGGTAGAGCACCCGGATGGCGTCGCGGAAGTCGCGAGGCAGCCACTCGTCGTGCACCCCCATCAGCCAGCCGACGTAGCGGGTCAGGTGGGCGATGGCGTCAAGCTCGGCAGGGGGCAGCACCAGCCCCATCCCGAGCCCGCCCGCCGGCGGCGCGATCAGCGCACCCACCAGGGTGGCGGCCATGTCGGTCTGGTTGACCGGCAGGCCCCATTCCTCGCCGCGCCAGTCCGGCAGCGCGGCCACGTGCCGCCGGACGTACTCGTGGATCAATCGGACCCGGATGGTGGCCTGGTAGCCGACGCCGAGGGGCTCCAGGCCGCCCTCGGCGGTGACGTCCAGGGCCCACTGCAGCGTCTCGGCGAACCGCTTGTTCGAGCCCTTCTCCAGCACGCCGGTGCGCAGCAGGGTCTTGTTGAACGAGGAGAACCGGTAACCGCCCAGCAACGAGACGTCCCGGGCGATGTAGGTGCCATCGGCCCCGCCGCGGCGCAACGCCCGCTGCCCGCGGCGCACCAGATCGAGATCGACCCAGTCCGGGATCGGCTCGAATTCGCCGAAGAACTCCCGCAGCGGCTCCGGAGCGTCGGGCACCGACGCCAGCCCGTGGGCCAGGATCCGTTCGAACAGCGGCCGCGCCTCGGTGGTGCTCGACATCCAGTCGACCAGCCGTCGCATCGGCTCGTCGCCGACGTTGAACCCCGCACCGATCTCGTCCCAGCGCTGCGGGGTCGGTTTGGCAACTCCGAGCAGACCGGCAAGCACCCGAATGCCGAACGGAACCGCCCCCGGGGCAGCCGGGTGTCGGGCGGGAATCGGCGAATTCATCGGGTAAGCCTCCAGCGCAACTTTGGATAACACCTGTGTTCCAAACGTAGGCCGCGGGTAGGGTGATGTCAATGAAACGCCCGGAAGTGGTGCGCGATTACGGCGGCATCAGCGCGGTCGACCGCCGCGCCGAACGCCGGGGCAAGCTACTGGCCGCCGGCCGGCGGATCTGGGGTGAATCCGGCCTCAGCGAGGTCACCGTCCGCGGCGTCTGCAGCGCCGCGGGGCTGATCCCGCGCTACTTCTACGAGCAATTCGCCAACCGCGACGCGCTGCTGTTCGCGGTCTCCGACGACGTCCGCGACCAGCTGCTCGACGCGATGGTCACCGCCGGCGTCGGCGACCCGGGCACGCTCACCGACAAACTGCGCTCCGCGCTGACCGCCTTCCTCGACCTCATCGCCGCCGACCCGTACATCCACCGCATCGCCACCAGCGACCTGTCCGGCGTCCCCGGCCTGAGCGAGCACCGCGCCCGCATCCTCGACCTGATCACCGATGCGGTCGTCGAGCACGCTCCCGGCGTCCTCGACGGCGAAGTTCCGCCGCCCGCGGAGTTACGCCGCGGTGCCTTGTTCATCGTCGGCGGCGTCAACCAGATCATCGAAGCCTGGCTGGACAACCCTGTCGAGTCCCCCGCCGAGCTGGCCGCCGTCTGCTCGGATCTGGCCGTCGCCCTGGTCCGCAGCATCGTGCACCCGCACGATCACGCTCACCACTGATCGCGCGGCACGTCGAAGTCCGCGCACAACGCCCACCACACGTCGCGGGGCTCCACCCCGTCCTCGATCGCCTGTGCGGCCGTGCGTCCGCCCACCGCGGACAGCACGTGATCGGTCAGCACCGTGGCGCCGTAGGCCGCCCCGAAGCGCAGCGTGACCCGCTCGTGGAATTCGGTCAGGCGCACGCGTCCCAACCTACTCAGCGCACGAAAGTGCCTCGTGACACACCCGCACCGGGTCGGCCACGTCGGCGGCCCCTTCGGCGGCCCGCCGCGCGGCGTCGCGGTAGCTCGGCGATGCCAGCACGGCGTTCACCGCCTCGGTCAGCGCCGCCGCGCTCAGCGGCCGGATCAGCCGCCCGCTGCCCTGGCGCACCACCCGGTTGGCGATCTCCCACTGGTCGCCCCCGCCGGGCACCACCACCAGCGGCAGCCCCGCCAGCAGCGACTTGGCCACCATGCCGTGCCCGCCGCCGCAGATGACCAGATCGGCGCGGGCCAACAGGTCGTCCTGGCGTCCCAGCCCGGCAACGGCCCACGGCGGCAGGGTCAACTCGGGGCCGTTCAGCCGCGATACCGCGACCCGGGCGCCGTCGGGCAGCCCGTCGCCGGGCACCAGGTGCTGCAACGCCAGCTCGGCCAGCCCGGCCGTCCCGGTCGCCGCCGTGGACGGCGCCACCACCACCAGCGGGCCCGGACCCGGGGGCACCCCGAGCAGCTCCTCGGTGGGTTCGAAGTGCAGTGGTCCGACGACGACCGCCTCGGCAGGCCAGTCCGGGCGGGGCACCTCGAGCGCCGGCAACGTGGCGATCAGGCGCCGCAGCGGCCCGGGGTCGTGGTCCGGCAGACCGATGCCGGCCCGGGCCGCGGCGCGCTGCCGCAGACCGGATCGCACCGACCGGGCGGTCAGCGACCGCATCACCGCATCCCGCACCCGGCCCCGCACGCCCCGGCCGGGCGCCAGCCCGCTGCCGATCGGTGGCAATCCCCTCGACGGGAGGTAGAGCGGGTGCGGGCTGAGTTCGACCCAGGGGATGCCGAGCAGTTCGGCGGCCATGCCCCCGCAGGCGGTGATGACGTCGGAGACCAGCAGGTCCGGCGCCAGCGCCCGCAGCTGCTCGCGGTTCTGCTGCGCCATGCGGGCCGCCCGCTGATGCAGCTTGGCCCCGTCGTCGGTGTCGTCATCGGCGGCGGTGGCATCCAGGCCGAGCAGCTCGGCGGCATCCACTCCGGCGGCGCGCGCCGTGTCCAGCCACTGCACCCCGGTCAGCAACGTCGGCGTGTCCCCGGCCGCGCGGAAGCGCCGGCACAACGCGATCGCCGGGAATGCGTGGCCGGGATCGGGTCCGGCGACTACCACGATGCGCATCGGCCTACCGTGCCACAGCCCCGCAGGCCTAGGCTGGCAGGCATGACCGAACCGAGTGTCCAGCAGACCGAGACGGCCGCCAACATCCGTACAGTCGAGACGTTCCTCGACGCCCTTGCCGACGATGATCTCGACACCGCGGCCGCGGCCCTCGCCGAGGACGTGGTGTATCAGAACGTCGGGCTGCCGACCATTTACGGGCGCAGCGCCACCATCGGGGTGTTCCGCCGAATGGCCGGCCGGGCGGCCTTCGATGTGAAGATCCACCGTATCGCCGCCGACGGCGCGGCCGTGCTCACCGAGCGCACCGATGCGCTGACCTTTGGTCCGCTGCGGCTGCAGTTCTGGGTCTGCGGGGTGTTCGAAGTGCGCAACGGACGTATCACGTTGTGGCGCGACTACTTTGACTTCCTCGATATGTTCAAGGCGACGCTGCGGGCGGTCGCGGCGACCGTCTTCCCGTCGCTACGCCCGACGCTGTAGAACGTAGTGAACACGCGCCGACGCCCCAACGCGCTCCAATACCTCCGGTACTGCTACGGGCGCCCACTGCCGCCGGAGCTGCGGGACTGGGTCCGCAACGACCTGGCCGGCCCGGGTGCCACCGTCCGGATGATCCTGCGCGCCGTCGTGCCGACGACGCTGATCCTGATCCCGTTCTGGCTGTTGCCGGCCGACTTCCTGACGCATGTCACCATGACGTTTCCGATCTGGTTCATGGTGATCCTGTTCGCGCATGCGCTCAACAAGGTGTGGCGCAAGCACATGCTGCGGATGCACGGCCTCGACCCCGAGCTCGCCGACGCACGCAAACGCGAGCGCGACGCCCACATCCACCGGTCTTACGCCGAACGCTACGGCGCGCGGCCGGAATCAGTCGATCAGCGCAGCGACGACATCTAGACGCGGGGCAGCTCGGCGAGTTCGTCGAAGGCCTGCGCCCAACCGAGCATGCGATCGGTCGCGTTGGTCAGCTCCTCGCGGTACCGCTGTTGGGACATCGGCGAATTCACCGGATCCCCCGACGGTGTCGACGACCCGTCGTTGGCTGAGGCGACCAGTTGCGCTGCGGCGGTGACCATTTCGTTGTATTGCCGCACGCCGGCACTCAGCTGGGCGGTGAACGCGTTGATCGTCGGCACCAGGTATTCGCTGGACTGCGCACTGTGCTGCACAGCCCGTTCCATCGACACCACCTGGGCGGCGGTGGCCGCCATCGCCGACGCCGCCCCGTTGACGGCGGCGGTCAGCTCGGCGATCTCATCGTCAGGCAGCAGCCGACCGCGCTCCAGTACGCCCAGCAGCGACACCATGCCGCGCTCGGAGGCGCCCAGCGCGTACATCGCCGGCCGCGCCGCCGAACCGGGCGGCGGCAGGCGCCGTGCGGTGACCGTGCGGACAGCCGGCAGCGGCACCGCGCGCAACCAGCGATACCGCAGCAACAGCAGCGTGGCCGGGGCGGCCGCGCCGGCGGCGATCAGCCCGGTGATCAGCAGCACCCAGACCGGGGTCGCCCACGACGCCAGCACGGCCGTCACCAGCACCCAGAACCCGCAGGCAGCCGCGAAGAACAGCCCCAGGCGCAGCGCCCATCGCCGCTTACGGAGCAATCTGGCCCGCGGGTCGGCGATCGCACTCAGCTTGTCGGCGAGGATGTCGGCGGCCTCGCTGGCACGGTCGACGGCGCGCTGCAGCAGGGCGCCCCGGGCACGGCCTCCGACTCGCACGGCCATCGGCTACCGGTCCAGCGGATTCTCGGGTGTGGGGCTGGCACCCGATTGCGGAGCCGTCGGAGTGGGCGGGGTCGGTGCGGCGGCGGTGCCGCCGGTCGGCAGCGACTCCCCGCGCATCGAGGCGCGGATCTGCTCCAACCGGGAATGGCCGGCCATCTGCACGCCGGCCTGTTCCACCTCGAGCATCCGGCCGGCCACCGTGCCCTGCGCCAGCTCGGCGGCACCGATCGCGTTGGCGTAGCGCCGCTCGATCTTGTCCCGCACCTCGTCGAGGCTGGGGGTGGTCCCGGGCGCGGCGATCTCACTCATCGACCGCAGCGACGCGCTGACCTGCTCCTGCATCTTGGCCTGCTCGAGCTGGCTGAGCAGCTTGGTGCGCTCGGCGATCTTCTGCTGCAACACCATCGCGTTCTGCTCGACGGCCTTCTTGGCCTGCACCGCCGCGGACAGCGCCTGGTCGTGCAGGGTCTTGAGGTCTTCGACGCTCTGTTCGGCGGTGACCAGCTGAGCTGCGAACGCCTCTGCGGCGTTGTTGTATTCGGTCGCCTTGGCGGTGTCGCCTGAGGCGGTGGCCTGGTCGGCCAGGGTGAGCGCCTGACGCACGTTGACCTGAAGCTTCTCGATGTCGGCCAACTGCCGGTTGAGCCGCATCTCCAGCTGCCGCTGATTGCCGATCACCTGGGCGGCCTGCTGGGTGAGTGCCTGGTGCTGACGCTGCGCCTCTTCGATCGCCTGCTGGATCTGCACCTTCGGGTCGGCGTGTTCGTCGATTTTGGCGTTGAACAGCGCCATCACGTACTTCCACGCCTTGACGAACGGGTTGGCCATCAGTCAGCTCCGTCTGGTTGGTCGGATGCGGTATGCCGCTAATTTATCGGTTCGACTGTGCTCGGGTGGAGCTTCGACACGTCACGCCGAGGCCATCGCCCGGATCGGTGGAATCACCACCTTGGTGCTGGCGTCGATGTGGGTGACCCCGATGTTGCGCTCGGCCCGCTCGGTCCGCGCCACCCGGTTGCCGGCATCGAAGAGCACCGCCGACAACGGGATCCGCAACGCCGCGCAGATCGCATTGAGCAGCTCGCTGGAGGCTTCCTTGCGGCCCCGCTCGACCTCCGAGAGGTACCCCAAGCTGACCCGCGCCGCGTCCGACACCTCACGCAGTGTTCGCCCCTGCGCCGTCCGGGCCTGGCGCAGCACCTCGCCGACCGATTCCCGCAGCAATGTCGTCATCGTGCACTCCTTAATCGGATCAAGCTGGAACACCGACAGTCACCAAGCTCAACGCCGCGACGCTCATCCGGGTTCCCGGCTCGTCGGTTTCATCGGCTCTGCTCCGTCGAACCTGGCTGAACCGCTGAACCGCCGGTCAGCTCCGGTCCGGTTCCCTCAGATCAGCCACCGCCGACATCACGTAATCCACGCCGGTCACCACCGTGAGCACCACAGCGGCGGCCATCACCACCCAGGCCGTCACCAGCCAGGGACCGGTCAGCGGCAGGACCAGCAGCCCAATCCCGACCGCCTGCACCAGCGTCTTGAGTTTTCCGCCGCGGCTGGCCGGGATCACCCCGCGGTGCAGCACCGCGAACCGCAGCACAGTGATCCCGATCTCTCGGGCCAGCACCAGCACCGTCACCCACCACCACAGGTCGCCGAGCATCGACAGCCCGATCAACGCGGCACCGATCAGTGCCTTGTCGGCAATCGGGTCGGCCAGGGTGCCGAAGTCGGTCACCATCCCGTAGTTGCGGGCCAGGGCACCGTCGAGCCGGTCGGTGACGATGGCCACCGCGAAGATGACGAACGCCGCGATGCGGGTGTTGGCGTCATGGCCGTCCTGGGCGAACAGCGCCAGCAGAAAGACCGGGACCAACAACAACCGCATGACGGTCAGCGCGTTGGCCAGATTGATCACGGGGACGCGCGTCACCGCCGGACCGGTTTGAGGTTGCCCCGACACGGCAGACAGAATATCGGTTACCCAGGCTGGAGTGAGAAACCGATACTGTGCATCTGTGCACCTCGCGGCTGATCCGGCCCAGCGGCCCCTGATCCGCCGCGCGCGGACATCGGATGTCCCGGCGATCAAGAAGCTCGTCGACATCTACGCCGGCAAGATCCTGCTGGAGAAGAACCTCGTCACGCTCTACGAGGCGGTGCAGGAGTTCTGGGTGGCCGAGGACCCCGAACGGGGCGTAGTGGGCTGCGGGGCCCTGCACGTGCTGTGGTCGGATCTCGGTGAGGTGCGCACCATCGCGGTGGACCCGACCTTGACCGGCCGCGGAATCGGGCATGCGCTCGTCGACCGCCTGTTGCAGGTCGCCCGCGACCTGCAGTTGCAGCGGTTGTTCGTGCTGACCTTCGAAACGGCCTTCTTCGCCCGGCACGGCTTCACCGAGATCGACGGAACGCCGGTCACCGCCGAGGTGTACGAGGAGATGCAGCGCTCCTACGACGTCGGGGTGGCCGAATTCCTCGACCTGAGCTACGTCAAGCCGAACACCCTGGGCAACACCCGGATGCTGCTGATTCTCTAATCGGCCAGGACGCCGGTTGCCCGGCGGGCCGAGCCGATGAGGAAGCTGAATTGCCCGTCGGATTCCATCCGGCCCTCACGCACGACGGCGAGGTCGGCGATTCCCTGTTTGCGGGCCTGCTCGCGAACCTGTTCCTCGGTGATCATCTCTTTGCGCATATTGGCGTAGAGGAATTCGCCGTGGTGAACCACCAGCAGCGGCCCGGGCCGCAGCAGCCTCGCCACGCCGGGCCAGCGGTGCGCCATCCAGTTGAGCAGGTAGGACCAGCCGATGATCACGCCGACGAGCAGGATGCCGTCGCTGATCGATCGGTAGCCGCCCGCCATCCCGTTCTGCGCGGCGTCGGCGATCAGCACCACGACGATCAGGTCCGTGATGCCGTTGGTGCCCGCCTCGCGTTTCAATACCACCCGCAGCAACGCGTAGATCGCGATATAGATGACGGTTCCGCGGACGATGATCTCCGACGGCGGGGTATCGAAAGCAAACAGGCGTGCCCAATCCACGTGGCGAGATTACGCGCCCGGCCCGGTCCGCGAAAACCGCTGGTGTCCGGTCCGTGTCCGATCTGTGTCTTAGGGGTGTCTGCACCGGCCGGCTGCCGCTGAGTGGGACCCGCTCGGCGCCTGGGTAGGCGGCCTAGAACTCGGCGTCGGAGTCGTCGTCACCATCATCCGGGTCGCCGCCACCGCGGATGGCCATCAAGGTGGCGGCCAGCTCGTCGGGCTTGACCAGCACCTGCCGGGCCTTGGAGCCCTCGGATGGGCCGACGATGCTGCGGGTCTCCATCAGGTCCATCAGCCGGCCCGCCTTGGCGAAGCCGACCCGCAACTTGCGCTGCAGCATCGAGGTCGAGCCGAACTGGCTGGACACCACCAGCTCGACGGCCTGCAGGAAGACCTCCATGTCGTCGCCGATGTCGGGGTCGACATCAGTGCGTTCGCCGCTCGGCTTGGCGGTGGTGACACCCTCGGTGTACTCGGGTTCGGCCTGGTCCTTGCAGGCGGTGACGACGGCGTGGATCTCCTCGTCGGTGATGAACGCGCCCTGCAGCCGGATCGGCTTGTTGGCGCCCATCGGCAGGAACAGCCCGTCGCCCATCCCGATCAGCTTCTCCGCGCCGCAGGCATTCACCTGGTGCTGGCCACCCAGCGGCCCTCGGTGGACGTCGTCACCGGCCTGATCAAGACCAACGTGCCGTCCCGGCTGGCGTTCGCCACCTCGTCGCTGACCGACTCGCGGGTGATCCTGGACCAGGCCGGCGCGGAGAAGCTGATCGGGATGGGCGACGGGCTGTTCCTGCCGATGGGCGCCAACAAGCCGATCCGGCTGCAGG